>SCUO01000137.1 GCA_004297395.1 Chloroflexota bacterium | reverse complement strand
CACGCGTTGGTCATTGGTTTTTTTGGCAGCAGTGTGATCATTGTCCTGCTGGCCACGGAAGACCCCCGCACGCGATTGTGGGCTTTATTCGCCATTTTTGGGTCCGCGTTGCTGGTGTCGCTGGGGGTCATCGCCTACCTGCTTTCGGAGCGCGTCTGGTTCAAAGCTTCTGGCGCGGAAAAGCAGGTTAAAAGCATTCTCGAGTCTGACCAATAGCCGGATGTCGTCAACGGCTGCGCTGGCGTGCGCGGAACCCCCTCTTCGCTGGCCGGCCCGCTGCGGCTGCCGGGCGCGCGGTTTGTAACTCGAATTATCCATAACTCCGGGCTGGGAGAGATCGACGATCGCGTCTGGAATGTCTTCTTCGGTTAGAAGGCCCTTATTTGTGAAACTCAACATAGAATCTTACCTTGCCCAACGGCAGCACTTCGTGCAGTACCCTTGGCTCAACCACACCATATGTGTGTTCGTCGAGAATGATTACTTCCTTCACAGGTTCGTTGATGGTGTATTGCAGCCGACCTTCAAGTACCACAATTTTCCCCCAGACCGATTCCCTGGTGCTGTGTTCGTGAAGCAAGCCTGTGGGAACTGAGTCCTCGGTGAACTCTGGAGTTCTTTTGTAAGCGACTACATTTGTTGGAAGGTGCTTCATGCCAGGTGCCTTCTAACGAGGCTAGAAAAAGTCCCGAGATCTTGCGGCAATAGCGCGGCAGCAGCAAGGAGTTCGGCATGGCAGGTTACAAGCGAGTCGACATGAGTCCGCAGTTGCTGCCGGTCGATCTCGAAGCGCAGTTGGTGCCCGGCGGTGAATCGCAGCTCAGAAATGGGATTTTCTACAGCCTCAACGGACACGTTATACATGACGCTCGCCCGCGGCTAAGCCGCACCATTTTTTGGCGTCGACCTGAGCACATAATCGGGGCGCAACTTTTGGTAAAGGAATTCTGGCGCGAAATCCGCACCGCCCGGCCAGACGACAGTGTCAAGTTCTCTGTCCAGCACGAATTCCGCAAAGTGAATCTTATTCTTCAGGGGCTCGAATACGTATCCCCACAG
>SCUO01000064.1 GCA_004297395.1 Chloroflexota bacterium | reverse complement strand
ATCATCGCTGCGACATTCGCTGCTCCGTCGTTCGACGCGGTGCAGGTAGCGCCGGCGCTCGACGAGAACGGGCCGAAGCCTGCTCCGTCGCCGCAGTCGAAGGCATACGTGAAGCCCGCCGCAGTGTCCGCCGCCGACGGATCGACTGGGTCGCTGAGCGAGATTGGGAAGCTCGAGCCCTCGGCCACTATCGCCGGGGTGGCGAGCGTGGCGCTCGGCGGGACGTTCTCGACGAACACCGGCGCCGTGCGTGACTCCGAGTCGTTGTCGGGGTCGAGGACGCGACCACGGACGACGTACGACCCGTTGTCGTCGAAGCTGCAGGTCGTGCTCGCGGCCACGGAGGCTGCTATCCAGCTGTCGACCAGGCTTACGATGAGGCCGTCGCAGGCGAAGCTGTGGCGGAGGGCCGCCGCATCGCTCGACGAGGGATCAGACTCGCCTGTCCAGGTTAGGGTGCTCGTCCCCCCCTCGAGGATCGGTGACGTCGCGCCGAACGTGCCGGATGGAGGCGCATTGAACACCGGAACAGTGGCCGCGTACTCCGTGACGCCGCCGTCCTTGTCCCGGACCGTGGCCCGAACGGCGGCATCTACGTCGTCGTCGCCTGCGGTGCAGGCGGTCGACATGGCCGAGGTGAACGCGCCGTACCCGCCGCCAAGGCCACAATCGAAGGCAAAGGTCAGGCCCGCGAGATCGGCGCTCGAGGGATCATTCGCGTCGCCGAGCTCGACGTTGAAGGCGCCGCCTTCGGCGACGTTCGCCGGGGTCACCAGGACGGCGGTCGGTGCCACGTTCGAGACCGAGACCGTCGCGTCATCGGTCGAGCTCTCACCCGACGGGTCGGTGACCCGCAGACGCACGGTCATGCTGGCCGGACCGTCGTCCGGCGTGATCGAGGCGTTCGCCCCAGTGGCGTCATCGAACTCGCCGTCGGCGTCGAGGTCCCAGGCGTAGGTGAGGCTGTCGCCATCCGGATCGGCCGAGCCCGAGCCGTCGAGGACGAGGGTGCTGCCTTCGGCCACGGCGTACGGACCGCCCGCTTCCGCGCCCGGGGCATCGTTCAAGTCGGGCACCCCGTTGAGCACGACGTCGAGGTTGTCGATCCCGAAGGACTCGTCGTTGGCGCCCTGGCGGTTGTAGGACCACTCGAGCGTCAGCGTGCTCGCCGTGTGGGGGATGGCGGAGAACCGCGGATCGAAGCCCATCGCGTAGGCCGAGTCGCGGAAGTACCCGAAGTCCCCCACGAACCCGAAGTTCGCGTGCCGGGCTAGCGTCACGTCGGGCGGTGGAACGTAACTCTGCGTGCCGCAGCCGCTGTTCTCGAAGACCTCAGACAGGAGGGCCACGCCGTCGACGCGAATCGTAAGCGTGTCGGGTCCGGGGCCGACACACCCGTCCCAGGAGTCGATGATCGCCAGGAAGAAGCGGAGGTCGACGGAGGTGTGCTGCGGCAGCCCGGTGAGGGTCAGCGTCGTCGCATTGCCGCCGGTGGCGTTGCGCAGGAGCTTGCCATCAAAGCCGTAGCCGACGTAGCCCTGGATGGGCTCGGTGGCCGTGACGCCGCTCCACTCGGAACCGAGGGTTCCCTCGAAGTCCGCGTGGTAGACGGGCGGGTGGCCGACGGTCCGGGTCGTCACGGTCCCGGCGAGCGTCGCGGTCTGGCCGCCGGCGGTCACCTGGAGGGTCAGGGCGTGCGGCGCGTCCGCAGCGCCGGGCGTCATCGCCGGGTAGGCATGCCGCTGCGACCCGCAGCCCGTCACGCTGGCCGACCCGTCACCGAAGTCCCAGGTGCAGGTCTTCGACCCTGTTACGTCACCGATGGACGCCGGCGGATCGAAGGTGAATGTCAGGCCGTCAGCAACCAGACGGCTGGCGAGCTTGGCGGCCACGGTGATGGTGGCGGTCTTCGTTACGGTGATGTCGTCGTCGGTCACGCGGAACGTCTGTGTGTACGTGGCATCGGGCGCCCCGGCGCCGGGCGATGGATAGACGTGGGCCTGGGGGCCGCAGCCCGCGGTGACGGTCGACCCATCACCCCAGTCCCACTCGCAGGTGATCGGGTCGGCCGCGTCGAACGGGTTGGCGCTGTACGTGAACGGCAAGCCGCCGATGACGGAGCGGTTGCTCAGCGACGCTGTCGGCGGAACGTTGAGCACAACGAGCTGCCGCTCGAAGGTGCCGGTCTGCTCCTGGGCGTCGGTGGCCGTCAGGCGAATCGTGTAGGTGCCGTCCTGGGCGTAGTTGTGGACTTGCCAGGTGCTGGTCCACTGGGTCGCCGAAGGTGAGCCGTCGCCCCAGTCCCAGCTGAGCTGCACGACCGGGTCGCCGTCCGGATCGGTGGCCGCGTACCCGTCTCCGTAGATCGCGTTGCGCTCGTTGATCGGTCCCTTGGGAGGGAACGACACCGTGGGCCCAGCAAGCACCCGATGGACGAGGGTCGTGGTGGCCGAATGGCCGCGGGAGTCCGTGACGGTCAAGGTGATTGGGTACGACCCTGGACCGGCGAATGTGTGGCTGGGATCGACGTCCGTCGACGTCGCGCCATCGCCGAAGTCCCACAGCCGAGAAGCGATGTCCTGGTCGGGATCGGTCGAGCGGTCGTCGAAGTCGAACGTCGAGCCGCCTGACTGCTGTGGGGTGTAGAGCCGGATCTGCTCCATCGAGGTCCATACCGAGTCGCCCCGGTTCGACAAGAGGCGAATCCGGACGTAGCGGGCGGCAACGGGGCCGCCGGGCACCGAGAAGCTCTGGAGCGTTGCCGCGTCCGCGGCCGTCGCGGTGAGCACCGTGGACCAGTCGGACTCGCTCGCGAACCCGGTTGTCGACACGTCGACGGCAAAGTCGCGAACGCGGGTCGGCCGGAATTGGAGGTCGATCGTGGGCATGACCGCGACCCGATCGATGAGCCAGGTCGCGTTGTTCGAGAGGCGAATGACGCCGTAGCCGCCGTTCGTTGTGATCCAGGCGGGGTTCCCGGTCGGGAAGTCCATCGCCGCGGAGAGGCCCCACTGCGAGTTCCAAGGATTCGACTGCGCCATTGGAGTCGCGCTGGTCGGCGAGGGCGAACCGTTGAACGGACCCGTGTCGTAGAGGGCAACGTTTCGGCCGCCCGACGGGGCGCTCGACACGAACGCGGCCGTCGGGCCGAGCCCGTCGTCGCTCGTCCCCGGGTCGCAGTCGTCGTCCTTGCCATTGAGCACGACCTCGGCCTGATCCGGGTTCACGCTGCCGTCGGCGTCGTCGCAGTCGGTGTTCGACCGCCAGCCGTCGGCATCGTCATCCGCCGCGAGGACCTGAAGGATCCAGTCGCGACTCGACCGCCCCCCGCCGGCGGCGCCGTCGGACGCCGTGCCGCTGATCCAGTGGAAGCCGATCTCGTCGGTCGTCGCGGGGCCGAATTCGAGGCTCGGGCCGCTGCCGCTCGGGACCCCGTCAACGCCCCAGGTCAGCGCGACCGGATCGCCGTCCGGATCGTCGGCGGCCATCGAGAAGCCGGCTGTCGCCCCGACGATGACCTGGGGTCGGTCGCTCGCGGGGCTCCACGTGAGGATCGACGGTTGGTGACGCGTGTCACCGACGATGACAAACGCGGTGTCGACGTCGATATTGCCCTCGCCATCGGTGACGCGGAGGTTGACGACGTGGGTGCCCGCTCCGGTGAATGTGGCACTCGGGCCGGCCCCGGCAGCGTCGTCGAAGTCGCCGTCGGCATCGAGATCCCAGTCCAGTGCGGCGAGCGCGCCGTCGGCGTCCGATGAGCCGCTGCCGTCGAGCGTGACGGCCACGCCTTCGCTTGCCCCGTACGGGCCACCGGCGTCGGCCGTCGGCAGGCCCGGCATGATGCCCGGCTCGTCGGCGAGCGCGGCGATCCGTCCGTCGAGGTCCGCCACGAGGTCGGCGAGGCCGGTCCGCGTCTCCACGATGCCGCTGCGATGGGCGGCGATGTGGGCCAGGACCGCGGCGCTGCTGAGGTCGGTAAGGCTCGGCTCCGAGGTCAGCGATGCCAGCAGGTCATCGATCTCGGCCGGCTCGAGGCCGGCGTTCCGGAGGTCACGAATCTGGTCAGCTGTGAAGCCCTCGACGACGAGGCGTTCGAGCTCCGGGCCGGCGGCCGCGGCGACGTCGTCGAGGACGTCGGAGTCGGTGCCGAGGACCACGGCCAGCGAAGCCAGGGCCGCGTCGGTCCGAAGCAGCTGTTCGGACAGGCCGATCGCCATGGCCCGCATCTGCTCGGCCTGCTGGATGCCGCCCGTCCCCTCGGCCGCGGCGTCGGCGCCCTGGTAGCGCTCCAGGGCGTGCAGGAGGGCCTGCGCGATCGCGCCTTCGACGGCCGCTTCCGAACCAAGCCGGAGCCAGGCGGCGTCGAGAGCGTCGATCGTCTCGGCTTCGAGGATCGGTGGCACGATGGGAACGGCCAGCTGGTCGAAAGCCGGGTCCGGCGGGTCGGCCGCGATCCCGCGGTAGTGCGACTGCACGTCCTTGACGTAGTCCTTGAAGGCCTTCTTCGGGTCGACGGCGCCGACCGCCAGGCGGATGTACTCGAGGTACGCCTTCATTGCCAGGTCCATCGCCATCTTGGCGCTGCAGCCGCCGATGCCGACCTTGATGCAGTCGGCGATGATCTTCAGCTTCGCCGCGAGCTCGATCATCGCGAACTCCGCCTCGACCTGCTGCCACGTGGCCTCGAGATAGCTCGAGTTCGCCTTCAGGAGCTGGATGGACGGGTCGATCGGAGGCAGATCGGTCGGGACGTCGACCCTGAGCGCGCTCGCGAACACAGAGTCGAAGACATCCACGATCCCGTCCTGGCACTCGTCGTACACGACGGTATACGTCCCGACGGCGAGCCGGCCGCTGGGCACGGTCACGCCGATGAGCTCCTCGATGAACAAGCCCCCGGTCGCGCCCTGGATCGTGTTCGGCACTCCGGACACGTCGACGAGCTCATCGCCGAGCTCCGGGACGCCACGGACGATGTAGACGTCCGCCGTCGGGTACAGGAAGTCGCAGAGGTAGTCGATCTTGCCCGCATAGATGGAGACGGCCTGGTTGGCGCCGATGACGTGCTTGAACGCCGAGCCACCCTCGTCCCACCAGAGGTAGGCATCGCCGTGGCCCAGCGCCGGGGAGGCGGCTGGCCCGCCGAGCGCACCGGCGAGCACGAGACCGGCCAGTCCGAATCCGACGATCCTTTGACCGATGCTGGTCGAGCCTCGACCGTCGCTCGCCGATCCCCTCATCGAACCCCTCTCCCATCTCCTCGATGTGGCCGTCGTGGCCGTTCACGTGTCGGTGGCGGAACAAGCAGGGACAGCTCGGTGCGAGACCGAAGGCCGAGCTTGCGAAAGACGGCTGCGAGTTCGGCGTCGACGTCGATCACCGTGATTGCCAGGCGCTCCGCGATCTCAGCATCGGAGCGGCCCTCGGCAACGAGGCGGGCCACCCGAGCCTCGCTCAGCGTCAGGCCCGGACGGCCCGAATCCACGCCCGTGCCACCCGTCACTCGCTCGGCGCGTTGTCGCAGCCGAGGTCGAGCGCTCGGTCGAGCGTGAGGCGCTTCCGCGTCATCTGGTCCCTCCTCCATCGCATGGCAGTCGGCTGCCTGCACCGGAGACTCGCGACGCCCGGTAACGCGGCGGTGACGCCGGGGTAACGCCCCTGCCAGAATTCGTGCCCCAAAGGAGAAGCGGCGCGGTGGACTTCCGAATCCTGGGACCACTCGAGGCGCTCGACGAAGGGCGCGACGTTGCGCCTCGTCGGCCCAAGCAGCGCGCCCTGCTCGGATTGCTCCTGCTCCACCCCAATGAGCCAATCGGGACCGATGGCCTGATCGAAGCGTTGTGGGGCGACGAACCGCCGAACACCGCGGCGAAGGCCCTTCACGGCCACGTGTCGGGGCTGCGCAAGCTCCTGGGCCTCGGTCGGGTGCGGACCGAGCGCGGCGGCTATCGGCTCGAGGTGAAGGCGGGGGAGCTCGACCTCGATCGATTCGAATCGGCGTTGAGGGCGGCCCGGACCATGACCGATCCCGGCGATCGGGCCGCGCTCCTCGCCGATGCGCTGGCTGGCTGGAGAGGTGAGCCGCTGGCAGACCTCCGGCTCGAGCGATTCGCCGGACCCGAGATCGCGCGCCTCGAGGCGCTTCGCCTCGTGGCGCAGGTGGATCGGGCCGATGCCGAGCTCGAGCTTGGCCATCATGTCGAGCTCGTGCCCGACCTCGAGCTCCTCCTGGGCCAACACCCACTGAGCGAGCGGCTCCGGGCGCAGCTGATGCTGGCCCTGTACCGCAGCGGACGCCAGTCGGAAGCACTGCATGCCTATCAGGACGGACGGCGGATCCTCGCCGACGAGCTCGGAATCGATCCCGGCGCACAGCTCCAGGCCTTGGAACGACAGATCCTGGCCCACGATCCGGCACTCGCGCCTCCGGCCGACGGCCAACGCGCAGGTGCCAGCCCGCGTCAGGAGCGCAAGGTCGTCACGGTGCTCGTGGCCGAGGCCTCAGCGACGGGGACGACGGATCCAGAGGACCTCCAACGGCACGCCGGGCCGGTCCTCGAGCGGGCGCGCTCGGTGATCGAGCGCCACGGCGGTACCCCACAGCCGCTGTTCGCGAACGCGATCCTCGGCATCTTCGGTGCGCCACGAGCCCACGACGACGACGCCCTGCGCGCGGTCGGGGCCGCCCTGGATCTGCGAGATGCGATGGCCGGGGCGCCGCGCCGACTCCGGATCGGGATCGAGACCGGCGAGGCCCTCGTGACCCTCGACCGCACCGGCCTGTCGGTCACCGGCAACGTCCTCGCCGTGGCCTCCCAGCTGCAAGCCACGGCGCCGGATGACGCCATCATCGTTGGGCCGGCGGCCCATCGCGCAACCGCGTCGGCGATCGACTTCCTGGAAGACGACGCCGGTCGGTGGGTGGCCGCGGAGCGACGCCAGGCCATGGCCGATGCCACGCCCGAGGCACCGCTCATCGGGCGCGAAGACGAGCTGGCCGTGCTCGAGCGGGCGTTTGCCCGGGCCCGCGACGAGAGCTCCGTTCAGCTCGTGACCGTCACCGCCGAGCCGGGCGGCGGCAAGTCGCGGCTCGTCCGAGAGCTTCGGGAGCTGCTGGACAGGACGGCCGACCCGCCCGCGTGGCGCCAGGGTCGCTGCCTGCCCTATGGCGAAGGGGTGACGTACTGGGCACTCGGTGAGGTCGTCAAGGCCCACGCCGGGATCCTGGAGTCGGATGACTCGGAGGCGTCAGCCCGGAAGCTGTCCTCGGCGATTGCCGGGCTCGAGCCGGACGAGACCCGACAGTCATGGCTGGAGCGGAGCCTGGCGGCGCTCCTCGGCATCGAAGGCGCGACGGCATCCGGCGATCGCGAGCAGGCGTTCGCGGTGTGGCGCCAGTTCCTCGAGGCGATCGCGGTGAAGGAGCCGCTCGTCGTCGTCTTCGAGGACATTCACTGGGCCGACGCGGCCCTCCTCGAGTTCGTCGATCACCTCGTCAGCCACGCCAGCGGCGTGCCGATGCTCGTCCTCTGCACGGCCAGGCTTGAGCTGCTCGAGGCGCGGCCGGGATGGGGCGGCGGCAAGCGAAATGCGGCCACGATCGCACTCGAGCCACTGAGCGATGCCGAGACCGAGCGGATCCTGCACGCGCTGCTGGGCCGGGCACCCCGGCCGGCCACGATTCGGCGAGCCGGCGGGAACCCCCTGTTCGCCCACGAGCTGGCGCTCATCGTCGGCCGAGGCGCATCAGAAGATGCCGTCACGATTCCGGAATCGTTGCACGCCGTGATCGCGGCCCGACTCGACACCCTGCCGCCGGAGCTGAAGGCCCTCGCGGCCGATGCGGCGGTCGTCGGCGACGTCTTCTGGTCCGGGGCCCTGGCCGCGATGGCCGGGATCGATGAGCGGGAGGTCGAGGAGCGGCTGTATCGCCTCGTCGCCAACGACGTTGCGAGGCGCCGGCGGACTTCGGCCGTGACGCGACAAAGCGAGTTCTCGTTTCGGCACGTGCTCGTCCGTGATGTGGCCTACGGCCAGATCCCACGTCGCGACCGAGTGACGAAGCACCAGGCCGCATCGGCCTGGATCGAGCGCCTTGCGGGCGACCGCATCGCGGAACATGCCGAGCTGATCGCGTATCACGCCGTGCAAGCCCTGGAGGCGGCAGCGGGTTCCGCGGACACGGTCCAGACGCGCGAGCTCGAGCTCCGGGCGAGGCGGTTCCTGGCCCTCGCGGGCGAGCACGTCCAGCGGCTCGACGTCGTCCAGGCCGAGCAGTTTTTCCAGCGGGCTCTCGACCTGACCCCCGATGGCGATGCGGAACGAGGCCGGCTGCTGAGCCGCCTCGCCGATGTCGCGCAGTACACGGGCCGGCTGGTCGAGGCCGAGCAGCTCTGTGAGGCGGCCATCGCCGAGCTCCAGGCACACGGCGATCGCCAAGGCGCAGGTGAAGCGATGGTCACCCTGTCCGTCATTCGCTGGCGCCTGGGCCGATCCGACGAGGATCGGCGTCGACCCGTCGAAGCGGCGATCGGAATCCTCGAAGCACTGACTCCCGGCAAGGAGCTCGTGCAGGCCTACGCACGACTGGCGACCCACGAGATCCAGGGCGGACGAGCCCAGGCCTGTCGGGACTGGTCGCTGAAAGCGCTTGCCGTCGCGAACGATCTTGGGGTCGCCTGGTTGAGGAATCAGCCCCTCCAGTACCTCGGGATCGCCAAGTTCGAGCTGGGCGACCTGTCAGGAATCGACGACATGCGGGAGGCGCTCGCAATCGGCCTCGAAACGGGTCTCAGCTGGGAAACCGCCACGGGATACTCGGACCTGGCTGATCCCATCTGGCTGACGGAGGGACCGGCCGCGGCGCTGGCGCTGAAGCGGACGTCGGCCGAGTTCGCTCACGGCCGGGGCCTCACCTGGTACGAGAACACTGTCCGGGCAGACATGCAGTGGCTGATGCTCGAGCTCGGCGCCTGGGATGAGCTGCTCGCAGCGGCGAAGGGGCTGATCGCGTGGGATCGCGAGCACGGCGCCAGCCGGGTCTCCATGGGCGCCCTGACAACCACGGCCCGGGTGCTTGCGCTCCGGGGTCGGGCGGGCGAAGCCGCTGCGATCGAGCGCGACTACCTTGCTCCGGCGCAGGCGGGTGAGGACCCCCAGGACCTCGTTCCGGCGCTTGCCACCGCTGCGATGGTGCGACATGGCCTGGGAGACACATCCGGCGCGGTGGCCCTCATCGCGCAGCTCGAGGCGATCACCAGGGACAGGGACGTCTCGCGGCGAGTCCAGGAGCTCCCGGTGGCCGTGCGCATCCTGGTGGCCGGCAACGCCGTCGACCTCGCCGAGGAGCTGGCCCCGCGCGATGCGAAGCTGCCATTCTGGCGGGGCCAGCTGTGCGTGGCGAGCGGTCGGGCGATGGTCGCGGAGGCCCAGGGAGACTTCCACCTGGCCGAGGCCCTGTACGCCTCGACAGCCCAGGACTGGGGGGCCTTCGGCAGCCCGGTGGAACGCGCCTATTCGCTCCTCGGCGAGGGTCGATCGCTCGTCGCACTCGGTCGCCCCGACGAGGCGAGAGCCCGCGCGGCCGGGGTGCGGCGAATCGCCGCGAGGCTCAAGGCGCGCCCGCTGATGGCCGAAGCCGAGGCCCTCGCCGAGCGGGCGAGCGAGCGATCCGGCTGAGGCTCACGGCCCGCCGACCCCAGGCCCCGAAGGATGTCAGCCTCCCCGGTGGGCCAGGTACTCGAGCAGGTCGAGCTTCGTGATCACGCCGGCCGGGCGACCGCCCCGGACGGCCAGCGCCGCCGGCGAGCCGCCGGCGAGGAGCGCGAACGCCTCGTCGAGCGAGGCCTCGACTGCGACCGTCGGGAAGGGCCTGTCCATGACCTCGCCGACGGTTCGCTCGACGATCTCGGGGTTGCGGTAGGCCCGATCGAGCAGGCCCTGCTCGCTCACCGAACCGACGATTCCCTCGAGGGCATCGCCCTCAGCCTCCTGCGATACCGGGAGCTGGCTGATCCCGTAGAGCTGGAGGAGGTCGATGGCCGCCCCGACCCGGTCAGTGGTCCGGGCGATCACGACGTCGGGCAGCTCGGCGCCATGGTGCCGGGCGGCGAGCAGGTCGCCGACCCGGATGATCGCGCCGGTCGTGGCCAGCAGGCCGTTGGCCCGCATCCACTCGTCGTTGTAGAGCTTCGAGAGGTACGAGCGGCCGCCGTCGGGCAGGATCACGACCATGACCGCGTCGCCGGCCGCGGTGGCGCCCATGGCGGTCGCCGCGTCTGCGGCCATGATCCGGCGGGCTTCGTCAAGCGCGGCCACGACCGCCGTGCCGCACGATTCCCCGGCCAGGATCCCCTCCTCGCGGGTGATCCGGCGGGCCATGAGGAACGCGTCACGATCCGAGACCCGGACCCAGCGGTCCACGACGGCCGGGTCGTGGGTGCCCGGGAAGAAGTCCTCCCCCACTCCTTCGGTCAGGTACGGTCGGGCGACGTCGCCGGACAGGACGCTGCCCTCGGGATCTGCACCCACGATCGTGATCGAGGGATTTTTCGCCTTCAGGAAGTGCCCGATCCCGGAGACCGTGCCGCCGGTCCCGGCGCTGGCCACGAGGTGGGTGATCCGGCCCTCGGTCTGGTCCCAGATCTCGGGGCCGGTGGTCCGTTCGTGGGCCAGTGGGTTCTCGGGGTTCCAGTACTGGTCGGGCTTGAAGGCTCCGGGAATGTCACGGGCCAGTCTGGCCGCCACGGAGTAGTAGGACTCGGGCGATTCCGGCTCCACGTTCGTGGGGCACAGGACGACCTCGGCGCCATAGGCCCGCAGCAGGGCCTGCTTCTCGGGCGACTGCTTGTCGGCCATGACGAAGATGCAGCGGTAGCCCTTGAGGGCCGCCGCGATGGCCAGGCCATGGCCGGTGTTGCCGGACGTCGGCTCGATGATCGTGCCCCCCGGCTTCAGGAGCCCGGCACGCTCGGCGGCCTCGATCATCGGCAGCCCGATCCGGTCCTTGACCGAGCCGCCCGGGTTGAGGGCCTCGAGCTTGGCCAGGATGAGCGGCTGGCCCTCGGCCGGCCCGAGATCGCGGGTCACCCGGCTGAGCCGGACGAGCGGCGTGTTGCCGACCAGGTCGAGGATGGATTCGGCGTAGTTCATCGCGCGGAGGATAGCCCGGTCCGCCGGCGCGGTGCCCGTCCCTCGATAGCGGCGCCGCCGCGCCAGGTCATCGGTCGAGGCGCCCCGGGGCGAGGAACAGCCAGGTCAGCCGGCGACGGAAGCGCCGCGGGTGGCCGGCCGGATCGACCGTCCAGGGATGCAGCTCCAGGACGACCGGTCCCAGGAGGTCGGCCAGGCAGTCGCTGAGACGGCGGGCCAGGTCGAGCTCGGCCCGGCTGCCGGGCTCCGCCAGGACGCCGTCCCACGTCTCGCCCAGGAGCGCCGAGGCCGACGTCGACGGCAGGACCCTGGCCGCCATCCGTCGCCCGAGGTAGAGCTCCTCGGTCCCGGCCATCGCCAGCGGCACGATCGGGGCACCGGTGCGAAGGGCGATGAGCGCCGCGCCGGTCCGGAACGGCCCGATCCGGCCAACCGGACCGCTGACCGTCCCCTCCGGCATCTGGACGAAGACGCCGCCGGCCTCGAGGACGGCCTCCGCCGCTCGCAGGTGCTGGTCGATGCCGATGCCGCCGCGCCAGACCGGCAGCAGGCCGCCGATCCAGTGGATCAGCCGCTCGCGCCAGCGCGACGAGAACGTCGAGGCCGCACTGCCGAGGAACCAAGCCCGCGGTGCGGGCGGAAGGGCATGGAGCACGAGAAAGGGGTCCATCCAGCCGCGGTGCGCGGCCCCGATCAGGAGGTAGCCGCCGCGGGGCAGGTGCTCGCGGCCCTCGACCCGGATCCGGAACCGGAAGATCCCGAACAGCACCAACCTCGCCAGGATCCGGGCGGCCCGGTACTGGATCGTGGCCCGGACCTCGGGCTGTCGCCTGAGCCAGTCGAGCCCTTCGCGGGCATCGCCCCGGGCGCGAGCCAGGGCCTCGGGGGAGACCCGGCCCGGCGGCGGGCGGTCGTGTCGCGGCCGCGCGGGGTCGTCACCCACCGCGCACGCTCAGTCGATCGCGCCCGGCGGCGCGGACCGCCGGTCACCGGGATCGGCGGTCGGGTCGTCGTCGGTAGTCGGCGCGGGCCCGGCGTCTTCGGTCGCGGTGTCGGGCTCGGCGTCTTCGGTCGCCGAGTCGGGCCCGGCCTCATCGACGCCGTCATCGAGCTCGTCGTCGTCGTCGAAGGCGTCGTCCTCGTCGACGTCGTCGTCGTCGAAGTCGTCGTCGAAGTCGTCGTCGAACGGTTCCCGCTCGGCCTTCCGGCGTGGCTCCGGCGAGGCGGTCGCCGGCTCGTCCTGCATCGGGCGCCGATGTCGGTACAGCAGGATGAGGAACGCCCCAAGTGCGAACAGGATGGACATGATCTGGGCCGCCGGGATCCCGCCGACCACCCAGTTCCCGGTCCGCAGGTTCTCGAGGAGGAACCGGACGACCGGGTACCAGATGAAGAAGATCAGGGCCTGGTCGCCGGGCCGAAGCGGGTAGGGCCGCCGCCGCGACAGCCAGATCAGGAACAGGGCGCCGACGATCCCGCTGATCGACTCGTACAGGAACAGCGGATGGAACGCCGTGGTCGCCTCCGGGTACTGGCTGCAGGCGTACTGGGCCAGGCCGTGGTCGCCGATCCGGTGGGCGCAGTCGATGGCGATGCCCCACGGCAGGTTCGTCGGCGGACCGTACAGCTCCTGGTTGAAGAAGTTCCCCCACCGCCCGATCGCCTGCATCGTGAACAGCGCCGGGGCCACGATGTCCGCCCAGACCCAGGGATTGACCCGGTGATACCGGACGAGGGCGATGAACGCGATGACGCCGGTCACGAGGCCGCCGTACACGCCCAGCCCGGAATACGGCGGCAGGATGATCTTGACGAGATCGTCCTGGTACAGCGACCACTGGTCGATGACGTGGTAGATGCGCCCGCCGACGAGCGCGGCGACGGCGATCACGATGAGCGCGTTGCCGATGAGCTCGGGGTCCTGCCCGAACCGCCGTGCCTGCCGGACCAGGACGAAGTACGACACCGCCAGGCCGACGGCATAGGCGATCCCGTACCAGTAGACCGGGAGCGGGCCGATCTGGATGGCGATCGGGTCCGGGGTGAAGTTGATCATGGTCGTGGAGTGTACCGGCGCGCGCCCGCCGATCCCCGTAGACTCGCGCCGATGCGACCGATCGGGGGCCAGCGCTGATGGCCGAGTTCCAGTGGTGGCTGCTGCTCGTCGGCCTGGTTGCCGGCGGCGGGCTCGTGGCCGTGGTGTTCCTCGACGGGGCGCGCCGGGACCAGGACATCGATGACGCCGAGCTGCCGGCAGAGGCCAGCTGGATCGCGGCCCGGCTCGGCACCGGCGAGCGGAGCCTTGAGCCACGGATGGTCGAGGCCGTCCTGCGCGAGCACCGCGAATACCGCCAGCTGCCGCCGCCGGATCGCCTGGATCCGGTCGCTTCGCCGGGGCCACGAGCCTCAGGCGCGGCCGACGACAGGCCGGCCCCTTCGGGGGACTCCTAGTCGCCCACTCCGGCGTCCTCATGCGGCTGAGGCATCGGCCCCGCCACAGACGAGCGTGGCCCGCAGCCATGCACGTCGAATGGACGGGTCCGCGGAACGTGGTTGGGCGCCCATCGATGCACGACGAGCACGAGGCGGGCTGATGCCCGCGTCGTCGTTGAGCGGCGCAAGCCCCGGGGCTAGCCCCGCTCGACGGGGCGGATCGGGCGGCGCTCGAAGGCAGTCGAGAAGACGACGTCGGATTCGGTCGAGAAGACGTGCCGGGTGGCCTGCACGGCCCGGATGACGCGCTCGAGGTCGCGGGTGTCGCGGGCCCGGATCTTCAGGAGGTAGTCGGCCTCGCCGGTGATGTGGTGGCACTCCTCGATCTCGGGCACCGCGCCGAAGTCACCGGTCAGGTCCGTCGCCACCGTCCCCGGGGCCTGGGTGACCCAGGTGAAGGCCAGGACGCCCAGGCCGACCGCCTCGGCCGACACCCGGGCCGCGTAGCCGCTGATGATCCCGCGGGCTTCGAGCTTCTTGACTCGCTCGTGGGCGGCCGGGCCACTGATCCCGACATCCGCCCCGAGCTCGGCGTAGGGTCGCCGGCCGTCCAGCTGGAGCAGCTCCAGGAGCCGGGCGTCGATGTGGTCGATGCCACTCTTACCTGCCATTTGACCTCGATATCTTAGGCAATACGGCTTGTCAACCTAACAAGGTTAGGCTATCATCCCTTCGCAAGGTCCAATTGGATGCCGGGACCCGTTGCGCTGCGACGGGATCGGGAGCCGAGGCGACCCGACCCCACGGGATCGGGATGTGCCGAGAGCGCCTCGATCCGACGGCATTCGGCACGCGACAGGTACCCATCTCATGATCGCCTCTTCCGGTTTCGGGCTCCTGGCGCTGTTCTCGCTGCTCAGCTTCCTGCTTGGCGAGGATCGGCGTCGGAACACCGACCCTTCCGACAACTTCGAATACGGGAGCCCCTGGACCCGCTGACGTCCATCGCCTCCCCGCCAACGACGGCCCTCGGCCCTCCCCGAGGGCCGTTTCGATTCCGGCGGGCTTCGGTGTCGCGCGGTGGCATCCGGCGATTTGCCGACTTCCGTCACCACTCCCCCGCGGGCCGGTGGACGAGCCCGGCCAGCGAGCCGGCCCGCAGATGCGCCTCGAGGCAGGTGACGCCGGTCTCGCCGACCAGCGCGTCGTGCCTGGTTCGCGCCGGGAGATCGAGGCGATCACCCGGCCCGAGGTCCACGGTGCGCCCGAGGTCGGGCAGGCCGAACCGGATCGACCCCGACCGGCAGACCAGGACCTTGTCGTAGTCGTGGTCGTGGGCGCCGTAGCGATCCCCCGGGCCATTCGACCATGTCCCTGCGAACAGCCCCTCATCCTTGAGCCGGCGCTCAAGCGCCATGAGCTGGCCCTCCAGCGGCGCGAACGTGCCACCTGAGCGGCGCGCAGCGCCGCTCAGTCACCGGATGGGAGGTCGTGGTCCTGGCTGGCTGCCGGCCCTGCCGGCCCCGCGGGACTCGCGGGACTCGCGGGACTCGCGATGGGACGACGTACCGGCACGTCGGGGAGGGGCACCGCCGGCACCTCCTGGAGGTCCGGCGCCGCGGACCGCCAGGCCGCGTCGGCGGCCGCTCCCTCGCGCCGCACCGAGACAAAACCGGTCAGGCTCAGTCCTCCGAGGAGGATCGCCGCACCGATCCCGAGCGGCAGTGGCCAGTGCCACCACAACAGCGTGTAGGCGGCGACGCCGCCGCCGACCCCGACGGCGATGACCAGGGCCCGAACCGGCGGCATGGCTCAGCCGGCCACCGAGACGCCGATGACGCTGCCGACGAGGAAGGTCACGACAGCCGCCGCGGCCCCGATCCCGACCTGCCTGGCGCCCGAGAAGAGCAGGCCCCGGCCGGTCAGGAGGCTCACCCCGGCGCCGACGAGGAAGAGCGCGGCGAGCGACGCCGCGATCGCGACCCAGAACGCCGCCGCGCCGGACCCGAACAGGTAGGGCAGGACCGGGACGACCGCGCCCAGGGCGAACGCCACGAACGAGCCGCCGGCCGCACCCCAGGCTGATCCGAGCTCGTCGGGGTCCAGGCCGAGCTCCTCGCGGACGAGGGTGTCCAGGGCATGCTCGGGGTCGGCGAACATCCGGCCCGCGATGGTCCGGGCTTCGTCGGCCGTGAACCCCTTGGCCCGGTACACCGCTGCGAGCTCGGCCTCCTCCTCGTCCGGCATGGCCTCGAGCTCCGCCCGCTCGAGCGCGATCTGGCGCTCGAAGAGCTCGCGCTGCGACTGCATCGAGATGTACTCGCCGGCGGCCATCGAGAACGCCCCCGCCAGCAGGCCGGCGATCCCGGCCAGGAGCACGAAGCGACCCTCGCCGATGGCCGTCCCGGCGCCCGCGACGCCCATCACCAGGGCAAGATTCGAGACGAGCCCGTCGGAGACCCCGAAGATGACGGCCCGAAGGGTGCCCGAGCGGCCGGCCCGATGCCAGCCCTCGCGCGATGCGATCTCGGTCGGCGAGGCGACTCCCTGTGCGGCGGCGGCATGATCGGCGGCGCCGGCCATGACGGCGGCCCGCGCCCCGGCCGGGATCGCCGGCCGGGGCGATCGATCGGCGGCTCCCGCGCCGTCCGCTCCGGCCAAGCCGTTCGGGCCGTTAGCGCCGTTCGATGTGGTCGATGTGGTCGATCCATTCGACCGATCGGCCGACAGGCGCTTCCAGATCTCGGCGTGCTCGCGCTCATCGGCCGCGATCGCCTCGACCTCGGGCGCCGCCTGGGCCATGTAGATGTCCTCCTCGTCGCCCTCGAGGGCGAGGACCAGGTCCTTCACGGCATGCGTCCCGAGGAGCCGAGCGAGGGCGACGATGACGCGGATCCGGAACCGTGGGCCCCCGACCGCCGGCACCGATGCGCCCAGCTCGGTCAGGCGAGCCGTCCAGACGTCGGCGTGGCGGCGCTCATTGCGGGCGATCGTCCGGAAGGCGGCGGCGCGGCCGGGATCCTTCTCGATCGCAGCGAGGGCGTCGTAGAGCTGGATCGCGTCCCGCTCGAGCTTGAGGTTCTCGAGGCTCTGCTCGACGTCGATGGGCATGGCTGCATGCTAGCCCGTCGTGCCCGGACGGACCCGAACCGGCGCTACACTCGCGGCCATGCCGACCATCCCAGAGCTCCCGCCCCTTCGCTGGCTCTCGGCGGCCGACGTCGAGGCGGCGATGCCGGCGATCCCGGAACGCCTCGCCCTGGCCGAGCGGACGCTCGTCGCGCTGGCGACGCCGGACGGCGCCGAGCTACCGCCGAAGCTGGCCATCCATCCCCGGCCGGCCGCGTCGTTCGTCCACGCCATGCCGGCGATCTACCGCGGCGCGACCCTGGCCGAGGACAGAATCGGGATGAAGTGGGTCGCCGGCTTTGCCACGAACACGGCTCTCGGCCTGCCCGGGATCAGCGCGACCGTGATCCTCAACGACCCGGCGACGGGCTTCCCGACGGCGATCCTCGACGGCGGCCCGATCACAGCCCAGCGGACCGCGGCGGTCTCCGGGGTGGCGATCGCTCGCTTCGGCCCGGCGATCGGCGAGCGCCCGCCGCGGGCGGCGCTCATCGGCGCGGGCGTCCAGGGCCACTCGCACCTGCCGGTCTTCGGCCATGTCCTGCCCGGAGTCGAGCTCCAGCTCTTCGATCGGGACCGCTCCCGGGCCGAGGTCCTTGCCCGCGCCGCCGCGGGCACCCCCGGGATCGGTGGCGTGACCGTCCACGACACGGCCCGCGAGGCCGTCGAGGTCAGCGACGTCGTGCTGACCGCAGCGTCGTTCGGACCCGCCGCCGAGCGCCAGTCGATGACCAACGCCTGGCTGGCAGAGGGCGCCACGATCGTGCCCATCGACTACGCGACCTACTGCGCGGCCGAGGTCGCACGGGATGCGTCGCTCTTCCTCGTCGACCATCGCGACCAGTACCTGTACAACCGCGACGGGGGCAACTTCGACGGCTACCCGGAGCCGCACGCGATGCTCGGCGAGGCGATCCTGGCGGGCACGCCGCGGCCGGCCGGCCGAGTCGTGGTGAGCCATCTTGGGGTCGGGCTGGCCGACGTCGTGTTCGCCGATGCGATCGTCGCGCGGGCGATGCGGCTGGGCCTGGGAATCGAGCTCCCGCGCTGAGGGGCTGAGCGGGGCGGCGCGCCGCGGGGCAGACTGTCGCCGACTGGTCGGCTCGGCACGAGGAGGATGGGAGGCAGCGTGCGAATCCTGCGAACGGGTCTCCGCGTCCTCGCAATCATCGTGGTCGCCGTCATGCTGGGAGTGGTGGCGATGCTCGCCGCGTTCACCGGTCGGGGCCTGCCCCAGACGTCCGGCACGATCCGGATCGACGGCCTGCACGCGTCCGCGACCGTGATCCGCGACGACGCCGGGATCATCCAGATCCGGGCCGACGACCCGCACGACCTGTTCCTGGCCCAGGGCTACGTCCACGCCCAGGAGCGGATGTGGCAGATGGAGGTCTGGCGCCACATCAGCAGCGGCCGGCTGGCCGAGCTGTTCGGCGAGGGCAGCCTGGACACCGATCGCTTCATCCGGACGCTCGGCTGGCGGGGGGCGGCCCAGCACGACCTCGACGCGATGCCACCGGATGTCGTCGATGCCCTCCAGGCCTACGCCGACGGGGTCAACGCCTGGCTGGCCGATCATGACGGCGCGTTCGGGCCGCCGTTCGTCGTCGCCGGGCTGCTCGCCGGCACGGGCGGCGTCGGCGGCTACACGCCGGAGCCCTGGACGCCGCTCGATTCGGCCGCCTGGCAGAAGGTCCAGGCCTGGAACCTGGGCGGCAACATGGACACCGAGATCTTCCGGCTCCTGGCCGATGCCCGGCTCGGCTCGCCTGATCGCACCGACGAGCTCTTCCCGGCCTACGAGGCCGACGCGCCTGTCATCACCCCGTCGGGCCTCGAGGGCTCGGGCGGCGCCGGGAACCTCAACGTCGTGCCGGTCCCGGTCCAGGGGTCCGCGACGACGTCCACGCCCGCGATCGCCGTCGCGGCCTCCGATGCCCGCCTCTCCACGGAGGCGGACGGCGCGTGGCACGACCTCGCCGATCTCGGGGCCGAGATCCTGGCCCTCGCCGGGCTGGACAACGCCGCAGGCCTCGCCGGCAACCACGGCATCGGCTCGAACAACTGGGTCGTCTCCGGCTCGAAGTCGGCGTCGGGCGGCGCCCTCCTGGCCAACGACCCGCACCTGGGCTTCAACATGCCGAGCGTCTGGATCATGAACGGGCTCCACTGCCGGACGGTATCGGAGGCCTGTCCGTTCGACGTGACCGGCGTCTCGTTCCCGGGTGTCCCGGCGGTCGTCCTGGGCCACAATGCCCGCGTCGCGTGGGGCGCCACGAACGTGGGTCCCGACGTCCAGGACCTGTTCCGCGAGACGGTCGATCCCCAGGACCCGAGCCACTATCTCTACAAGGGCGATTCGATCCCGTTCGACGTCCGGACGGAGACGATCAAGGTGGCCGGTGGCGAGGACGTGACGATCGAGGTCCGATCAACCCGTCACGGCCCGATCCTCAACGACGTCGACGACCGCCTGGCGGACGAGGCGCCGGTCGCCCTTGCCTGGACCTCGATCCAGGAGGCCGACGGGGCGTTCACCTCAATCTTCCGGCTCAACACGGTGGCCGACTTCGAGGGCTTCCGGGCCGCCTTCGAGGGCTACGGCTCGCCGAGCCAGAACTTCGTCTACGCCGACATCTCCGGCAACATCGGCTACCAGCTCCCGGGCCTCGTGCCGCTCCGCAACGGTGCCCCGACCGGTGACCGCATCCGGGACGGCGCCTCGGGCGACGACGACTGGGGCGGGTACATCCCGTTCGATGACCTGCCCTGGCAGCTCAACCCGCCGAGCGGCTTCATCGTCAGCGCCAATAACGCCGCGGTCGATGCCGACTACCCGTTCTTCATCGGCCACGACTGGGATCCCGGCTACCGGGCCCAGCGGATCACCGATCTCCTGGCGGCCGCGCCCGAGGGCAGCCTCACGCCAGCCGACCTGCGTGCCATCCAGATGGATACGTACCTCCTGCGCGCGGACCGGACGATCCCGCTGCTCCTCGCCGACGCGGCGCCCGCGACCGCCGACGGGCAACTCCTGCTGTCCCGGATCCGCGGCTGGGACCGGACCTGCGGCATCGATTCCACGGGTTGTGCGGCCTACGTGAGCGCCGAGTTCGTGCTCACCAGGGCCATCTTCGAGGACGAGCTCGGGCCGCTGGCCCGGGACTACGTGGGTTCGACAGCATCGTGGCAGTCGCTCCTCGCGGTCCTGTCCGACCCCGCCAGCCCGTGGTGGGACGACGTCTCGACGACCGAGGTCGAGCGGGCCCGTGACGTCATCGCGGCGGCGCTCGACGCGACGGCCGCCGACCTGCGGGCCGCCGTGGGCGAGCCGGGGCGCTGGACGTGGGGCCGGCTCCACACCGTGAACTTCCGGGAGCAGAGCCTTGGCCTTTCCGGCATCGGCCCGCTCGAGTGGTACTTCAACAGCGGCGCACGCCAGGTCGCCGGCGTCGACGGGGCGGTCAACAACAACTACTACCGGACGTGGCTGGCGTTCCCGGACCCCGACGACCCGGAGGTTGCCCCGGTCGGCCTCGACCGCCTGTTCACGGTCTCGAACGGGCCGTCGTACCGGCTCTCGATCGACATGTCGAACCTGGACGCCGCGCGGATCGTCATCACCACCGGCCAGAGCGGCAACCCGTTCGACCGCCACTACGGCGACCTCATCGACGACTGGGCCTCGGGCGGGACCGTGCCGCTGAAGTTCTCGTGGGACGCCATCGAGGCGAGCGCCGCCGCGACGCTGACGCTCGAGCCGTAGGCGCGACATTGTCGACACGACGCGTGTCGAAGCCCCCGAGGTGCTCGACTACTCGTTGACCTCGAGCGGACCCTCGGGGACCTCGATCAGGACGCGGCCGTCCTCGACGACCACGTCGTAGCGGGCGAGCGGCAGCTCGGCGGGCGGATCGAGGGGCTCGCCGTCAGCGAGATCGAAGCGCGACAGGTGGAGGGCGCAGGTCAGGGTGCCGGCGGGCTCACCGTCCGGGCCTGGCGAGCCGCCCGCGGTCAGGAAGCCCTTGTCGAGCTCGAAGTACTCGTGGGTGCAGATGCCCTGGTAGGCCCGGACGACGCCGCCGGTGTGGACCACGATGACCTGGTCCGTGCCGTCCACGAAGGCCATCTGCATCGTGCCCTCGGGCACCTCGTCGAGGGCCAGGAGATCGATCCGGCGCACCCCGCGGTCGGCCTCAGGCGGCGGCGCCGGCCGACCCGGCGGTCCCGTCCGCGCCCGCCGCCCACTTCTCCTCGAGGAGCTCGCGGAGGCGCTCCTGGGCTGCCTCGAGCGGCACCCGGGCGACGACCGGCTCCAGGAAGCCGAGGACGATGAACTTGCGGGCCTCGTCGGGCGCGATGCCCCGTGACTCGAGATAGAAGAGCTGGTTCGCGTCGATCGGGCCGACCGACGACGAATGGGCGGCCCGGCGGCAGTCCGGCTGGTCGATCTCGAGCGACGGGATGGCCACCGCCCGGGTGGCCTTGGACAGGTTCATCCCGAACTCGCCGAGGAACGAATCCGTCCCGACGGCCGACTTCTCGATCGTGATCAGGCCCTTCATGTACGACCTGGCACGATCGAGCAGGGCGCCCTTCGAGAGGAGGTTGCCGGTCGTATCCCGACCCAGGTGGAGCGTGTAGCTCGTGAGGTCGAACAGCTGCTCGCCGGTCCCGAACACGATCTCGACCTGCTCGACCGAGCTTCGATCGCCCTCGAGGCGGTTGTCGACGCGCGAGCGGACGAGCCGCGAGCCGAGCTGGGCGAGGGCCCAGTGGAGCGACGCGCCCTCGCCGATCGCCGCAGTCCGGTGCTGGAACAGCACCTGGCGGGGCCCGAAGTCCTGGATGCTCGCCACGGCGAGCTCCGCCTCGGCGCCGAGATGGGCCTCGAAGGTCGAGGTGAACAGGGCCTGCCCGGAATCGGGCCCCTCGTCGGACGCGGACGACGGGACGAACTCCTCGACAATCGAGGCCGCGGCTCGCTCGCCGAGCTCGACGATGGTCCGGCTGAAGATGGCCCGGTCGGCCGCGCCGGCGGCCCAGCGGACGAGGATCGGGCGATCGAGGCGGACGCCTTTCGGCACCCGGATCACGACGCCCTGGTTCCAGGCGGCACGGGTCAGCTGGGCAAGCCGGTCGTCGCCTGGCAGGCCCGCCCCGCCGATCAGGCGGCGGGCGAGCTGCGCGTCACGCCCGATGAGGCTGCCGAGCGTCTCGACCGTGACCCCGGCGTCGCGGGCCGTGGCGTCGAGCGAGATCGCCGAGACCTTGTCCTCGTCGAACCGGGCAAGCGCCACGGCGCCCGCCGGAAGATCGGCGGCCGAGGCCGCGCCGAGAGGCGGGCCCCCGGGCAACGGGTAAACGCGCACGTCGCCGAGCTCGGCCGGTCGGAGGTCGACGTACGGCGTGTAGAGCTGGTTGGATTCGATCGGCAGCGAGCGGTAGCGCTCGAGGGCGTCGCGACGGTCGGCGGCGAGCCAGTCCGGCTCATTGGCGGCACGCGCGGTCACATCGGCTTCGTCGAGGACGAACGACAGGTCGGTCGGCGAGCGACGCGGGGTCCGGGCGGGCCGGTCCAGCGTCGCTGCCGAGTCGGTGTTCGAGGCGGGGACGGCCTCCTTCGGGGCGGAGGTCGACGTCACCCGAGCGAGCCCTCCATCTCGAGCTTCACGAGGCGGTTGAACTCGATGGCGTACTCCATCGGGAGCTCCTTGGTGAACACCTCGAGGAAGCCCTGGATGACGAGGTTCTGGGCCTCGTTCTCGGTCAGGCCGCGGCTCATCAGGTAGAAGATCTGGTCGGCGCTGATCTTCCCGACGGTGGCCTCGTGGGTCATCGTCGTGTCGTCTTCCTGGATGTCGATGTAGGGGTACGTGTCGCTGCGGCTCTCGTCGTCGAGCATCAGGGCGTCGCAACGGACGCTGGCCACGACGCCGGTGGCGCCCGGCGAGACCTTCAGCTGGCCGCGGTAGGTCGCCCGCCCGCCATCCTTCGAGACCGACTTGGAGACGATCCGCGACGTCGTGTTCTTCGCCAGGTGGATGGCCTTCGCGCCGGTGTCCTGGTGCTGCCCCTTGCCTGCAACTGCTACACTAATGATGTCCGCAGATGCATTCTCGCCACGCAGGTAAATACTCGGGAATTTAACCGTCTTGCGCGACCCCGTGTTAGCATCGATCCACTCCACAGTCGCATCTCTGTGGGCGTGAGCACGTTTCGTCACTAGATTATACACGTCGTTCGACCAGTTCTGAATGGTCGTATATCGTACCTTCGAACCGGGCAGCGCAATCACTTCGACGACCGCGACATGAAGTGAATCAGTCGCGTAGATGGGGGCAGTACAACCCTCGATGTAATGAACTTTGGCGCCCTCGTCAACAACGATGAGCGTCCGTTCGAACTGGCCGGTGTTCTCGCCGTTGATCCGGAAGTAGGCCTGCAGCGGCAGCGGGACCTCGACGCCCTTGGGGACGTAGACGAACGAGCCGCCCGACCAGACCGCGCCGTTGAGGGCCGAGAACTTGTTGTCCTCGTGCGGCACGACGGTGCCGTAGTACTTCCTGAAGATCTCCGGATACTCGATGAGCCCCTGGTCCGTGCCCATGAACACGACGCCGAGCTTCGAGAGCTCTTCCTTGACGGAGTGGTAGACGACCTCGGAGTCGTACTGGGCGCCCACGCCGGCGAGGAACTTGCGCTCGGCCTCGGGGATGCCGAGCTTCTCGAACGTCGCCTTGATCTGCTCCGGGACGTCGTCCCAGGACTTCTCCTCGCGCTCGGACGGCTTGCGGTAGTAGACGATCTTGTCGAAGTCGATCTTGTCGAGCCCATCCGTCCACATCGGCATCGGCCGCTTCAGGAAGTGGTCGTAGGCCCGGAGCCGGGACTGGAGCATCCAGTCGGGCTCGTTCTTGAACGCGCTGATCTCCTCGACCGTGTCGCGGGTGAGGCCGCGCTTCGTCTCCTTCAGGTACGCGATGTCGTCGTGGAACGCGTACTGGTCTCGCCGGTCGGCGACGGCTTCGCGGGTCTTCGAGGAGGTCATCAGGTCTCGGCTTCTCCGGGTGGTCCGGGTGCGTCGTGCGGCGGTCCGGCGCCGGGTCATGGCGTCGCATCAGTAATCCCGACCTAGATTATCGGGATTAGCCTCGGAAGCGTCAACGAGGCACGTGGCGCGCGTGGCGCGAGGTGCCCCCGGCCCAGATTGAACCAGCCGCCCCCGGCGATCACTCTGCTGGGTGTGCGGTCGAAGGGCGACCGTCGCGGGCCTGGGAGGGACGCGTGGACCGAGGGCTGGTGGACCGGGCACGAAGCGGCGATGGCGAAGCCTTCGACGCCCTGGCGCGGACCGTCGGCGACCGGTGCATGGCGATCGCGTACCGCATCCTGCGCGATGCCGACCTGGCGGACGACGCGGTGCAGGCCGCGCTCATCACCGCCTGGCGGGAGCTTCGCACGTTGCGCGATCCCGATCGCTTCGAACCCTGGCTCCACCGAATCCTGACCAACGAGTGCTACGCCGAGGCCAGGCGTCGAACTCGATGGTCGGCCGACATCCGGGTCCTGCCCGTCGATCGCGAGCACGATCCCGGTGGAATCCTGTCCGTCAACGATCGCGACCAGCTCGACCGGGCCTTCCGGAGGCTCACCCTCGAGCAACGGGCCGTGCTCGTCTTCCATCACTACCTCGACCTGCCCGTGGTCGAGGTGGCTGATCGCCTCGGCATCCCCGTCGGGACCGTGAAGTCCCGGCTGTTTCACGCATCGGCGGCCCTCCGGGCAAGCATCGAGGCCGACGCCCGGACCCCATCCGACTCCCAGGAGCGATTCGCATGACGACGCCTCGCGATCCGGATCGGCTCATCCGCGCCTACCTCGACGAGGGGCCGGGGCAGCTCCCGGACCGGACATATGACGCCGTCCGCTCCCACATCGACCAGACACGTCAACGGGTCGTCATCGGCCCGTGGAGGGAACCTCAGATGCGCACCTTCCTCGCGACGGCGCTCGCGGCGGTCGCCGTGGTGGCGGTCGTCATCGTGGGCGCGAACATGCTCCTGTCCCGGGGCGATCCGGGTATTGGGGCGTCCGCCGAGCCGTCGGCGTCCTTCGAGCCGTCGGCGCCTGTCGCGCCGACGCCAACGCCGGCCACGGAGCCGACCGGATCGGTCTACACGTGGCCGAACGCGTTGGCGGCCGGGACCTACACCACGAGCATGATCTGGGACCTGCCGTTCGCCTTCACGTTCACGATCGGCGAGGGCTGGACGAGCCGGGACGTCGAGATCATCGACGACGCTCGCGGGATCTCGCTGATGTTCGCCCGCGTCGCCAACGTCTACGCCGATCCGTGTGCCGTCGGGCTCATGGATCCGCCGGTCGAACCGACGGTCGATGGCATCTCGGCCGCCCTGGCCGCACTCCCGGATGTCGACGCTACGGATCCAACGCCCACCAGCCTCGCGGGCTACAGCGGGAGCTACCTCGAGTTCAGCGTGGGACCCGACGCCGGGTGCGGGCTCTCGACGTACCGGCTCTGGACGGCCCGGTCCGAGTGGATGCGGGATGCCGAGCACGAGGGCGGAGTCGAATTCTGGGCGGAGCGGACCAACTACCGCGTCTGGGTCCTGGACATCAACGGCGAGGTCCTCCTCGTCGCCGCGCTCTCGGCCACGGGGGCGGATGCCGGGGCGCTCGCGGACCTCCAGGCAGTGCTCGAATCGATCCGGTTCGGACCACCGGTGGAGGCGACGGCCATCGGTGATTGCCGGCTCGAGCTGCGGGTCGCCGGCACCAGCACCGCCCTCGCGGCTCCATACGCGTTAGGCCTGGGCAACTCGGAGCACGAGCTGCTGGGGGTCCATCCGGAGGAACCCGACTTCCAGCTCCCGTACGCCCAGCTGGACTTCCGGTTGAGCGACCTGGTCTTCGGCGAGCTGGTCGAGGGCGATCGACCGGGCGTCGGCGTCATCGCCCCGGCGGGATCCTCGAAGCAGGGGTTCGGGACGCTCATGCCCGACGGCGAGGACTACGTGGGCTCGTTCGTGCTCGATGAGGTCGGCCGCTGGTGGATTCGGATGGAGGTCGGCACCTGCATCCAACAGGTCGCCGTCGACGTGGGCCCAGCCTCCACCTGATCGCGACGTGATCGCTGCCTGAACACGTCCCGCCGGGGATAGATGACACAAGCCGTCATGTTCTGCGCTACGATCCGCGGCGATGCGCGCGTCGCGGCTCGTCTCGCTCCTGCTGCTGCTGCAGACGCGCGGCCAGATGACCGCGGCCGAGCTAGCCCGCGAACTCGAGATCTCGATCCGGACGGTCCACCGTGACGTCGACGCACTGGCCGAGTCCGGCGTGCCGATCTATGCTGAACGCGGCCTCCGCGGGGGCATCCGCCTGGTCGATGGCTACCGGACGCGGCTCACCGGCCTGACGGCCGACGAGGCCGAGGCGCTGTTCCTGTCCGGCCTGCCCGGCCCCGCCGCCGAGCTGGGGCTCGGGACGGTCGTCGCGGCGGCCCGACTCAAGGTCCTCGCCGCACTGCCGGGCGAGCTCCGCGGCCGGGCGACCCGGCTCGTCGAGCGTTTCCATCTCGACGCCGCCGGCTGGTTCCAGGCCGACGAGCCGGTCCCGGGCCTGGCCGCCCTGGCCGACGCGGTCTGGAACGGCCAGTGCATCGACATCGACTACGACCGGGGCCAGGCCGTGGCGACGCGGCGCCTGGCGCCGCTCGGCCTGGTCCTCAAGGCGGGCGTGTGGTACCTGGTGGCCCTGGCCGATGGACAGCCACGCACGTACCGAGTCTCGCGCGTCCGCCGCGTGCGGCCGCTCGACGAGCGCGTCGCGCGGCCTCCGGACTTCGACCTCGGGGCGTTCTGGGCGGAGTCGTCGGCCGCCTACGAGCGGGAGGCCGCCCGCGTCGACGTCACCGTCCGAGCCGACCCCGAGCGGCTCGATCACCTTCGCGCCGCGGTCGGCTCGCGGGTTGTGGCCGCGGCCGAGCGGCTGCCGGCCGGCGACGCCGAGGGCTGGGTCCACCTCCGTCTCCGGCTCGATTGGCCCGATGAGGTGCCGGGCCGCCTGCTCGGCGCCGGCGCCTCGATCGAGGTCATCGAGCCGGTGGAGATTCGCGATCGCGTGGCGCGGATCGCCCGCCGCGTGGCAGACCGCTACGAGGCGGCACCGGCCGGGCTCTGACGCCGGTCCAGGCGCGGCACCCGGACGGAGGTTCGAGGCTCCGTCACCGGCCGCTGGAGCAGGCGCCGCAGCTCGAGCTGGCGCTCGAGCTCACGCTCCCGGTCCTTGTGGATGAGGATGCCGATACCGAGGTTCAACATCGGGACACCAACCTCGCTGGGCGATCGTCTTGACCGCATTCCGTTGATGTCCGAAGCCTATCCCGACAACATGACAAGACCTGTCATGTTCACCGGATGTCGACGCTCACGTGGTTGGGCACGGCCCCCGCCCAAGCTTGCCAGAGCGCGCCGGAGCCTCCCTCAGCGACGGGGCGGCGAGGCCGGCCGCGCCGCCGCGTTCAGCGCATGCGCGACGAGCCCGGCGACCCCGACGACGATCGCGACGACCGCCGACCCGGTCGCGATGGCGGCCATGTCCGGGCCGTCACCCGCCAGCCCCCTGGCGTAGCCGCTCGACGCCGCCCCCAGGAAGGCGCCGCCGGCGAGCGCCAGGACATGCATCGGCTCACCGGCGGCTCGCCCACCCGCGACCCCCACGCCAACGACCAGGGCAAGGCCGATCGTCGAGGCAGAGGCAGGCACGAATCCCACCAGCCACAGCGCCACGACGCCAGCGAGGACGAAACCGATGGTTCGACGCATCAGCGGCAGGGTACCGTCGCGGCGTGCGCATCGTGCTGGTCGTTCCGGGCGGCGTGGGCGCGGACGGCGTTCGCGCGGTCATCCCGGCCCTGCTGTCGCTCGTCCGTCGCCTTTCGATGCGACACGACGTGCTCGTCGTGGCGACGGACCAGGTCGCCGAGCCGGCCTCCTACCGGCTCGAGGGCGCCGCGATCCTCGCGCTCGGCCGGCGACGGCGGGGCCTCCTCGGGCGGCCAGGTGCCACGGCGGCCGCGATCTCGGCGATCCGCGGCTTCCAGCCCGACGTCATCCACGCGATCTGGCTCGGCCCGTCGAGCACGATCGCGATCCTCGGGGGCGCACTGGCCCGGGTCCCCGTCGTGGCGAGCGTGGGCGGCGGCGAGCTCGTTGCCCTGCCGAGGATCGAGTACGGCGGAGCGAGGACGTGGCGGCGCCGCGGCCACGCAGCCCTGGCCCTCAGGCGGGCGTCCGTGGTCACGGCTGGGAGCCGCTTGGCCCTGGAACCGCTGCTCGTCCGTCGTCCCGATTCCCGCTGGCTGCCCCTCGGCGCCGAACGCGACGATCCGCCTGATGCCCCGGTCGCCCTCCCACCCGATTCCGGCCCTGGGCCCGAGCGTCCGCTCCGCCTCGTCGTCGCGGCGAGCATCAATCGGGTCAAGGGCCCCGAGCTCGTGCTCGGCGCGGTGGCGAGGGCCAGGGCCAGCCTGGGCGACGCAGTCCGCCTCGAATGGCTGGGTGAGGACACCCTCGGCGGCTCGACCGCCGGTCTCGCCCGGGCCCTGGGGATCGATAGGGCCGTCGCGTTTGCCGGTTTCCAGCCGCACGCGGCGGTTCGTGCCGCGTGGCGATCGGCGGACCTCGCGGTCCAGGGCTCGTACCACGAGAGCCAGGGCGTGGCCGTCCTCGAGGCCGCGGCGGCGGGCGTCCCGACGGTCGGCACAGCCGTCGGCCTGGTCGCGGAACTGGCCCGGACCGACCCGCCGGCCGCGGTAGCCGTGCCGGTCGGCGACGCGGCCGCCCTCGGCGACGCGATCGTGGCCCTGGCTCGCGACCCGGAGCGGCGTGTCCGCCTCGGCCGCGCGGCCCGAGCGTGGGCCGAGGAACATGACGCCGACTGGACCGCCCGAGCGCTGGCGTCGATCTACACCGAGGTGACAAGGGGTCGGCCGGCCGGCCGCTGACGAGCGCGGCGCGGAGCTCAGAAGAAGGTCGCGCAGCGCGGCGCGTCGAGCGTCCGCAGGAGCGCGTCGGCCTCGGCCAGCGCGCCCGGCCGGTGCTCCTCGAAGCCCCGCGGCAGCACGGCGTGGCGGAGTGGCGTTCCGCCGAGATATGCCGCGCCGAGGGCATCGGCATGGACGGTCAGGTCGGGGCCGCGAGTGGTCGCCGAGCAGGCCGCGACGTCCGGCCCGGCCTCCAGCCGGACCCGGGTCCGCCCGGCCCCCGGCTCGGCATCGATGACCTCGATGACGATGTCGCCCTGTCGCTCGTAGCGGCGCGCGGCGAGCGCGGTGGGGACGTCGAGGAGACTGACCCACAGCCCGTCCCCGACGCCCTCGAGGACGAGGGCGCGCCTGTCGCTGAGGATCCACGGCAGGCGCTCGAACGGTGAGCGCCGCTCGGCGTTGACCGTGGCCACGAGATCGAGCTCGGCGATGAATCGCCAGAGCGCGTCGTATGCGGCATCGTCCAGGGCGATGAGGTCGTTGACCGTCACGATCGAGCGTGGCTGGCCGTGCTCCCATTTCAGCTCGGCCCCGTAGCGGACGTAGCCGTCGGCGACGCCGGCGGCGCCCCGATGCACGGCGACCCAGCCCTTCCAGGGCCGGTCCCAGCCGGAATCGACCAGCCCGAGGGCCGATGCGAACGAGTGGTCGCGCCGCCGGATCTCGCCGGCCCGCGTCCGTCGGTAGCGGTCGTACACGTCGCGGATGAGCGCGACGGTCGCCTCGTCGAGCGACGCCAGCGCCACGCCGCCGACCGCCGTACCGGCGGCGAAACCGGTCGACCGCGTGTCGAGCGTCAGGTCGCACTCGGTGACCCCCACGCCATAGCCGAAGCGGCCGTAGATCGAGGCCTCCGACGCGTACAGGAGCCCGATCGGCTCGCCCCGCTCGCGGGCGGCCTCGTGCTCGGCGGCGATCATCCGGCGGAGGATCCCCCGGCGTCGATGGCTCGGCAGGACGGTGACGCCCGCGACCGCAGCCGCCGGGACCAGCGCGCCGCCGGGGACGGTGAGCTCGGTCGCCCACGAGCGGAGGGTGCCCACGACCCGGCCGTCGAAGGCGCCCCACGTCCGAGCGTAGTCGTAGTACGGCGCGTTGCGCTCGGCGACCCGGGCGACGTCGGGGTTGCTGAGGAACGCGGTCGCCATCGTCTCCAGCCACGGGACGAGCTCCTCGGGCCGGATGCGGCGGACATCGATGTCAGGCTGGGAGGACATCGGGCGAGGGTACAACGGGCTGCCGCCGCGATGCCGGCCCGCCGAGCCCGCCCGGCGCGCCACGCCCGCCCTATCGCCGGGCCGGCGGGTCCGGCACTGTGGCAGGATGCCGCCGTGCCCGATCTCTTCGGCGATGCCTGGCGCCTGGCCGTCTCGCCCATCGAGCTCGTCGTCCGCAGCCTCGTCGTCTACGTCGTCTTCCTGGTCGCCCTGCGCCTGTCCGGCAAGCGCGAGCTCGGCCAGTTCACGATCTTCGATCTCGCCGCGGTGCTCCTGGCCGCGAACGCGCTCCAGCCCGCGATCACCGGCCCGGACGCGTCGCTGCCCGGGGCCGCGATGATCGTGGTGACGCTGTTCCTCGCCAACAAGACCGTCGCCGTGGCTCGCCATCGCTTCGCGATCGTCCGCCGGATCCTGGACGTCCCGGCGACGACGATCGCCACCGATGGCAAGTGGGACCGGCCGGCCCTCGATCGCGAGGAGCTCGACGACGAGGACCTCGCCGCGGCCCTCCGCGAGCACGGTCTCGAATCGGTCGACGAGGTGAAGCTCGCGGTCCTCGAGCACGACGGCTCGATCAGCGTCATCCCGCGGGCCGGGACGAGCGTCCGCCTCCGAAAGGGCGTCCGCCGTTACCGAACACGGGGAGCGGGGCGGTGAGCCGGAAGGTCAGCGCCGGGATCCTGCTCTACCGCCACCGGGACGGTGTCGTGGAGGTCCTCCTCGCCCACCCGGGCGGACCCTTCTTCGCGAATCGCGATGCCGGGCACTGGACGATCCCAAAGGGCGAGCCAGACGGATCCGACGAGCTCCTCGCCGCCGCGGCCCGGGAGTTCGAGGAGGAGACGGGCCACGCCCTCGCCGCCGTCGCCCGGGATCCCGCGACCGCGCCACTGGATCTCGGGTTCGTCGTCCAGGCGAGCGGCAAGCACGTCCACTGCTGGGCCGTCGAGGGCGATATGGACCCCGATGCCGCCACGTCGAACACGTTCGAGATGCCATGGCCACCCGGCAGCACGCGCCTCCGGACGTTCCCCGAGATCGACCGGGTGGCGTGGTTCGGCGTCGACGAGGCCCGCCGTCGCGCGAACCCGTCCCAGGCCGAGCTGGTCGATCGATTCCTGGAGCTTGTCGGAAACGGCGGATCAGGCGGGTAGCCGCGACCAGACGCGATAGCCGCCGAACGAGACGGTCGCGGCCCCGAAGGGCGACCAGACCGCCAAGCCCACGGCCACGGGCTCCGCGCCCACGGCAGCCGACGTCACGGCCACGCCGTCGGCGATCACGAGCACCGTCCCGCGATCGAGGGTCAGGCCGACGGTCAGCGCGCCCTCGGGCGGGGCCACCGAGGCCGAGGCGAGGAGGTCGAAGGACTCGATGCTGTCGCGGTAGAGGCCGACCCCGCCGTCGGCCGAGACCAGGACCATGAGGCGCACCCCAGTGGCGTCCTCCAGGATCGGGCCGGCGCTCACTCCTGGGTCGCCCGGCCCGAACGTCACGACCACCTGGACGGTGACCGATCGTCCGCCCCCGCCGGGTGAGCCCTCCCCGGCAGCGGCGACGATCACGACCGGCAGATCGGCCGGGTCCGCCTCGAGGACGTAGCCTGCCGAGGAGATCGACGCCACCACGAGGTCGAGATCACCGACCGGCCAGGCTCCCTCCGCGATGAAGTCGTCCGCGAACCACAGGTCGGCATCGTCGGGCAGGTCGTCCGTGGATGCCAGGGCAGCCGGCGGCGAGGTGGCCAGGTCCCCGGCCGAGGCCGGCGACGGGCTCGAGCCCGGGTCTGGGCTTCCGGCGGCCCAGCCCAGCGGAACCGCGCCGAACCGCAGGATCGCACCACCCAGCATGAGCGCGGAGCCCAGGACCATGCCGCGCCGGGAGAGGCGAGCGCGGAGGGGGCGGCGAGGACCGCTCACGGCCGCCAGCCGGGTGCGTTGATCTCGCGGCAGTGGGCCAGCCGCTCGGCCGCGAACTGCTGCGCAGCAACCGCGTCCTCGAACTTGATCTCGAGCTCGACACGCCGGTCGGCGATCCGGTCCCGGAGTGCGCGGAGCGTGTCCAGCCGCTCCTTGAGCTCGAGGCCATTGCTGACGCCTTCGTAGAGGTCGAAGAGGGCGCCCATCCCTTCCGTGATCGGGCCGGCCACCGATTCGGCGTACTCGCCCACCTCGCGCAGGAACTTCGTGTAGCCAACTGGGTCGCGGAAGACCTTGCTCGGCGCACCCGGTGCGACGGAATCGAAGAAGTGCTTGTTGATGAGCATCTCCTTGACGCCGGCGAGGACGGACTGCTTGACCGCGCTCCTGCCGCCCTCCGTCCCGAGCTTGCCCGGATCGAGGGCATCGCCGGCGCTGCCGAGGGCCTGCTTTCCGAGCTCCTTGACGACGTCCTTGACGACCGCCTCGCCGAGCGCGGCCCGGAACGTCGCCGAGGCGATCAGCTTCCGGCCCAGGACCCCACCGAGGCCGCCCGACAGCCCGCCGGCCGCGAAACCCAGGTCGAGCAGGACGCTGCCCGGCAGGACGAGGTTGGCGAGCGTGTCGATCTGCTCCTGGAGCAGGGCCTCGTAGCGCCGGCACGAGGCGAGGAGGTCATTCAGGTAGCGGCCTGTCGCGCTGGCCTGGCCCACGGCGTCGGCCTGAGCGGCGCAGGGGTCCGCCTCCGGCTCCACGGGCTCGGTGGTCCTGGTGGGTGGCTGGCCGAGGACCGGGTCGACTGCCGGCGAGCGGACCCCGCCGGCGCCGACGCCGAGGGCGGCGCTGCCGCCGAAGAGGAGCGCGCCGATCAGCATGATCGCGATTCCGAGCCCCTCGGGATCGACGTCCGGATCGATGCCCGGACCATCGACATCGCCGGAGCCGACAGTGCCCCCGGCATCGCCGGGTGGTGCGGTGACCGCCGGGGCGGAGGTGACGAGGTAGCGGGCGCAGTCGGCGATCTGGGCCTCCTCGCCGGCCGCGACGATCCAGGCCTGCAGCGACGTGACGCCCGCGGCGAGCATCGCCGGGCAGGCGTCCGCCTCGCCGCTGAATGGCCCGCCGACGAGGTGGCCCCAGTAGTGGAAGATGCCGCCGCCGCCGTCGGGGACGGCCCAATGCCCATCCTCGTCGGGCGGCTCGATGTAGAGCCAGTACGCCTGGTCGACCACGGGCCCGTTGCTCGTCTGATGCGTCTCCATCCAGACGAGGTACTGGGGGTTGTGAAAGACCATCGGCGAGGGCGCCACCGAGGGGTCGGCGGCGAGGACTCGCGACGGCCCGAGGGATAGGCCCGCGCCGAGCGCAACGAGGATCGCCGCGCCAAGCGCGAGGCGGGCGGCGAGCGGCACTCCCCGAGCGCCAACCCGCCGAGTGGGGAGCGGACTCCGGCGGAGCACGGACATCGCGGGCGCATGGTGCGCGCCGGCGACAGCGGTACGCACCGGCTCGGAAGTCATGCCCCGGCCGTACTGCCGGCCGGGCCCTGCCGGCTCCCTTGGTAACCGTGAAGCGGCTCGAGCGCGCCGGGATCACGGCTCAGATCGCGAGGATCCGCGACACGTCGCTCACAACGCGGATCGCCCCCAGCAGGACTGCCGCGAGGACGGCGATGCGGCCCGCGACGGCCAGGGCAGCGGGTGGCTCCGACCGCCCGGACACGATCCGGATCGCCCAGAGCAATGCGGTCGCGAGCCCGACAGCGACGAGCGCCAAGCCGACCGCGATCGGTGGGTCCGGGCAGCCACAAGTCTCGGCCGAGAGATAGAAACCGAGGGCGAGCGGCACGAAGAGGAGACCCGGGAGCGTCGCGGCGGCATAGATCACGCCCAGGGGCAATGGCCCGTTCGAGGGTCGCGCCAGGCGCCGGTCCAGGAGTCCGTCGAGCCAGGCGATCGCCAGGCCGATGAGCGCGACCAGCCCGATGAGCATCGCCAGGATCGGGACATCGGCCTCGAGGATCCGGAAGTCGGGGTTGTCGGGCTGGACGAGCAGCGGCGTCCCGATCGCGGCCGCGGCGATCATCGCCATCGGGAGCCGCCACCGGCCCCGTGGGAGCCACGGCGCGAGGACGACCCAGACGATCCCGGCGGTAACCCCCGCCAACAGCCCGTTGAAGACGATCAGGAAGGCGCTGCCGCCGAGGGTGATCGCCCCGACCAGCTCACCGTTCTCAGTCCGGGCGCCGGTCGCCTGGGGGTTGAGAGCCGCCGCGGCCCGCATGACAAGCCGTCCCCCGGCGCCAGCCACGACGATGCCGGTGACCGCGCCGGCAAGACCGCCGGTCACGATCTGGCGCAGGACGTCAACGAACCGGATGGCCATCGATCTCCCCTCCTCCAGTCCAGGCAGGCACTATATCGCATCACGTAATAGAGGCACGACCTGAAATGCTGCCAGCTTCGTGACATGGTTCCGCCGCTACCATCCGCTGGTGCCCGGTCCCCCTCTCCACCTCGACCGCGCCGTCGCGCGCCGATTCCTCGTCCTGCGCCACCTCCTCGCCCCGCCGCGTTCGTTGCCGGCGGAGCCGGCGAGCGTGCTCCGGGTCGTCGAGCGGATCGGCTCGCTCCAGTTCGACCCGCTCGAGGTCGCCGGCCGGAACCACGACCTCGTCCTGCTGTCGCGGATCGCCGGCTACCGCCGTGCATGGACGGACCACTGGCTGTACGAGGAGCGCCGCCTGTACGAGACCTACAACAAGGGCCTCTCGATCGTGCCTACCGCGGAGCTGCCGCTGTACCGGCTGACCTGGGACACGAACAACCAGGCTCACCTCGGCGGGACGTTCGAGCGGCACGCCCCGCTCGTGGACGAGCTGGTGACCCGAATCCGCGACCACGGGCCGTTGCTGCCCCGGGACGTCGGGGCGCGCGAGGCGATCGACTGGTACTGGCGCCCCACGAACCAGGTCCGGGCGATCCTCGAGGCCCTCGCCGAATCGGGCGTTCTAGGCATCGCGAGGCGCCAGGGCAACCTCCGGATCTACGACCTCGCCGAGCGCCTCTTCCCGGCGGAGATCCTGGCCGACGTCCGGCCCGAGCGGGAGCAGCGCCGGCACCGGCTCCTGTCGCGCTACCGCGGCGGCGGGCTGCTCGGGATCGGCGGCCAGCAGGAGCTGTGGGTCGGGACTGGGCCTTCGTCGGCGGCCGGAGACGGCGAGCGCCCGGGCGCGCATCGGACAGCGCTCCGGGACGAGCTCGTCGAGGACGGCGCGCTCGTCCCGGTGGCCGTCGAGGGCGTCAAGGGCGTGCGGTTCATCGTCGGCTCGGATGTGGATTTCCTCGAGCAGGCCCGACGCGAGGTCGCCGACGGGTCACCGCCCGGGGGCGGGACTCCCGGCGTCGCGTTCCTGGCCCCCCTCGACCCGTTCTGCTGGGACCGCGACCTGTTGCGCCGGCTCTTCGACTTCGACTACCTCTGGGAGGTCTACGTCCCGGCCGCGAAGCGGCGCTGGGGCTACTACGTCCTGCCGATCCTGTACGGCGACCGGCCGGTGGGCCGGATCGAGCCCCGGATCGAGCGGCGGGCAGGCACGCTCCGGGTCGTGGGGCTGTGGTGGGAGGACGGCTTCGATCCGCTGGCCGATCCCGGCTTCGCGCCGGCCTTCGCGAGCGCGATCGAGGCCCATCGCGACTTCGGCGGGATGAAGCGCGTTGTCTTCCCACGGACGGTCCGGCATCGGCCGTTCCTGACCATGGTCCGGGCGATGCTCGCCCGCTGAGCGGCACGACGATCGAGTGCGGCCGGCCGCGCGGCGGCGATCTGCGGCGGTCCGTGCGACGATGCGAACGTCGACATCGATGCCAGCGACCCCAGGAGGAGCCCCCATGGCCGAGATCCGCCACGCCATCACCACCTGGAGCGGCGACCTGACGTCGGGCGCCGGGACGATCGACTACGTGTCCAGCGGCGCCTTCTCGCGGATGCCCGTGTCGTGGGCCTCGCGGACGAGCGCCCACAACGGCAAGACCTCACCCGAGGAGCTCCTCGCGGCCGCCCACTCGGCCTGCTTCTCGATGGCCTTCTCGTCGCGCCTCGCCAAGAACGGCACGCCGCCGACGAAGCTGAGCGTGCGAGCCGAGATCACGTTCGACAACGCCAGCGGCGGCTGGAAGGTCGAGAAGAGCCACCTCAAGGTCGAGGGCGTGGTCCCCGGCATCGATGCCGAGACGTTCGCCCGCATCGCCGACGACGCGAAGGACAACTGCCCGATCTCGATTGCCCTCAAGGGCAACGTGGAGCTGTCGGTGGAGGCCACGCTCGCTTCGTAGCCGAGGGCCGGCACGCCGATCCGGCCGAGACGAGGCGGTCCCGAGGGGCCGGCAGGCCGGGCGGGCTCGCGGATCCGCTTGGGCGTGGCCCGGACGAGCCCGCTGGCGCGCCTTGACCTCGTCGATTCCGATGGCATCGTCAACAAGACGCCTACCGAGCGGATTGCGGCACCCAAATCGGGCCTCGGCGAGCTCGCTGAGGCCCGGATCGTGCGTGGCGCGGCCCTGTGGTGGGCCCTCGACGGCGCCTATCGGCCGGCCAGCCCCCGATTTGACGATCCCATCGTCAAGCGTGGGGGCAACGAGTCGGCGGAGGGCCAACGACCCGGTCCCGCCGTCCGAAGGCGACGTCCACGTCCGTCTTCATCCCGCATCGATGTCGCATGGGACATCGCACGCCGTCAGTCCGCGTTCGCGGATGTCATGTGGAACCCGGCCGCTGGGGGCAACCCAGGGGACAGATCAGGCATCCGCGGGCGGGATGTTCGCGTTGAAGTGGAACCGGTTGGCTGGATCGAGGCGCCGCTTGAGCTGCCGAAGTCGAGCCCACGAGTCCGGCGGGTATGCCGCCGCCACGCGCGCCGCCGTCTGGTCGAGCTCGGGGTAGTTGAGGTAGCCGCCGCCTCGGAGCGACAGCGGCGAGACGCGATCGGCGAACCGGCGTGCCCAGGCGATCTCCGCCTCGTCGTCCGCCGGGTCGCTCCAGATCGCGAGCGCGGTTACGTTTGCGACAGCGGCCCGGCCGCCGAACGCAGCCCACGACTCCGGGATCCGATGCGCCCGGCCGTGGATGAGCTCGACGAGCGCGAATGACTCGTTCGTCTCCTCGGCTGCGGACGCGATCAGGGCGTCGGCGAGGGTCTCGTCCAGGCGCCCGACGAGATGGCCCTTCCAGTACTGCCGGAGCCCGAACGGAATCGGCTGGTACAGGGACTGCTGCTGGAGCCAGCTCATGGCCTTGAGGTCGGTTTCATAGCAGGCAGGGTGGTCTGCCAGGGCCCGGATCGCCGCGGTGCCGCCCTCCGGGTCGCCGCGCCACCCGACGTTCACCGAGATGGCGGGCGAGCCGTCCTCGGCGCGCCACGCGACGATCGCCAGGACGAGCTCGTCGGGCGCCGACGCCTCGACCTCGAACGTCCGAAGGATCGCCTCCCGGACGGCATCGCCACGGAACCGGAGGCGTCCGCCGAACATCGCCGGCACGGGCGTCAACGCGTATCGCAGGTGCGTGACGATGCCGAAGTTGCCGCCGCCGCCGCGAAGGCCCCAAAGCACCTCGGGCTCGCGCTGCTCGTCGACCTCGAGGACGTCGCCGTCCGCCGTCACGAGCTGGGCGCCGGTGAGCGCGTCGCACGCGAACCCCTCCGACGACAGGAGCCAGCTGATCCCGCCGGTCAGGGTCAGGCCACCGATCCCGGTGTCGATGAAGGTCCCGGACGGCGCAGCCAAGCCGTGGGCGAAGGTTGCCGCGTCGAGGTCCATCAACCGGGACCCGGCGAGCGCGTCCGCCGTATACGCAGCCGGGTCGACCGTCGCTCCGCGCCACCGCGACAGGTCGATGAGCAGCGCTCCGTTCGGAGAGGAGTGGCCGGCGACGCTGTGGCCGCCGCCCCGAACGCCGATCGCGAGATCCGACTCCGCTGCCCAACGCACCGCAGCGATGATGTCGGGCATGTCGGCCGGCCGGAGAATCGCCACCGGACGTCCGGTCGCCATTGCGTTGTAGGCCGCTCGAGCCGGCTCGTACCCTCCATCGCCGGGCTCCATAACCTCGCCGCGCGTCCGCCCGCGGAGATCACGAACCGCCTCGCCCAGCATCGGCACTCCTCCGTTTGATCGCGCAGTCGATTGTGCAGTGGACCGAACCCGTGTCAATCCGCAGAACTCACGCCGCTCGAATCGACGTTCGGGACCGCCTTGTCGATGAACCGCATCGGCGGACGCTTCGCTCTGCGTGACGTCACCCGATGGTGAGGATCCGCCGCGGGTTCTGGATCGTGAGCTGGTCGATCTCGGCGTCGGAGACGCCGCGGGTGCGGAGGCGAGGCAGGAAGGTGTCCTGGAGGTAGGTGTAGCCGTTGCCCTCGTAGTGGTGGAGCTGCTGGTTGTGGCAGACGTCCTGGCTCACGAGGACGCGGTCGGCGTGGCCGCGAGAGAGCAGCTCGAGCAGGAGGTCGATGATCCGCGGCTCGCCGTGGCGCTCCTGGGGCGTGAAGGTCATGCCCAGGAAGTCGAACTCGAGGCTCGCGCCGCGGCGGATGATCTCGAGGTAGTGCTCGAGGACCGGGTACGAATCGGCGTGGCCGATGACGATCCGCGTGAGATCGGCGCCCTCGGCCTCGAAGACGTCGAGCTGGGCCAGCCCGACCGGGCTCATCACGGCATGGGTCGAGATCGCGAGGCCGGTCCGCCGGGCGGCCCGGGCGACCGCCCGATGGACGCGCTCCTCCTGGGCCGAGAGCCACGGCTTGTCGGTCCCGATCTCGCCCAGGATCCCGGGTTGGACGGGGGCATCGAGGCCCTCGACCGCGATCCCCTCCTCCGCCTCGCGGACGAGCTCGTCGGCGAGGTCGTCGACCGTGCGGCGATTGATCAGGGCCTCGGCCGGGTAGTAGGCCTCACGGTACCAGCCGCCGCCCATCACGAGATGCAGGCCGGTGGCCCGGGCGAGCCGCACCAGCCAGCCCGGGTCGCGCCCGTTCCCGGGAAGGGTGAGGTCGGCGAGGGCCGTCCCGCCGGCATCGCGGAACCGCGCGAGCTCGGCCGTGATGATCGGTTCGTCGCGGGTCAGCTCCCAGTAGTCCCAGCGGCCCTGGATGTGCCACAACGCGATCGCGGTGTGCTCGTGCGGCAGGGTGAATCCGAGCGTGGCGGGATCCACGGGTCCGAGGACGGTCTGGACGTGGGGCTGCGGCGACGGAGCCATCGCCGACGAGTCTACGACCCGGCGCGGGCGCGCCGGGAGTCGGCCGCCTCGAGTCCCACGATCGAGTACGGGTTCGGCGGGATCGCCGGCACGGATGGCCGGTCCGGGACCGCGGCCGCCGCGACGACGAGGGTCAGGATCTCGCGAGCGGCGCGCTCGGCCTCGGAGCGCCGGAAGGCGTCGCCCTGCTCGGCCCGGGCGAGGAGCATCCCGTCGAGCAGCGCGACGTAGGCGCGGGCGACGGCGCCGGCGTCCATCCAGCGGGCGAGGTCGCCCCGCGCCATCCCCTCCTCGAGGAGGAATGTGCCGGCCATCACCAGCTGCTCGCGCCGCCGCAGGAGCATCTCGCGGGCCGCCGGCTCAGCGTCGGCCTGGGCCCAGGCCTGGACGAGGAACTCGGCGTTGCCTGGACCGACCGCTGTCTCCTCGGCGGTGTCGAAGTAGAACCCGACGGCGATTGCCAGCTTCTCCGCGACCGAGGTGCCCGCCGCAAGCCGCGCGGCCAGCTCGCCGAGCCCTCGACCGGACGCCAGGTCGCAGGCGGCGAGGAAGAGGTCCTCCTTGCCCCGGAAGTGGGTGTAGATGGCGCCGACGGACAGGCCGCTCTCGCGAACGACGTCGGCGATCGTGGCCCCGTGGAAGCCTCGATCGCCGAAGACCCGGAGCGCGGCGCCGGCGATCCGCTCCCGGACCTCCTGCTCGTGGGCAGCCGTCACGCGAGGCAACGCAGCAACCTCAAGGAGAACATGTCCTCGCTATCCTAGCGCGCCGTTTACGCAAGCACAACCTTCCATCGCTTGACAAGGAGAATGTTCATTCTCTATGGTGGACGCCGCTTACGCCACCGTTCTGCGTCGCTCACGGGCGCCGCCGAGAGACCCGATACCGGAAGGATCTGCGATGTTCAGCCGCTGGGGTGCGTTCGTCTATCGACGGCGCCGGTTCGTCCTCCTCGTGATGCTCGTCCTGGCGGCGGCAGCCTCGCCCCTCGCCGCCGGCACGGCCGAGCAGCTGAGCTCGGGCGGGTGGCTGGACCCGAAGTCCGAGTCCGCTGCCGTGGCCGACCGCCTCGAGGCCGAGTTCGGTGGCTCGCGAACCGCCTTCATCGCGGTCATCCGGTCCGACGACTCGGCCGCCGACGCCCGTTCGACCGCGTTCCAGGCGGCGATCGCCGAGACGGTCGCGCCGCTCGCCGACGACGAGCGGGTCGCCGAGATCACCGGCTACGCCGAGACCGGTGACGACCGCTTCATCAGCATCGATGGCGATGCCGCGTACATCGTCATCGGCCTCGACATGACCGAGGACGAATCGGTCGAGGTCGTCGACGCCATCGGCGACCAGCTCGCGCCGCCCGCCGGTTACAGCCTGGGACTGACCGGCTTCGGGCCGATCCAGAAGGACTCGGCCGAGCTGTCGGAACAGGATCTCCAGCGGGCCGAGGTCGTGTCCCTGCCCATCGCCGCCATCGTCCTGATCCTCGTCTTCGCCTCGATCGTCGCCGCCGGGATGCCACTGCTCGTGGCCGGCCTGGCGATCCCGACCTCGCTCGCGATCATCAACCTCGTCGCCCGCCAGGCCGAGATGAGCATCTACGTCCTGAACATCGCGACGATGCTCGGCCTGGCCCTGGCCATCGACTACTCGCTGTTCATCACAAGCCGCTTCCGCGAGGAGCTGGCAAGGGGCCGGACGGTGGAGCAGGCAGTGACGATCGCGATCGGCACGGCCGGCAAGGCGGTCCTCTTCTCCGGGGTCGCCGTCGCCATCGGCCTGTCCGGCCTGCTGTGGTTCGATGCCTCCGCGCTCAGCTCCATCGGGCTCGGCGGGGCCATCGTCGTCCTGACCTCGGTGATCTTCTCGCTGACCTTCCTGCCGGCCGTCCTCGGGATGCTCGGGCCCAAGGTCAACGCCCTGTCCGTCCGGTCGCTCCGCCGCCGCGTCGGGGTCCTCGGCGACGAGCCGACCGCCCGCCACTCGCGCTGGGAGCGGGTGGCCCACGCTGTCATGCGCCGGCCGTTCGCCGTGCTCGTCCCGGTGCTGGCCGTCCTGTTCATCGCCGGCTCGCCGTTCTTCCGGCTCCAGCAGGGCGTGCCCGACGCGACGGTCTACCCGGCCGGCGTGCCGAGTCGCGACGCCTGGGTGGCCCTGACGACCGAGTTCCGGGCCGGCGAGACGAACCCGATCGCGATCGTTCTCGACACGACGGCCGAGGCCACGGACCCGGCCAGCATCGAGGCCGTCATGACCTACGCCGCCGCGGTCGCCGAGCTCGAGGGCATCGATCGGGTCGAGGGTCCCTTCACGATCGCCGATCCGGCCAGCGGCGCCCTCCTCGACGCCGACCAGGTGGCCCAGCTCTACGCGGCCCCCGTGGGTACCCTGCCGCCCCAGCTCGAAGCCGCTGTCACGGCGCTCCGGGACGCCTACATCCGGGGCTCGACCGTCCGGCTCGATGCCATCAGCCCGCTGCCGCCGACGACGCCGGACGGCACCGCGGTCGTGCCCCGCGTCCGCGGCGTCGACGCCGGCGAGGGCATCGATGGCGTGATGGTCGGCGGGACGGCCGCCGTGGCCGAGGACTTCCTCGCCGCCCAGAACGAGAAGCTGCCATGGGCCGTGGGGACGACGCTGCTGGCCTCGGCCCTCATCCTGTTCCTGCTCTTCGGCTCGGTCTTCATCCCGCTGAAGGCGGTCGTGATGACCCTGCTGTCGCTGTCCGCGAGCTTCGGCGCCCTGGTCTGGATCTTCCAGGAGGGCAACCTCCATGAGTTCCTGGGCTTCGAGCCGCTCGGGTTCACGATCGCCGGCAACCCGATCATCATGTTCGCCGTCCTCATCGGCCTGTCGATGGACTACGAGGTCCTGCTCCTGTCGCGGATCCAGGAGTCGTACCGTCGCACGGGAGACAACACGAAGGCGGTCGCCGAGGGCCTGGCGAAGACTGCCGGGGTCATCACCGGGGCGGCGATGGTCATGGTCGTCGTCTTCTCGGCCTTCGCCCTGGCCGATGTCGTGACGATCAAGTCGATCGGCGTGGGCATGGCGCTGGCCGTCCTCCTGGATGCCACCGTCGTCCGCGTCCTCCTCGTGCCGGCCACGATGCGCCTCCTGGGCGAGTGGAACTGGTGGGCGCCGGGTATCCTCGGACGGCTGGCCGAGCGGCTCGGCTTCAGCCACGTGGAGGACGAGGGCGAGGATGCGCCGGCGGCGAGTGCCGCGGGCACGGCGACCACCCCCGCCTGACGGAGGGAGTGGAGGGCCGGGGCATGACGATGGATGACCGGGGTTCGACGCCGGTGAGCGGGCCGACCGTCCGCGTCTATGGCTGGCAGTGGGGCGAGGAGGACGCCCGGCGGCCGCGCCTCAGCTGGATCGGCGTGTTCCTCGTCGTCTTCGGGGCGCTGCTCATCCTCGAGAACTCGGTCTACGGCGACCTCGGCAACATCGCCGTCCTGGCGGCGGGACTGGCGTCACTCCTGGCCTGGGTCGTCCGCCGCGGGACGGTGGCCCTGTACTTCGGGGCGTTCCTGACCGCGGCCGCGCTGCCGGGCACGATCGAGGCCGCGAGCCAGACCGATCTGGGAGCCGGCTGGGGCACGCTCGCCTTCGGGATCGCGCTGCTGTTCATCGCCTTCGTCCGGGCCGCCGGTCGCGGCGGCTGGGGCTGGCAGGCGCTGGCCGGCGGCGCGCTCGTGCTCCTGGCATCGACCGAGATCGCGGTCCCGGACGTCGGCGCCTACGTCCTGCCCGCGCTGCTCGTCGTCCTGGGGCTGTTGCTGCTGCTGCGCGGCGGTCGCGGCTGAGGGACCGGGCCTCTCACAGCGCGGCGGATCCGACGCTCGTCGCTCAGCTGAGCCCGGCGAGGACCTCGGGCAGCTCGAGCAGCGAATCGATCGTGGCGGCCGCCTCGGCCGGCGACCCGTCCCTCGCCTGGAGATGGGCCCATGGGCCGCGACGGATGAAGATCGCCCGCATCCCGGCCGCGGCCGCGGGCCGAACGTCGTTGTCGACCCGATCGCCGACGTAGGCAATCGCCAATGGCGCGAGGTCGAGGGCCTCGGCGATCCGCCTGAAGAACGCCGGGTCGGGCTTCGAGACGCCGAGCCCGGCCGAGCTGGCTACGAGATCGAGCTCCAGGCCCAGGCCGGCAATGACCCGTTCGGTCTCGACAGGCTGGTTGCCCGCGACACCCACCCGATAGCCCGCAGCCCGCAGCGCGCGGAGGGCCGGCACCGCGTCACGGTAGAGGTCATCCGCCTCCATCCACGACGTGCCCATCGCCTCTCGGCGGCGGGCGCTCTCGGCCCGCAGGTCGACGCCGGGCCGGAGGAGCTCGGCGGCCCGGCGGTGCTCCTCGCCGCGCTCGATCATCCCGCCGAGGACGGCGAACATCGTCAGCCTGGGGATACCCAGCCAGTCAGCCCACTCGCCCCACGGCCGGGTCTCGTCGACGAGCGTCTCGCCGACGTCGAAGACCACCGCCCGGATGGCGTTGCGGCCCGCCGGGCCGGCCACACCCGAGGTCACGGTCGCGCGCCCGCGGTCACTGCTCGTCCGAGGTCAGGGTGCGCTCGCTGTCACTGCCGAGCAGCGGCGACCGCGGCGGACGTCGACGACTCGACCGCGTGGCCCAGGACTTCGACGATCTGGTCGATCTCGGCGTCGGTCACGACGAACGGCGGGCCGAGGAGGATCGAATCGCCATCCGTGCCGTCGGCCAGGCCGGTGCCCGAGTAGACCAGCACGCCCCTCGATTTCGCCGCCCGGACGACAGCCTCGGTGACCCTGGCCGCTCGGGGGAATGGCTCGCGGGTCTCGCGATCGGCGACCAGCTCCAGCCCGACCATCAGGCCCCGGCCCCGGACCTCGCCGACGTGGGGACTGGCGGCCAGGCGCTCCCACAGCCGGTCGTGGAGGCGCTCGCCCCTGGCCACGCTGGCGGCCACGAGGTCTTCGGCCTCGATGATCCGGAGGACCTCGCCGGCCACGGCCGCACCGATGGCGTGGTGCGAGAAGGTGAAGCCGTGGACGAAGCCGCCCGCCGCGATGATCGCGTCGTGGACGGCGCCGGAGACGGCCGCGAACCCGAACGGCCAATAGCCCGATGTCGCGCCCTTGGCCGCGACGAGGATGTCCGGGCGGGTCCCCCAGTGGTCGACACCGAACCAGCGCCCGGTCCGGCCGAATCCGGTCATGACCTCGTCGGCGATGAGCAGGACGCCATGACGGCGACAGACCTCGGCGACCGCCGGCCAGTAGCCGTCCGGCGGCACCGCGGCGGCCAGCGTGGCACCGACGATGGGTTCCGCGACGAATGCGGCGACGGTGCCGGGACCGGCCGTGGCGATGGCGCGTTCGAGCTCCTCGGCCAGCTCCTCCGCGGTGGCCAGGGCATTGGCGCCGGGATCGCCGGCCCGGTACGGGTAGGCGGCGCTGACATGTCGGAACCGCCCCAGCCAGCCCTCGTACGGGCGGCGCAGGGGCTTGCGGCCGGAGAGGTCAAGGGCGCCGAGGGAGTTGCCGTGGTAGCTCCCCCACCGGGCGATGACGATCCAGCGGTCCTTCTCGCCCCGGGCCAGGTGCCAGGCCCGGGTCAGCTTGAGCGCGGTCTCGATCGCCTCGGAGCCGCCGCTGACCGGGTAGAGCCGCGGGTCGTCGAGCGGGAGGTGGGGCGCGATCGCCTCGGCGTAGGCCTCGAGGGGCTCGGTGGTGAATGCGCTGCCGTGGGCGTACGCCAGGCGACCGGCCTGGGTCGCCATGACCTCGGCGATCGAGTGCCGGCCGTGGCCGACATTGACGACGATCGCGCCACCTGCCGCGTCGAGGTAGGCCTTGCCCTCGGCATCCCAGATCGTGCTGCCCTCGGCTCGCACCGCGACGGGCAGCCCGGGATCGAGCGAACGCCGGAAGACGTGGGAGGACATCGCTCGGATTGTAGGTGGCGAGACGACGGTCACAGGATCGCCAGCGCATCGCCACGGGATGTCGGACGGTGCGACACATGGTCACAGGATCACGAGCGCATCGCCGCCGGGATCCCGCCCGCGGCCCAGGGCGGCCAGGCATGCCCGGGTGCCGACCGGGAACCGCCGCCGAAGCTCCACGACGTCGCGGATCACCTCGCGGTTGTGCCGCGTGTCCGACACGATCAGCACGACCCGGCTCGCACCGAGGTCGCGCTGCTTGCCGGCGATCGAGCGCTCGAGCGCCTGGATGTCGTGGAGGTGCGTCTCGGCCTCGACCAGGGCGCTGAAGCCATCGGCCTCGATGAGGGCGTTGCCACTGCGCTGGTCACCGGCGATCGGGATCGGGACCTCCGTTCGCCACCGCATTCCCGGACCCAACCTTGTGCGCAGCCGAGCAAGCAAAGCGCGGTGCGCGCGGTCCCGAACCGGGTCTCCGTCCGGGTACAGCCCGACGCTCAGCTGCTGGCCGAGAACGGCCGCCAAACGGGCGGCGAAGTCGATCGTCAGGGCTCCTGGCTCGCCGCGGAGCGCCCGCTGAACCTTGTCGACGCTGACGCCGAGGCGTCGTGCCAGCTCGCGGAAGCTGAGCCCGGCCCGTCGCCGGGCATCATCGAGCTCGGACGAGGTCCTGGTCCGGAGGTGGCGACCTCGCCGGGCACCACGTTCGGAGGCTGACTCGCGGATGGGCACGGCCGCAGGGTAGGCGCCGGCACTTCCCTGCCAATCACCTGCGAGTGACCGGGATTCCGGTCATCCGACGAAGCAGGCTGCCCCAATCCAACCGATGCCCGGGTTCGGCCGCCGGTCGACCGAAGGATCGGACGATCGACGCTCGAACCGCGTCGCCGCGCCGAGCGGCGGGCCCAGCTTCGACGGACGACCGAAATGTGGGGGGGCGAGGGCCGAGGCGCGGTGCAAACGGTCCGGCGGGGCCGGCTTCCAAGCCGGGCGGGGCAAGGGTCCGGCGGGGCCGGCTTCCAAGCCGGGCGGGGCAAGGGTCCGGTGGGGCCGGCTTCCAAGCCGGGCGGGGCGGAGCGGACCGGGGCGCGGCGGAGCGGAACGGAGGGCGAAGCGAAGCGAAGAACAAGCGGACAGCGCCCCGGGGGAAGGGACCCGGAGCGCTGTCCTTGCCGCGTAGGGAGCGGCGTTGGCGTGGCCGCGGTGGTGGCCCGAACGGGCGCGCTCGGAATGAGCCGTCAGGCAGGCACCGCCCAGCCAGGGATCAGACGCGGCCCTTCGGCACGGTGTGGAAGTAGGTCTTGTTGAAGACGATCTTCCCGAGGTGCCAGAGCGCGCTCGGCTTGGGCGGCTTGGGCGGATGGTCGTAGTCGAAGCGGAGGAGGGTGCCCTTGCCGTCGCCGATCTCGAAGAAGCACATGACGTTGCCCTCGTAGCGGGCGTGCTTTCCCTTGGCGACGCGGCGCTCGACCGCGGCCACGATCCCCTCGACGACGACCGGCGCCTCGAAGTGGGCCGTGGAGCCGGCCTTCGAGAGCGGCAGGTCCGTGGCGTCACCCAGGGCGTAGACGTTCTCGCGGCCGCCGACGCGAAGCGTGTGGCGGTCGGTCGGGAGCCAGCCGCCCGGCGCCGGGGCGAGCCCGGAGTCGATGAGGAACTGCTGGCCCTTGTGCGGCGGCACCAGGACGAGGAGGTCGTACGGCAGCTCCTCGCCCTCGAGCGACAGGACCAGCTTCCGCTCGGGGTCGATGGCCTCGACGTTGAAGAACGTGTGGAGCTCGATGCCCTTTTCCTCGAGGATCGGGGTCGCCATCTCGCTGACCGATTCGATCGTGAAGGCGCGGCTGATCGGCGAACAGAAGTGGACCTCGGCCTTGTCGCGAAGACCCCGCTCGCGGAGCTCCGATTCGATGAGGAAGGAGACCTCGAGCGGCGCCGGTGGGCACTTGTAGGGCATCGAGGCGATGCCGACCACGATCTTGCCGCCGGTGAAGGCATCGAGCGCCAGGCGCAGCTTCAGGGCCGCGGCGGCCGTGTAGAAGTGATGGGCCTCGGTCTCGAAGTGCTCGATCGCCTCGGGCAGGATGCGGGCCCCGGTGGCCAGGACGAGGTGGTCGTAAGGCAGGACCGTGCCGTCGGTCAGGGAGACCGCCCCGGCGGCTTCGTCGACGTGGTTGACGGTCCCGATGATGAGCCGGATCCGCTTGTCGAGGAGCGCTCGCTCGCGCTTCTCGAGCTTCTCGGCCCGCTCGCCACCCATGGCGATGTACATGAAGCCGGGCTGGTAGACGTGGGCGCCGCTGGCGTCCACGACGGCGAGGTCGACGTCGCCGGCGTCGATGCGCTTCTTGAGTCGGCGGGCGAGGAGGTTCGCGGTCAGCGTGCCGCCCACCCCGCCACCGAGGACGAGAATCCGGTCCATTGGGCTACCGGGCCTTCTCGACCAGGATCCGGTCGTGGCCCTCGAGGGTCTCGACGGCGATGAGCCGATGGCCGGCCTTCTCGATCCACTTGGGGATGTCCACCTTGGAGCCCTTGTCGGACGACAGGACCGCCAGGACGTCGCCGACCTGGGCCTCGCGGATCCCGCGAATGAGCTCCATCAGGGGGCCGGGGCAGAAGCTCCCGCGGGCATCGATGGTCCGGTTGATGGTGGGTGTGGTCTCGAGCATCGGATTGTCCCTTCCCGGGTCACCTGGGACGCGGCGGCCCGTCGTTGCGTGGCGGGTCAGATGAACAGCGACGCGGCGCCGTTGTTGAGGAGATCGATGACGGTGGCGGCACCAACGGGCTCGCTGAGCCCGTCGATCATGTCCTCGCGCTTGAGGCCGAACATGTCCATCGTCATCTGGCAGGGCATGAACTCGACGCCCAGGGCCTGGGCCGCCTCGAGCAGCTCCGGCGGCTTGGCGACGCCGTACTTCTTGGCGAGGACGCCCATCATCCAGGGGCCCATCCCGAGGAAGTTCATCTTCGAGAGCTTGCGGTGGCTCATGCCGGGGCGCTGCATGAACGACAGCATCTTCTGCATCCACGTCTCGCCGGTGATGCGCTTCGAGTCCTTGACGAAGGCCTGGAGGCCCCAGAAGGTGATGAAGACCTTGGTGTTGACGCCGCTGGCGGCGGCGGTGGTGGCCAGGATCAGCGAGGCCCAGCTCTTCTCGAGGTCGCCGCTGTACCAGATCAGGACGAGGTCGCGGTTCTTGACCTCATCCTCGGGCGCGGCGGCCGGCTTGGGCTGCGCGGCCGCGATGGCGTCGGCGATGGCGTCGAGGGGCTGCGTCCCGGCGGGTCGATCGGCAAGGATGGTCATCGGTTCGTGCCTCACTTCCGGCGGATGACGAAGCGGTAGACGGCCCCGTCGGCCGACTGCTCCACGAGCTCGTTGCCCGTCGAGCGGCACCAGGCCGTGAAGTCCTTGGTGGACCCGGGATCGGTGGCGAGGACCTCGACGAGGGCGCCGGAGGCGACCGTCTTGATGGCCTGGGCCGTCTTGACGATCGGCATCGGGCACGACAGCCCGCGGGCGTCGACGGTGGCGCCGACCGTGGCGTCGGCGGGTGGGGCGGTGGTCTCGAGGGTATCCATGGTGTTGGCTCCTTCCCCGACCGGCGCCGGTCGATCGATCTCGATCGACGCCCGATCGGTCATGCGACTAGATGAAGACGACCTGGCCCTCGCCGGCGTTGAGGTAGAACGCGGTCACGCCCTCCACACCGTCGACGAGCGGGTCGAGGTCGGACTCCTCGAGGCCGAGGAGGTCCATCGACAGGGAGCAGGCCTGGATGTCGACCGCGCCGAGGTCCTTGGCCTGGCGGAGGGTCTCCGCCCAGCTGGCCTGGCCGGCGATCCTGAGAGCCTCAACGTGCCCGCGTCCCTCGGCGCCCGCCTCGGGGGCGAGGCCGTGATCGCGATCGATCCGCTCGCGGCGGAAGGCATCGAGGGCCCAGTACTGGAGGAAGAGGTTCACGGGCTTGCCGAGCGCGGCGGCCCCGGCGGTGAGCACGGCCGCGGCCTGGAGCTTGTCGTCGGTCCCCGAGAAGAGGACCAGGTTGATCGGTTCGTCCATGGGTGGTGTTCCTTCCGGGACTGGCTTCAGCTGACCGGGGTCAGCAGGTCGGACATCCGGGCGGCGTCGGCGGCCCGGGCCAGGCGATCGACCCGGCGCTCGAGGACGCCCCGCATGACGGCGCAGGCGGTGAGCACCTCGGGGTCGACGAGGCGGTAGCGGATCTCGCGCCCATCGCGCTCGGCCTCGACCATGCCGGCCGAACGCATCACCGCGAGGTGCTGGGAGACGTTCGGCTGGCTGGCCCCGAGGGCGACGGCAAGCCGCCCGACCTCCATGGGACCGTCGGCGAGGACGTGCAGGATCTCCAGCCGGCGCGGGCTGGCGAGGACCTTGAGGACCTCGGCCTGCAGCATCGTGATCTCATCCATGCCCGGATCGTGCGCGGTATGCGCACGTGCGCATACGTGCCGAGGGTCCCGTTCCGCGGTCCTACCGGCCCGGGCCGGATGGGCCGGTCGGCCCGGTCCGGGGCTGTCGGTCGGGGCCGAGGCCCGACGCGGGGCGACCCAGGAGGCCGGGGCGCCGGCGACGCGCCCAGGGCTCCTACATCGTCAGGTTGGCGATCTCGAGCTCGCGGTCGGTCCACGACCGGAGGGCGGCCAGCATGGCCCGGTCCAGGCGCTCGCAGGCCCAGTCCCAATGGATCGAGACGACGTCGCCGGGCTCGACATCGTCGACGAAGCCGGCGCCGTCGATCCAGCCCCGGATCCGCTCGACCCGCGGCGCGGCGAGCCGGATCTTCGCCTCGACCATCTCGAGGGGCACGGCCGACACGACCAGCCAGTCGCCATCGCGTTCGAGGACCCGTCCCCAGCGGATGCGGCACGAATCCATGACCTCGAGGGCGCGATCCGTGGCGCCCGTTCGCATGAGGCCGAGGCGTGGGAACACGTCGAGCACGTGGAAGGCGTGGACCGGCACGGCGCCGGCCTCGGGCTTGGTCGCCAGCCAGTGCCAGCCGTCACCGCGGAGGCGCGGCTTGAACCGGCGCTCGAGCGACGGGCCGAGCCGGCCCGGCCCGACGCGGTCGAGGAGGCGGTTGCCCAGCCAGTAGGCCTCGACGACCCGGCCGTCGAGCGGGTCCGCGATGTCGTTCGAGCGGGCGATCAGCTCGAGGTACGGGTAGGCACCCTCGAACTGGCGAGCCAGGGCCCGGAGGGCCGCGTCCTCGGCGCCGCCGGTCGCCTGCTCGAAGAGCTCCTGAACCTCCTCGGGACCGCAGTAGCCGAGGCGGTTGGGACCGTAGGCGTAGCGGGCGAAGCGAATCGGGCCGGGGACCGGACGGATCGGCCGCTCCCGAGCCGCGGGCACGGGCAGGCTCCCCTGCCCGACCCCCGGGGTTGCCAGGTTGCCCGCCAGGGTCATGCGCCAGTGGTGGCCGGCGCGGCGGCTCGCACGGCAGTCCCACGGCCGGCGCGGATCGCGTAGACGGCGAGGGCGATGGCGGCGAGGCCGATGAGCAGCTGGCCGGCCAGGACCGGGGTCGCCGGGAGGGCGCCCTTCTGGAACGCCTGGAGTACTGCGGTGATCGGAGCGCCGACCACGAGAATCGCGGTCACGAGGCTGGCCGGGGCCCGCTGCAGGGCGGCGTACCAGGTCCCGACGTAGGCGAACAGGAGGACGCCGGTGCCGAGGGCCCAGGCCCACTGCTCGCCAGACAGCGCCAGGAGCGTCCCGGCCTTGCCGGAGACGAGGAGGTAGCCCACCAGGACGACGAGCCCGATGCCCAGCCGGCCCGCACCGACGACCTGGGACGGCACGGACCCGAGGAGCCGCTTGGCCAGGATCGCCTCGACCGCCCAGAGCAGGGTGGCCGCCGCGATCATCGTCTCGCCGGTGCCCCAGGCCACGCCGTTCGGCGGGATGATGAGGAGCTGGGCGGCGAGGAGCACGCCGAGGGCGCCCAGCTGGGCCAGGCCCAGCCGCTCGCCGAGGAACGGCACGGCGAGGATGGCGACCCAGATGAAGAGCGTCTTGTGGATGAACGCCGCCGAGGGCGCGCTGGCCATGGCGAGGCCGCCGAAGAACAGGATGAACGGCAGGCTGCCGCCGACGACGCCGATGACGGCGAGCCGGGTCCAGGAGGTGCGGTCCATCGACCGGACGTCGGCCGGGCGAAGGGTCGCCGCCGCGAGGCCGACCAGGATGAGGGCCGCAACTGCGTTCTTGAGAGTCGTGAAGACGGCGGCGTCCGGCAGCTGCTTCACGGCGAAGCCGTTGACGTAGATCGAGACGCCGCTGATGAGCGCGGTCGCGAAGGCGAGCCCGATGCCCCAGCCGAGCGAATCCGGGACGCGCCGCGAGCCGGCGGCGTGGCCGGCGGTGGTTCGTGCGGTGGCGCGGATCATGCGGGTCCTCCGTTTCCTGCTGCCGTGGCCTCGGCCTCGGCCTGCTCGAGCGCGATCGCTTCCAGGAGCGTCGCGCGGATCAGCTCGGCCTCGGCTGGGTCGAGTCGCTCGACGATCGTCCCTGCGGCCACGAAGACGTGGTCACCCGGGGCGATGTCCGGGATGAGGAGCGTCGAGGCGCGCCGGACACGGCCCTCCTGGTCGACGGTCGCGCCCGCCTCGTCCACGGTGATCACGGTGCCCGGGAAGCCGATGCACATGCTCAGCCCCTCCCGAAGCGCAGGGGACGCCTCATGCTTGACAGCCTCCCGCGAACGGTCCCCCCGGGTGAGAGCCGCGAGTCACTCAGGGCCGGGTCCTCCGGCCCGCGACCTCGCGCCGTCCGGCCCTCCCGCGGCTCGTCGCTGCCGGCGCACCCTTCGATCGGAGGTGCGCGTCCAATGACCGTCGCGCTCAGCAACGTCCCCGGCGGCAAGGTGTCGCCGCCCCCGCCTCACCGACCGGCCGAGACGCCGCCGTACACCCCCCTCGCCATCGCGAGCGATCGGTGCAAGGGCTGCGAGCTGTGCATCGGGGCCTGTCCCCACGGGGTCCTCGCCCTCGACGTCGGTGTCGTCAATCCCCTCGGCTACCACCCGATTCGGCTGATCGACGCCGCGGGCTGCACGAGCTGCGCCCTCTGCGCGCGGGTCTGCCCGGATGCGGTCTTCACCGTCTTCGCGCCGCGAAAGGGGGCCTGACGTGGCCAGTGCGGTCCCGCCGAGGCCCGCCCCCGAGCGGGTCCTCATGAAGGGCAACGAGGCGATCGCGGAAGCGGCCATCCAGGCCGGCTGCGACGCCTATTTCGGCTATCCCATCACGCCCCAGGCGGAGATCCTCGAGTGGATGGCCCGCCGGATGCCCGAGCTGGGGCGTGTCTTCGTCCAGGCAGAGAGCGAGCTCGGCGCCATCAACATGGGCCTCGGGGCTGCCTCCACCGGCGCCCGGGTCCTCGTCAGCTCGTCCTCGCCGGGCACCTCGCTCATGGCCGAGGGCATGTCGTACATGGCCGGCTCCGAGGTCCCGCTCGTCTTCGTCGACGTCATGCGCGGCGGACCGGGCCTCGGCTCGATCGGCCCCAGCCAGGGCGACTACTTCCAGATGGTCAAGGGCCACGGTCACGGCGACTACCGGACGCCGGTCCTGGCGCCGTCCTCGATCGCCGAGGCGATCGCCCTCGTGGCCGATGCCTTCGAGATCGCCGAGCGCTTCCGGACGCCGGTGGTCATCCTCGCCGACGGGACCCTGGGCCAGGCGATGGAGCCGGTCGTGCCGGCCTACCGCAACCCCGCCCGTCAGGTCTTCGACTGGGCTGCCACCGGCGCCACCGGCCGCCGGCCCCGCGTCGTCCGCTCACTCCACCTGAAGCCGGAGGACCTCGAGGCTCACAACGAGCACCTCCAGGCCAAGTACCGGGCCATCGAGGCGGCGGAGACGCGCTGGACCGGGGAGCTCCTCGATGACGCCGAGCTCGTCATCGTCGCGTACGGCACGGCTGCCCGGGTCGCCCGGACGGCCATCCGCCGGGCCCGCGAGGGCGGCCTCCGGGCCGGCCTCCTGCGGCCCATCAGCCTGTGGCCGTTCCCGTCCGCGCCGATCGCCGAGCTGGCGTCGCGGGCCCGCGGGATCCTCGTCGTCGAGCTGTCCGCCGGCCAGATGGTCGAGGACGTCCGGCTGGCCGTCGAGGGTCGTGCCCCGGTCGCCTTCCACGGCCGGACCGGGGGCATGGTCCCGACGCCGGACGAGGTCCTCGTCTCGCTCCGCCACCTGTGGGCGATCACCGCGCCGCGGCCGCCCGAGGCGGGTCGTGACGAACGACCGCCGCGCCGAACCGCCCGCTCGGTGCCCATCGAGCCTTCCATGCGTCGTCCTGCGTCCACGCCCGAGGGCGTCGACGAGCCCGCCTTCCAGGAGGTCTGGCGATGACCACCCCGCTCATCGAGCGCCCTCCGGAGGCGACGGCCGGTGCGGCAGCATCTCCGGCCCCCGCCTCCGTCGCCGCCTCGGCGCGGGTGATCGCCGGCCGACCTGCGCTGCTCGAGGACAAGTCGACCCATTACTGCCCGGGCTGCGGCCACGGCGTGATCCACCGGCTCCTGGCCGAGCTCCTCGCCGACCTCGGCGTGGCCGAGCGGACGATCGCGGTCGCACCGGTCGGCTGTTCCGTCTTCGCCTACGACTACATCGATGTCGACTGGGTCGAGGCGCCCCACGGCCGGGCGCCGGCCGTCGCGACTGGCATCCGGCGGGTCCGGCCCGAGGCGTTCGTGCTGATGTACCAGGGCGACGGCGACCTGGCCGCGATCGGGACCGGCGAGATCGTCCACGCCGCCGCCCGCGGCGAGCGGATCACCGCGGTCTTCGTGAACAACGGGATCTACGGCATGACCGGCGGCCAGATGGCCCCGACGACGCTCCTCGGCCAGAAGACGACCTCGTCGCCGACCGGCCGTGACGAGCGCCTGATGGGTGGCCCGATCCCGATCACCGAGATGCTGGCGATCCTGCCCGGGGTCGCCTACGCGGCCCGCGGGACGCTCGCCGACGCGGCGTCCATCGGCAAGCTCAAGGCGATGCTCCGGCGGGCAATGGAGGTTCAGGTCCACGACGCCGGGTTCGCCATCGTCGAGGTCCTGTCCAACTGCCCGGTCGGCTGGGGCATGACCGCCCAGCAGTCCATCGACCACCTCCAGACGGTCGCCCAGACCTACCCGACCGGGGTCCTCGTCGACCGGCTCAAGGCTGCCGCGGCACCTCCCGCGCCGGCCGCCGCGGTTTCTGCACCGACGACCGCGGCCGCCCCGGCGCCCTCGTCCCTCACCTTGGAGCCGGCCACCGCGGCGGAGGCCTGACGATGGAACGTTCGACGATCTTCGCGGGCTTCGGCGGCCAGGGGATCCTGTTCGCCGGCAACATCCTGGCCCGGGCGGCGATGGCCGAGGGCCTCGAAGTCTTCTGGATCCCGTCCTACGGGCCGGAGATGCGCGGCGGGACCGCGTCGTGCACGGTCATCGTGGCCGAGGAGCCGATCGGCTCGCCGGTCATCGACCGGGCCGACGCCGTGGTGGCCCTCAACCCACCCTCGATGGCCAGGTTCGAGGCGTCGGTCGGCCCGCGGGGCCTGCTCGTCCTGAACACCTCGCTCATCGAGGCCCAGCCGTCGCGGACCGACATCGAGGTCGTGGCCGTGCCCTGTACGGCCCTCGCCCGGACGGCGGGCGACGACAAGCTGGTCAGCGTGGTCGCCCTCGGGGCGCTCATCGCGAGGCGACCGCTGGTGCCCCTGGCCGCCGTGCGACGGGCGCTCGAGGTCGTGCTCCTGGCCAAGCGACCGGAGATCCTCGCGGCCGACCTGGCGGCCCTCGAGGCCGGCTACGCCGCCGCGCTCGAAGGCGCGCTCACGCCCGTCTAGGGCCGGCACGCCTACCAGACGTCGCCCGGACGCGCGTCGCAGCTGACCGCTGCCTCGAGATCGAGGTTGGGCGGCGTTCCAAGCGTCCGCAGGATCATGAGGTAGCCATCGTCGTCCGGCGTCGCGACGAGGCCGCCGTCCATCCGCAGGTACGATCGTCCGCGCCAGCTCGACCAGCCGAGTCGCTCGTAGAAGCCGTGCTCGCCGGTCCCGAGCATCCCGATCTCGAAGTCGCGGGCGACGATGTCGTTCGCGGCGCGCATCGCCAGGCGCCCGTAGCCGCGACCCTGGAAATCCGGATGGGTCGCGACGGCCTCGACGTAGCCGGTCCGGAGGCGCCGCCCCCCGAACTCGATCGGACGCTCGACGACCGCGGCGTGAGCAACGATCTCGCCATCCACCTCGACGACGACGTGCGCACCGCCGAGGGCATGCTGCCAGTCGTCCTCGGTGAAGGCCTCGTCGGGCTCGTCGGGCCGCTCGAATGCCGCCCACAGGAGCGACCGGATCGCCGCGACCTCGGCCGATGTCAGCTCGGCGGTCGAGATCGTCCGGACGTCGGCGACGGGATGGGGTTGCTCCGGCATCGGGACGGATTCTAGGTCTGGGCCGACGGGCGGTCCCGAGGTGGCGATCCGCTCCGAATCCGGCGTGGCACGCCGGGAATCGTGAGACGGGTGCGGCGAATCGGACTCGCACGCCGGGATTCGACGGATCAGGTGCCTCGAATCGTCGTGGCTCGGCCCGGGGTGCCGACTCACGACGCCGCGACGACGATTCTCGGCCTGGCACGCCGGCACGGCGCCGGCACGGCGCCGGTGCGACACGCTGGTGCGACACGCTGGTGCGACACGCTGGTGCGACACGCTGGCACCGCGCGCCGGCCCTGCGCCCGCTCGAGGCGCCCCGAGGGGAACCACTCGCCCGCGAACGGTGTAGGACGTACGGTTGACCCGAGGAGGGCCGTCCGACGGAAGACACCGAGCTGATCGTGCGCGCCGGCGCGGGCGAGGTGATGGCCTACGAAGAGCTGGTCCGCCGCTACCAGGACGTGGCGGTGCGCACGGCGCACGTCATCGCGCCCGCGGCGGATGCCGACGACGCCGCCCAGGAGGCCTTCGTCAAGGCCTGGATCGCCCTGCCCCGGTTCCGCGTCGGCGCCCCGTTCCGGCCGTGGCTGCTCCGGATCGTGGCCAACGAGGCCCGCAACCGTCGCCGATCGGCGGGCCGGCGCGAGGGTCTCGCGGTCCGGGCCACGATCGACCGCCCCTCGGACGACGCGGCCCCGTCGCCCGAGGCGGCGGCCCTTGCCGGCGAACGGCGGGCCTCGCTCGTCGGGGCGGTCAACCGCCTGCGGGACGAGGACCGCGAGGTCATCGCCGCGCGCTATTTCCTGGAGCTGTCGGAGGCCGAGACGGCCGAGGTTCTCGGGATCCCGCGCGGCACGGTGAAATCGCGGCTGTCCCGCGCCCTGGGGCGCCTCCGCGCCGAGCTCGACGAGGTCCCGACATGAGCGAGGACCGGTCGATGTCCAGGCTCGGCCTTGAGCTCGAGGTGGCGCTGCGTGACCTCGGGGGCGCCATCGACGCCCCCGCTGCGCCCGGGCTGGCCGGGCGGGTCAGGGCGCGGATCGAGGCCGAGCGGCCAGCCCGGGCAACAGGTCCGTGGTGGCGGACGATCAAGGGCGCGGGCGGCCCGGGTGCCCCGGGCCGGATGCCGCGGGTCCGCCGCAGCCTCCTGCTCGCCGCGGCGGCGGTCCTCCTCGTCGCCGCGGCCGTCACCGCGGCCATCGGCTACGGCCTGCCCGGCCTCCGGATCCTGTTCGGCCCGCCCCCATCGGCTGCCCCGAGCTCGAGCGCCCCGAGCCCGTCAGGCCCTGCGACCTCGATGAGCCCGTCGCCGGCGGCACCCGGTGCCGATCTCGGGCTGGGTCGCTCGGTCACGCTCGACGAGGCCGCCGGGCTCGTGGCCTTCGAGGTCGCCCTGCCAGCCGACCCGGGCATCGGCCCGCCCGACGCGGTCTACCTCAGCGGCGGCCGCCTGGCCCTCGCCTGGGGTCCAGATCCCGCGCTGCCGGGCACGGCGCACGAGGGGCTCGGTCTCCTCCTCGTCGTGATCGACGGCCGGGTCGAGCCCGAATCGGTCGAGAAGCTGATCCACACCGGCACCGTGGTCGAGCCCGTCACGGTCGCCGGCGCCCCCGGCTACTGGATCGCCGGCGCGCATCACTTCCTGTCGTACATCGCACCCGACGGCAGCCGGATCGAGGACACCATGCGCGACGTCGGCAACGCCCTGCTCTGGACGCGCGACGGCGTGACCTATCGGCTCGAGGGCGAGCTGACCCTCGATCAGGCGATCAGGCTCGCCGAATCGCTGTCCTGAACGCGGGCGCGGGGCCTCGAGGCGAGACCGCCGGGCCGGGTGACCGTCGCGGGCATCTCGGCGAGCGCGGCGGCCGAGGCCGGTCGGCCGAGCCAGAACCCCTGCCCGTACTCGATCCCGAAAGCCGCAAGGGTGGTCGCCTCGGCCGACGATTCGATGCCCTCGGCCACGAGGCGGCAGCGGGCGGTCGTGGCGAAGTGGCGAAGGCCCACGACGAGGGCCTGGCGCGTCGGGTCGATGTTGATGCCGCGAACCAGGCTGATGTCGAGCTTCACGAGGTCCGGCCGGAGCTCGACGAGGTGGATCATGTTCGCGGCCCCGGCGCCGGCATCGTCGACGGCCAGCCGAATGTCCGGGCCGAGCTCCTGGATCGCATGCCGGACGGCCCCGTAATCGTCGATCCGATCGTGCTCGGTGATCTCGAGGACGATCGGCCGATCGCGGCCGCTGAGGACCTCGGCCAGGCGCACCCCCTCGAGCAGGAGTGCGGGCGAGACGTTGACATCGAGCGGGATCCCGGCCGGCAGGTCCAGCGCGGATCGGAGGGCGGTCCGGAGCGTCGCGATCTCGAGGTCCAGCCCGAGCCCGGCGGCATGGGCTTCGGCGAAGGCGAGGTCGGGCCGCGTCCCATCCTCGAACCGGCTGAGCGCCTCGTAGCCCGCGATGTCCCTCGAGCTCAGATCGACGATCGGCTGGAAGACCGTCGAGAACGTCTCGCCGTCGATCCACGCTCGGACCTTGGCTCGCACCGTCGCATCGGCGGTCCGTGCCGCCAGCGCGGGACCCAGCGCACCGCCCGCGGCTGCCGCGAACTCGCTCACCGCCGGCAGCAGCCGGATCATCTCCTCGTTGAGGTCCGCCCGGAGCGTCCCTATTCGGACGATCCCGATCACGTCGGTGCCGTTTCGAAGGGGCGCACAGGCGAGCATCCGAATTCCGGCCGCGACGAGCGGGTCGTGCGTCGCGCGCCGGAGGTTGGGCGTCAGCACGTACGTCCATGGGCCATGCTCGGCTCGAGTCCGGAGCCGATGGGTGGCGTCGGCCGGGACGATCGCCCCAGCGGTCAGGTCGGGATCCACGAGCCCGGCCGAAGCGATGACCTCGCCTTGCCTGCGACCAAACGCGACTACGGCCGCGTAGTCGACCCCGGGCAGCGCCATCAGCTCGCCGCAGATGTCGGCGGCGGTCGAATCGAGCGGGCCGGAGAGATCCAGCCGCGCGAGCGCCGCGACCACGTCCGCGCGTTCCTGGACCTCGCGTTCGAAGGCCGCCTGGGCGGCGCGGTGGTCGGTCACGTCGTTGCCGACGTAGACCCAGTTGGAGACCGTGCCTGCCGCGTCCCGGATCGGGGTGATCCGGACCATCTCGGTCCGGGTCGAGTTGTCGGGTCGGAGTTCCGTCCACTCGCCCTGCCACGCCTCGCCGGCGGCCATCGCCCGCCCAATCTCCATGAGGATCGAGGGCTCCTGCGGGCCCCGCCCGAGGGCGCGCGCTGGGAGGCCGACGACCTCGGCCGCGCTCCGACCGCTCGCCCGCTCGAAGGCCGAGTTGGCGTAGACGACGGTGCCTGCCGCGTCGCTCAAGACGACGGTCTCGTTCGACTGCTCGATCACGGCGGCCAGCCGCTCGCGCCCATCGCGCTGCTCGCGCAGCTCGGTCACGTCGCGGCCAACGGCGTACAGGGCACCTGATCCCGGGTCGCGGTTCGTCGCCCACTCGATCCAGCGCCATGAGCCGTCGGCGTGACGTATGCGGCGCTCGACATGGCGGTGACCCTCGTCCGAGCGCAGGAGACGGGTGAAGGTCGCAACCCGCCGGTCGTGCTCCTCCTGGGGGAAGAAGTCCGCATAGGCGCGCCCGACGACGGACGCCGGTGCATAGCCAAGCGCCGTCTGCGCTGCGGCGCTCACGTACCGGATCACGCCATCCGGGCCGACGATCACCACGATGTCGCCTGTCAGGTCGAAGAACCGGTCGCGGGCCTCGCGGGCGGCCACCGCCTCGCGGACGAGCTCGCCCACGCCGTGGGCGCCGCGGGCCAGGAGCCAGGCCGCGTAGGCGACCCCGAATATCGAGGCCGCCACGGCCGCCACGGCCGGGGTCATGGCACCCGACTCGTAGGCCTTCAGGACGAGGAAGGCGGCGATCGGGAATCCGGCTACCGCCGGCAGGATGCCGCGAGTCGACCGGGCTGCCGGCCCCGGATCCAGCAGCACCTGGACGAGCCGGTGCTCGGGCCGCGAGATCAGGACGGCGACGGCCAGCAGGCCGGCGGCGGTCGCGCCGGGCACGGACACGCGGCTGCCGACGACAGCGAACTCGGGGTCCGCGCCCATGACGATGGTCACGAGGCCGAAGGCCGAGAAGAGGCTGGTCATCACCGCGGCCGGCTCGACGAATCGGGCGAGGTGCAGGCCGTCGGCTCGCGCCACGACCGCCACCGCAAGACAGGCGAACCCGATGGCCGAGCCGAGCGACATCCGCTCGGACGCGAGCTCGGACGGGCCCTCCATCGATGCCGGCCAGAAGAGGTTGTCGAAGCCGAGGTCGCGGCCGGCGAGCCATTCCGCGACGGTCGCAACGGCCAGCGCAAGGGCGCCCGCCGCGACCACCTGGGCGAGCAACCGTGCGCGGCTGCCGGGCCGCGTGGCCAGCACGAACGCGACACCGAGCGCCGCGGCGATGAGCGCCGCGTTGGGACGGACCGGCGAGAGCCAGGGCAGCCAGCTCGTGGCCAGCGGGATCCCCACGAGCCACCCGGCGATCGCGGCCGTCCCGATGACGATGGTCGCCCCGGCCAGGATCGATGAGATCCGCTGGAGGGCGCGCAGGGAGCGCGGGCTGAGGCTGGCCTGGTCCATGCCGAGATCGATCACGCGCGTCGCTCCAATTGGCGACGAATGTCCCGGCTCGTGCCGGCCCCCGAGAGGCGGCGAGCATGGTCCGTCCGCACGGGTCGAGCCAGAGGCCGGAGGTCATCCGAGGGTCAGGCAAAGGGCCCGTTGCGGCGACGCACCACGAATCGTCTGCGAGGCGACCTGCGACGCCGCTGGCCGGCGCTGGCGGCGCCCAGGGGACCGCCGGGGGTGGACCCTAGCGGATGCCGGCCATCTCCTGGAGCGTGTGCCAGTTGGCGAGGCGATCGTCCTGGGTGGCAAGGATCTCGGGCGTCTCGCTGCCGTCCTTGCCGAAGTGCTGGGCGAACCGCCCCTCGGTCCGGGCGAAGGCCAGGAAGTCGATCGGGGAGCCGTCGGGCGCCTTTGACCAGTCCTCCTTGAGGGCCGGGTTGCCCTGCAGCGACAACCGCTCGGCCATCGATTCGCCGCGGCGCGGGTCGTAGGTGAAGAGCGGGAAGGCCCGCGACTCGACCGCCAGCTTGGCCTGGCGGGTGGCGGCATCGTCGGGGATGCCGTGCTCCGGCATGCATGGCGTGTAGGCCACGATGACCGCCGGTCCCGGGTACTCGTTGGCGTCCATGACCGAGCGGTAGAAGTGGTTGAGGTGGGCCGGGCTCGTCTGGGCCACGTAGACCTCGCCGTGCGCGGCAATGATCCGGGCCAGCTCCTTGCGCCGTTCGGGCCGGCCGTGGAGGGCCTTGCCGTAGGCCGAGAGCTTCGTGACCTGGCCACCGAACGTCGCCGTCGAGGCCTGGCCGCCGGTGTTCGAATAGACCTGGGTGTCGAGGACGAGGACCTTGATGTCGGCGCCCGAGGCGACCATCCGGGACAGGCTCTGGAAGCCGATGTCGTACATCGCCCCGTCACCGCCGAAGACCCACAGCTTGCGCTCGGGGTGACCGGCCGCATCCCAGCGGGCGCGGATGCCGAGGGCCACCGCGGGCGAGTTCTCGAACAGCGAGTTCGTCCACGGGACCCGGTACGGGTTGAACGGGTAGGTCGCGCCGAAGACCGAGTTGCAGCCGGTCGCGGCCACGATGCCCATCGATTCGGGACCGTGGATCTGGCGAGTCGCGGCCAGGACCATCCGGATCGCCGACGCCTCGCCGCAGCCGGCGCACGAGCCGGCGCCGCCGACGTAGCCGTGGGCGTGCTCGCCGAGCATGAGGTCGGCCAGGGCCTTCTCGTTGCGATAGACGTCGGGCGTCGGGGGCAGCGAGCGGAAGAAGCGCATGTCGCGGTCGTAGCGCTCGAGGGTCGATTCGCCGGTCGGCTCCTCGGCAACCTTGTCGATCATGATCAGGGCGTCGTGGCCGAGGGCGGAGCAGACCTCGACGCACTCGGCGCAGCCCTTGCAGTGCACGGGGTCGACGAAGATCCCGAACGAGCCGCGGTCGTTGCCCTTGCGGGCCGGGACCTCGCCGTACTTCTGGGTGTCGGCGAAGTGGCTGCGGGCCGTGGTCGTGGCCAGCTCCGCGGTGCCGTTCAGGTTGGCGCTGAATGTTCCGATCCGGCCGTCGAGCTCGGGCTCGGGCACGACCACGCCGAGGATCGCGGTGTCGGGGCAGGCACTGACGCAGGCCATGCAGCCGACGCACTTCTCGGCGATGAACTCGGGGATCGTGAGAGCCAGCTTCGAGAAGTCGCGGACCGCCGAGGTCGCGGGCGGGATGATGCTCCGGGCCAGGCCGGCGTCGGCCGGCAGCTCGCGGTCGGCAACGCCGCGGCGATAGGCCGGCACCACGCTCCGCCCGAACTCCTCGACGTAGGCATCGATGTCGAGCAGCGGCGGCGCGATCGTGGCCAGCCGATCGGAGTGCGACTCCTTGAGCTCGCCGGCCTCCTTGACGAAGGGGGTGTCGTCGGGATGCGGGTTCGGCGCGGCCGGGACGAGGGTGGCGGTGGCGCGCTCGGTGGTCGGGACGTCAGGCATCGGGAGCTCCCGGGGTCGTGCCGGATGCGGTGGACGGGGCGTCGGGGGCGGAGGCAGCGGCAGCGGCAGCGGCGGAGGCCGTCTCCTCGGCGATGGCGTGGACGAGGTCGGTCATCGAGAGCACGCCGATCGGGATCGTCTCGTCGAGGTCGTCGACGACGACGAGTCGATGGATCCTGTGGCGCTCCATCTTCCGGGCGGCGATCGCCAGCGGCGTCGATCGGTGGACGATGATCGCCGGGCTGGTCATGAGGTGGCGTACCGCGAGACCGGGCCAGTTCGCCCAGAGGTACTCGGTGCCGCGGGCCCGGGCGAGGTCGGTCTGGGACAGGACGCCGACGAGCGAGCCCGAGGCGTCGACCACCGGCAGGCCGTGGATGTGGCGATGGTCCATGAGCGCGGCGGCCTCGGTCAGCGAGGCGTCGGCGCGGATGACGATCGGTTCGAGAGCCATCCGGTCGCCGACGATCGGGGCGGAGATGCGCTCGGTGGTCATCGCGGTGCTCCCTGGAGGGCCGGCTCGGCCGGCGTGAGCGACGGGGCGGGCTCGGGCCCCCCGGCGGTCCCCGCATTCCCGGCGCCGATCGCGGCGGTCACGTCGATGAGCCCGTCGTAGGCCTCGGCGATGACCTCGAGGTTGGCGTCCACGACCGAGCCACCGCGCTTGCCGAAGAAGCGCCCGAGGCGCTCCCGGACGGCGGCGAGGAGCGTCTGGCGGTCCATCCCGGCCCGCGCCGCGAACGGCGAGACCCGGAGGAACACGCCGACCAGGGCCACGCCCTGCATCCGGACCTGGAGATCCGGCCGGGGCGCGTGGCGGAGAGCAAGCTCAGCCGTGTCGAGGGCCGTCACCCGGATCCGGCGGGCGAGGATCTCGGCCCGGGCCGGGGCCGGGATCGAGGCCCAGATGGCCTCGGGATCGGCGAGCCGCGACTGGATGAACACATCGCCGCCATCGGCCAGCCCCGCGAGCGGGTCGCCCAGCCCGAAGGCCGAGACGTCGTGGAGGGGGACGAACTCGACCCGATCCAGCTCGGCGTGGAGGCGGATCGGCTCGTCGGCGATCGTGAGGTAGTAGGTCGTCGGCAGGCCTTTCTTCTCCGAGCCGTAGCGCGGGTAGGCCTGGACCTGCTTGCCGAAGAGCTCGCCCGAGAGCGTCGCCACGAGCTTGTTCGTCGTGACGCTGCCGAAGCCGCCGATCGAATGGCCGCGAAGGCTGTAGGCGCCGGCCGGGCGAAGGTCCACCGGCTCCACGGTCAGGGCCAGGGGATGCTTGATCCCCACGACGTAGTGGCGCTGCTCGTCCTCGCCGTGGTCGGCGAGCTTGTCGAAGACCGCGACGAGATCCCCGGCCGCGACGTCGCGCGAGCCGAGGCCGGCCGAGATGGACAGCACCCGCGGGACCATGCCGCCCTCGGCGGCCAGGTCGTAGAGCGCGGATCGGAGCTCGCGGGTCAGGGGGTTCGCAGCCGCGAGCGGCTCGTCGGTCCGCTCGACGACCCCGACGGTCCGTGCGTGTCGGAGCGCGGCGATGAGCTCGCGGGCCGGGAAGGGACGGAAGGCGGTGACCGTGACGCAGCCGACGGGCCGGCCCTGGGCCCGGAGGTGATCGACCACGGCGATCGCGGTATCGGCGGTGGTGCCCATCGAGACGAGAATCTCGTCGGCGCCCTCGGTCCGGTAGGCGTCGATGGCGCCGTAGCGCCGGCCCGTCAGCCGGAACCACTCGTCGTAGGCGTCCTCGAGGATCGCCGGGATCCGGTCGGTGTAGGCCCGCTGGCCGATCCGGCCCTTCATGTAGCTGTCCTGGTTCTGGACGACGCCGGTCATGAGCGCCTCGGCCGGGTCGAACAGGTCGCGGATGTGGTCGCGGGGATCGCCCACGAACTCGCGCAGCAGGTCGTCCTCGGGCAGGAGCACGTTCTCGAGGGTGTGGGTCGTGAGGAAGCCGTCCTGGGCCACGAAGAAGGGCGTGTCCGATGCCTCCGCTGCGCGCCGGGCGATGGCCGCGAGATCGGCCGCCTCCTGGGCGTTGCGGCCGAAGAGCATGCCCCAGCCGCAGTCCGCCACGGCCATCATGTCGTCGTGGCCCGCGTGGATGTTGAGGGCCTGGCTCGTCAGGGCCCGGGCCCCGACGTGGAAGACCACCGGCAGGCGCTTGCCGCTGATCACGAACAGGACTTCCTTCATGAGGACGAGGCCCTGGCCGGCGGTGAAGTTCGTGACCCTCGCCCCGGCCAGCGCGGCGCCCTCGGCGGCGCTCGCCGAGGAGTGCTCGGATTCGGGCTCGATGAACCGGAGGGGCGTGCCGAAGAGGTCCGTCCGCCCGTCCGCGACCGCGGCCTGGTAGACCGCAGCCATCGTCGTCGAGGGCGTGATCGGATAGACGCAGGCGACCTCGGCCAGGCGGCTCTCGACGTGGGCGACGGCCTCGGAGCCGTCGACGATCGCCGGGATGCCGGGGTACGGCACGGGATCGAGGTTGGGGAGGATCGCAGGGCGCGGCGCGGCTGTGGACGTCATGCCTGAAGGGTGGTCCTCGGGCGCGCCGTCCGGCAGGCCCCTCCGGCCCGAACGTGATGGGCCGCTTGGCCCGCAAGCCGCAGGCGAGATGGGGCGCGCCTGAAGCCCGGTGCTGCTCTGGTGGCGGGCCGGCCGGCCGCGGTCCGCCCGTTCGAGGCCTGCTCGGGCTCGCCGAAATCGACCCCGACTCCTGATGCCCGTGCGCGCATCACGGGCTCCGCGCCTTGGGCACCTGCGCAGCACGAGGCCGACGCTGCTGCCTGTGCGCCTCACGGACGTGACTGCCCGATACCCGGACCCGCCGCACAAACCCGGCCGCTGCATGCACGCGGATCGGAAGTAGCGGTTGTTCTCGCCAGCCACGCTCGCAGGGCGAGGGGTTAACCGGTTAACCTGTGCGCATGGCAACCGCTCACGGCAGCGCCGGTCCGACGGCTGGCCAGCCCACACCAGCTGCCGACTGGTGGCGGCGGGCGGTCGTGTACCAGGTCTACATCCGGAGCTTCGCCGACGGCGACGGCGACGGGATCGGCGACATCGCCGGGATTCGGGCGCGCCTCCCCTACCTTCGGGACCTCGGCATCGATGCCATCTGGATCACGCCCTGGTATCCCTCGCCGATGGCCGACGGCGGCTACGACGTCGCCGACTACCGGGCGGTCGATCCCCGGTTCGGGACGCTCGAGGACGCCGACGCCCTCGTCCGCCAGGCCCATGCGCTGGGCCTGCGGGTCCTCATCGACATCGTCCCGAACCACACCTCGGATCGGCACCCGTGGTTCCTCGCGGCGCTGGCCGGCGGCCCGGGCTCCCCGGCCCGCGAGCGATACGTCTTCGCCGACGGCCGCGGCCCCGGCGGAGACGAGCCACCCAACAACTGGCCGAGCGTCTTCGGCGGCCCGGCCTGGGTCCGGGTCACCGAGCCGGATGGCCGGCCGGGCCAGTGGTACCTCCACGTCTTCGCCCCCGAGCAGCCCGACCTGAAGTGGGCCAACCCCGAGGTCCGGGCGGAGTTCGAGGCGATCTTCGCCTTCTGGCTGGACCGCGGCGTCGACGGCTTCCGGATCGACGTGGCCCACGCCCTCGTCAAGGCCGAGGGCCTGCCCGACATCCCCGACGAGCACCTCGCCGGGGCGCCGTTCCCGCCGGGCGAGCACCCCCACTGGGATCGCCCCGGCGTCCACGAGATCCATCGCTCGTGGCGGAGGGTCGCGGACCGCTACGACGGCGGCCGGATCCTCCTCGGTGAGGTCGGGGTGGACGACCCCCAGCGGCTGGTGGAGTACCTCCGGCCGGACGCCCTCCACGCGGCCTTCAACTTCGGGTTCATGGCCTCGCCCTGGTCGGCGGCGGCGTTCCGGACGGTCATCGACGCCACGCTCGAGGCCCATCGGGAGGTCGGGGCGCCGTCGAGCTGGGTTCTGTCGAACCACGACGCGATGCGCCACGTCACCCGGTTCGGGCGACCGTCGACCGAGCGCCGCCACTCGGAGCCGATGGGCCCGGTCGAATCGGACCTCGAGCTGGGCACGCGGCGGGCCCGGGCGGCGATCCTGCTCATGCTCGCCCTGCCTGGCTGCGCCTACCTCTACCAGGGCGAGGAGCTGGGCCTGCCCGAGGTCCTCGACCTGCCGCCCGAGGTTCTCGACGACCCGATCTGGGCCCGCTCCGGCCGTACCGTCCGGGGCCGCGACGGCTGCCGGGTGCCACTGCCGTGGGCCGGCGAGGCGCCGCCGTTCGAGTTCGGGCCGGAGAGCTCGCGGCCCTGGCTGCCCCAGCCGGCCGCGTGGCGCAACCTCACCGCGGAGCACCAGGCCGCCGAGCCGGGCTCGATGCTGTCGCTGTACCGGGCCGCCCTGCGCCTCCGGCGTGAGCACCCGGACCTCGGCACCGACGCCTTCCGCTGGTTGCCCAGCCCGGAGGAAACCCTGGTCTTCGAGCGCGGTGCGGGCCTGCGGTGCGCGGTGAACCTCTCGAGCCGGCCTATGGCGGTGTCGCTGCCGCCGGGCGCGAGCGTCCTTGTCTCGAGCGAGGCACTGGACGGGGCGGTCCTCCCGCCGGACGCGGCGGCCTGGTTCGTGGTCGGAAGCTGAGCAGGCTCGTCAGCGAGGAACCGCGAGGAGCTCCTCGATCGAGGTCCGGATGGCGGCGGCGAAGGCGGGCAGGTTGCCCTTGACCGAGCGCGAGAAGCGCTCGCCGTAGCCGAACCAGCGGCCGCCGATGCCGACGAACACGCCGGAGGGCACAGCGCCGCGGAGGGCCTCGGCGATGAGCAGCGCGTCGTCGACCGACAGGGCGTGCGACGAGCGCGGCGCGACCCCGGCCGGCCGACGGGCGAGCTCGTCGAGCGACATCGTGATCACGTTGCCAGGCTCGACGCCGACGACGGTGTCGACGACCACGACCGACTCCCCCACCCCGATGTCCAGCAGGTCGGTGACGTCGAGCTGGGGGCAGCGGCGGACCTCGACCCGGCCACGAAGGCTGTCCGGCAGCTCCGGCAGGACGTGCGAGATGGCGGCCAGCGCAGCCCCGTCGTCGCCGCGATCGGCCGTGCCGCAGACGAGGATCCGGAGGTCCGGCCTCGGGGCGGTCATCCCACCTCCTCCACGCTGAGGTCGAGGAAGTGGGTCGCGCACGAGATGCAGGGGTCGTAGGAGCGGATGAGCTGCTCCAGGCGGTGGGTCGCCTCGCCCATCGGCAGGTCCAGGACGGCCGGCGCGAAGGTCGCGAGGTCGGCCTCGATGGCGGCCTGGTTCTGGGACGTCGGCGGGACGATCGTGGCGGCCGCGACCTTGCCGTCGTTGCCGACGACGTAGCGGTGGAACAGGAGGCCACGCGGCGCCTCGGTGGCCCAGGCGGCGACACCGGGTCGAGGGGTGTAGGCCACGGCCGGCGCGTCGGGCTTCACGTAGCCATCGATGATGTCGAGCGCCTCGGCGCAGACGTGGACCAGCTCGACGGCCCGGGCCACGATGCTCCGGTAGGGATTGCGACGGATCGATTCGAGGGCGCCCGTCCGGACGAGCGCCTCCTTCGCCAGGGGGTGGAGCTGATCCCCTGCCAGGACCACGCGCGCCGCCGGCCCGAGGAGGTACGGCAGGCCATCGGCTGCGCGCGACTGGAGGGCGTTGGACCACGGGACCTGGACCTCGTGGAAGGCCTTCCGCCAGTCCGAGGCCCGCAGGTTGACCCCGTCGTTCGAGACGATCCGGCCGTCATTGAGCGGGTACTCGTTGCGGTGCTTGAGCGACACGAGACGCGGCTCGCGCTCGAATGCCGGGGCCTCCAGGCCAGTCACTACATCAACGGTGGCCTGGGACAGGGCCAGGGCCTCCTCGAGGCTCGGGCGGAGGGCCACGAGCTCGGCCCGGTCCGGCATCCGCGAGAAGCCGCCAACCTTGACGCTGACCGGGTGGATCGGCCGGCCGCCGAGGACCGACAGCAGATGGTTGCCGGCCTTCTTGAGGCGCAGGCCGCCGTCCACCAGCTCCCTGTGGTCGCGAGCCAGCTCGACGGCGCTGGGGTAGCCCAGGAAATCGGGCGCGTGGAGGAGGTAGATGTGGAGGGCGTGGCTCTCGATCCACTCGGCGCAGTAGAGGAGCCGGCGGAGGGCCCGGGTCTCGGGCTGGACCTCGACGTGGAAGAGGTCCTCGAAGGCGTGGACCGCGCTCATCTGGTAGGCCACGGGGCAGATGCCGCAGATCCGGGCGACGATGTCGATCACCTCGTCCGGCGTCCGGCCGACGACGAGGGCCTCGAAGTAGCGGGGCGCCTCGAAGATCTCGAGGTGGGCCTCCTCGACCACGCCGTCCCTGACGCGCAGGTGGAGCGAGCCCTCGCCCTCGACGCGGGTCAGGTTCTGTACCTGGAACCGGAGGTCACCGCCGTGGCCCATCGGGATCCTCCGTGGTGCTGTCCGGGGCCTGGCTGGTTACCACGTGCGCCGTCCCCCACCGGGGCGGGCCCTCGAGGAGTGTCTCGGGCGGCGAGGCGAGCGTCGGTCGGAGCGACATGATCGGGCGGCCGCCCAGGCGGTCGGTCACCGAGCGCATCGGCGGCGTCGCGCCGTTGAAGCCGGCGAAGAGGCGGCCGACGTCGATCGGGTCGCGCCCGAGGTCGCCGGTACCGGCGGCGCCCATCGCGCCATCACCGGAGCCTGCAGCCGCGCCCGAGATGAAGGCATCGGCCAAGCCGCTCGTGTTGGCGCTCTCGCGCGGGCCGAAGCAGCCGTAGCAGCCGCGCCCGAAGGCCGGGCAGATCGCCCCGCAGCCCGTCCGCGTCACCGGCCCGAGGCAGGGCAGGCCGCGAGCCACGACCACGCACGGGATGCCGCGCCGCTTGCACTCGAGGCAGACGGCCTGGTCGGGCAGCTGCGGGCGGCGCCCGGTCGTCAGCGAGACGAGGAGCTCCACCAGCTGCTCCGGCGAGATCGGGCAGCCGCGGAGCTCGGCGTCGACGTGGACGAACTCCGAGACCGGGCGGGCGGTCGCGAGCGAATCGACGTAGGCCGGGACGGGATAGACGGCGGCCCGGAAGGCTTCGTGCTCGGCGGCGGTCCGAAGGGCCTGGATGCCGCCGGCGGTGGCACACGCGCCGATCGTGACGAGGAGCTTGGCCTCGGCCCGGAGGCGGGCGATCTCGACCGCCTGCTCCGGCGTCGAGATCGAGCCCTCGACCAGGAGGACGTCGAACGGCCCGGATGACCGGCGCGAGGTCGCCTCGGCAAACTCCACGATCTCGAAGCGCTCCGCGATCTCGAGGAGATGGTCCTCGACGTCGAGGATCGTCAGCTGGCAGCCGTCGCAGGAGGCGAGCTTGACGACGCCCACCCGTGGTCGGCGGGCGGCCGTGGAGCGGCCCGTGGCTGCCGCAGGGCCACTGGCCACTGGGCCGGCGGCGGCGGCTCCGGCGCGCATGGCGACGTCCATCACAGGCCCTCCCGCCGGAGATCCTCGCCGAGCTCGGCGACGCTGAAGACGGGGCCGTCCTTGCACACGAA
>SCUO01000063.1 GCA_004297395.1 Chloroflexota bacterium | reverse complement strand
CGCCTGTGCAAACCAGAAGGGCGGCGTCGGCAAGACCACCACGGTCGTCAATCTCTCGAGCTATCTCGCCTTGGCGGGCGACCGCGTCCTCATCATCGACCTCGACCCGCAGGGCAATGCGACCAGCGGTCTAGGCGGGGATCGATCGGCGGCCGCCTCCGTCTACGAGGCGATCGTCGACGCCCGGGCCCTGGAATCGCTGATCCAGCCGACGGCGGTCCCGGGTCTCGACCTCGTGCCCTCCTCGATCGCCCTGGCCGGCGCCGAGGTCGAGCTGGCGCCCCTCGAGCAGCGGGAACGGCGGCTCGGCCGGCTGCTGGCACCGATCGCGGATCGCTACGACCACGTGTTCATCGACTGCCCGCCGTCGCTCGGCCTCCTGACCGTCAATGCCCTCACCGCGGCGGATGGCACGCTGATCCCGATCCAGTGCGAGTACTACGCCCTGGAGGGGCTGACCCAGCTCATCGCCACGATCAACCTCGTCCGCGATCACCTGAACCCCGGGCTCGCCGTCGACGGGGCCGTGATGACCATGTTCGACGCCCGCACGAACCTCTCGGCGCAGGTCACGGCCGAGGTTCGCGCCCACCTCGGCGACCGCGTCTTTGCGACCGTCATCCCGCGGAGCGTGCGGCTGTCGGAGGCGCCCAGCCACGGCCAGCCGATCCACCAGTACGCGCCCTCGTCGCCCGGTGCGATCGCGTATCGCGCCCTGGCCGAGGAGTTTCGCGGCGCTGCCGGGCGGCGCGCTCACGCGGGCGCCTCCAATGGCGCTCCGGCCAACGCTTCGGCCAGCGTGGCGGCGAGCACAGGGCCCGGGACGGCGATGACCTCGGAGCAGGCGCAGCACCCGCAACCACCCGATGCGGGCGTCCGGGCCCCCGAGGCCATGGTGGCGTGATGAGCGGACAGCCCGAGCGGCCGCAGGGCCTGGGGCGCGGACTGGCCGCGCTGATCCCGCAGCGCACGCCCCAGGCTGCCGGCTCGATCGAGATCGGCCTGGACCGGATCGTTGCCAACCCCCGCCAGCCCAGGTCGCGGATCGACCCGGCAGCGCTCGCCACGCTCGCCGCGAGCATTCGCGAGCACGGCGTGATCCAGCCGATCCTGGTGACGGAAACGATCGACGGCTACCAGCTCGTGGCCGGGGAGCGCCGCGTCGAGGCGGCTCGCCTTGCCGGCCTGAGCCGGATCCCGGCGGTCGTGCGCCAGCTCGCCGATCGGGAGCAGCTCGAGCTCGCGCTCGTGGAGAACCTCCAACGCGAGGATCTCGATCCGCTCGAGGCCGCTCGGGCCTACCAACAGCTGATCGACGACTTCGGGTTCACCCAGGACCGCCTCGCGGAGCGCGTCGGGCGCGCCCGCTCGACCGTCGCCAACACCCTCCGTCTGCTGGAGCTTCACGAGGCCGTGCAGATCGCCGTCGCCGACGGAGCGATCACGGAGGGCCACGGACGGGCGATCGGCGGCCTGGCGCCGGAGGTCCAGGAGAAGATCGTTGCCACGGTCGTGGAGCGCGACCTGTCGGTTCGCCAGACCGAGGAGCTCGTTCGCCGGCTGCGTGAGCCGCGACCCGAGAGCCCTTCGGCCGCCGCCAGGAGCGCCGACCCCGACCTGGAGCGGGTTGAGGAGGATCTTCGGCGCGCGCTGGGCACCAAGGTCCGGCTCGCCCGATCCCGGCGCGGCGGACGGATCGTCATCGAGTACTACAGCGGCGAAGAGCTCGGCCGCCTCTACGAGCGGCTGATCGGAGGAAGCGCGTGACCGAGCCCACCCGGGCCGCCGACCCCACGGCCAGCGTCGGACCAGCCCGGGGTCGCCGCAAGGCGGCCGCGGGATCCGACTACACCGCCGCCAGCATCCAGGTCCTGGAGGGCCTGGAGGCGGTTCGGCGCCGCCCTGGCATGTACATCGGGTCGACCGACGTCCGTGGCCTCCACCACCTCGTCTGGGAAGTCGTCGACAACTCGATCGACGAGGCGATGGCCGGCCACGCCACGACCATCCGGGTGACGATCCAGCAGGACAACACGGTCGAGGTCATCGACGACGGCCGTGGGGTGCCTGTCGGCAAGCACGCCACGGGCAAGGACGCGCTCGAGGTGGTCCACACCGTCCTCCACGCCGGCGGCAAGTTCGGTGGCGGCGGCTACAAGGTCTCGGGCGGCCTCCACGGGGTCGGCGTCAGCGTGGTCAACGCGTTGTCCGAGTTCCTGCGAGTCGAATCGGCCCGGGATGGCCACGTCTGGACCCAGGAGTACAAGCGCGGCAAGCCGACGATGTCGGTCTCGAAGATCGGGCCGCAGGGCACCCGCCGCGGCACCCGAACGCTCTTCCGGGCCGATCCCGAGATGTTCGAGACGGTCGAGTACTCGTTCGACATGGTCTCGCAGCGCCTCCGGGAATCGGCCTACCTCACCAAGGGCGTCTGGATCACGCTCATCGACGAGCGGAACGACCGCGAGCGCTCGTTCTACTTCGAAGGCGGGCTCCAGTCGTTCGTCCGGCACCTCAACCGGAACAAGGAGGCCCTCCACAGCCGCCCGATCTACGTCGAGCGCAAGCAGGGCTCGACAGCGGTCGAGGTGGCCCTCCAGTACAACGACACGTACACGGAAAACGTCCTGGCCTTCGCCAACAACATCAACACCGTCGACGGCGGAACCCACGTCACCGGCTTCCGGGCAGCGCTGACGAGCTCCCTCAACGACTGGGCCCACAAGGCCGGGGTCCTCAAGGACGCCGACGGCAACCTCTCGGGTGACGACGTCCGCGAGGGCCTGACCGCGGTCATCAGCGTCAAGCTGACCGATCCCCAGTTCGAGGGCCAGACCAAGGCCAAGCTCGGCAACGCCGAGGTCAAGGGCCAGGTCCAGACGGCTGTCACCGACAGCCTGACCCAGTACCTCGAGGAGAACCCGGGAGACGGGCGTCGGATCATCGAGAAGTGCCTCACCGCCGCCCGTGCCCGCGAGGCGGCTCGCAAGGCCCGCGACCTCGTCATCCGGAAGGGCGCCCTCGACGGGCTGTCACTGCCCGGCAAGCTGGCCGACTGCCAGGAACGCGATCCGGCCCGCAGCGAGCTGTTCATCGTCGAGGGCGATTCGGCCGGGGGTTCGGCCAAGCAGGGCCGGGATCGGCGATTCCAGGCCATCCTGCCGCTCCGAGGCAAGGTCCTGAACGTCGAGAAGGCCCGCCTCGACAAGATCGTGGCCAGCGAGAACGTCCGGCCGCTGATCATCGCCCTGGGGGCCGGGATCGAGGGCATCGGCGACAGCTTCGACCTCTCGAAGCTCCGCTACCACCGGGTCATCATCATGACCGACGCGGACGTCGACGGCGCCCATATTCGAACCCTGCTGCTGACCCTCTTCTACCGGTTCATGCCCCAGGTGATCGCCGCCGGCTACCTCTACATCGCCCAGCCGCCGCTCTACCGCGTTTCGACCGGCAAGGTCACGAAATACGCGCACTCCGAGCGCGAGCGCGACAAGCTCGTCAAGGAGATGAACGTCAAGAACATCTCCGTCCAGCGCTTCAAGGGCCTCGGCGAGATGAACGCCGACCAACTCTGGGAGACGACGATGAACCCGGAGACGCGGGTCCTCCTGCGAGCCGAGATCGACGACGCGGCCGAAGCCGACTCGATCTTCACGATGCTCATGGGCGAGAAAGTGGCGCCGCGTAAGGAGTTCATCAAGAGCGAGGCCCGGAAGGTCCGCAACCTTGACATCTGATACCCGGCCCGCGACCGCGCTCGGTCGCGCCTCCACCGAGATCGGGGGGCAGGCCTTTCGCTTCGAGCCGCACCGCTGCTTCGCTTGCGGCGAGCTCAACGAGCAAGGCCTTCGCCTGGCCCTCCACACGGATGCCAACGGCTGTCGGACCCAGCTGGTCCTCGACCCCCGGTTCCAGGGCTGGGAGGGCGTCGCCCACGGCGGCATCCTGTGCACGATCCTCGACGAGGTCATGGCCTGGTCGGTGATCGGCCGCGGGACGTGGGGCGTGACCGCCCGGATGGCGGTCGACTTCCGACGCCCGGTCCCGGTCGGCCGGGCGATCCGGGCCGAAGGCCAGGTCAGCCAGGCCGGACGTCGCCTCTTCAGGACAACCGGCCTGATCATCGACGCCGAGACGGGCGAGACGCTGGCCACGGCCGAGGGGACGTACGTCGCGGCGCCGCCGGAGCGCCTGGCCGAGCTCCAGGCCCGGTACCGGTTCCGGCCGGTCGACGACCAACGAGCGGACCAACTGGCCGATGCACCCGGTGGGGGGGACTCGTGAACGGAGCCGCGGGCGTCGCCGTGGCCCCGACTCGCCCCCTTGGCGGCCAGGGCCCCAGCGCGAGCACCGAGCGAGCCCGGGCCTTCGTGGCCGCGCGCCTCGATCGGGCCGTTGCCATCGGGCGGGCACTCGGAGACGAGGTCCAGAACCCAGCCGAGCTGGCCGAGGCCCTCAAGACCGCGCTCACCCAGCTCGCGGACCCCGAGTACCTCGACGGCCAGCACCACGTCGCTCCGGGCCTCGGACCGACCCACGGGGTGCGGACGCCGCTCCTCGGCGCACTCGGACGCGGGTTCCGGACCGCGACCCGGCGCGATTCGCCGTCGACACTGCTCTTCGTCGCCGACCGCCTGCTGGGCGAGCGAGAGCTCGAGGCCCACTGGTTCGCGTTCGGGATCCTCGAGCGGACGCTGCCACGCGAGCCCGAGCGGACCTGGCAGCTCTTGCGGCGAGCCGGGCGCGACGCTGCCGACTGGATCACGGTCGACTCGCTGGCCCACCCGATGGCCAGGGGCATCCTCGCCGAGCCGTACCGCTGGGCCGAGCTGGAGCAGCTCGTCTACGCCCCGTCGCGCTGGGAGCGCCGCCTCGTCGGCTCCACGATCGCCACGATCCCGTTCGTCAGCCGGACCACCGGCCGTACCCCTGACGTCGTCCGCCACGGCCTCGAGATCCTCGGAACGCTCATCGGGGACGCCGAGGCGGACGTCCAGAAGGCGGTGGCGTGGGCCTACCGGTCCATGGCCGTGGTGGACCGCCGGGCCACGACCGCCGCCCTCGTGACCGAAGCCGATACGGCCGCCAGAACCGCGGATGGCTACCGGGCCTGGGTCATCCGCGATGCCCGCGCAAAGCTGGATCCGGCCGACGCCGCCCGCTTGCGGGCCAGACTCGACGGCATCCGGCGCCGGCCGGGCGCACCCTCGACCTCCCGCGCCGCCGAGACGGCCGCCCGCTTCGCCGATCTGCCCCTGGGCGGCCCGATGCCCGAACCGCCGCTGACCTGACCGAAGGAGCCGCCAGCCCGTGACCGACGAGAACATCGGCGCCATCAAGGGGATCCTCATCGAGGACGAGATGCGAACCTCGTACCTCGACTACGCGATGAGCGTCATCGTGGCCCGCGCCCTGCCCGACGTCCGCGACGGCCTGAAGCCCGTCCACCGCCGGATCCTGTTCACGATGGGCGAGATGGGGCTCAGCGCCACGAGCTCCTTCCGCAAGTGCGCCGCGATCGTCGGCGAGGTCATGGGCAAGTACCACCCCCACGGCGACGTCGCCCTGTACGACGCCCTCGTCCGGCTGGCCCAGGACTTCTCGATGCGCTACCCGCTCGTCGACGGCCAGGGCAACTTCGGCTCGGTCGATGGCGACGCGGCCGCCGCGATGCGCTACACGGAGGCCCGCCTGACCGCGATCGCCGCCGAGATGCTGGCGGACATCGACAAGGAGACGGTCGACTTCACCGACAACTACGACGGCACCCAGAAGGAACCGTCGGTCCTGCCGGCAAAGCTGCCCAACCTGCTCATCAACGGCAGCTCCGGGATCGCCGTCGGGATGGCCACGAACATCCCGCCCCACCACCTGGGCGAGGTCGTGGACGCCACGATCGCTCTCATCGAAGACCCCGGGATCACCTCGGACGACCTGTGCCACTACGTGACCGGCCCGGACTTCCCGACCGGGGGGACGATCTTCCGCTTCGAGCGCCAGCGGAACTCGATCAGCGGGGAGTGGGAGACGGTCGACGCCATTCGCCAGATGTACGCCCACGGCCGCGGCCGGGTGGTCATGCGAGCCCAGGTCGCCTTCGAGGAGGTCCGCGGCGACCGGATGGCGATCATCGTCACCGAGCTGCCCTACCAGGTGAACAAGGCCACCCTCCTCGAGAAGATGGCCGACCTGGTCAAGGACAAGAAGATCGACGG
>SCUO01000062.1 GCA_004297395.1 Chloroflexota bacterium | reverse complement strand
TCTACGTCGACGGCCAGAGCATCCCGCTCCTGAAGGGCTCGTCGATCGACTACGTCGACACGCTCATGGGCGCCGGCTTCACGGTCAACAACCCCAACGCCGTCACCGGCTGTGGCTGCGGCTCGAGCTTCCGAACGGCGGACGACGCGGGTCAGGCCCGCTCCTGCTCGCACTAGCCCGCCCGCCGCGAACCACAGTGAAGCCGCCGGATCTCGGCGGCTTCTGGATTCCCGGCCGCCGATGACCCGCCTGTCCGACGCGCTGAGCGCCGCCGACGCGATTGCCGACACATTCCTCGCCGGCAAGCACATCCCGGGCGTCGCCTACGGCGTGGTCATCGATGGCGAGCTCGTCCACAGCCGGGGCATCGGCACGCTGCGGGTGGGGGAGGACGCGCCGCCCGATGCGGACAGCGTCTTCCGGATCGCCTCGATGACGAAGAGCTTCACCGCGGCGACGATCGTGGGTCTCCGCGATGCGGGCCGGCTGTCCCTCGACGACCCGATCGGGCGGCACGTCCCCGAGCTCGCCGGTCTCCAGGGCCCGACATCCGATTCGCCGCCGGTCACGGTCCGCCACCTGCTGACCATGTCGTCCGGCCTCGCGACCGACGACCCCTGGGGCGACCGTCAGCAGGGCCTGGACCTCGCGACGTTCTCCGACCTCCTGCGGGGTCCGCTGACCTTCGCCTGGGCTCCGGGAACGCGCTTCGAGTACTCGAACCTGGGCTACGGCATCCTCGGCCGGCTGATCACGAACGTGGCCGGCGAGGAGTACCGCGAGGTCGTCCGGGCCCGCCTCCTCGAGCCGCTCGGGCTGGCCGCGACCACCTTCCTCATGGACGACGTCGCGCCGGATCGGCTGGCCCACGGCTACCTGTGGCGTGACGACGGGTACCTCGACGAGCCGATCGATCCGTACGGTGCGCTGGCCGCGATGGGCGGGATCTTCACCTCGATCCGGGACCTGGCACGGTGGGTGGCGTTCTTCACCGACGCCTTCCCGGCCCGGGACGACGCGGACCCGGCATCGCCGCTGTCACGAGCCAGCCGGCGCGAGATGCAGCAGGTCCACCGGCCGTGGAGCGTCGAGCTCGTGCAGCCGAGCCCCGACCTCGAGGTCGCCGGCCGGGCCGGGGGCTACGGCCTCGGCCTCTACACCGTCGACGACACGCGCTACGGCACGATCGTCGGCCACAGCGGCGGGTATCCCGGCTTCGGCTCGAGCATGCGCTGGCACCAGGGCTCGGGGCTCGGCATCGTGGTCGTCGCCAACCACCGCTACGCGCCGAGCACGCTCCTCGGCAACGAGATCCTGGCGAGCCTCCTCGCGGCGAACGTCTCGCCGCCGCGCCGGATCCTGCCCGCCCTCCCGACGGCCGCGGCCCGGGCCGCCGTCGAACGGCTGCTCGTCGCCTGGGACGATGAGCTCGCCGGCCGTCTGTTCGCGATGAACGTCGAGCTCGACGAGCCGCTGGTCCGTCGCCGGGCAGAGATCGAGGGGCTCCGCGAGAGCCACGGCCACCTCCGCCCCGAACCGGCCCTGCCCGACGAATCGGTCACGCCGCTCCATCTCGCCTGGTGGCTGGCCGGCGAGCGGGGTGGCCGGGTCCGGATCGAGATCCGGCTCTCGCCCGAGGCGCCACCGCTCGTCCAGACCCTGGCCCTCACGGTCGTCCATGAACCTTCCCCGGCACTCGCGGACGTGGCAGCCGCAGTCGTGGCGGCGGCCAACGGCCCTGATCGGGTCCTCGCCGGGAACGTCGACCTGGATCCCGCGATCGATCGGACGGCCCTCTCGCAGCAGCTCGGGATCGTGGCCGCCGGCCACGCCCCGCTCGAGCTCGGGCCGGCGGTCCAGGGCGACGGGACGACGACCGCCACGTGGCGCCTCCGCAGCCGCCGAGCCGGCCGCGACGTCCTGGATCTCGAACTGGAACGGAACTCTGGAACGGGCATCGTGACCCGGCTGCGCCTCGTCCCGCGACCGCCGATCGTCCCGAGACACGCGGACTGACCAGGTCCGTTCGGGCTCGTAACGAGACACGCCCGCGTCGCTGGTGACAGTACACGCCGACACCGGGCCGATCCCAGGAACACCAGCGCGCCGCATGACGGCCAAGTCCTGCGGCACCGCGGAGCACTCGGGCTCCCCGGCCGCCTGACCGGCCCTCAGCTGGTCTCGAAGCTCCGCTTCGACAGGCCGTAGGCATAGCCCTCGATCGCGAACCGCGGCGCATCCTCCGGTCGCGCGACAGCGCCCAGCGTTACGAACAGCGGCGCGAAGTGCTCGACCGTCGGGTGGGCCCAGGGCATGCCCGGCGCCTTGTCGCGGAAGTCGAAGAGGGTGTCGAGGTCGCCGCGAACCAGGGCCTCGCGGGCCCACTCGTCGAAGTCGATCGACCATTGCGGCGCGCCAGGCTTGCCCATGAAGTACTCGCGGATGAAGGGCAGGCCGTGGGTCAGGAAGCCGCTACCGACGATGAGCACGCCCTCGTCGCGGAGCGGCGCCAGCCGGCGCCCGACCTCGAACAGGTGGCCCGGATCCAGGTCCGGCATCGACATCTGGAGGACCGGGATGTCGGCCTCGGGGAACATCGCCTTGAGGGGCACCCAGGCGCCGTGATCGAGGCCGCGGGTCTCGCGCTCGAGGACCGGCTCGCCGGCCGGCATGAGCCCCTTGACCTTCGCTGCCAGCTCCGGCGCACCCGGCGCGTCATAGGTCATCTCGTAGTAGTGCTGGGGGAAGCCGTAGAAGTCATAGACCAGCGGGACGGGGCGGGTGGCGCTGAGGGCGATCGGGGCGGTCTGCCAGTGGGCGCTGACGATGAGGATCGAGCTGGGGCGGGGGAGGTTCGCCGCCCAGCCGCCGAGCTCGGCCATCCAGCCCTCGTCCTCGAGGAGCGGCGGTGCGCCGTGGCCGAGATAGAGGGCCGGCATGGGACGGGCGACGTCGGGATCAGGCATGGTCACGGGCGGGAGCTCCAGGACGCGGGCGGCGGGTAGGAATCCGCCGACCCGGGCAGCGTAGCGCGCCCGCGTCGGAAGGACGTGCCGGGTCGGAAGGACGCGCGGCGGGTCAAGCGGCGATCGCCTTCTCCGGTGGGTTGACGAGGGCGACGACGGTCTGCCAGGAACCGCCGTTGCGGAGCTGGAGGCCGATGTTCAGCCAGGCGAGGCCCTCGAGCTCGCGAGCGCTGGCCAGGGGCCCGGCATCCACCGGCCGCAGGCCGATCGAGCGCGCGAGCTCGGCGACCGTCTCCTTGGCCGCCTCGTCGTCGCCGGCGAGGAGCCCATCCACGGTCCGGCCGCTGGCGGTGGGGTCGGCCTGGACCGAGGCGAAGATCGTGTTGAAGGCCTTGACGACACGGGCTCCGTCGGCCGCTGCGGCGATTCGCTCGGCCGCCGAGGGACCGCCGTCCGTGGCGAGGCCAGAGTAGTCGGCCTTGAGCGGGTTCGTGGCGTCGATCACGACCTTGCCGCGGGTCGTCGCACCCAGCTCGTGGAGCACGGCACCCGTGGCCGCGTACGGCACGGCCAGGACGATGACGTCGGCGTCCTGGGCGGCCCCCGCCAGGGTCGCTTCTGCCTGAGCGCCGATGGCGGCCGCAACCGTCCCGGCCTTCACGGCATCCTGGGCGGCGAAGGTGACGTCGTGGCCGGCCCGGGTGAACGAGCCGCCGAGGGCCGAGCCCACGTTGCCGGTGCCGATGATCGCGATCTTCATTGATCCTGTCCCTGCGTTCCGTCGATTCGCGGCGACGCGGATCGACTAAGCTCTTGGCTGCTGGCAACATCTTGTTGCCTATGCAAATACTATGGCACGATGTTGGCCGGAGGTCAAGTACCTTGTCCACAGACGAAGGCACTCGGGCGGAGCCCGCTGCAACGCGCCGGCCCGACGTCGGCGGCGAGGTCCGGCGCTGGCGGCAGACCCGCGGACTGACCCTCGCCCAGGTCGGCGACCAGAGCCACCTCAACGTCGGCTACCTGAGCCAGATCGAGAACGGCAAGGCGGTTCCGTCGCTCGATGCCCTGGTCGCAATCGCCGCGGCCCTCGAGGTCCCCATCGCCTGGCTGTTCCTCGATTCGGCGCCGAAGCCTCGCGTCGTCCGGGCCGTAGATCGGCCGCGGGTCGCCGGGATCGATGGCGGCGCGATGGAGGAGGTCGACGGCGGGACCGCCCGGGACGTCCGGATCATCGAGGCGGTCGCCCCGCCCGGCTGCTCGACCGGGGTCCACGCCCACACGGGTGACGAGCACCACGTCGTCATCGCCGGCCGCTGGCGGATGACCCAGGGCGACCAGGTCTTCGAGGTCGGACCGGGTGACTACGTGGCGTGGGACCCCACGATCCCCCACGACGTCGAGAGCCTGGGTCCCGAAACGGGGCGAATCCTCGTCATCTATCCGCGCCACGCCCGCCGCGGCGGGGAGGCCGCGGGGCGAGCCCAGGGCGGTTGACGTGATCCCACCGCGCGGCGAGCGGTCATTTCGCTCGACTGCCCTCGCGGTCATCGCCTTCGGGGTCGCGATGGGCTACCTCGAGGGCGCGGTCGTCGTCTACCTCCGGGCCGCCATCGACGCCGGCGCCGTGACGCCGGTGATCGATGCCTCGGTTTTCGCCCGCTACGAGGCGATCGAGGTCGCACGGGAGCTGGCGACGATGGTGATGATCGGCGCGGTGGGCTGGCTGGCCGGCGCGTCCCGGCTCGAACGCCTCGCCTGGGCGGCCGTTGTCTTCGGCGCCTGGGACATCGTGTATTACATCGCCCTCCGGCTGGCGATCGGCTGGCCGGCCTCGATCGCCGACTGGGACGTCCTCTTCCTCATCCCGATCCCGTGGGTCGGTCCGGTGTGGGCGCCGGTGATGGTGAGCCTCGCGCTCATCGGGGTGGGGCACGTGGCGGCGCGTCAGCTGCGGCTGGGCCGCCCGCTCCTCGTGACCGCGCGCCATATTGCCGCCGGCCTGGTTGCCGGCGGCCTCGTGATCGCCAGCTTCCTGGTGGATACGGAGCGCATCATCGCCGGTGACACGGCGCCGTGGACGGGCTGGCCGCTCTACTGGGCCGGGATGGCGCTCGCGTCCGCCGCCGTCGTCTCCGCCCTTCGAACCGGGCGGGTCCGCCCGGCTCGACCTACCCGATGATGGGGCGCGACCGCGACGGCGCGGTACGGTGTCTCCGCCAACCTCGCTGACAGGGTCGCCGTCAGAATCAGCGAGGACGGCGGACCGGACCGGCCCGATCAGAGGCGCGACAGGTCACGTCCGAGATCAGCCGTGGCATCGAATCCGGGTAGGGCATGCTCGTCCCGGCGCCGCCGATACGAGTCGAGGGCTTCGCGTTCACCGGATCGGCCCGATAGCCAGGCGTCGACGGCCTCGGCCAGAAACGTCGCGTGGACGCTCGCGTTGTCCATCCCCAATCCCGTCCAGGGGTCCTGGCAGATCGATGCGTCGCCGACGAGGGCCCAGCCCGGACCACTTGGTTGCCGCACGAGCGCGTCCTTGGGGCCGGATGCCAGGATCCGGGTCTCCGGGTTTGCTGCCGCGAACCGCGGTGCCAACCCCGGATGCGCGGCGATCCGCGAACCGAACATCGACTCGGGGTTGGCGCGGAACTGCGCGAACGCGTCGAGGTTGATCGACACCGCCAGGCAGGCGAGGTCGTCGTCGCTCGGAAAGGCGTAGACCAACTCGTCGCCGATCGCCGAGAACTCCGGCCCGTCCCATGAGCCGCCTGGGCCGCGGTAGCCGGTGAAGTAGCGGTAGTACATCGCCCGGGTCGCCGGCTCACGGCGCTCCACGCTGGCACCCACCCACCTCGCGACGGACGACCCTCGCCCGTCGGCGCCGATCACGATGCGGGCCTTGACCTCGTGCGTCGCACCGTCGCGGTCAACCGCCAGGCCGGTGACCCTGCCATCAGCATGTCGGACCGCGCGCGCCGGCGTGCCCTCCCACAGCTCGACGCCCGCCGTCCTGCGTGCCCGCTCCGCGAGCAGATGATCGAGCGGTAGCCGGCGCGTGGACAGGCAGTAGCCGACGGTCCCGGGGTTCTGCGGTCCCCTCACCATCGGCGACGCATCGGTGCCGCGGAAGTTGTACTCGGAGGTGAGGCGTGGCGATCCGAGGGCCAGGACATCGTCGAGCAGGCTGAGCCGGTCGAGGACCGATCCGAGGCCACCGCCTCGGAAGAAGTGGGTCGAGATCGTGTCGCTCGGGAACCGGGCCGCATCTACGAGGATCACCCGATGGCCAGCCTCACCGAGGAGTGTCGCGGTGACCGACCCCGCGACTCGGGCGCCCACGATCGCGACATCGACCTCGGTTGTCATGGCCGTGGAGTATGCCTCGGTCTGGTCGCAGGCTGGGCGGGCCCGCCCGTGCCGGCTTCGGGCCGGCGTGCGATGCTCGGAGCATGAGCGCCGTCGCCCGTCTCTCGGTCGCGCCGGTTCGGAGCCTCGGCCTGCTCCATCCGGAAGCGGTCGAGCTGACCGAGCGGGGCGTCGTCGAGGACCGCCGGTTCTACCTCATCGACGAAGCGGGCAAGCTCGTCGACCGGCTCGTCTCGGGGTCACTGGTCCGGGTCGCCACGTGGACGGATCCGGACGCCCGGACCCTCCGCTTCGACCTTCCCGATGGCCGGCGGATCGACGGCGAGGTGGATCTCGGCGAGCCGGTCGAGACCTACGTCCACGGGCGGATCGCCGTCGGTCACGTCGTCGAAGGGCCGTGGGCCGCCGCCCTCGAGGGGATCGCGGGCCGGCCGGTCCGGGTCGTCCGCTGCGACCGCGTCGGCGGGACGCGGAGCGGCCACCCCGCGTCGCTGATCAGCCGTGGCTCGCTCCGGGAGCTTGCCCGGAACGCGGGCGTCGAGGCCGTCGACGGACGCCGGTTCCGGATGCTCATCGAGCTCGATGGCGACGTGGCCCACGAGGAGGACGACTGGATCGGTGCCCGGATCGCGCTCGGCGAGGCGATCCTCCGGGTCACCGAGCGCGACGCCCGCTGCGCGATCACGACCCAGGATCCCGACACGGGGGTCCGCGACCTCGACACCCTCCGCACGATCATCAGCTATCGCGGCCCGATCCCCGACGAGCACGGCGCCCCAAAGGCGATGCTCGGCGTCCTGGCCGACGTCGAGCGGCCCGGCCGGGTCCGGCTCGGAGATGAGGCCCGCGTCCACACCTGAGCGAGGCTACTCGGAGTAGCGCTCTTCCTTCCAGGGATCGGCGTCGTTGTTGTAGCCGTAGCGCTCCCAGAAGCCGAGCTGGTCGTGGTCGAGGAACTCGAGGCCGCGGATCCACTTGGCGCTCTTCCAGAAGTAGCGCTTCGGGACGAGGAGGCGGAGCGGCCAGCCGTGCTCCTTCTCCAGGGGCTGGCCGTCGAAGGTGTCCGCCAGCAGGACGTCGTCGTCATCGAGGACGGCCAGCGGCATGTTGGCCGTGTAGCCCTGCTCGGAGTGGGCCACGACATGGGTCGCATTCGGGCGGACCTGGGCCAGCCGCAGGATCTCCTGGATCGGGACGCCCTCCCAGGTCGTGTCGAGCTTCGTCCAGCGGGTCACGCAGTGGATGTCCGTCGCGACCGTCTTGCGGGGCAGGGTCTTGAACTGCTCCCAGGTCAAGGTGAATGGCGAATCGACCTCGCCGTAGACGCGGAAGTCCCACTTCGCGAGGTCGGTACTCGGGACCGAGCCGTAATGGAGGACCGGGAACTTCTCGGTCCGGTACTGGCCTGGCGGGATCCGCTCCATGACCGCGGGATCCTGCTCGCGATTGCCGAAGAGACGCTCGAACATGGGACAACTCCGTGGGCGCTGAGGCGGCCAGTATCGCCGAATCAGGTGACGCGGCGGTGACAGATCACGGGTCGGACGGCTCTCGCTCCTGACCGGGCGCGGGCGTAGGGTGGGGTCGTGACCGGCATCGAACTCGGCGGCGACTGGGCAGCGGCGTCCGCGGCCGCCCTCCGCGATCTCGGCTTCACCCTCCTCCACAGTGACCACCCGGCCGCGCCGGGCGGGTCGCAGCTCCTCGTCGCCCTGCGTGACCGGCCGACCCTGCGCCACTTCGACCCGGAGCAGGTCAGCTGCTGGGTGGCGGCCTCCGGGCGCGGGCGCGCCGAGCCGATCGATCGCCGGGCCCGGGCCGGCGAGCGCACGATCCTGTGGGGTCACGTCCACGTCGTGGACCGGCTGGGGGTGGAGAACCGCTTCCTGACCTTCGGCGGGCCGCTCCGGATCGCCGACATCGATGCCTCGCTCCGGGTCGTCCAGCATGCCTCGCCGGGGCCGGTGGTCCGCTGGGGCGGCCACTCCCAGGGCTTCGACGCCCTGGCCGGCGAGGTCGGGGCCTTCTTCGGCCGGCTCATCGTCCCGGTCGACTACCTCGAGGGCGGCGAGGCCCGCCTGGCGGCCGAGCCGCCGGAGCATCTGTATGCCGCGTTCCTGCGCGATAGCGCCGCCCGTCGGCGCGAGGCGACCCGGCGGCTGGATCCGGACCGGGACGTCCAGCTCTGGACCTGGATCAGCCACGAGATCGCCCGGATCCGTGACGCCCATCCGGCCTGGTGGGAGGCCGCCGGCATCCTCCTCGACGATCTCGACCTGGGACCCGAGGGCATGACCTCGGAACGGGCCGCCGCGGCGGCCGTGGTCGCGGAGCGGAAGGCGCGCTGAAGCGCCGCTCCCGCGGATCGGGGCCGCAGCGTCGTCAGGGCCGCGCGAACACCCGCAGCAGCCAGGCTCCATGATCGGGATCGGCGTCGATCGGCTCGAGGGCCAGGTCGCCGATCTCGATGCGCGATCCGGACTCGAGCGCCCCGTAATCGCCCACCGGCACGTCGCCGGCTCGATCGTGGAAGACGAGCTGCCCGGCGGCCAGGTCGTCGCCGGACGGGTCGAGGTAGGCGAGTGACAGGCCGCCGACCCGATCGAGCGGCAGCCCGAGCTCGATTGCGCTCCGGAGCCGGACCGCCGTGGGCACGACGACGGCGACGTGCGGCTGGTCGGCGCCGGAGGCGGTGAGCGGCGCGATCTGCGGCAGCATCCGGCCGGCGTTCTCGTTCATGGTCCGGATCGAGGTCAGGGCCCGGGCGACGCCCGGATCGGCCGGGCCGCCGCGACTGGCGACGATCGCCGTCCCGCCGGCGACGATCGCGAGGGCCACGATCGCCCACCGACGCCGCGCATCCGGGCCGGCCGCCAGCCGGTTCGCCGCCGCGGTGACGAGCCCGGCGAAGCCGACCGCGGCCAGGACCAGGACGGCGACGTCGATCGGGACGGCGTACCGCTCGGGGGCGTAGATGCCACGTGCGGCGAGCAGGACCAGGAATGCCGCGATCCCGCCACCCGCGCCGATGACAGCGGCAAGCTCGCCCCAGCGCCGGCTCCGGACGAGGATCCCGAGCCCGACGATGGCCAGCCCGGCATACGGCCACCAGCGGGCATAGCGGCGAAGCAGCCAGCCGAACCGCTCGAGCGGCCCGAGGATGTCCCGGCTCTCGCGCACCGCGTCGGAGTAGCGCTGCGACACCTTGAGCCAGAACAGCGGGTCGCCGATGAGGAGCGCGTCGTGGACGAGCATCACCGGCAGGGCCCCGAACGGCAGGATGACGAGCCACCAGCTCCTCGCCGCCACGACCGGTCGCGGCCCGGGCAGCCACCATGGGCCCCAGCGCGCCCAGCCCAGGGCCGCGCCGACGGCGGCCACGATGACGAGCGTCTCGAGCCGGCACAGTGCCGCGAGGAGCAGCACGGCTCCGGCCGCCACCGGCCGCGGCCGCGTCCCGGTCGCCAGGAGCCAGGCCAGGAGCCAGCCGGCCACGGCCCAGGGCACGGCGTTGCCGAGCCCGGCGTCCTCGATGAGCAGCGGCGCCCCGGCGACGGCCAGCCCGACGAGGACCCCTGCCGTCACGCCAGCGGCCCGCCGGGCCAGGACGACGGCCATCGCGGCCGCTGCGGCATGGACGAGGAGCGTCGCCCAGACGAGCGGCCGCCAGTCGCCGGTCAGGCGGTACAGCAGCCCGTCGACGAGCGTCAGGAACGGCTTCGGGGTCGTCGACAGCTGCTGCTCGAGGCGCGCGCTGCCGACGAGACGGTCGAAGTAGACGACGTTGGCCTGGGTGTCGAACGACACGGCGGCGTCGACGAAGGGTTGGGCCAGGGCCAGTCCGACGACGAGGCAGCCGGCCGCGACGAGCCACGGGGCGAGGCCCGCGGCGCGGGCAGAGCGGTCCGGCACCCGGCCATCCTAGGGCGCGACGACCACGGCTACAATCGGTCGATGCCCAGCCCGTCGCCCCGAGTCGTCGTCGTCATGCCCGCCTACAACGCGGCCCGGACGCTCGAGCAGACGTACGCCGACATCCCCCATGAGCTGGTCCACGAGATCATCCTCGTCGACGACGTGTCCCGCGACGAGACCGTCGAGATCGCCCGGACCCTTGGCCTCCAGGTCATCGTCCACCGCCAGAATCGGGGCTACGGCGGCAACCAAAAGACGTGCTATGACGCGGCCCTGGCCGATGGCGCCGATGTCGTCGTCATGCTCCACCCCGACTACCAGTACGACGCGACCCGGATCCCGGCGCTCGTCGCCCCGATCCTGGCCGGCGAGGCCGACCTCATGCTCGGCAGCCGCTTCCTCGGCGATCCGCTGGCCGGGGGGATGCCGCGCTGGAAGTACCTCAGCAACCGCTTCCTCACGATCGTCGAGAACGTGGCCTTCGGCCTCCAGCTGTCCGAGTACCACACCGGCCTGCGGGCCTACAGCCGCCGCCTCCTCGAGGCCATCCCGTACAAGCTGAACAGCGACGACTTCGTGTTCGACCAGGAGCTCATCGCCCAGGTCGTCGCTGCCGGCGGCCTGCCGATCGGCGAGATCGCCGTGCCCACCCGCTACTTCGAGGAGGCCAGCTCGGTCGGCTTCCGGCGCAGCGTCGTGTACGGCCTCTCGACGCTCCGGGTGGTCGCCCGCTTCCTCCTCCATCGAGCCCGGATCCGGACCTCGCCGAAGCTCACCGCCCGCCGACCCCTCGGCTGAGCGGATGGCCACCGGACGCATCGCCCGGGCAGCGATCGGGATCGTCGTCTCGCTCGTCGCGATCGTCCTCGTGGCCGGCAGCGTCGACCTCGAGACCACCGGCGAGGCCCTTGCCGCCGCCGACATCGAGTGGCTGCCGATCATCGCCGGGCTCATCGGCCTGGATGTCCTAGTCCGGGCGATTCGCTGGCAGCGGCTGCTGGAGCCGATCCGGCACGTGGCGTTCGGCCCGGTCCTCGGTGCGCTGCTCGTGGGCTACCTCGCCAACAACGTCCTGCCGGCCCGGCTGGGCGAGCTGCTTCGCAGCCACTACCTCGGCGACCGCGAGCGGTTGAGCCGGACGACGACGCTCGGCACGGTCGTGGTGGAGCGGGTCATCGACACGGCCGTCGTCGTCGCGATCGCCGCCCTCGCGATCGTCGTCCTGAACGTCCGTGGCGTCGTTCGCAACGCAGTCGCTGTCGGGATCGCGATCGTCATCCTCCTCGCGGCCCCGCTCGCGGTGAGCATCGCCGGCCATCGCCTGCCCGGCGCCGAGCGCCTGGCCCGCCGAGCCGAGCGATGGCCCCGACTTGCCCTCGCGATCGGCCGGCTCCGTGGTGGGCTGGCCGTCGCCGGCCGGCCGCGGACCCTCGTCGAGGCGCTGGGCCTGAGCGTCCTGGCCTGGGGCGCCACGTTGCTCGCGTTCATCGTCGCCGGAAGTGCCGTTGGCCTGGAGCTCCGGGTCAGCGACGCGGCCCTGCTGTCCTCGGGCGTGGCCCTCGCCAGCGCGATCCCGTCGGGTCCGGGCTACCTCGGAACCTACGAGCTGGCCGCGGTCAAGGTGGCCGAGGCGATCGGGCTGGCAGCCGCGCCGGCCCTGGCGACCGCGGTGATCGTCCACGTCGCGATCCTCTTGGTGACCTCGATCGGCGGGCTGGTCGCCCTCCAGCGCTTCGGCTGGCAGCTGAGGGTGGGTGCGGCGGATCAGGTCTCGGCCGACTGACGCCTGCGAACCGGACACCGCGCTGGCGGTGCGCTCGACCGGATCGCGTCGTGAATCGACGAGGCCCGCCGTTGCCGGCGGGCCTCGATCTGCGGTTGCGGCGCTGCCTTACAGCAAGCCCTGCTCGGTCAGCCACGCCTTCGCGACGTCGGCGACGTCCTTGTTGTTCACCGCTACCTCGACGCCGAGCTCGGTGAGGACCTCGGTGGTGAGCTTCGCGGAGACGTCGTTGAGGAGCTTCCCGAACGCCGTCCGATCGCTCTCGGACAGCTTCTCGAGGAAGTCGTTCCGGACGATCGGGGCGATGTTCTCGGCCGGCTGGGTGTTCTTGTCATCGTCGAGGACGACGAAGCCGAAGGTGGCGATCGCCGGCTGGGTCGAGCACAGCTCGGCGACATCGACCGCGCCGTTGTCGAGCGCCTCGGCGATGGGCGCGTCGCAGGCCGCGAGCGCCTCGAGGTTGGCCGGCGGGAAGTCGATGCCGTAGACGTCCTGCAGGACGCCGCCGCACAGCGGGTTCGTCTCGCACTCGGGCGGGAGGCCCCAGGTGAGATCGTCCTGGACCGCGGCGAGGTCGCTCATCGTGCTCAGGCCGAGCTCGGCTGCGGTATCGGCCCGAACGACGAACGCGTTCGTGTCCTCGCCCGGCGAGTAGTCGAACACCGTGATCCCGCCACCCTTGCCGGCGAGGATGTCCTGGAGCGCCGCCGCGTTGGCGGCGGCGTCACCGGATGGCTTGGTCTTGTCGTAGTACCCGAGCCCGGATCCGATGTACTCGGGCTTGAGGTCGATCTGACCGCTCTCGAGCGCGGGCGAGGTCACGGCCCGGGCCCCGAGGCCCAGGTTCCGCTCGACGGTATACCCGGCCTTCTCGAGGACCTGGGCGTACATCTCGGCCACGAGCTGGGCTTCATAGAAGCCGTCCGAGCCGATCTTGATCGTGGGCTTGCCCCCACCCGTCCCGCAGGCGCTCAACAGCACCAGCAGGGACGCCCCGAGGGCAAGCGTGCGGCGCATCCGCATTGGGTCAACCTCCAGTGGACTCCGGGCCGCAGGGTCGCGGCCTCGCCGGCCGAAGGTAGCACCGATCGCCTGACAGGGCGGTGACATGTATTGGCCGGTATGGCTGGGAATTCCGGTCCTCCCGCCGTGGCCGCCTAGGTCGAGGCCGGTCCGAATCCGGGCCGGGCGGCCAGCCGCAGCCCCCGTGGCGTCGCGAGCCGTTGGACGAGGGCCAGGCCGCCCTCCGTGATCAGCGCCAGTCCCGCGACGAGCACGACCCCGGCGAACAGCCGGTCGTTCTCGTGCCGGGCGATGCCGTCGATGATGTAGCGCCCCAGCCCGCCGTAGGCGACCACCGCCCCCAGCGTGGCCGTCGCCACGACCTGGACCGCCGCCGTCCTGATCCCGCCGACGATGACCCCGATCGAGAGCGGCACCTCGAGGCGGGCCAGGATCTGGCCCTCCCGGAGACCCATGCCCCGGGCCGACTCGACGAGGTCGCGATCGACGCCGCGGAGGCCGGCGTAGGTGTTGACGAGGATCGGCGGGATGGCGAGCAGGAACATCGCCGTGAAGGTGGGGATCTCCGACAGACCGAAGGACGGGTCGTAGCCGAGGACGGGTGCGAGCTGGAGAGCCGGCGGCAGGACGATGACGAGCACGGCATAGGAGGGGATCGCGCGGCCGAGGTTGGCGACGTTGACGGCGAGCGTCCCGCCCCGACCCGTGTGCCCGATGAAGGCTCCGACCGGCAGGGCCACCGCGGCGGCGGCCAGGAGCGACGCCGTCGAGATCGCGAGGTGCTCGGCGATCCGCGTCGGGATGCCGTCGCCGCCGGCCCAGTGGCTCGGGTCGAGCAGCCAGGCGACGGTGGCGGTCAGGGTATCCATTCCGGTGTCCTGATCGGGCCCTGGGCGATGTCGATCGCGACGCCCTGGGCCCAGGGCGTCGCCCGCCGCTCGAGCGCCACGAGGGCGAGGTCGGCGGCGACGGCAAGCGCCACGGACAGGGCCGCCCCGACGTAGACCTTCGTGGCGAAGAACGTCTGGATGCCCTCGGTGATGAGGACGCCGAGTCCGCCGAAGTTGCGGCCGAGCAGGCTCACGATCATCACCAATCCGATCGTCGAGACCGAGGCCAGCCGAACGCCCGCGATGATGAGCGGGACGGCCAGCGGCAGCTCAATCTGGCGGAGTCGCTCGCTCGACCGGTAGCCCATCCCGTCGGCCGCTTCGTTGACCTCGGCCGGAACGCCATCGAAGCCAGCCATGATGTTCCGGAACAGGATCAGCAGGGTATACACGACGAGCGGGATCTCGGCCGTCAGCAGGGTGAGCCCGGTGAATGGCACGAGGGCCGCGAACATCGCCAGGCTCGGGATCGTGTAGAGGACTCCCGTCACGCCCGTGACCGGGCCCCGCAGGCCTGGGCTTCGGCGGGCCCACAGGGCCAGGGCCATCGCGATCGCCAGGCCGATAGCCACTGCCAGGGCCGAGATCCCGAGATGCTGGACCAGCCGGAGGCCGATGTCGTCGAGGTGCTCGGCGATCCACGCCCAGTCGATGAGCGGCTGGTCAGGCCTCATCCGGGCGGTCCTGCCGCGGACGTGGCTGCAGCGACGGGGGACCGCATTCGCTCGACGATCATGTCCACGGTCACGAGACCGCGAAGGACCCCCCGCCGGTCGACGACGATGCCGGCCTGGACCTCGGCATCGATGAGCATGGCAAGGGCGTCCTTGAGGGTGGTCCGCCGGTCGAGGATCGGCGACATCGACGCGGCCATCGCCTCGCTGAGGACGCCCGACGTCGGGACCTGCCGCTCGGCCAGCCAGCCGATCGGGCGATCCAGGGCATCGACGAGGAGGAGGTACTCGAAGGGATCGGCGAGGATCCTGCTGCGGGCGGCCGCCGCGTCGTCGCCGGGACGGGCGGTGATGGCCGGCCGCAGCTCGAGGCTCTCGACACGGGCCAGCGCGAGGCGCTTGAGTCCCCGATCCGCGCCCACGAAGCGGGCCACGAAGTCGGACGCCGGGTTGGCCAGGATCTCCTCGGGAGTCCCGAACTGGGCGAGGTGGCCGCCGACCTGCATGACCGCGACGAGGTCGCCGATCTTGATCGCCTCGTCGATGTCGTGGGTCACGAACAGGATCGTCTTGGCGAGATCGGCCTGGAGGCGCAGGAACTCGTTCTGGAGCCGCTCCCGGACGATGGGATCGACCGCCCCGAAGGGCTCATCCATGAGCATGACCGGCGGGTCGGCGGCAAGAGCCCGGGCGACGCCCACTCGCTGGCGCTCGCCGCCGGAGAGCTGGGCGGGATAACGGTCCCGGTAGGTCGCGGGGTCCAGGCCGACGAGCCCCAGGAGCTCCTCGCTCCGCTCGCGGCGGCGCGCCTCCGGCCAGCCGAGGAGCCGAGGCACCGTGGCGACGTTCTCGCCGACGGTCTGGTGGGGGAAGAGACCGACCTGCTGGATGACGTAGCCGATCGATCTCCGGAGCTCGGTGACGTCGCGGCGGGCGGCGTCAGCGCCGTCGATGAGGATCCGGCCGCTCGTCGGCTCGATGAGCCGGTTGACCATCTTCAGGCTCGTCGTCTTGCCGCAGCCCGACGGCCCCACGAGCACGCAGATCTTGCCCGCGGGCACCTCCAGGCTGAGGTCCTCCACCGCGCCCGGGTTGTCGGCCCGGGTACCCGGGTAGCGCTTCGTGACGTGGTCGAAGGCGACCGTTGCGGCGCGCGTCGACGGGGTCGTTCGATCAGGGCTGGAGGGTCCGGACACGGCGCCAGTATCGCCCGGTGCCGGCCGGCGCGCCGCCGCCGACCGACCGGCAGCGAACAAGGCCCGCTGATGCGTCTCGTGCGTCGATCCGCGCCCTTTCACGCTCAACCGACCCCATGATTCGACCCGACGAGGGTTGGGCCACGCTTGTCAGTCGTGATTCCCGTGCGCCAGCCGCATCAGGGGCGACGGGCGCCGAGTGTCGGCGCCGCGGTCAGATCGGCAGGGTCGCCAGGTCGCCTTCGATGGGCTCGCGATCGTCGGGGTCATCGATCTCCGCCAGGGCCGACCGCGCGAGGTCGCGCCAGCGGATCGCCTCCGCGACGTCGCCACCGACTGCGGCCGCCCGGGCCATGCCCTCGCGGGCCGCTGCCAGGTCCCAGTCCTCGGCCTCGCCGGCCGCGATCGCCGCCTCGGCGTAGGCGAGGCACCGCCCGGCGTGCCAGAGTGCCGGCTCGGACCGCCGGAGGACCGAATAGACGCGGGCGATCTGCCACTCGCCGCGGCCGAGATTCACCGTCGTGCCGGCCTTCGACCAGTGGTAGCGCGAGGCGTGGGCCGCGTGGATCATCTCGTCGGTCTCGGCCGGGCTGCGGTCGGCCTTCTCGATGAGCGTCCAGACCCTGTTGAAGAGCGCGACCCCGAGCCGCCGATGCGCGGCGGCATCGAGGTCGTGGTCGAGGTCCAGGGCGAGCAAGGTCGTCGTTTCGCTGTCGGGCACGAGGGGCTCCTTTCCCTGGCTGAGCTGGCCCAGGACGTGGTGGACGCGCTGGAGGCGGGTGATCCGGGCCTCGACGCGGGCACGGTGGGCCTCGACGCGCCGGCGCTGGCCGGCGGGATCGTCGGTGGCGAGGACAAGCCGGATCTCGTCGAGCGGCACCTCGAGGTCGCGAAGACGAGCGATGAGCCGCGCCTGCTCCAACTGCCCCCGGCGATAGCGCCGGTAGCCGGTGTCCCGATCGACATCGGCCGGCCGGAGCAGGTCGAGCTCGTCGTAGTGCCGGAGGGCGCCGATCGAGAGCCCCGTCAGCCGCGCGAACCGGCCGATCGGGAGCAGGTCGTCCATCTCGGCCATCGTGGACCCTCGGGCAGGTCGAGAGTCAAGGGGCGACGGTTCACGTCGCCTTCAGGCGTTGTCGAGCTCGCGGGAGATCGCCCGAAGGATGAAGCGGGCGGCCTCGGCGCTCTTGCCGCCGAGCTTCTGGCCCTCGTCCTGCTCCAGCGCGACCATCAGGTCGCCCAGCATCTGGTCGAGGAGCGGCGTCCGCTGCAGCGTGCCCGCCGCGAATGCCGTCTCGAGGCCGGCGACCGCCTCCCGGGCGTTCTCGACGGCATGGCCCTTCGCGTCCATCAGCTCCCGGAAGGCGGCCCGGGCGGCGTCGGCGGCGGGTCCGGTGGAAGCCATGCTCACCTCCCCAGGATGCGGGCGGCGGTGCCGCGCCGGGACGTGCCATCCGCGTCGGCCGCGACCGAGGCGGCGGCCGCCGGCCGACGCGCTCCCGACCGGCGCCGCCGCCGCCAGTCCGGCTCCAGAATGCTCATCGACAGCTCGTCCCACCAGCGGCCGTCGCGCCAGATCGCCTCGCGGGCGCGGCCCTCGATCTCGAGCCCGCAGGCGAGGTAGGCCCGGATCGCCCGCTCGTTGAACTCGAAGACGGACAGCCCGATTCGATGGAGGCCGAGGGTGCCCAGGGCGTGGTCGACCATGAGGCCGGTGGCCTCGGTGCCGTAGCCGTGGCCCCAGGCGTCCTTCTCGCCGATCGTGATGTGGTAGAGGACCGAGCCGTTGTCGGCATCGAGCTGGCTGAAGGCGCACGTCCCGATGAGCCGGTCCGTTTCGCGGACGTGGATGGCCATGGACATCGATTCGCCGCCGATCGCCCGGGACCGGAAGAACCGGTCGATCTCCTCGACCGACATCGGACCGTCCTGGTAGCGGGCCAGCCGGGCGACTTCGGGATCGCGATACCAGCGCCGGAAGGCGGCCAGGTTGTCCGGGACGTGGCGCCGGAGCACGACCGCGCGGCCTTCCAGTGATGCGGGAAACCACGGACGGCCGGCCACGGGGGCACGGTATACCATCGCCGCCATGCGCCGCTGGAGCGAGCTCGCGGAGCGCGTGGCCGGCACCACGCGGACGTCGGAGAAGACGGGCCTGCTCGCCGACTACTTCCGGTCGCTCGAGCCCGACGACCTCCCGATCGCGGCGGTGTTCCTCACCGGCCGGGCCTTCGCGGAGACGGACCAGCGGGCGACCGGCCTGGGCTGGGCGACGATGTCGGCCGCGATCGAGGCCGTCTCGGGCGCGGACCGCGAGGCCCTGGGCCAGGCCTACGACCGGTACTCCGACCTGGGGCTGGCCGTGGCCGACGTGCTGACTGGGGCGGGGCACGCGCCGGACCCGGCGGTCGCCCCGACGCTGGGCGAGGTCGCGGCCGCGTTCGCGGCGATCGAGGTCGCCTCCGGGTCCGTCGCCAAGGCCGTGATCTTCCGCGACCTCGTCGCCCGGGCCGACCCGGCGACCGTCAAGGGCATCGTCAAGGTCCTGTCCGGCGACCTCCGGATCGGGCTTCGCGAAGGGCTCGTGGAAGCGGCCCTGGCGAAGGCCTTCGAGCGCCCGATCGACGACGTGAAGCGGGCCGGGATGCTCACCGGCGACATCGGTCGGACCGCCGCCCTGGCCCGCGACGACGCGCTCGGGACGGCCGAGCTTACGCTCTTCCATCCGCTGAAGTTCATGCTCGCCTCACCGGCCGAGGACGCGGCCGAGATCGTCCGGCGGCTCGGCCCGCTCGTCTGGGTCGAGGACAAGTACGACGGCATCCGGTGCCAGCTCCACAAGCGGGGCGACGACGTCCGGCTCTACTCGCGCGACCTCCACGACGTGACGAGTGGCTATCCCGAGGTGGTCGAGCCCGCCCGGGGACTGGCCTGGGACGGGATCCTCGACGGCGAGCTGCTCGGGCTGCGGGACGGCGAGGTCCTGCCGTTCGTCGCCCTCCAGGCGCGGCTCGGGCGCAAGGCACCGTCGGCGGCCCTGCTGGCCGAGGTCCCGGTGGTCTTCGTCGCCTTTGATGTCCTCGGCCTCGGGTCGGGCGGGGGAGCGGCGGTCAAGCCGCTGCTCGATGTCCCGCTCGAGGAGCGGCGGCGGGCGCTCGTCGCCATGGGCCTCCCGCTCGCCGACGCGGGCGGCGCCTTCGCCCTGTCACACCTGGCCAGTGCCGATTCCGCCGAGGCCCTCGAGGCCGCCTTCAGTGAAGCCCGCGCCCGGCGCAACGAGGGGCTCATGGTCAAGGACCCGCAGAGCCCCTACTCGCCCGGTCGGCGAGGCTACGGCTGGCTGAAGATGAAGAAGGCCCTGGCCACCATCGACTGCGTGGTCGTGGGTGTCGAGGTCGGCCACGGCAAGCGCCACGGGGTCCTGTCGGACTACACCTTCGCCGTGCGCGACGAGGCCAACGACCGGCTCGTGACAATCGGCAAGGCCTACTCCGGGCTGACCGACGCCGAGATCGCCGAGATGACCCGCTGGTTCGAGGCCCACACGATCAGCACCCACGGCCGATACCGGGTGGTCGAGCCGACGGTGGTCGTGGAGGTCGCCTTCGACGTCATCCTCCGCTCGGCCCGCCACCGGTCCGGCTTCGCCCTCCGGTTCCCGAGGATCGCCCGACTCCGGACGGACAAGCCGGCGGCCGAGGCCGACACCCTGGCCACGGTGACCCGCCTGTTCGAGGAGCTCCAGCCCGGCGCCGAGCGGCTGGTGACCGCCGGGGCCCGCGCGGCGGTGGTGCCTCCGGTCGACGAGGATGCGACGAAGCGGCGCGATTCGGGTCGTCGACGGCCGGCCTGACGGATAGACTGGCGCCCATGTTGCAGGGTTGGGCGGGGGCGGAGCAGCGCGTCGCACTGACCGTCTACACGGACGCGTACGTCGTCCGTGGCACGATCCGGACGCGCCAGCATCGGCTGTCCGACATCCTCAACTTCGCCGAGGAGGAGTTCCTCGTCGTCGCCGACGCGAGCTTCGAGCGCTTCGGCGGGCACGGCCCGCTGCGGCAGGCGTCGTTCGCCCAGGTGAACCTGGCCGCGGTCCTCTTCGCGGTGGCCGACACCACGGTCGAGGCGGTCCCGGAGCTCAGGACGCCGAAGGTCCCCGAGACCGCCCTGATCAGCATCCCGCCGTTCGAGATCGTCGGCCGGATCCATCTCCTGCCCGATCGCGAGCTCAGCGAATCGCTCCAGGAGCTGGTGGGCCGGTTCATCCCGGTCACCGACGTGACGTATGGCTCCGACGTCGCCGGTGAGGCACCCAGGACCGCCCCGATGGTGGCCGTGAACCACGCCCGCGCCCAGATCCTGTCGCCGTACGATCCGCCCGGGCCTGCCGCGCCCGAGGAAGAACCCGGCTGACGGCGCGGCCGGACGGGCTTCAGACGGACGAGCTTCAGCGATCGACCGGCAGGTCCAGGCGGTCGCCCCACTCTGACCAGCCACCGTCGTAGACGGCGACGTCGTCGTAGCCCACGAGGGCGAGGATGAAGGCCAGCTTGGCTGCTGCCACACCGGCGCCGTCGTAGGTCACGATCCGGCGGCCCCGCGGCACGTTCGCCTTCAGCAGGAGGTCCCGGATCTCGGCGCCGTCGCGGAGGCGCTGCGACCCGGGGACGTGCATCGCCCCGACCGCGACGTTGATCGCTCCCGGGATGTGCCCCAGGCGACGGGCGTTGCCCTCCAGGCCGCGGTACTCGGCCGCGGCCCGGGCGTCGATGAGGATGACGTCGGGCGAGCCGAGGAGCGACCGGACGTCGGCCGTCGTGAGGCGCATCCGGGGGTTGGCCCGGGGCGTGAAGACCGCCGTCGCGGGCGGGTAGCTGGCGTTCGAGAGGGGCCGGCCCTCGGCGATCCAGGCGGGCAGCCCGCCGTCGAGGACGCGGGCCGATTCGAAGCCATAGACCCGCAGGCTCCACCACGCCCTGGCCGCGTACAGACCGAGCGAATCGTCATAGATCACGAGGCTCGTCCCGTCGCCGATGCCCGCCCGCGACATCGCCGCGGCCACCTGGTCCGGGCCGGCCAGGCGGAGGCCGGGACCGGTCTCGGGGGCCTCCGGGGCGATGAGCTCCGTGCGCCAGTCGACGTGGGCGGCGCCCGGGATGTGGCCCGCCGCAAAGGCCGCCGCCGCGGTCCCGTCGGGTCGCCAGCGGACGTCGAGGATCCGCAGGTCGTGGCGCCCGAGCTGGTCGGCCAGCCACTCCGGCGCGGCCACCAGCTCCGGCCGCGCGAAGGCGGTCACGAGCGGGCGGATCGATCGGGGACGGCGAGCATCGCCGGTATGATACGGCGGTGGTCTCCCCCTTCATGGCGGACGCAGAGAAGCTGGCCGCCGTTCGAGCCGCGCTGCCCGCGCTCGCCTCCGGGATCCACCTCAACACCGGGTCGCTCGGGCCCATGCCGGCCGAGGTCGCGGCCGCGATGGCTGAGCTCGCGACCTACGAGCGGGACGTCGGCCGGGCCCACGTCGACTACTACCTGGCGATGCTGGAGCGGATGGCCGAGGCCCGGGCCGGGGTCGCCGCCGTGATCGGCGCCGACCTCGACGAGATCGCCCTGACCAATGCCGTCACCGATGGCATGAACATCGCGACCTGGGCCCTCGACTGGCGGGCCGGCGACCGGGCCGTGACCTCGACCCAGGAGCACGCCGGCGCGCTCGGCCCGCTGTACGCGCTCCGTGACCGGCTGGGCATCGAGCTGGCCTTCGCCGACGTCGGCGACGGCGGCGACGACGAGCTGACCCTGGCTGCCTTCGACCGGGCGATCAGGCCGGGCACCCGGCTCGTGTCCCTGTCCCACGTCCTGTGGTCGACCGGCGCGGTCCTGCCCGTCGCGAGGATCGCGGCGCTCGCCCGTGAGCGAGGCGCGATCGTCGTCGTCGACGGCGCCCAGGCGGCCGGTGCGATCCCGGTCGCGGTCACGGAGCTGGCCGCTGACGCGTACGCCCTGCCGGCCCAGAAGTGGTTGCTGGGGCCGGAAGGGATGGGCGCCCTGTGGCTGTCCCGCGAGGCCTGGGACCGGCTGCGGCCTTCGTTCGCCGGCCACTTCTCGTTCTCGGCCTACGATTCGCACGGCGCCGGGACGTGGCATCCGGACGCTCGCCGGTACGAATCGGCCGGCTTCTACCGGCCATCGATCACCGGCATGGCCCGGGCCGTCGGCTGGCTGTCGATGTACGTCGGCCTCGACTACGTCCATCGCCGCGGGCCGGCCAGCGCGCGCCGGGCCGCGGACGCCCTCGCGGCGATCCCAGGGGTCGAATTGCTGACACCGCGTCACCAGATGGCGACGCTCGTCTCGTTCCGAATCGCCGGCTGGACGCCGAACGCCGCGCTCGAGGAGCTCGGGGCGAGGGTCTTCGCGATCGCCCGATCGATCCCCCTCCTGGATGCCCTCCGGATCAGCGTCGGCTTCTTCAACTCGGACGAGGAGATCGACCGCTTCGTCGGTGCCGTCGGCCTGCTCGCGGCGCACACGCCCGAGACGGTGCCGCCGCGGCGCACCCTCACGATCCTCGGCGAGGGATGACCGCCGCCCCGCCGCGCCGCTCGTGGTGGGCGATCCGCTGGCGCCAGCTCCGGAACGCCCCCCGACCGGTCGTCCGGGCGGTCGGCGCGAACCTCGGGGTGGCGATCGTCCTTGGGATCCTGTACCTCGCCTACGACGTCGCCCTGACCCGTGGCGCCCGCCTTCCCGGCGGTGACCTGCGGACCCTGGCGGTGGTCCTCGATGTGCTGCTCGTCCTTGGGCTCGGGAGCCTCATCACGTACCTGGTCGTGCCCCTGCCCAGGGGCTCGGGGGGTCGCACGACGCGGACCGGCTGGAGCGCCGCGCTCGGCCTGTTCGCCGCCGTCCCGATCGCCTATCTCGTGCTCGTCGCCACCAGCCAGGTGCTGAAGCCACTCCTGACCTGAGCGCGGCCCCCGGATCACGGGCGGTTCCCCGTGGCACCGCCGTCGTCGCCCGGGAACGCAAGGGTGGTTGGCACGGGGCCCGGTCAGGCGCTACTGTGTCGCCGATCCGTGGACCGGGTGGCCGCGGGCAGGGGAGATCAGACTCGTGTCAATGGACGAGTTCCCGCAGCACGTCGCGTTGCCGAAGCTCTACGGACAGCCGGCATACGCCCGACCTGCGGTCGCGGTGGCCCATACCCCGCGTCCCGTCGACCCTGACGACCTGCCGATCGTCGCCCAGATGACCGAGGACGACATCGCGGTCCTGGCCCGGCTGCCGGATCCAGCCGGGCGCGTCCCGGCCTCAGTGCCGGCGGGGGTCGCGATCACCACGACGCCAACGATCGTGCACCTCGAGCCGCGGACGTTCTCGATCCGCGCGCTCGCCGACCGGATACGCGGCCCCCGGCCCTGACCCTCGCCCCGCGGCCTCCGTGCCGCGACGTGGGCGATGTACGATCGGCCCGATGGGGGAGTAGCTCAGCGGTTCTAGAGCAGCCGTCTTATACACGGCCGGTCCCTGGTTCGAATCCAGGCTCCCCTACCACCCTCCAGGCATACGGCGGCAGACGTGCGACTGCAGCCCATTGGGTCGGCATTCCGGCCGCGCGCCCGGCCGCGGCCGGACGATCAGAGGGTCGCCCGGACCAGCTTGATCACGCGTTCGCGGCGGTCGGCGTCGAACGACCGCTGGGGCGGGAGCGAGGCCAGCCACGGCCCGACCTGGTCGGGTGAGATGTAGGCGCAGCTCGGCGTTCGGCCCACGCTGGGGTCCGTGCCGACGACCGCCGCGTACACCTTCACCACCCGGTCCGAATCGTCCGAGGCGAACCAGGTCCGGACGCGCTCGGCGTCCCGGGCGGCGCGCTCGAGGGGGTGGTCGATGAGGTGGCCCTTGCCATCGGCGAGACGGACCTCCCAGCTTCGGGGGCCGCGCGAGATGACCGCGCCGGGCGGGGGCAGCTCCTCGATGACCGCCGCGCCGAAGGGCCCGATGACCAGCTCCGGCAGGATCCGGCTGCCGTCGGGCAGGCGAACGCGGGTGGCGACCGCGTGGTCGTCGGCGACGGTCCGGGCGATCGCCACGACCGGGGTGGGTGGTCGGCGCCGCGCGGCGTAGCGCTCGAAGGCCGAGCCCAGGCGGACGAGGCCCACCAGCCCGAACCCGGCGGGCGCGGTGAGGGCGAACGTCCAGGCCAGGGCACCCGCCGCGAGCTGGGTCGCGTTCGCCCGGCCGCTCGGCGTGAACTGGCCGAGGAACTCGGTCGAGAAGACGAGGATGCCGAGGACGGTGGCGCCGACGACCAGCAACCCGCCCACGACGATGGCGCGGACGATGTCGAACCGGCTCGGGAGGCCGGCGACTGGGCGCTCGGAGGCGATCACCTGCATGACCAGATGGTGCGACCCGCTCGCGCGCGGGGGAATGGCCCCTTCGGGTCATCCGGGCCCGACGAGAGGACCACGCTCCACCCCGGACCCCACCCCACCGCACTGCTTCGGCGCGGATCGTCCGCCGGCCATGGCGCAGGTCCGGGGTCGGGAGGGACGCCCGTACCATTGATCACGCCCCGGCGCCCGGCGATGCTCCACCCGATGCGGGCGAAGCGCGCCCGTGCCGAGGTACCCCGTGACCGTCGTTCGAGAACGTCGTCCGGCCCGACGGGCCCGTGAGCTGCTGGTCGCCGCATGGGGAGCGGCGCTCCTCCTGCTCGCCCTGAGCCTGCCCGTCCTTGCCGCCCCTCCAGGCCCGACGAAGCTCCTGTCGCCCGACGTCACCCCCCGCCAGGCCGATGCCGCGACCCCGGTCGCCTTCACGATCACGTACCGCAACGCCCACGCCCTGCCCCCCGAATACGTGCGCGTCGCGGTGGGCGGACGGACATATCCGATGACCGGCGACGGCACCGACTGGAAGGCCGGTGTCGTGTTCACCGTCACGACGACACTCCCGGCCGGGACCCACGACGTCCGGTTCGAGGCCCGCGATGCGGAGCGCTTCGTCGACGAGCTTGCCGCGGGCAGCGTCTCGATCGGCGCCGCGCCACCGCCACCGCCACCACCACCCACGCCCGAGCCCACCGACCCGCCCGGGTCCACGCCAGACCCTGGCACCTCCGGCGGGGGCGGGTCTGGCGGGACCGGCGGCTCCGGCACCGGCACCGGCGGGACGAGTGGCACGAACAGCGGTACGACCGGCGGCCCCGGCAGCGGCTCGACCGGCTCCAGCGGCACCATCGACGCCGACGGCTGGGACGATCTCCGCGGCACCGGGCGTGGCGCGGAGGGCATGGGCGTCGTTGACGCGCCCACGGCTTGGGACAGCATCGGCGGGTCCGGCGGCACGGCCAGCGGCGTGAGCTCGTCCGAGGACGCCATCCATCAGCTTCCGTGGTTCATCGCCGGCCTCGGCGGGACCGGCTCCGGCGGCGCCGGCAGCGCGGACGGCGGCGCCGGCGGTGGGAACATCGCCGGCGGCGGCGCCGGGGCGGGCTCGGGCCTCGGCGACACCGGAGGCAGCGCGCCGGGTGACGACCCCAAGGGCGCCGCCAACGGCGACGGCATCGCCGGTGCCCAGGACGGCTCAGCCGGCGCCGGCGATCCGGCGGCCTGGCTCCAGTCGTCATTCGACGCCGGACTTGCGGCCCTCGGGCTTGGCGGGTCCGGGGAGCTCGCGACGATCCCGGCCGTCGTCGGCTCGACCGTCATGGTGACGACGTGGATGGCCTTCATGCTCTTCAACAAGCGCCGCCGCGACGGCGAGCCGCCGGCGCCCGACGGAGTGCTCCAGGCTGCCGCGGCGGCCGGGATCGGCATGGGCCTGGTCTTCGCACCGGCTCCGGTGGCGCCTCCGGATCCCGAATCGCTGATGCCACGCTGGCGCCGGCCGTCCCTGCTCGAGGCTCGCAAGACGGATCCGGTGCGCTCGCCGGCCCCGGAGCGGCCGCGCCTCACGTTCTCGATCGGCGAGACGGCCGTGGTGGCAGGCGCCGAGCGCCGCACGATCCGCTACGCCGTGATCCCGCTCCTCGATCGCCCCGACGAGATCCAGGCGACTCGCATCGGCGAGCTCGTGGCCGGTGACGAGGTCCAGATCGAGCAGCGCTCCGGCGCCTATTGCCACGTCCTCTGCCCCGACGGACGCCAGGGTTGGGTCCATCGGACCACCCTCGGCGATCTCGTCGAGACGCCGGAGCACGGCAACGGCCGGGCACCCGAGCCCGAGCCCGAGGCGGAGAACGCCCTCGCCGCGATGCTCGCCGCCCGCGGTCTGCGCTAGGAGCTAGGAGCCGGCCGGCCCGACTCTCCGGCCCCGGCCCCGCCCGCCCCGCGACGGGCGCCAGTGGATCCAGCCCTCGGGCGCCGCTCCGGGTCCCGCCGGAGGATGAGCAGGTGCTGGTGGGTGATGTTCGGCACGAACACGTTCGGGTAGCCGTACGGCCGCAGGCGCGTGCCCGCCTGGTACCAGATGACGTCACCCTTGGGCACCAGCCCGACCGTCGCGGCCCGGGCTGCCAGGTCAGCTCCGGTGAACAGGTAGCGGCCGTCCTGGTACGCGTCGCGGACGATGAGGGCGGCGTAGCGGCCCGGTCGGAGCACCCGACGAAGCTCGGCCAGGATCTCGGTCATCGCGTCCAGGAAGGCCGGGTAGTTGGCCAGGTTGGCGAGGTCGGCCGGGTCATCGGTGACCATGGCGTAGTCGGTCCGCCGATTCGCGAACGCCTCGGCCAGCGCCCCGCCTGACATCGTCATCGGCAGCTGCACGTTGTAGGGCGGGTCGGTGGCCACGAAGTCGACGCTCGCGTCAGGCAGGTCTCGAAGGAGCTCCCGGGCATCGCCCACCCGAAGCTCGCAGCCGGTCGCATCGAACGTGCGCGGCCCGCCAGGGTCCTGCGACCCGAGATCGGCCAGGGCCCGCCCGGCGCCTGCGGCGGCGGAGGCCTCTGCCGCCACCTCGGCGTACACCTCCGCCCAGCGCGCCGAGAGCTCGAAGCCCAGTGCCCGGCGGGGACCGTGGCAGATCGCTGCCCCGAGGAGGGTTCCGCCGACGCCGGCAAAGGGATCGAGGACGAGCTCGTCCGGCTTGGTGAAGAACTCGATGAGGCGGGCCATGAGGCGGGGCGGCTTGTTGGCCCCGTGGGCCCGGCGCCGGGCATGGCCGAGCTCGGATGGGTAGGCCGTGGTCCAGACCGACTTCGTGAAGTAGAGCCACTCCTCGCCGTTCAGCTCGTTCAGCTGGTTGCGGGGATGCGGGGCTCGGCGGGGCTCGGCCATCGGTGCAGCCTACGCGACGGGGCCGGCCCGGCGTCGGTGACGCCGGCGGCGCGCCGCGCCGGGCCCGTGCCGGTGCCTGGGCGCCACAGCTCTTCATGCGGCGCTCGAGGTCGAACGGATCAGCCGCATCGGCGTGTGGCACGATGGCAGCCATGCCGGCGACGCTGCGCAGTGAACGCTTCGTGGGGCGAGAGCGGGAGATCGCCCGGATTGCCGTTGCCCTCGAGGCGGCCGCCGAGGGGCACAGTCACCGCGTCCTCATCTCGGGTGCCGGCGGGACCGGCGTCAGCCGGCTCGTCGACGAGAGCATCCGCCGCGTCGGCCGCCTGGCCGAGCCATTCACGATCCTCCGCTGGCGAGCCGTCGCCGGCCGCTCCGGCGAGCCGTACGCTCCCGTCATCGATGGCCTGGGGCCGTACGTGGCGGCCCTGTCGGGCGAGGAGCGGGCAAGGCTGCTCGGTCCCGGTGGCGAGGCGCTGGCGGCGCTCCTGCCGGGGGTCGGCGGCGACGGTGAGGCCGGGCAGGGGCGCGGGCCGCGACCCCTCCGCGTCGGCCCCGATCGGCGGGCCGCCTGGCTGGCCGAGGCGGTGCTCGGCCTCCTCGAGCGGGCCGGCGAGCGCCGGCCGGTGCTCCTGGCCCTCGAGGATCTCCACGTGGCCGATGCCGGGACGCGGGCCCTCGCGGTCTTCCTGGCCCGCGTCTCGCGGCCGTCCCGGCTGTGCATCCTGGCGACGTACGGCAGCGACCGCCTGGTCCGCGGCGATCCCCTCCTGGCGGACCTCGCCTCGATTGCCGACACCGCCGACCCTCCGGACTTCCTGGAGCTCGGCCCGCTCCGCCGCGACGAGCTGGCCGACCTCGTGGCGGGCATCGAGGGCGAACGTCCCACCGCGTCACTCCTGCTCCTCGCCGCCGAGCGCTCGGCCGGCAACCCGCTCCTGGCCGAGGAGGTCCTGGCCGCCCGGCGCGAGCTCTCCGGCGTCTCCCTCGGCTCATCGCTCGACGAGCTCGTCGCCGCCCGCCTGGCCCTCCGCAGCCCCGAATGCCGGCGGGCCCTCAGGCTGCTGGCCCTGGCCGAGGAGCCGCTCCAGCGTGATGACCTGCAGCGGATCGCGACGGCCTTCGAGGTCGACGCCGCCGGCCTGCCGCCACGATCGACCGGGCGCCCGCGACGGGCGGACGCGGGCCTCGACGGTGACCTGCGGGCCGGCCTCGACGAGGCCGTGGCCTCGGGTTTTGTCACGGAGCAGCCCGGCGGCGCAGTGGAGCTCCGTCACGAGCTGGTGGCCCGGGCGATCGCGTCGGACCTCCTGCCGATGCAGCGTCGGCGCTACCACGTCGCGCTGGCGGGCGCCTTCCCGGACCGGCCGGCCACGCGGGCCCGGCACTGGCTGGCGGCGCACGAGACGCCCGCTGCCCGCGATGCGCTCCTCGAGGCCGCCGGAGGGGCCGCCGAGCGGGGTGCCGCCGCCGACCAGCTGGCGATGCTGGAGCTGGCCATGGAGCTCGGCGCGGCCGAGGTGGGCGACCGCGGGATCACCGGCCTGCTCCTCCTGGAGACGGCCGACGTTGCGCTCGCCGCGGGCCGCTCCGACCGGGCCCTGGCCTACCTCGAATCCGCCGCGGCCCGGTTCGGCGAGCGCGAGCAGCGAGCCCGGCTTGCCGGGCTGTACGAGCGCCTCGGGCGGGTGGCGCGCCTCCTCGGCGACCACGACCGGGCCCTGTCCGAGCACCGCCGGGCGGCCTCGCTTGCGCCGTCCGGACCCAGCCAGCTCCGGGCCCGCGTCCTCGGGTCGCTGGCCCAGACGCTCATGCTCCTCGGGCTGTTCGCGGAGGCCGAGGCCGTGGCCTCCCAGGCGATCGCCGTGGCGGCGGCCGTGGGCCCGGATGCGCGCGCGGCCGAGGGCCATGCGACCTGCACGCTCGGGATCGCGCGCGCCTGGAGCGCGGCACCGGCGGAGGCGATCGCCCTTCTCGAACGGGCCCGCGGGATCGCCGCCGATGTCGGGGACGCGGATGACTGGTTCCGGGCGACCCTCAACCTGACGACCGCCCTGACCCTCCTCCATCGCGGCGACGAGGCCATCGCGGTGACGATGGAGGCCATCGAGCGAGCGCGTCGGGACGGCGTCGAGGCGGTCTACGGCAACGCCCTCCGCGGCAACGTCGCCGAGGCCCTGTTCCTGACCGGCCGCTGGGCGGAGGCCCGGGAGGCCATCCGCAAGGCCCTCGAGTGGAGCCCGGCCGCCGATGCCTTCGCCGATGCCGCGGTCACCTCGGCCGTCCTCGAGGTCGAGTCGGCATCCGGCGAGCAGGCTGCGCGGATCCTCGGCCGCCGGCTGCTCGAGCTCCGGAACGCGCCCGATCCCCAGTCGGTCGTGCCGGCCAGCCGGGCCGCGGCCTCGTTTGCCCTGTGGCGCGGCGACCTCGGCGATGCCGGTCGCGCTGCTGAGCTCGGCTGGTCGATGGTTCGCGATTCCGAGGACTGGGTCCTCGCCGCGCGGATGGCCGCGACCTACCTCGAGGTCCAGGCCGCGATCGTCGCCGATGCCCACGACCGGCGGGCCCTGCCGGAGCTGGCGGCCGCCCGCGAGCGAGCCCAGCGGACCCTCGCCGAAGCGGAGCGGATCCTCGGCTCCAGCGGCGTGCCCGCCGACGCCTCGAGCCGGCGCGAGGCCGAGGCCCAGATCGCGACCGCCAGGGCCTACGCCGCCCGGCTCGACGGTCGCGACGCCCCGGTGCTCTGGGATTCGATCGCCCGGGCGTGGGAGACGGTCGGCGACCCGTACCAGGTGGCCAGGGCCCGCTGGCGCCAGGCGGAGGCGGCGCTCCCGGCCCGTGACGCGAGGGAGGGCCGGGCGGCGGCCCGGGGCCCGCTCCTCGAGGCGGTCCGAATCGCCCGCGACCTGGGTGCCGCGCCGCTCGTCCGCCAGCTCGAGGAGCTCGCCGGCCGGGCGCTCATCACCCTGCCACCCGTGGCGGTCCCGGCGGAGGCGTCCACCGAGGGCGGGGCGCAGGCCGGGACGCCGCCCGCGACCGGGTGGGCTGAGGAGGCGGGTGGGATCCACGCCGGCCGCCTCGTCGCGACCGGCCCGGGGATCCTGCCGGACAACGCCGGCTCGTCATCACCGAACGGTGGTTCGGATCGGCGCGATCGGGCGGTGGCCGCCGACGGCTCAGGGATCGCAGGGCTGGTGGCGCTGCCGGCCGGCAGCATTGCCGAGGCCTTCGTCGGGCCGCCCGCTGCCCGTTCTGAATCGGCCTTCGGACTCTCCAATCGCGAGCGTGAGGTCCTCGGGTTGATCGTGCAGGGACGCACCAACCGCGAGATCGGGGAGCGCCTGTTCATCAGCCAGAAGACGGTCGGCGTCCACGTCGGGAACATCCTGTCGAAGCTCGGGGTCTCGGGCCGGGTGGAGGCGGCGATGGTCGCCGTCCGCCTGGAACTGCTCCCGAGCCGCGGCGCCTAGCGGTGGTGAGCGGACACGTTGTTGACAGCCCCGGCGTCCGGGAGCCACATCGGTCGCGGCTCCTCGCTCCGCCGCCGTGATGCGGCTGGCTCATCAGATACGCGACAGACGAGCGTGGCCGGGCACGATTCCCGCCGAATCGGAGGGTTGGCTGAGCGTGGACGGGCGCCGATCGATGAACCAGACGCATGAGCTGGCCCGATGCGCTCAGTCAACGACG
>SCUO01000061.1 GCA_004297395.1 Chloroflexota bacterium | reverse complement strand
GCCAGGCCGGGTTGCCACCGGCAGCCTCGAAGCGTTCGAGGGCGGGGATCATCACCGCCCGGAGCGCGGCGTTGCTGGCGAGATAGTCAGCCCGGACTGCATCTTCCGGGACATCCAGGAGGAGGAGCAGGGCCGCGGCGGCCCAGCCGGTCCGGTCCTTGCCCGTGGTGCAGTGGAAGAGCCCGGCCGCGCGGGCCGGGTCGGCGAGGCCGAGGAACAGCCGCCGGAATGCGTGCCGAGCACTTGGCATCGTCACGAACTCGCGATAGCGCTCCTCGAACATCGCCGCTCCCTGTCCGGCGCCAAAGGCCGCCTCCGCGCCGCGCGCATCGGCCATGAGCCGAAAGAGGTGGGCCGGGCTGCCGGCGGGTGAATCGCGCATGACATCGGCAATGACGTAGCGCGTATCGTCGGGGAGCATGCCGCGATCGGGATGAATCCGCCGCTCCGGGCCGGTCCGAAGGTCGTAGACGGTCCGAACGCCGAGGCCGGCAAGCGCAGTGGCAACGACCGGGGGCTCGATCCCGGCGAGATCGGCGGATCGATAGACGAAGCCGCGCCGGACGACGTCACCGGCACGGGTCGGATGCCCGCCGAGGTCGCGCAGGTTGAGGATCGGGGTGGGAGGCGCGGTCGGATCGGCGGTGGTGATCAGGTGCGGTCTCCATGTGACGCGGGCGAGCAAGAGCAGGGCCCGCCACACGACCCCTGCGGACCGTCCCGAGGGTAGGGCGACGCCCGAGCGGCCCGGAGTGCCGTCCGACCCGAAGTCGGGGGACGCTTCGCCTCCACGCGCCCGCGCCCGCCTGGTCAGTCGAGCGGTCAGTCGAGCGGTCAGTCGAGCGCGGTCAGTCGAGCGCGGTCAGTCGGGCGGGGGCACGAGGGCGCGGAAGGTAGCGATCTGGGCGGCACACTCGGCGGCAAGGACCCCGCCGATCACAATGGGTGGTCGGCGGGAGCGAGCCAGGACATCAGCCAACGACAGGTCCGGGTCCATGTGCGGCTCGTGGGGTGCGCCGTAGATGACCTCGCCGACCTCGGCCTTGACGATCGCGGAAGCGCACATCGAGCACGGCTCGGCGTTGACGACGATGGTCGTGCCGCGAAGCGGCGGGAGGTGGCCGGCTGGCGCGGCCGTCCGCAGGAGGTTGATCTCGGCATGGGCGGTCGGGTCGGCACCCGAGGCCTGGGAGTTGGCCGCCCGGGCCAGGATCACGCCGCCGGGCGCGACGAGCACGGCCCCGAACGGCGGATCGCTGCGCCGCCCAGCCTCCGCGGCGATGACCATGCAGGCCCGGACGAGGGCTTCGCGGTCGATGTTCGGCACGCCATCAGGGTAGCGGCGCAGGCACGGTCATCCGGGTAGGATTCGGCGCCCATGTCCCTCGACGGTGCGACCCGGCCGCTCATTCATGCCCGCGCGCTCACGAAGCGTTTCGCCGCGTTCACGGCGGTCGACGCGGTCGATTTCGACGTCGCCAGGGGCGAGGCCTTCGGATTCCTGGGGCCCAACGGCGCCGGCAAGACCTCGACGATGCGGATGATCGGCTGCACGTCGCCGATCAGCGGCGGCGAGCTTCGAATCCTCGACATGGACCCGCGCCACGACGGCCCCCAGATCCGGGCCCGGCTCGGCGTGGTGCCCCAGCACGACACCCTCGACAACGAGCTGACGGTTCGCGAGAACCTCCTGATCTACGGCCGCTACTTCGGGCTGACGCGCGAGGAGTGCGCCCGGCGGGCGGACGACCTCCTGGAGTTCGTCCAGCTTGCCGATCGCGGCAAGGACCTCGTCGAACCCCTTTCGGGTGGGATGAAGCGGCGGCTCACGATCGCCAGGAGCCTGATCAACGAACCGGACGTGATGCTTCTCGACGAACCGACCACGGGCCTCGATCCGCAAGCCCGGCACCTCGTCTGGGACCGGCTGTACCGGCTGAAGCAGCGCGGCGTGACGCTCGTCCTGACCACCCACTACATGGATGAGGCCGAACAGCTCTGCGACCGGCTGGTCGTGATGGACAAGGCGAAGATCGTCGCCGAGGGCTCGCCGCAGGAGCTGATCCAGCGCTACTCCACGAAGGAGGTCGCCGAGTTCCGGTTCGCCCCCGGGATCCAGGAGACCCTCGACGGGCAGTTCGAGGGCCTGGCCGAGCGCGTCGAGCGGTTGCCGGACCGGGTGCTGCTCTACGCCGACGACGGCGAGGACGTGGTCCTCGCGGCCCGGGACCGCGGCCTCCACCCCGAGACCGTGCTCGTCCGTCGCTCGACGCTCGAGGACGTCTTCCTCCGGCTGACCGGCCGGTCCCTGGTCGAGTAACCGAGCAGCCGAGCAGCCGACGTGTCCGATCGATGGTCCGATCCATGGCCGCGCTGACCGACGCCCGGGGGCGGACCACCGCGCCCGGACCCGGCCTCGCTTCGAGCTGGACCACGATCGCCCGAGTCATCGAGCACCGGGCGCTCCAGTACCGGCGGACGTTCCGGGCCTCGCTGTTCAGCTCGTTCGGGATCCCGGTCCTGTTCCTGACCGCGATGGGCCTCGGGCTCGGTGGCTACGTCGACCAGAACCCCGACCCGTCGCTCGCCGGCCTGACCTACCTCCAGTTCCTCGCCCCGGGCCTGCTCGCGGCGACGGTCATGCAGTCCGGCTCGTTCGAGGCCGCGTTCCCGATCCTCGGCGGGCTGCAGTGGAACAAGATCTTCCACGCGATGTTCGCGACCCCGATCCGGGCGCTCGACATCGTGCTCGGCAACCTCGCCTGGATCGCGATCCGGCTGACGATGATCTCGATCGCCTTCTCGATCGTCGTGGTCGCGTTCGGCGCCAGCCGTTCGCCGCTGATCGTGGTGGCGATCCCCGCCGCGGTCCTGACCGGGCTGGCCTTCACCGCCCCGATCATGGCCTTCACCGCGACCCAGCGGACCCCCGACCGCTTTGCCGCGATGTTCCGGTTCGGGATCACCCCGCTGTTCCTGTTCAGCGGCACGTTCTACCCGATCGAGAGCCTGCCGGGGTTCCTCCAGCCGGTCGCCTGGATCTCGCCGCTGTGGCACGGGGTGGACCTGTGCCGGCAGCTGATGCTCGGCACCGTGGACCGGGATCCCGTCCTCGCCATCGTCCACGTCGTCGTCCTCGGCGCGATCACGGTCGCCGGCGTGCTCGCTGCGGCCCGGACATTCGAAGCCCGGCTCGTGCGGGGCTGACCGGTGACTCGATGACCGCCCTCAGGATCACGCCGCTGTTCGCCTTCGGCAGCCGCCGGGCGCTGCGGATGATCGAACGCAATCTGCTCGTCTACAAGCACGGCTGGATGGTCATCCTGTCCGGCTTCTTCGAGCCGTTGTTCTACCTCCTGTCGATCGGCTTCGGGCTCGGCCGGCTGGTCGGCGACGTCGCCGGGCCGGACGGGCAGCCGATCCCGTACGCCCTGTTCGTGGCCCCGGCCCTGCTGGCCGCCTCGTCGATGAACGGGGCGATCACCGAGAGCACCTTCAACTTCTTCTTCAAGCTCAACTACGACAAGACGTTCGCCTCGATCCTGACGACCCCGATGTCGCCGGCCGACATCTCCCTCGGTGAGCTGGGCTGGGCGCTCATCCGGGGTGGCCTCTACGCGATCGGATTCCTGGTCGTGATGATCGTGTTCGGCCTGGCCCGCTCGCCGTTGATCCTGCTGACCCTCCCGGGTGCGCTCCTGATCGGCTTTGCCTTCGCGGCCGTCGGGATGGCCGCGACCTCGTTCATGCGCTCGTGGCAGGACTTCGACCTCATCCAGCTCGTGATCCTGCCGATGTTCCTGTTCAGCGGCACGTTCTTCCCGCTCGACAGCCTGCCGCCGGCGGCCCAGCTCCTCGTCCAGGTGACGCCGCTGTACCACGGCGTGGACCTGCTGCGGACGCTGGCGGTGGGCGTCGTCGGGCCGAGCACGCTCGTCCACGTCGCCTACCTGGCGATCATGGGCCTGGCCGGCCTGGCGATCGTCTCGCGGCGGCTCGACCGGCTGCTGCTCAAGTAGGGCGTCGCGATGACGTCGGTTCAACCGGGGCCGGGGGCCCGCCGCGCCGCGCTGGCGACCCTCGAGGCCGAGATCGTCGAGTGTCGCCGCTGCCCCCGGCTGGTTGCCTGGCGCGAGGGGGTCGCCCGCGACAAGGTCGCACGCTACCGCGACGAGCCGTACTGGGGCAGGCCGCTGCCCGGCTTCGGCGACCCCGACGCGCGGCTCCTGATCGTGGGCCTCGCGCCGGCGGCGCACGGCGGCAACCGGACCGGGCGCGTCTTCACCGGCGATGCCTCGGGCGACTTCCTGTGGGCAGCGCTCCACGACCTCGGGCTGGGGAATCGGGCCTCGAGCCGGCGGGCCGACGACGGCCTGACGCTTCGAGGCGTTCGGATCGCGGCGGCCGTCCGCTGCGCCCCGCCGCTCAACAAGCCGACGATCGAGGAGCGGGATACCTGCGCACCGTTCCTTGCCCGCGAGCTGGCCATCCTCGACACGGTCGGGGTCGTCCTCGTCCTCGGCCAGTTCGCCTGGGATGCGTTCCTGCGGGTCCTTGCCGGCGCGGGCGAGCCGGTGCCGCGGCCGCGGCCGCGGTTCGGGCACGGCGCCGAGGTCGAGATCGGGCGCCGCACGATCGTGCGCAGCTACCATCCGAGCCAGCAGAACACCTTCACCGGCAGGCTCACGCCGGCGATGTTCCGGGCCGTGCTTGCCCGCGCCCGCGATATCGCAGGCATTCGAGCGGAGCGGGGCTGAGGCCCGACTGCGGGACCGCTACTGGCTGCGAGCGGGCGTCTGCTGCGCCTGGTTCATGGCTCGGCACTCGTTTCATGCTCCGCCCATGTCTCGATCGACGTGGATCGCGCCGAGCCGGGCTCCGTAGGTGCAGCCCGATGTCGAGGCTGATGTCCCTGTCGGATTCCATCCCTGCTGGCACTCGTCAGCGGGCAGCCAGCCCGCGTGCAAGTCGGGAGAGTGCGTCCGCGTCTCGCCATTGACAGCCGCTCACGCTCAGGGCGATCGTCAACTACCGGTCGACGTACGCCATCCCGGGTGGATACTGTCGAAATCGCGCGGCCGACGTGGCTCGGGGCTCCGCGGCGGGCGTAAGGCGTGGCTCGGGAGCGACGCGGGCGAAGGCGCTCAGGCCCGACCGCCCTGGCCGAGCGTATCGACCTGCCAGCGCTCGACGTACGTATCGAGGCGCTCGAAGGCGATCCCCGGCATGGCCCGAGCGGCGGCGATGAATTGCTCGAGCATCGCCATCCGGTGACCGCGACCGACGCACTCGGGGTGCATCGTGACCGTGAGCAGGCCGCCCGGGGCATGCTCGTGGGCGTAGCGCAGCTCGCCGAGCCAGAGCTCCAGGACGCGGGACGGCGCGGCCAGCCCGTCCCGACCCGGGCCGGGTTCGAAAAGGGGCCAGTCATCGAGGGCCCAGTAGACGGGAACCTCCACGAGCGCGCCCTCGGCCCCGAACCTCGTCCCGTCGGCGACGGTGTGGACGTCGCCATGGCGGACCCGGTAGAGGGCGTAGTCGTCGGCCATGAGCGACGAGTCGTAGGCGAACCCGGCCGCCTCGACGAGCTCGAGCGTCCGCGAGCCCAGGGCCCAGTACGGCGCCCGGTGGCCATGCGGGGCCATGCCGGAGACGTCCCGGACGGCCGTCACGCAGCGCTCCAGGATGCCCCGCTGCTCGTCCTCGCCGAGCTCGGCGAAGTCCTCGTGATACCAGCCGTGGCAGGCCAGCTCGTGGCCGCCGGCGAGGATCGCCTCGATCGATTCGGGAAACGTCACGAGCGTGTGGCCCGGTACGAACCAGGTGCTCGGGATGGCTTCCCGCTGGAGGAGCTCCAGGATCCGGGGGGCGCCGACACGCGGCCCGAACTCGGCGTGGGAGAACTTGACCGGCGGGTCGCCGCGGCGCACGGAATCGGAGATCGCGTCGTGGTCGAAGGTCAGGGCGACGGTGAGCCGGGGTGTCTCCATGCTGGCCGATGGTACCCGTCGCCGTCGTCCGGGACCACCGCTCGGGCCTCGGCCCGTAGACTCTCGCCTGCATGGCCACGACCACCGACTACTACTCGATCCTCGGCGTCCCGCGCGGCGCGTCCGACGCGGACATCAAGAAGGCGTTCCGGAAGCTCGCCCAGCAGTGGCATCCCGACGTCAACCAGGACCCCGCCGCCCACGATCGCTTCAAGGAGATCAACGAGGCCTACCAGGTCCTGTCCGATCCCGATCGGCGGCAGCGCTACGACATGTTCGGCAGCGCCGGTGTCGAGGGTGATCCCGGCCTCGGCGGCTTCGGTGGCTTCGCCGACATCTTCGATGCCTTCTTCGGCGGCGCGGCGGGGGCCGGTGCGGGGCGACGTGGCCGACCGTCGGCCGGCTCGGACCTCCGGTACGACCTCCGGATCACGTTCCGCGAGGCGGTCCTCGGGACGGAGAAGGAGATCGAGTTCCCGGTCCTCGGGCGGTGCGAGACGTGCACGGGAACCGGCGCCAAGCCCGGCACCGAGGCCACGACCTGCCCCCAGTGCAACGGCCGGGGCGAGGTCCGCAGCGTCCGCCAGACGATGCTCGGCCAGATGGTCAACGTCACCGCCTGCCCGCGCTGCCATGGCGACGGCCGGATCGTCGAGACGCCGTGCGAGACGTGCAAGGGCGACGGCCGGACGGAGGGCCGGCGGACAATCCGGGTGACAATCCCGGCCGGGATCGACGAGGGCCACCAGATCCGCCTCTCGAACGAGGGCGAGGTCGGGCCCCGCGGCGGGCCGGCCGGCAGTCTCTACGTTGCCGTCCACGTCGCGCCCCACCCGGAGCTCAAGCGCGAGGGCACCGAGCTCATCTTCGAGGCCTCGATCGGGATCGCCCAGGCCGCGCTCGGGACGAAGATCCTCGTCCCGACGGTCGAGGGCGAGGAGGCCGAGGTGGAGGTCAAGCCCGGGACCCAGCCCGGAACGGAGATCCGCCTCCGCGGGCGGGGCGTGCCGCACCTCCGGCGGGCCGTTCGCGGCGATCTCCACGTCATCGTCGACGTCGCCGTCCCGACGCGGCTCTCGAAGGCCGAGCGCGAGGCCCTCCACGCCTATGCCGAGGCGGCCGGCGAGATCGTGGCCGAGGGCGGGGGCGGGCTGCTCGGCAAGGTGCGTGACGCGCTCGGCTGAGGCGGGCCGACGGCTCGCTGGGCGAGGATCGCTGGCCGCGCCGACCGCCGGGCCGACGCCGCCGACGACCGGAGCTTGGCTGGAGCTCGCGGTCGAGGCCGACGTCGAGGCCGTCGAGGCCGTCAGCGAGATCCTGGGACGCGTCGCGCCGGGAGGGACGAGCGTCGAACCGGCGTTCGAGCTCGTCGACGAGGGTCTGGGGGCGCGCCTGGACCAGGCGCGGCCCGCGATCGTGCGGGCCTACGTCCCGGCCCGCGACATCGCGTCGGCGCTGCGCGCCGCCCGGGAGGCCGAGGCTGCGCTCGGCCATCTCCAGGCCTTCGGGCTGCGGCCAATCGGCGAGCTTCGGACCCGGCTCGTCGACGAGGCCGACTGGGCCGACGCCTGGAAGACCCATTTCCCGGTCATGCGGATCGGGCGCCACCTCGTGATCCGGCCGACGTGGCGCCGGCATCGAGCGGCCGACGGGGACGTCGTGATCGACCTCGACCCCGGGATGGCCTTCGGGACCGGGCTCCACCCGACGACCCGGCTGTGCCTCGAGGCCATCGAAGCCGCGGCGGCACGAGGCGAGCTGGTCGGTGGCCGCGTCCTCGACGTCGGCTGCGGCTCGGGGATCCTGTCGATCGCCGCCGCCCGTCTCGGCGCCCGCCGCGTCAGCGGCCTCGACATCGACCCGATCGCGATCGAGGCGACGCTCGCGAACGCCCGGCGCAACCGCCTGGTGCGCCGGATCCAGGCACGCGAGGGCTCGCTGCCGAGCGGCGAGCCGCCGTTCGACCTCGTGGTCGCGAATCTCATCGCATCGGTCCTCGTCGCTCTCGCCGGGCCGCTCCGGGACGAGGTTCGACCGGGCGGGCTCGTCCTGGCGTCGGGGATCTTCGAGGACCGCGAGGCCGAGGTCGCGGCGGCGTTCGAAGGGGTCGGCCTCGCCGTGGTCGAGCGCACCGTGGAGGGGGAGTGGGTGGCCCTGGCCGCGAGGCGCGAGGGCTCGCGGTGATTCGCGCGGCCGTCGATGACGGCCCGAGACGAGGCGCCAGGGTTTCTACCAGTTACCAACCGGGGTGGTGAGGCACACGGCTCGCCGTCGGAATCCGGCCTCGTGTGGGCGCAGCTGAGCGTGGCCGAGGCCGCTCGACCGCCGACAGCGGCCCAGTTCTGCTTCTCCCACCACGGGGGTTCGTGGGTGACAGAACGCCGGGCCCTCAAGCGAGGGCATCGGATGCGACGTGGCGTGAATCTCGCTTGGGGAGCTTTCGGAGGCCCCCGAGGCCCGCCTGCGGCCCATGCCGGGGACCGCCCGTACAATTCGGGCGCAGTGCCCCTCTCGTTCTTTCCCATCCTCCTGGCCGTGCATGTCGCGCTCGCCGTCAGCCTGTTCCTGCCGTCGCTGCTGCTGCCGTTCGCCCTCCGGGCGCGGCAGGCGACCGTCGAGTCGCCGAACCGGCTGGTCCGGTTCCTGCTGGCGATGCAGTCGGGCGGCGCGGTGATCGTGGGCCTCGGCCTGGCCCTGACCGGGGCGGGGCTCGTCGCCGTCCTGGGCGCCCGCCTCCTGAGCCAGCCGTGGCTCCTTGTCGCCCTCGCGATCTACGCCCTCAATCTGCTCCTGGCGTTCTTCGTCCAGCGGCCCAACCTCATCCCGCTGCTGCGGGTCCGGGCCGGCGCCGACGACCGGATCTGGGCGGCGCGGGCGCGGCGACAGCGCTACGTTTCGTACGTCATGGCCGGGCTCGTCGGGACGATCGGGTTCCTGATGAGCGCGAAGCCCCAGCTATGGTGAGCCGATGAGCGAGCCGATGGCCGACGATCGCGTTGCCGACTGCCTGTTCTGTCGCATCGTGGCCGGCGAGATCCCCTCGACGAAGGTCCACGAGGACGACCTCGTCCTCGCCATCCGCGACATCGCACCGCGGGCGCCGACGCACATCCTCGTCATGCCGAGGCGCCACGTCGCGTCGGCGGCGGACCTGACGGCAGGAGACGGCGATCTCCTCGGCCGGATCTTCGTGACCGCCGCCGAGATCGCCCGGAGCGAGGGGATCGCCGAGCGCGGCTACCGGGTCGTGACGAATGTCGGGACCTGGGGCGGCCAGAGCGTGGACCACCTCCACTTCCACCTGATGGGCGGCCGCGCCTTCGAGTGGCCCCCGGGATGAGCGACGAGCTGCCGCCCAGGCCGGACCTGGGGCGCTGGCCGCGCGCGGCAGAGGACACATCGCCGGCCGCGTCGGCCGACGCCCGCGGCAGGGCCGAAGGCGGCGGCAGGGCCGAAGGCGGCGGCAGGGCCGAAGACCGCGGCGTGGATCCGGGGCCGGGCCAGGACGCAGGCAGCAGTCCGTCAGCGGCCCCGGCAACGGAAGCGACCGACGGTGCTCCGCGCGGGTCCGCCAACCGTCGGGCGCTCGGCGTCGCGCTCCTCGCCATCCTCGTCATCGTGGTGCTCGGCGCGCTCGTCGGCGGCGGCGCCCCGCCGGGGGGCGCCACGTTCCCGCCCGCCGGGGCGACGACGGGCGTGGCCGGTGGCGCCGCGGCGGTGACCCGCGGCGAGGTCGCGAGGGCTCTGGCGACTGCCGGGCTCCAGGTCGAGGACGCCGCGCGGACCTACCGACCGGCCGAGGCGCCGGCTTTTGCCACCGCGCCGCGGATCGTGGTCCGGGCGGTGCTGGCCCGCGACCCGGATCGTGGCCTGATCGTGATCTACGAGTTCCTCGACCCCGCCGCGGCCACCGCCGCGGCAGAGGCCCAGGCCGCCTACATCGCCAGCGGCATCGGCCGGGTCCAGTTCCCGAACGATGCCCGGTTCGCGCTCCGGGTCGTCGGCTCGACGGTCGTCTTCTTCACCTGGTCGCCGGCCGGATCGCCTGACCCCCGAACGCCCGCCATCGCGACCGCCCTCGAGACCCTCGGCCTCGGGGTGGTGGTTCCGGGCTGACCGCCCCGGCCGCTGCGGGCTCGGCGGCCGGCTGCGGCGACCGATCGTCCTCGCCGCCGGGCACCGCCGCCCCTGGCTCGAAGGCGGTGGCCGCGGCGATCGGTCGAGCGGCCGCGACGGTCGTGTCGTCGAGAGCGGCCGGTGTGGATTCCTCGACGACTCTGCGGCTCCCGCCGTCGGGAAGGACCGTGTTCCCGGGCGCCCAGGCACACCAGGGACAGACCTCGGCGTCGAGCGGCGCCGGGCGGCGGCACTGCGGGCAGGCCGATGCCAGCCATCCGCGACAGGCCGGGCACCGGACCCAAGACTCGTCGGTCCAGGCGCCGCAGCGGGGGCAGGCCGGGCCGTCGACCGCCGCTCGTTCGAGGGCTTGCAGCAGCCGATGGCTGCGTCGGTCCCCGAGGGCCTCCTGGGGCCGCACCAGGCCATAGATCAGGACCGACGCCGGCAGCATGACCGGCGTCGAGAGGAACACCCAGGCGGCGGCGAGGTACGGCCCGAGGGCTGATTCCGTCCGGCGTGCGGCGTCACGGTAGGCCCACCAGCACGAGGCGAGCCAGAGACTCGTGACGACGGCGGCGAACCCGACGCCGAGGGCCGTGACGAGGGGGTTCGAGATGAGGCGGCCGATGAGCTCCGACACGGCTGCTCCGAACTGCTGGCTGGCGATTCGATCGCCGCGCTCCGCACCGCGAAGTCTTGGCACCCGGGTGCCTCGGAGGCGCCGCTACGCCGTGCGGCCGGCTTGCAGATCCGTGTCGCGGCCGTCCGCCGCGCGGCGATCAGCCGGGGGGCTTTGTCGGCTCCGCGGTCGGCTCGGGCAGGATGGTCGGCTCCGGGGTCGGGGTGTCGCCGCCGCCGCCCCCGCCGCCCCCGCCGCCGCCGCCGCCGCCGCCCCCGCCGCCCCCGTGGCCGCCGCCCTTGTCATCGCCGCCCTTGCCGTTGTCACAGGCGCTGCCGATGAGCCGCCCGCCCCAGCCCTGGCGACCCCAGAAGTAGGCTGTCCGCGAGTCGTACTTGCCGACCACGCCGGGGCCGCGCCGGGCGCGGCCGAGCCAGTCGGCGACATCGGCCAGCCATCGCTCCGGGCCGAGCTCCGCCTTCCTGGGATCGACCCGCCAGCCGCCGCACGCCCGGGCGTACAGGAGCCCGGGCGGATCGATCGCGCCATCGGCGCCCGGCTGGGTGCCGTCGACGAACAGCTCGTTGCGCTTCCCGGTCGTCCAGCCTCCGGGCCGGCCGCCGGTCCAGGCGTCGATGCTGGCGGTCACGATCCCGTCGGGCTGCGCGAACCCCGCCACCGGCTGGCCCGCGGTCAGATCGCGGACGAAGGCCCGCCAGAACGGGGCCGCTCCGGTCAGCGAGGTGGCAGGCTTCGCGGTAGCCGGGCTCGAATGGTCGCTGTTGCCCATCCAGATGCCGACCGCCCACGCTGGTGCCGCCGGGTCCGCGGGCGGCCCGAGGAAGCCGTAGGTGGCAAGGTCCTTCGCGTCGTTGGCGGTGCCGGTCTTCACCGCCGCCGGTCGATGCTCGCCACCGGGGCCGTTGCGAAGCTCCAGGGCGGCCGACCAGATCGGGTTCTGACCCGGGTCGGTGTTCCCGGCGAGGATGTCGGTCACGAGATAGGCGACCTGCGGCGACATCGCCGCTTCGCCCGCCGCCGGCGGCGCCTCGTAGACGGTCGCACCGTCGGGGCCGGTGACCGAGAGGATCATCCGGGGCGTCACCGTCTGGCCGCCGTTGGCGATCGAGCCGTAGGCTGCCACGAGGTCGAGCGGCCGCACCTCGACCGTCCCGATCGCGGCGGCCAGCCCGGCCTGCAGGATGGTGTCGCGACCGCCCTGGATCCTGAAGCCGAGGCGCTCCACCATGTCGGCGACGGCCTCGCCGCCGACCCGCTCATAGGCCCGGATCGCGGGGATGTTCAGCGAGTACTGAAGGGCCTGCCGGACGAGGACGGGGCCACGCTCGAGCTGGTCCGCGTCGCGGGGCGCCCAGTGGGAGTTCGCATCGAACTCGGTCGTGATGTCGAGGAGCAGGCTGCCCGGGGTCAGGGCCCTCGCCTCGAAGGCGGCCGCGTAGACGATCGGCTTGAAGGCGGAGCCCGGCTGGCGACCGCCGTCTCCCGCGGCGTCGAACTTGGGGCTGAACTTGGCCGACGCGAGGGCATCCCGGTCATAGCCGGCGCTGCCGAGGTAGGCGTGCACGTCGCCGGTTCGGTAGTCGAGGGCGACGAGCGCGGCGTCGTGGAGGTCCTTGCCTCGTAGGGCCGCGATCCAGGGCCGATCGGCCTCCGGGATCTCGAGCCGGTCGAGGAGCTGGTTCCCCGCATCCGCCTGGAGGTTCGGGACGATCGCGGCCGCCGTCATCCAGCGCTCCGCCAGCTGCTGGACCGGCCAGTCGAGGGTCGTCACCACGCGGTAGCCGCCGGTCTCGACGACGGCAGCGCCGCCGAGCATCGCCTCGAGCTGGCGCCGCACCTGCCAGGTGAAGTGGCCGGCCTTGAGCCGCTCCGGCGAGGCCGCCGCGAGGACCATCGGCTCGCGGATCGCCGCCTCGACCTGGGCCCGGGTGAGCCTCGTCCAGCGTGACGACGACAGGTTCTGGAGGATCCAGTTGCGCCGCGCCACGGGAGCCGACGTCGGATCCACGATGACCTGGCCGTCCGGGCCCTCGATCGCGTAGTTGTAGAGGTCGAAGTCGGAGGGCGCCTTCGGCAGGGCCGCCAGCTGGGCGGCCTGGGCCGGCGTCAGGTCGGCCAGGTCGGTGACGCCGAAGTAGACCGCGGCGGCCGCGGCCACGCCGTACGCGCCGTGGCCGTAGTAGATCTGATTGAGGTAGGCCGTGATGATCCGCTCCTTGCCCGCCTCGCCGGGGAAGGCGTTCGTGAGCCGGGCCGACTGGAGGATCTCGAGGATCTTCCGGCGGTAGCGATCGGCGCCCGGTTCGACGGCGTCGGCCGGGAGGAGCCGGGCCCGCACGAGCTGCTGGGTGATCGTCGAGGCGCCCCGGTCGGATTCGCCGCTCAGGTTCTCGGCTGCGGCGCCAAGGATCGCGTTGAGGTCGAAGCCATCGTTGTCCCAGAAGGTCCGGTCCTCGGCCGTCGTTGTGGCGTCGAGGACGAGCCGCGGCACCTCGTCGTACTCGACGACCCGGCGGCCCTCCTGCTGGAAGCGGGCCAGCTCGACCGTCCCGGTTCGGTCATAGACGATCGTCGGCTGGGCGAACGTGAGGTGCTCGAGTTGCGTCGGGTCCGGGAGGCCCTTGGCCATCGCGTCGATGACCGTCGCGCCACCGAGGCCGAGGAGCGTGCCGGCGCCGGTCACCACGACGAGGAGCAGCGTCAGCAGCAGCGCCGCGATCCTTCCGACCCGTACCCCGCCGGCGCGCGTCCGGCCGCGGGCGAGCAGGATGGCGCGTGCCCTGGGCGACAGGCGTACCGACGCAGCGGTGCGCCGGCGGAGGGCGGGAGCGCTCCGCAACGACTGGCGTGGACCTCGATCGGATGACACTGGCTGGACAGACCTCCGGGCGGCCCCCGGCCGGGATGCCTCCCGAGTCTCGGCCACGACCGGCTGCGGGCTCGCGCCACCCACGCCGCGATCGGCTTGCAGCACGGTGTCACCGGCGTGACATCGAAGCGGCGGGCGCCGTCAGGGGCGCCCGCCGCCGTGGTCGTCGACTCGCGGCCCCGGCCGCCCGGCCCCGGCCGCCCGGCCCCGGCCGCCCGGCCCTCAGCCGATGAGGGCCGCCTCCGGTCGCGCCCCGGCCTCCTCGTGGGCGCTGTCGTCGCCCCGTGCCGCCGGCTCCACGTCGAGCAGGTAGCCGATCCCCTGGAAGGTCCGGATCCGACCCGGTTCCCCGGGTGCCGCGCCAAGCTTGCGGCGGACGCGACTGACCCAAACGCGGAGGTACTGGAGGTCGTCGCGGTACTCGGGTCCCCAGACCTTCGTCAGGAGCTCGGTGTGGAGGACGACCTTGCCGGCGTTCGCGGCGAGGTGCTGGAGGAGCAGCCACTCCGTCCGCGACAGCTGGACGAGCTCGCCGCCCCGGGTGACCATCCGCCGCTCGAGGTCGATCTCGACGTCGTCGAATCGCAGCACGCCAGCACCGGGTTCGGCCCCGCCGGAGCGGCGGATGACGGCCCGGACGCGGGCGGCCAGCTCGTCCGGGTGGAACGGCTTGGCGATGTAGTCGTCGGCGCCGAGGTCGAGGCCCTTGGCCTTGTCGGCGGTCGAGCCCTTGGCGGTCAGCAGGATGACCGGCACCGGACGGCGTTCTCGGAGCTGGCGCATGACCTCGATGCCGTCGAGGTCTGGCATCACGATGTCGAGCAGGATGATGTCCGGCCGAACCTCCTCGGCCTTGGCCAGGGCCGCCTCACCGCCGTCGGCGGTGACGACCCGGAAGCCCTCTTCGGCGAGGGCGATCGCGACGAGCTTCGTGATCCGAGGCTCGTCATCGGCGACGAGCACGAGCGGCTGTGTCGACACGATGACCTCCTTCCTGACGCTCAGACGAGTGTGCACGTCCAGCGCAAGGTCGGATCTTCGACCACCGCCGGTTCCGACTGGGGAAGTCGATGTTGCAACTCCGTTGCAGGCGCATAACAACGTCTCGGTCCGTGCGTGTTGGTGGAGCACTGCGAAGGCGGCGTCATACCCGTGTCACGCCAGGGGGAGGCATGATGAGGGGCCGCGGCAGATGCACCGGCTAGGCTGACGACCCGGCCCGCCCACTCCGGCGCAGCGACAGGTTTGTGCCGAGACCGGGACGGACCGAACGAGGAGCCCATCCGTGCCCACGCCAGGCCTGCACATCGATCCCCCGGCTCATCCCATCGAGCCGCTCCGGATCGCCCAGGTCGCGCCGCCCCTCGAGCGTGTCCCACCGAGCGGCTACGGCGGCACCGAGCGGGTGGTCTTCGAGCTGACGGCCGAGCTGGTCCGCCGCGGTCACGACGTGACGGTCTTCGCGAGCGGCGATTCGGAGGTGCCGTGCCACCTCGTCCCGACGGTGAATGCTGCCCTCCGACCGGCCGGCTTCGGTGACGACCCGAGCCCCTACTTCCTCGAGACGCTCAACGCCGTGTTCGCTCGAGGCAGCGAATTCGATGTCGTCCATTCCCACCTCGAATGGTGGAGCCTGGCCCTCGCCCGGGGGCTGGCGGTGCCGGTCGCGTCGACCTTCCACGGTCGCCTCGACGTGCCCTGGTCGCGGCGCCTCCTGGCCGGTCGCACGGCCGAGCCGCCACGGTCGGCGTGGTCCGGTGACCAGCGGCCCAGCGGCCTCGTCGCGATCAGCCGGAGCCAGGCGTCGGTCCATCCGGCGATCGACTGGACGATCATCCACAACGGCCTGGCCCTCGCCGGGATGCCGACCGTCGGGAAGCCCTCGGACGCCTTCTGCTTCGTCGGCCGCGTCGACGCCGCGAAGGGGATCCTCGAGGCGATCGAGATCGCGACGATCGCCGGGCGCCCGCTGCGGATCGCGGCGAAGGTCGGGACGACGCCGGACGCCCGGGCCTACCACGAATCCGTGTTCGTGCCGGCCCTCGGGAAGGCGGGCCGCCTCGTGGAGTTCCTCGGCGAGCTCGATGTCGAGGACCGCAACCGGCTCTTCGCCGAGAGCTACGCCGCCCTCATGCCGGGGGCCTGGCCGGAGCCATTCGGGCTCGTCGCGATCGAGGCCCTCGCCTGCGGGACGCCCGTCCTCGCCCGGCGCGTCGGCGCCCTGCCGGAGATCATCCGGGACGGCCTCGACGGGTTCTTCGGCGACGACGCGATGCACCTGGCGTTCCTGAGCGCCGGGGTCGGCGGTCTCGATCGCCGGGCGATCCGCGAACGGGTCGTGGAGCGGTTCTCCGCCGCCCGGATGACGGATCGCTACGAGGAGCTCTACATGCGGCTGCTCGGCGGCGGCCCCGCCCGGAACGCACGGCCATCGATTGACGGCCCTGCGGTGAGGCCCCGGGTCAGGGATGCGGGGATGTCGAGGTCCGCGGAAGGGGTGCGCGCCGGGAGCGCGCGCCGGTCGGGCGGGACGTGTAGCACCCCCACCGCGGAGTCCCCGCGGCCACTCGCCCCGGTCGGCCCGGGCCGGGTCCCCACGGAGGGCTGAAGCCGGGAACCGCGGGCGCCTCGTGACCCGCCCGACGAGCCGTGGGGGCGGCGAACGCTCAGCCGCGGAGGCGGCCCCGCAGCACGTCGAGCAGCTGCTCCGCGTGGAGGCGCTCGTCCTCGGCCAGGCGCTCGAAGAGCGCGGCGGTGTCGCCGCCGTCACCGGCGTACATTCGGTAGGCCTCGATGGCCTCGAGCTTCGAGGTCAGTGCCTGGAGCAGGTCGTACGTGGCGTCGTCGACCGGGCTGGCCGGGCCCGCCTCCGTGATGGTCCGAGCCTGGGTGTCCTGCATGTCGGCCTCCAACTATGGGTGGTCACGATCCAGATCGTCGCGGGCCCGTTGCTTCGGGCGTGCCCGTGGCCGCGCCGACGCCGTTGCACCGGTCTCGCGACGGGACTCGCGCGGGCCCGCCGACTCGGCCGGGCTCCGGGACCCGTGCCGCCACCGCTCGTGAACGGGATGGCGAGCGACTGGCAGGCGATCGCAAGGCCCGGCGGCAGCCCGACGTGCCGCCTGTGAGCCACGGACCCAAAGGGTCGGTGGGCTGACGGGGCCCTCGTCCCGGGCCGGCATCGTCAATCCGGTCGCGTCAGGGGGGTACGCGGCCGGACCGGTGAGGGTCGGGATGGGGGCCCTGTCAGTCTCGTGCAAGGCCACCGCGGGCCGTGGGCGACCGGGCGTTGCGGTGGCGGGCGAACACTCCTCCCTATGAGTCTCCCGACCGTCGACGTCCTGATCCCGACCACGGGGCCGGCCGCGAGCCTCGCCGCCACGCTGGCGTCGCTGGCCAACCAGCGATACCCGTCGTTCCGTGTCACGGCGCTCGAGACGGATCTGGCGGGAGCCGAGGCGGTCCAGCTGGTCGGGCTCGTCCGGGTCCTGGAGGCGCGGGGCCACGCCACCCGCTTCGTCGCCGCGCGGACTCCCGCGCTGGCGGTCGGGAGAGCCCAGGCACTTCTCGGTCACGCCGACGCCGAGTACGTCCTCGTCGTCGACGACGGTGTCTTCCTCGAGGCCGACCTCATGGGTCGCCTCGTCGCGGCCATCCGCGCCTCAGGCAGCGCCTTCGTCGGCTCGAGCGTCGTCGACCTCCGCTTCCGCGACGAGCATCGGCCGGAGGAGGAGGCGATCGAGTTCTGGGACGGCCCCGTCCGGCCCGAGGAAATCGGCGTCGGGACGGAGGGCTGGGCCCGCCGGAAGGTCCACCGCGGCGCGAACCTCCAGCACCTCCGCGAGCGCCTGCCGCGAACGCGCGACCGCCTCTACCACGTCGCCGACATCGCCGGCTGCGTCCTCTACGACACGGCCAAGCTCCGCCACGTCGGTGGCTTCCGCCCGCCACGCGATCGGGGCCGGTGGTCCTCGGTGCCGCCCACAAGCGCGTCGGCGACGCAGCTACGGCTCCTCCAGCGATACGGGGGCGCCGGGCTCTTCCCATCGGGCGCCTACCGGCTCCTGCCGGTGGACGCGGAGGCATCGTCATCGCCGGCGCTGGCGTCCTCCTCATTCGCCGGTGACGGGGTGGGAACAAGGCGCCGGCGCCGCGGCCGCCATTCGCGGATGACTCGCGGCCAGCACGCCGGGACCCCCGGCATGCGCGGGGCCCGCCGTGGAGGGCCCGTCGCATGAGCCGGGGGTCCAGGACGGACCCGGGAGATCGCGATGGTCAGCGGTCGGGCGTCTCCCGGTCCCGCATCCCGTCGACTCGCCCGCGCTCGTACTCGACCTTGCGCGCGGCTTCGTCGACGCCGTCGTGCAGCTCGTCGCCGAGGTTCTCGGCGCCGTGCCGAAGGCGATCGCCCACGTTGGCCGCCTTGTCGCCGAGCGATTCGTCGCCGTCGGAGCGCCGGATGGCCTCCTTGGCGTCGTCTTCCACGTCCCGAATGACGCGCTTCGACTCCTGCATTCGTTCGATCCTCCGTGTGCGGAGCGGGCGCCCCGTTGCCCTCGAACCTACGGGTTGGCCGGTCCGAGGCGCGCGCCGACGTGGCGAGCGTGCGTTGCAGTGGGATGACAGCGGGACCCCGGAGGTCGGGGTCCCGGGAACCAGCAGAAGGAGACACCGATGACCAGCGACGCGACGAAGGAACGAGTGAAGACGAACGGGGCGAGCCGGGCCGGCGGCCGGACCGGGATCCAGCGCGCCGAGGAGCTCGGCGGCGCACTGCGGGCTGCCGGCAGCGGCCTCGGCGACGCCGTCGGCGCCGCCCGGGCGGCCGTTCCGGAGCTCGCCAGGACGTCCCAGGAGCTCGCCGACGACGTCATGCATCGGATCAAGGCGGGCAACGACGAGCAGGTCACGGCCGGAGTCGCGATGTCGCTCGGCCTCGCGATCGGAATGCTCCTCGGGAGCGCCCCGCGCCTCCTGATCGCGGCGGCCCTCGTGCCGGTGGCCGCGATGGGCCTCGTCCTGATGGAGCGCCGGAGCGGGGCGTCGCCTCGGGGCGCGTGACCGCCGCCCCCCGGGTCGTCCGCGAGCGGCTCGGGCGCCCGCGGGCGCGACCGTCCGAGGGGAAACGGACGGTCGGAGGAGGGTGGGTCGGCTCATCGCCGACCCGCCGGCACCGACGCGGTGTCGATGCCGAAGGAGGGAACGCGAGGCGATGGGGATCGCCGCGCCTGGTTGCATCGTCGCGGTCGGGCCGCGCCGGGCGCCATCCCCGAGAGCCAGCTCGATGTTGCAGCCACGTGACGATCCCGGCGCGATCGGACGCGCGGGTTCGGCGCGAGCGCGTGGGGTCCGGGCCGGGCGCGCGCGGCGGGCGCGCGGTCAGGCGGACGGCATCGCCTCCGCGGCGAGGATCTCGAGGGCCGCGGCGAGGACGTCCCGGGCGAGCGCGTCGCAGCGGTGGATCGCGGCCGGCGACGGCGTCCGGCCGACCAGGACCGTCCGCAGGCGGGCAGATCGATTTCGACATCGCTCGGGGTCCGTCGTCAGGTACCAGGCGGCTTGCTCCGGCTCCGGCGGCGCGGCGGGCACGACGGCCAACGAGAGCTCGGCGAGCGCCGCCGGGAGAGATTCGCCAGTCACGAGTAGCACGTCGTGACCCGCCTCGGCGAGGTACTCGAGCGAGCGGACGGCGTCGGCGTCCGTCGTGCGTCGTTGCCCGGCCCCGGTCGACAGGGCTTCGACGTCGACGTAGACCCTCGTCACGAGACGCGCTCCCGGGGGCGCCCGTCGCCGCCGGACATCGCCAGGTCGACGGTCACTCCCGCGGCGGTGGTCGCCGCGCTGCCGGTCGCTGCGTCGCGGCTCAGGGCCGCTTCGAGGGTGGCGGTGGGTGTGAGCCGATGGGGCACTGGGCTGCTCCTCTCCACGTTGCCGGAGACGACGACGCCCACCGTTGCCGGTGGGCGTCGTCCGCTCGTGCCCGCCCGCCGCCGGGCGGCGGGCGCCGCGTCAGATCGTGCCGCGACCCGTGCGGGTGGTGCCGGTCAGCGCGTGCCAGCCGACGACCGCGAGCACGGCGCCGATCGTCGCGGTGACGATCGTCCCGATGTCGAGGACGCCGTTGATGGCATCGACGCCGAAGAGGGCGCTGGCGAGGAAGCCGCCGATCAGCGCGCCGACGATCCCGAGCACGATGTGCCCGATGACGCCGAGGCCTTCGTCGCCCCGGACGAGGTAGCCGGCGAGGTAGCCGGCGATCGCCCCGAGGACGATCCACGCAATGATGCCCATCGTCTGGACCTCCATCCCTGTCGTTCCGTGCGGTCGTGTCCGACCCGCCGTCACGATGCCGGGCGGAGGGACCGCTCCCGACTACGCCGCCGGGGCTGGCCGTAACAACGGCCTTCCGGGATGGCCCCTGGGCACGCTCAGACGCGGATGACGAGCTCGAGGTCGCCGGTCCGGCGGAGAACCTCCGCACTCGTCGTGCCCCGCCAGCGGTGGAACAGGAGATCGACGGCCTGGTTCCCGACCCGGAGGTTGTGGACGGTGACCCTCCCCAGCCAGGTCGGCAGGTGCGGCCGATCGAGCTCCAGGATCCCCTCCGCCGCGCGGGCGTGCATGCCGAGCATCGTCTGCAGCAGGGACAGTGGTGCCGCCGCGGCCCAGGCGTGCGGCGAGCACGCCACCGGGTACGGGACGGGCACGGAGGCCGGATCCCGGGTGAAGCCGCAGAACAGCTCCGGGAGGCGGAACTCGGGCGACTCGCGGGCCGCCTCGAAGATCCGGGTCGCGATCCGGCCCGCCTCCTCGTGGCGCCCGGCTCGCTTGAGGCCGGCCGCGGCGATCGCGTTGTCGTGGGGCCAGATGCTGCCGGTGTGGTAGCCGATGGGGTTGAAGCCCGGCTGCCCGGCGGCATAGGTCCGGATGCCCCAGCCCGAATCGAGCTCGAGGCTCAGCAGCCGGTCGGCGATCGAGGCAACCCGCTCCTCGGGCACGATCCCGCTCCAGAGGGCATGGGCGGGGTTCGAGGTGATCGTGCCGACCTGGCGCTTGTCGGCGTCGAGGGCGACGGCGTAGTAGCCGACGTCGGGCATCCAGAAGGCGGCATCGAAGCGCCGGCGCAGCTCGGCCGCCTCGAGCTCCAGGCGACCTGCCAGCTCGACCTCGCCGATGCGCCGCGCCAGTCCGGCGATCCGGAGCTTGGCGTCGTAGACGTAGCCCTGGACCTCGACCAGGGCGATCGGCGGCTGGGCGATCGAGCCGTCGCGATGGCGGAGGGCATCGCTCGAATCCTTCCAGCCCTGGTTGAAGAGGCACTGCTCGCCGCCCCGGAGGTACTCGACGAAGCCGTCGCCATCGATGTCGCCGTCGCCGTCGATCCAGGCAAGCGCCGCGAGGACGTTCGGCCAGAGCTCGCGGACGAGGTCGAGGTCGCCGGTCCAGCGGGTCGTCTCGCCCAGCAGCACCAGCCACAGGGGCGTCGAGTCGACGCTGCCGTAGTAGGGCCGGTGGGGGATCTCGCCGGTCCGGACCAGCTCGCCCGAGCGGAGCTCGTGCAGGATCTTGCCGGGCGCCATGTCGCGGGCCGGATCGCGCTCGGTGGCCTGGAGGTCGGCCAGGACCCGGAGGGTGTCGATCGCGAGGTCGGGCATGAACGGCAGGGCCTCGAGGGCGGTGATGATCGCGTCCCGCCCGAAGAGGGTCGTGAACCACGGGACCCCGGCCGCGATGTACCGCAGCCCGGGCCCGGGGCCGTCGTTCATGAGCAGCCGGAGGTCGGCGACGCTGCGATGGATCGCGAGGTCCAGGAGCTCGCCGTCGGAATCGACCCGGGTCGCCCCGTCCGTCCAGGTCCGGTAGGCCTCGGCCGCCCGCTCCGCAACGGCGATCGGCGCGCTGGCCGGGGTCATGGCATGGACCGGATGGCCGGCCACCACGGTCCGATCGTCTTCGGCGCCTCGGGCGGGCTGGAGATCCGTCCACAGCCGCCATTCCACCTCGGTGCTTGTCCCGGGGGCGATCCGGGCCGTCCAGCGGATCCGGACCGAGCCCTCGCCGCCTTCGCCGCGCGCGACAGCGGCCTCGTCGATGTCGGCGCCGGCGACGACCGAGCCGGGAGTGAAGGCGATGTACGTGCGTCGGATGAACGAATCGAGCCCGACGTACGAGAAGACGAGCGAACGGTCGGTCGCGGCGGTCTCGAGGAAGCGCCCGCGAGCCGCCCTGGCCTGGCCCCGGACCTCGAAGATGTCGGCCGCGTCGAAATCGAGCTCCAGGTCGAGCACGATCGGCTGCTCGTCGGGGCTGAAGTTGGTGACCGTGATCTGCTCACCGAGGCCGTCGCCGATCCAGCGATGGCGGAGCACCGAGAGCGATCGCCGGGCGACCGGCTGGCCAAGCTTGTCGTCCAGGTTGCGCCGGAACTCGGGGTTGGTGAGCTGGATGGACCCCTCGTGGTTGGCCGAGACCTGGGATCGGAGGAGGGTGGGCCGGCTGCCGTTGAGCCGCAGGATCGCGCACGACAGGACCCTCGTGTCGAGCTCGTACAGGCCCAGGCCCCGGCTGTCGGGGTGGATGTCGCCGAAGCTGTCGGACAGGAGATACAGGTTGCCGTGCTTGAGCACGCCGACACCGCCGAGGTCGGTCGCGGGGTGGATCGCGGGGCTCGGGCCCGGCAGCCACCGGACGTCCGTCGCGGGCGCTGACTGGGGGTCCGACGTCAGGTGGGCCACGGGGGGATTGTCGCCCGGATCGGGCTTCGGCGCGACGGGCGGCCGGCGAGGCCGGTCTCGCGGCCATCTCGCAGTCGCGTGCGACGGGCCATCTCGGGCGCCTTTCGAGGGTCCGGCCTGACAGCCGCCTGCAAGTCGAACGGGCTGACGTGGGGGGCGAAGGCGGAGGCTGGCGCCACAGACTCGGTCCACCAACACCCGCCCGTGAGGTGGACCGCGACGACCATGACCGACCTGGCGAACGTCCCGGCGGCGCCGGCATCGACCCCGACCCCGCCGCGGGCAACGACGGTCGCCGCGCGACCGACTCATACGGCCGGCCGCGGGGGAGCGGACCAGCGCGCCGGGGTGCAGTCCCTTCGCGATTCCGTCCGTCTCCTCGCACGGCACGGGTTCAGCCCGGTGGAGGCGGGGAACCTCGCGGCGCTCCTGGTCGGCCTGTGGCCCGCGCCCGGTGGCTGGACCGTCACCCAGATCGAGCACCTCAGGTTCCTCCGGGGGATCGTCCGCGACGGGCGGCTGGAGCCCTGACCGAGCGTCCCGTCCGCGCTCTCCGCGCCCACGCCCGGCCGCCCTCCACCCGTCCTCCTCCGGCACCCGGCCCGCCAGCTCCAGCCCGCCCGCGCACGGGCGCCGTCCGCGTCCGCGCTGCGACGCGCCTGTAACGCCGTCCCCGCGCTCCGCCATCGGGCCGCAAGGCGGGCGTACCGTACGATCTGCCGGATCACGGCGGGATCAGGGGAGAGGATGGGCGCGCTCGGCGACATCGAGCAGGCGAAGACGGGGGGCAGCGTCGACGGCTTCCGTCCGGAGCGCCTCGCCGGCGTGGTCGACGCGGTCTCCGATCCGATCACGGTCCAGGCCGCGGACGGTCGGGTCGTGTTCGCCAACCGCGCCGCCGCGAGGGCCGTGGGCGTCGAAACCCCGGATGAGCTGCTGGCAGCCAGCGGCACGGTCCTGGGGCGGTTCGAGATGTTCGACGAGCTCGGGCGTCCCGTCCTGCCCGAGGAATTGCCCGGCCGGGTCGCCCTGCGCACCGGTGACGCACAGACGCTGACGCTCCGCTATCGCGACAGGACGACCGGGGCCGAGCGCTGGTCGTCGGTCTCGGCGGTCCCCCTCTTCGATGCCCACGGCCGTCCTGAGTTCGCGGTCAACATCGTCCATGACGTCAGCGCGTCGAAGGCGACCGAGGAGGCGCTGCGGATCAGCGAGGCTCGCTCGAGGCTCCTCGCCGACGCCACCCGCGACCTCGACGAGTCCCTCGACCTCGACCGAACGATCGGAACCGCGATGGCCCTTGCCGTGCCCTACCTCGCGGATTGGGCGACGCTTGATCTCGTCCAGCCAGACGGATCGGTCGACCGCGTCGCCGTCGATGTGGCCGACCCGGGCCGGGCCGAGCTGGTTGACCGGATGTGGGCCTGGTCGGTGGAGCCGGGCGCCGGGCGGGCGGGCGACCGGGCCATCGCCGAAAGGCGACCCGTCATCGCCGACATGTCGCCGGACCACCTCGCCCTCGATCCGGCTCGGCCAGGCCTCGTGGAGACGATCCGGGAGTTGCGGACAACGAGCGCGATGGCGGTCCCCTTGGTGGCCCGCGGCCGGGTCGAGGGCGTCCTCTTCCTCGCCGCCTCCGACGACTCGCGTCGCTATCACGACGGCGACGCGGCCTACGCCATGGAGCTTGCCCGACGAATCGCGCTCGCGGTCGGGAACGCCCGGCTGTATGCGGCGGAGCAGACCGCGCGGCTTGCCGCGGAGGACGCCGCGTCGCGGGCCGAGGCGCTGCTCGCCGACCTCGAGACCCAGGGCAATCGGTTCGAGACGATCATCAGGAACCTCCCGAACGGCGTGATCGTGGCAGAGGCGCCCTCGGGGCGGACCCTGATCACCAACGAGGCGGTCGCTCGGATCCTGGGCCCCGGCAGCCTGCCGACCGAAACGATCTGGGAGCAGAACGTCGCCGCCTTCGACCCGGAGGGCCGGCCGTACGAGACGCTCGACTGGCCGCTCAACCGGACGATCTCGACGGGGGAGGTGGCCGAGGCGGAGTTCCGGGTCGTCCACCCCGACAGCTCGGAGACCTGGGTCTTCGGCCGATCCGTGCCCATCGTCGGCGCGGGCGGCAAGGTCACGGCCGGCGTCGTCGTCTTCGAGGACATCACAGCCAGCCGCGAGCAACGCCTCCGGACCGAGTTCCTCGCCCAGGCCAGCGCGATCCTGGCCTCGTCACTCGACTACGAGGAGACGATCGCGACCGTGGCGAGACTGGTCGTCCCGACGATCGTCGACTGGAGCGCAATCGACCTCGTATCGGAGGACGGGCGACTGGAGGAGCTGGCCGTCGCCCACGCCGATCCGGCCCGGGTGGCCACGGTGCAGCGCTTGCGGGCTCGCATCAGCGGCCAGGGAATCCCGGCCATCGGCGAGCAGGTTGTCTCGTCCGGCGAGCCGGCGATGCTCGAGCTGACCGAGGCATCGATCGCGGAGGCCATGACGGCCCTCGGCGGGCGCGGAGTTGCCGAGGACGAGGCGGCGGTAGTCCGGTCGCTGGCCGGCTCGACGTTGCTCTGCGTCCCGCTCGTCGCCGCGGGTCGGCCGATCGGAGCCCTGACCCTCGTGGCCTCCCGGGCCCGGCTCCTCGCTCACGACATGCCCTTCGCCACGGAGCTTGCCGCCCGGGCCGCCGCCGCGATCTACAACGCCAGGCTGTTCCAGGACGTCGCCCGGTTCCGGACGATCCTCGACGCCGTCCGCGACGGCGTCACCATGAACGACCCGCGAACGCTGCGGGTCACCTACGCCAACGACGCGGTCCTCGAGCAGCTCGGCCGCACCCGTGACGAGGTCGTCGGCCACTCGACGCCGGACTGGACGGAGGGTGTCTCGCCGGAGCAGCTACGGTCGTTCCTCGCCCCGATCCTCTCCGGCGAGGAGGTCACCCGGGCCCTGGACATGGTCCGGGTCCGCACCGACGGCACGCGGGTCCCGGTCGAGATCCGTTGGCAGGTGGTCGTCCTGCCGGGTGTCGGCCAGCGACTCGTCGCGATCAGCCGCGACATCCGCGAGCGGATCGAGACCGAGCAGCGCCTGACCCAGCTGGCCCGGGCCGAGCACGCTCGGGCGGCCGAGCTCAACGCGATCATCGGGGCGATCGGCGAGGGGCTCATGGTCCTCGACGACGCCGGCCGCATCACGCTCGCCAACCCCACCGCACGGGCGATCCTGCAGCCGCTCGAGGACTGGACGATCGATGCCGTCCTGGCCCGGCTCGAGGATCCCGACGGTCTCGCCCATGCGGCCCTCACGAGCCCGGGGACCTCGGTCACGCTTCGCGTCCGGGCGCCGGCCCGGCAGTGGATCGAGGTCAGCAACTACGCGGTCGAGGACGAGCCCGTGACCGGCGGCGAGCACATCATCATCCTCCGGGACGTCACTGTCGCCCGGGAGCGGGAGGCCGTTCGGGACGCCTTCGTCGGGATCCTGTCCCACGAGCTGCGGACACCGGTCACCACGATCTACGCCGGGGCGAAGGTGCTGTCACGGAGCGAGGGCAGCCTCGACGAGGCCGCCCGACGCGGCATCTTCGAGGACATCCACCTCGAGGCCGAGCGCCTCCACCGGCTTGTCGAGGACGTCGTCGCCCTGACCCGCTTCGGCGAGGGCTCGCTCGACATCGGCAGCGAGCCCGTCCTCCTCCAGCGGATCGTCCCGGCCGTCGTCGGGTCAGAGCAGGGCCGCTGGCCCGACGGTCGCTTCGAGGTCGACCTCGAGCCCGGCCTGCCACCCGTGTCGGGCGATCAGACGTATGTCGAGCAGGTCATCCGGAACCTCCTCGCCAACGCGGTGAAGTACGGCGGCAGCCAGGCCCCGATCCGGGTCATCGTCAGGGCCGGCGAAGACGAGGTTCGTGTCCACGTGCTCGACAACGGACCGGGCTTCCCCGAGGACGAGACCGGCCGGCTCTTCGAGCTCTACTACCGATCTCCCTCAACCGCTCGCCAGGCGAGCGGGTCGGGCATCGGCCTCTTCGTCTGCGCCCGGCTGCTGCACGCCATGGGCGGGAGGATCTGGGCGGCCAACCGGGCGGAGGGCGGCGCCGAGTTCGGGTTCGCCCTCCGGGTCATGGCCGAGGAGCACTAGAGCCAGTTCCGCAGCCGGGCGACGAGGAGGGTCCCCGCGGCGAGGACGGCCATGGCCGCCACGACCCACCAGAAGTTGTCGGCGTTCTCGAAGAACGGAACCTGGAAGTTCATGCCCATGGCGCCGGCGAGGACGACCGACGGGAGGAGGACCGCGTTGAGGATCGTCAGCCGCTTCATCACGTCGTTCGCCCGCTGGGCGGCGCTGCTCTGGCGCAGCTCGACCGATCCCACGAGCAGGCCCTGGGCGGTCTCCACCGCGGCGATGGTCGTCTCGAGCCGGCCCATGAGGCCCGGCCAGGGACGTCCAAGGGCCGCGATCTCGAAGTCGGGCCGGGCGAGCGGGCCGAACGTCTCACGGTGGGGTGTCAAGGCACGACGGAGGCCGGCGACCCGACGACGGAGGACGACCACCTCGCCGAGGTAGGCGTCCCCGGCCGAGCCCCGGATGGCGATCTCGTCGAGGTCGTCGATCCGGCGCTCGATCGCCTCGGTGTGCCTGAGGTACATCGCGAGCATGCCGTCCACGAGGGCGGCGAGGAGCGCGGCTGCGTCGAGCGCCCCGATGCCGGGCTCGTCGCGGAGCTGGTCGGCCAGGGTCCGGATGACGTCGCTCGGCTCGTCGTGGAGGGTCACGACGACGTTCTCGCCGGCGAGCAGATCGATCGTCACGCGCTCGACAGCGCGCTCGACGGGCGACCCGGGCCCGGGGGCCTGGACCGTCACGATCGGGAGGCGGATCCAGCCTTGTTCGCGCCGCAGCGTCCGGCTCGGGCCGTCCTCGCGAGGGCGGAGCCCGGCCGGGATGGCGAGGAGCTCGCCGACGTCGAGAAGCTCCGCCGCCGCCGGGGCTTCGATGTCGACCCACAAGAGTCGGTCGCGGCCGAGCGAGCGGACGACAGATCGATCGAGGTCGACCCGGCGCTCCTCCCGCTCCCGCTCGAAGAGGAGGCTTCGGATCGTCAGCGGAGGAAGCCCAGGACGAAGGCTGCGGCGGCGGCGACGAAACCGATCCCGTACTCGAGGATCCGCATCGACGTCTCGCCCGCGGGGACGGTCACGGGCCGGCGGGCGGCCTGCGGTCGGTTCACGATGTGCCTCCATCGGTCGGACCGAGCGGTCCGTCGTGCTTGCCCCCTTCGCCGGCCACGTTGGGCAGGCCGGCGCGCGAAGCATCGAGGCGAGCTCATCTTCGCAGCGACGCAGCCGGAGCCGTCGCGCATGACAGGCCGATTGCACCCTCGCTCCCTGGCCCGCCGTGTCAGGCGGCTGCAACGGCGAGCCCGGATCGTCGTGGCTCGTCCGAAGGCCGCATGCCCGTACAAAAGGGGCGTCCCGGGACGACCGTGGACCCCGGCCCCGGCCCCCGCTGGCCGGCCGGCGAACGCATCCCCATACCAGTCGAGGTGACCGCATGATTCGACGACTCGCTCTGCTCGCGGTGGTGATCGCCGCCGCGGCCTGCACGCCGGGGGTCTCCCCCTCCGACGGCCTCGAGACCATCCCCGGCACCAGCCCGGGCCCAACCCTCGAATCGACGATGCCGTCGCTCGATCCGAGCACCGATCTCCCGTCCGAGGAGCCCTCGGAGTCGCCGTCCGAGGCGCCGTCGGAGTCGCCGTAGGCGCGCCAGGGATCAAGGCACAGCATGAGACCCGGAGCTTGCGGGCTCCGGGTCTCTCGAGCACCTCGCGGTCCCCGGGCCACCGGGGCCGGCCGCCCTCGACCGGCGGTATGGGCGGGGCCGGTGGAAGTCTCGCGCCCGACCCCTTCCGGGGCCGCGTCAGGGGGCGGCGCCCGCATCGCAGCGACGTTGCACTCCGGCCGCGCGCTCCCAACCGGCGAACCTGCGCGAGGATGAGACAGCCGGATCGTTGGAAGGCGCCCGCCGAACACCGCGGCGCCCGCCGACGGGTCGCGACCGCGGATCAGGCGGGGTGATCCTCGGTCGGATCGTGGTAGCGCCCGCACTCGGCGCAGCGGGGCAGGCCGAGGAGCCGCGCAGTCCGCGCCTCCGACTCCTCGTCCCGCCGCAGCCGCTCCAGGCGACAGTGGCTGCAGTCCGGGCACGTGCCGACCGGCAGGAGGCGGAGCACGGCCGCCACCCCGAAGAGGGTGACGGCCAGGGCGGTGACGACGCCGGTGGGCTCCATCAGGCGTCGCGACCCTCGATGGGGTCGTAGCTCAGGAGCGAGTCCTCGGCCGCGGTCAGGCCGGTCATTCCGCTCCGGGCGACGGGCAGGTCGGCGGACGCCCCCAGGTCCGGGCCGTCGAGCGCGCCGACCGAGCCTGGCTCGCTCATCCGGTCCAACTCGTCGGGCGCCTCATCACGAACGTGGCCCGCCCCCTGGCGCGTCCAGCTCATGACCACCGACGCCGTCACGACGGCGATGCCGGCGATCGCGAGCGCCCCAAGGAGCCACGCCCACGGAGGGCGTCGCTCACGCCCTCGGAGGCGGTCGACGGTCTCGTCCGCCCGGCGGCCCAGCAGCTCCAGCGACGGGAGGTCCATGTGGGCGGGGTCGGGCAGACGCTCCAGGAGCGCGTCCCGGGTCGGTTCGACGGCCCGGAGCAGGGATGCGGTCATCGGCTTGTCCTCTGTGCGGAGCTCGATCGTGGGCGAGCCCGCCCCGCATCCGGGACAGCCGTGCCGCCGCTCCGCCTTGCAGCCGCGTGTCGCTCAGGCCCGGCCGCACCGGGCGTCGGCCGGGTCCGCGGCCGGGGCCTTGGCCCGCCCGGCCTGCAACGGGGCCGCAAGGCCGGTGTAACCCAGGGACGCGCTGCCGAGAGCGGGAGGGAAGCCGCGCAGGAGCACGCTGGGCGGACGCCGGCCGCCGCGGCCGCCGAGGCGTGGCCGCGGTGGCGCGCCACGAATCAGCCGAGGAGGCGTCATGCAGGACCCCGAGCGCGCGACGCGCGCGATCACGCCCGACACAACCCGCGCCCCCGGCGACGACCCCTCCAGACCGGGCGACGACCCGGGACGGTCCCTGGCGGGGCCCCGCGGCGACGCCACGGCCCCTGACGTCGACGGCGCCGCCCGGGACGATCGAGAGACGGAGCGCCGGGACGAGCTTGCCGATCGGGTCGGTTCTGGCGGCCCGAGCCCGGCGGGCCGGGACCGGCCGGACCTCCTCCCCGACGTCGAGCCGCCCGAGCTCCCGATGTAGGCGGGCGCGGTGCAGAACAGTGCCCCGTCGTGGCGAACGGTGAGGGCCCGCCCTGACGCCGACCTCGCCCAGCTCAAGGAGCTCGCCCAGCAGCTTCGAGTCGACGCGATCCGGGCCAGCGCTGCCGCCGGCGCCGGCCACCCGACGTCGGCGATGTCGGCGGCGGAGCTGCTCGCCGTCCTCGTCGCGCGGCATCTCCGGGTCGACACGAGCGCGCCGGACGACCCGGCCCGCGACCACCTCGTCCTGTCCAAGGGCCACGCCGCGCCGCTCCTGTACGCCGCCCTCGTCGCGATCGGAGCGATCGACGACGACGAGCTCCTGACCTTCCGCCAGCCGGGGAGCCGGCTCCAGGGTCACCCCGTGCCGGGCGTGCCCCTCGTCGACGTGGCGACCGGATCGCTCGGCGTCGGCTTGGCGATCGGAGCTGGCATGGCCCTGGCGATGCAGCGCCTCGAGCCCCGGGCGTCGAGGATCTGGGTCCTCTGCGGCGACGGCGAGTTGGCCGAGGGTTCGGTCTGGGAGGCCGTCGAAGCGGCCGGGTCGGAGCGACTCGACGCCCTGACCGCGATTGTCGACGTCAACCGCCTCGGACAGACCGGTCCCACCCGCCACGGCTGGGACCTGGGGGCCCTCCGCCGGCGCTTCGAGGCCTTCGACTGGCGGGTCCTTGACATCGACGGCCACGACGTCCGGGCGATCGACGCCGCGTACCGGACCGCGTCCGAGACCCGCTTCCGGCCGACCGTCGTCCTCGCCCGGACGATCAAGGGCCGGGGCGTCCGGCGGGTCGCGGACCAGCCCGGCCTGCACGGCAAGCCGCTCGAGGATTCATCCGACGCGATCGCCGAGCTCGGAGGCCCGCGCAGCATCCGGATCGTGCCGCCCAAGCCCCTCGGGTCGCGGCCGCGAGATCGCCGCTCGTCGGGGCGGCAACCCGTCCAGCTGCCCGTCTGGCCGGTCGGGTCGCGGGTCGCCACGCGGGACGCGGTCGGCGAGTCCCTCGTCGCCATCGGCACGGGCCGGCCGGAGCTCGTCGTGCTGGACGCCGACGTCGGCGACTCGACCCGCCTCGGCCGCTTCCGCGACGTCGACGAGCAGCGCTTCTTCCAGGCCTTCATCGCCGAGCAGCTCCTCGTCGGGGCGGCGATGGGCTTCACGATCCGCGGCTGGACGGCCGTCTGCGGCTCGTTCGGCGCCTTCCTCCTCCGCGCTGCCGACATGGTCCGGATGGCCGCCGTCGGAGGGACGCCGCTCCGGCTGATCGGGTCCCACGCTGGGGCGAGCATCGGCAGCGACGGACCGTCGCAGATGGCCCTCGAGGACGTGGCGATGTTCCGGGCGATCGACGGCTCGGCGGTCCTCCAGCCATCCGACGCCAACCAGGCCGGGCAGCTCCTGGAGGCGATGCTCGACTGGCCGGGGTTGAGCTACCTCCGGGTCCTGCGCGGGGAGACGACCGTTCGGACGCCGGCCCGGCCCCGGCTCCGGATCGGGGGCAGCCGGGAGGTCGCGAGCTCGGAGGCGGACCGGGTCGCGATCATCGCGGCGGGCGCGACGGTCGACGAGGCCGTCTGGGCGGCCGAGCTCCTCGAGCCCGACGGCATCCGCGTCCGCATCCTCGATGCCTACTCACTGAAGCCGCTCGACGTCGACGCGGTCGCCGATGCCGCGGCCGCCGCCGGGGGGCGGGTCGTCGTCGTCGAGGACCACCGCCCCGAGGGCGGCCTCGGGAGCGCGGTCGCGGAGGCGCTGGCCGGACGCGGCGAGCCGCTGCGACTAGTCCATCTCGCCGTTCGAGGCATGCCCGGCTCCGCGTCCCCCGAGGAGCAGCGAGCGGCGGCCGGCATCGACGGCCCGGCCATCGCCCGGGCGGTCCGGCGGCTCGCGGAGACCCGCGACCGACCTGACGCGCCGCTGCAAGGCCCGGCGGCCTGAGCGGATGACGGGCCTGTAGCCCGCCCCGGTCGATGCTGGAGCGGATCCGCGCCGGCCTGCCGGTGACGGGTCGGAGGATTCACGGAGGAATCTGCCATGACCTACGAAGAACACGTCGTCCGCCGGGACGATCCGGTCGCGGCCCAGCCGTCGACGGTCGTCGAGCGGCGGACCGCTGTGAGCCCGAGCGGGGGCGAGGTCGCCCGGCGGGTGATCACCCTCATCTTCGGGCTGATCCAGTCGCTGATCGTGCTGCGCATCGTGCTCCTGCTCCTGGATGCCAGGGAAGGCAACGACCTCGTGGCCTTCATCCTCAACGCGAGCCAGCTCTTCGTGGCCCCGTTCGAGGGCATCTTCCGGACGAGCGCGCTCGCATCGGGCGGTTCGATCCTCGACATCGCGGCGATCGCCGCCCTCGTGGGCTGGACGATCCTCGAGCTGATCTGCTTCTGGATCGTCAACGTCTTCCGGCGCGAGCCCGCCGTGTGACCGGCTCCTGACCGACCACCACAGGTCGCGAGCGGGCGGTCGCTCGTCCGCGACCACCTGTGGTGCCGGCCGCGCCCGGGCTCGGCGAGCGACCCGCCGTCCCGGGTGGCGGCCGGCACCGCCACTCCCGCCGGAACCTCGTACCCGGCGCCGCCATAACCCACGGACGTCGTCCGGCCCCTTCGGCCCGGGCGACGCCTCGCTTCGGCCGTCCGCCAACTGAGCGCCCCCGCACTCGCCGCCCCACGCAGCGACGCGGCCCGGCCGCCGGCACGGCACGCTGACAGGCTGAAGCTGGGCGGCTATCGTCGGCCGCCATGGAACCGGGCCTGGCACCCACTGCCCACCGCCGCAAGGAGCGGCGCCCGGGTGGCGGCGTGCCCCGGCTCCCGTGGCGGCGCCTCGTCAATCCCTTTCGGCCCCTCGAGATCCTGTCCGCCGACCAGCTCGAGGCGATCCATCGAGCCTCGCTCCGCATCCTCGACGAGATCGGCCTCCAGGTCCTCGGCGACCGCGCCATCGACCTCCTGGCGGCGGCCGGCGCGCGCGTGGATCGGGTGGAGCGGCGCGTTCGCCTGGACCCCGGGCTGGTCGAGGAGCGCATCTCGACGGCGCCCTCCGTCTTCACCCTGCACGCCCGCAACCCGGCTCGGACCATCGAGATCGGGGGCTCCAACCTCGCCTTCACCTCGGTCGGCGGACCGGCCTACGTCACCGATCTCGACCGCGGCCGGCGGCCGGGCAATGCCGCCGACCTCCGCGACTACGTCCGCCTGATCGGGGCGCTCGACGTCATCCACCAGGAGGCCGGCGGCCCGCTCGAGGCGACCGACCTCCCCGTCGAGACCCGCCACCTCGATCTCTACGAGCTCCTGGCGACGACGCTCGACAAGACCTGGCAGTGCATCGGCTCCGGACGGGTGCCGGTGGACGACGCGATCGAGGTCGCCTGCCTCGCCCGAGGGCTGACCCGCGAGTCGCTCGTCCGGGAGCCGAGCCTGATGACAGTCATCAACTCGAACTCGCCGCTCCGTCTGGACGGGCCCATGTCCGACGGCCTCATCGAGATGGCGACCCACGGCCAGGCGGTCGTCGCGACGCCGTTCACCCTGGCCGGGGCGATGAGCCCGGCCACGATCGCGGGTGCCCTCGCCGAGCAGAACGCCGAGGCCCTGTTCATGGTCGTCCTGACCCAGCTCGCCCGACCCGGCGCGCCGGTGGTCTACGGCGGCTTCACCTCGAACGTCGACATGCGGACCGGCTCGCCGGCCTTCGGCACCCCCGAGTACGTGAAGGCCGCCTTCGCCACCGGCCAGCTGGCCCGCCGCTACGGCCTGCCATTCCGGAGCTCCAACGTGACCGGCTCGAACGTCGTCGACGCCCAGGCGGCCTACGAATCGGAGATGGCCGTGTGGGGCGCAGTCATGGGCGGGGTGAACCTGCTCTACCAGGGCGCGGGCTGGCTCGAGGGCGGGCTGACGGCGAGCTACGAGAAGCTGATCCTCGACGCCGAGATCCTCCAGATGATCGGCGAGGTCCTCCAGCCGCTCATCGTCGACGAGGCGGAGCTCGGCGTGGACGCCATCGCCGCAGTCGGGCCGGGCGGGCATTTCTTCGGCTCGGCCCACACCCTGGAGCGGTTCGAGCGTGCCTTCTACCGGCCGATGCTCTCGGATTGGCGGAACTTCGAGACGTGGCAAGAGGACGGCTCGCGAACTGCCGCTGAACGGGCAAACCGGATCTGGAAACAGCTCCTGGCCGAGTTCGAGCCGCCGCCCATGGACCCGGCCGCGGCCGAGGCGATCGGGGCGTTCGTCGCCCGGCGCAGGCGCGAGCTGTCGTCCACTTGATCGAGGACGTCGCCCCCGGCCCGGAGATCCGCCGCGACCTCCCAGCCGTACTGCCTGCGATGCCCACCACGCCACGGGAGACCCCTGCGATGTCCACCGGCCCGGCCCGCCATGTCCGCCCCGCGAACGACGACCCCGGCCGCTGACCCGCTGACCGCTCGACAGGTCGAGCCGCCCGGACGCAGGATTGACCGATGGCTGGCAACGGCGCGCCCCGATGACCGCCGAGCGCGACCCGGACGACGGGCTGCTCCTCCGCCGCGTGGCCGGCGGCGATGAGGCCGCCTTCATGACCCTCTACGATCGACACGCGGACGCCCTCTTCGGGACCGCGGTCCGGTTCCTCCGCGACCGCGAATCCGCGGCGGAGGTGCTCCAGGACGTGTTCGTCGCGATCTGGCAGCGGGCGGACCAGTACGACCCGCGCTTCGGTTCCGGCTTCGGCTGGCTGCTCGGGATCGCCCGCAACCGGGCCATCGACCGGCTGCGCGCCGAGTCGCGGCGGCCACGCGCCGTTCACGCCTGGACCGCCGATGCCGAGGGCGGCGAGGCGGCCGACCTCCTCGACTGGGCGGTCCGGCAGCGGGACACCTCGATCGAGGGCGATCCGGTCGCCGAGGTCGACCGGCGCTGGACCCGCTCGCTCGTCCGGACGACCCTCGCCGAGATGCCGCCCGAGGAGCGACAGGTGGTCGTCCTCGCCTACGACCAGGCACTCAGCCAGTCCGAGATCGCCGAGCGGCTGGGGATGCCGATCGGGACGGTCAAGTCCAGGACCCGGCGGGCGCTCGCCCGCCTTCGGGCCCGGCTCGCCGACGTGCCCGACCTCCGGCCCGGCCAGCCCGTCGGGATCATGGCGCCTCCACTCGGGGAGGCGCGGCCCGGGGCTCGATCGGGTGATCCCCGCCCCTTGGAGGGCGACCGATGACCCCGCTCGAGCACGCCGAGGCCCACGAGCGCCTCGCCGACCTGGCCCTCGAGCCGGGGGCGCTCGATCGGCTGGGATCTCCTGATTCAGACCCGCTCGCTGCGCATCTCGGGGCCTGCGAAGCGTGTCGACGAGACGTCGATGCGTGGCGCATGACCCACGCCCGGCTCGTCGCCGTGCGCGGCCCGATCGAGGATCGCGTTGACCTGGCGCAGCTGGCCCGTGACGAGCCGATCGCGGCGCCGGCCGCGGTGCGCGATGCGGTGCTCGCCGGTGTCCGGCGCCAGCGGCTCGCGAGCCGGACGCCGGAGGCCGCCATCGTCGTCGTCCCGTCCGTTGCCGGAGCCCCGGAGCCAGGCGCTCTCGGGGCCGCCGGAGGCGGGGTCGGGGTCGGGCTGGGTGTCGCGGTGCGGCCCCGGGCGCGGCTGTCGGCTCGGCGCCTCCTCCCGCTCGTGGCGGTCCTCGCGATCGTCGCCGTGGGGGCGGGCATCCTCGTTGACCAGGCGGGTCGCCTGGACCGCGCCGACCGACAGATCGCCCTCCTCGAGGGCATGACCGCGAGCCTCGATCGCGTCCTGAGCGATCCCGATCACACGGCGGTCGACCTTCGGACCGCCGACGGCAGCCCCGCGGGAACCCTCGCCTGGTCGCGCCACGACCTGGTGGTCCTCACGACGGCCCTCCGGGCCCCGAATGCCGACCGCGTCTACCGCTGCTGGATCGAGCGCGACGGCAAGCGCTCGCCGGTCGGCCAGATGTGGTTCACCGGCGACACCGCGTTCTGGAACGGCGCGCTCAGCGAGTGGGCCACGATCTCCCTCGACGCCGGAGGGACGTTTGGCGTGAGCCTCGAGCCAGCCGAGGGTGCCCCTGAGGGGAATCCGGCCGTCCTCTCAGCCGACCTCGGTAACTGATCCCGCGGCAGGCCTGGCAAGCCAGGCTGGTGTCGGCCGCGCGGCATTGGGGCCGAGATTCCTCGTCCAACTCCAGCCAGGGCAGCGGCGAACGTGGTGGGCTCGGCCCACGCCCCAAGCTCGCCGTGAAATCGAGCCCTGATCCTGTGTTGAGTTGGCACAACCGGAATTGGACCAGGAACGGCGTCCAGGCTCAACGACGGGCGTCGGGCTCAGCCCCCGCGGCGGCGATTCCGGCGTCGGGCGTCGCCCGCCTCGGTCAGGGTCACGGGCGCGGCCGCCGCTGGCACGAACGGCAGCTCGGCCTGGTCGCGGAGGCCGCTCCGGATGATCCGCTCGAGCTCCGCGACCGCGACCGGGTCCGTCTCGACCGGCTGGTAGGCCGCGAGCCGGCGGTCGACCTCGGCCGTCGCACGAGCCGCGGTGTCGGGCGACCCGGCCTTCACCCAGTTCTCGCGGTTGTCGCGTTCCCACGTCCGGCTCGGCAGGTACAGCTCCGTCGGCCAGTGGGTTGAGGTGTGGTCGGCCATGATCAGGTGCTGGTCGGCCCGAAGTTGGGCCAGCAGCTCGTCGACCGGCAGGTCGTCGACGGGGTGGACGTCGCGGACGAAATGCAGGACCTGGCCGCAGACCTCGTCGTCGAAGACGAGCTTGGGCAGGCTGAAGACGAGCAGGAAGTCGAGCATCCCCGGCCCCGAGACGCTGTTGACGCCGGCCAGGGCGGCCAGCAACGCGCTCCCGAACGTCTCCGCGCCGGCCTGGGCGTCGACGAGCTTGGCGTCCGACAGGGCCATGTACGACTGGCACGGCAGGCCCAGGTGCTTGGCAACCTCGACGTAGGCGACGTCGAGCTGGAGGGCCTCGATCGCCGCCATCGGCGAGCTCGCGATCTTCATGTGGAAGGTCGCCGGCGCGCCACCGAACAGGACCGGTGCGCCCGGCCGGATGAGCTGGGCCATGGTGATCCCGGCCAGGACGTCGATCGTGTGGAAGACGGTCGCGCCGACGGTCGTCACCGGGGCGATGAGGCCCTGGAGCGTCACCGGCACGATCTCGACCGGGATGCCGGCCTCGACGCAATCGATGAGGTTCTGGCAGGAATCCTCGCTGTACCGGAAGTTGCCCGACGCGGTGATCGTGAAGATCGACATCGGTCGGGCGATGAGGTCGGCCCGGTCGCGCCGGAAGAGCTGCAGCATCTCGACCATCCGGATGACGCCGTGCTCGGTGAAGGCGCCCGAGACGACCGGCCGCTTCGAGTTCGTCAGGACGAGGAAGAGGCGCCAGGCGTCGGCCACGCCGACCTCGATGTCGTCGTTCGTCGAGAACGCCGTCGCCAGGTAGGCGATGTTCCGGAGGCCGTCGGCCAGCCGGACGTACTCGACGAAGTCGGGCGTACCTGCGAGGCGGACCTGGCCGGTCCGATGGTCGGCGACCTTGAGCCCCGACGAGCCGGGCACGAAGTGGACGCGATCGCCGCCGAGATCGGCGTGCGGCCCGCCGTCGCGGTCGTACAGGACGACCGAGCGCGGCGCGCTCGCGATCGCGGCCTCGACCACGTCGCGCGGGAACAGGACCCGCTCGCCGGCGGCGTCCATCGACAGGCCCCGCTCGAGGAGGCGGCGCCGCAGCTCGGCGCCGCGAACCTCCATGCCGGTCGTGGCGAGGACGCGAAGGGCCTCGTCGACGATCCGGCCGACCAGCCCAGGCTCGAGGACGCGGAGGGTCGGGCGCATCGGGCCATGGTGGCTGCCGCCGCCCGCCCGCGCACGACCCGGTTGCGCGTGATGGATCGGACGTCGCGGGCTGCGGGACGAATTCGAGGGTGCGAGATCACGGCGCGGGACCCCGTTTGACAAGGCTATTGTCATTAGCCACAATGCAGGCCATTAGCTAACATCACTAGCCAGGAATGAAGAGGACTTCCATGCCGGCCGCCGTCGCTACCCACGTCACACCGCCCGCCGACTCGACTTCGGCGCGCACCACCGCGCCCGAGACCACCCGCTTCCTCACGCGACCCGAGGGCCGCATCGCCTATGACGTGGTCGGCGACGGTCCCCTGGTCGTGTGCGTCCCGGGGATGGGCGACCTTCGGGCGGTGTACCGCTTCCTGGCGCCTGGGCTCGTCGCGGCCGGCTTCCGTGTCGCGACGATGGATCTCCGCGGCCACGGCGACAGCGACGCGACCTTCGGCTCGTACGATGACGTCGCGGCGGGCGGCGACATCGTCGCGCTCGTCGCGGAGCTCGGCGGGTCCGCCGCGGTCGTCGGGAACTCGATGGGCGCCGGAGCTGCCGCATGGGCCGCCGCGGAGGCACCGGAGCTGGTCCGGGCGCTCGTGCTCATCGGGCCGTTCGTCCGTAATGCCCCGATCGGGAAGGTCGCTGAGCTGTCGTTCCGGCTGGCGCTGCTGCGGCCGTGGGGTGCCGCGGCCTGGATTGCCTGGTACGCAAGGCTCTACCCCGGCCGCCGGCCGTCCGACCTCGACGAGCACCGGGCGCGGATCCGTGCGTGGCTGCGGCGGCCGGGCCGATGGCGGGCCTTCGCCGCGACAACGCGGACCAGTCACGCGCCGGTTGCGGCGCGGCTGGACGACGTCCGGGCGCCGACGCTCGTCGTCATGGGCGGTCGCGATCCCGACTTTCCCGACCCGGCGGCCGAAGCCGCGCATGTCGCCGAGCGTCTTGGCGGCCGGGCCGTGATCGTCCCGGAGGCCGGCCACTACCCGCAGGCCCAGTACCCCGAGATCGTCGGGCCCGCGGTCCGCGACTTCCTCGAAAAGGTCGGTCTCCGTGCCTAGGGCCGGCCTGACACCGGCCCTCGTGATCGCCGGTGCCGCCGACCTTGCCGACGAGGTCGGATTCGACAGGCTCACGCTCGCTGCGCTCGCCGCGCGCTTCGGCGTCGCGGTGCCGAGCCTGTACAAACACGTCGACGGTCTCGAGGCCGTTCGGCGAGGTGTGGCGATCGCCGCGCTGGGTGAGCTCGGCGCCGCCCTGGCGGCAGGCCAGGCAGCTGCTGCCGAGGCGCCGCCCGCCGAGCGACTGCGCGTCCTAGCCCACGCCTACCGAGCCTTCGCGACGGCGCGCCCCGGGCGGTACGCGGCCACTGTGCGAGCGGCCCAGCCGGACGACGCCGAGCACGCGGCGGCCGCGGGATCCGCCCTGCACGTCGTCCTTGCCGTTCTCGGCGAGCTCGGGTTGACGGGCGATGCCGCCGTCGACGCTGCACGCGGCCTCCGAGCCCTGCTCCACGGCTTTGCCTCGCTCGAGGCTGCCGGTGGCTTCGGCATGCCGCGGGACGTCGATGAATCCCTCGATCGCATCGTCGACGCGTACGGCCGCGCCCTGACCCTGTCGACCGAGCGTGCGCACCCGGGGTCGGACGTCGCTCCGCCCGCGCCCGGCTAGGAGGCACCTCCGTCGGCCGCCGCGGGGCCGGATGGGGGTCGGCCGGCGGCGAACGCCGGCATCCGCCCGACAGCCAGGAGCAGGCCCTGGATCAGCGCCTCGGGCCGCGGCGGGCAGCCGGGCACGAAGACGTCGACCGGCAAAACCTCGCCGATCCCGTCCCGGCCGGCGTACGTACCCGCGAAAACGCCACCGCTGATGGCGCAGGCGCCGACCGCGACGACGAGACGGGGCTCGGGCATGGCCTCGTACGTGCGCAGGGCGGCGAGCTCGAGGTTCCGGGTCATGATCCCGGTCACGAGCAGCAGATCGGCATGCCGGGGCGAGGCGACGATATCGATCCCGAGGCGCTGGAGGTCGTGGTACGGGTTCAGGAGCGCGGCGATCTCCCAGTCGCAGCCGTTGCAGGAGCCGGCGTCCAGGTGGCGGACGTGGAGCGAGCGACCGAGCGTCCGTTGGACTTCCCGGCGCAGCCGCGGTGCCGCCATGAGCTCGTCCACGACGACGACGTCGGGCGTGCCGCTGGGCGAGCCTCCTGCCGGCGGTACGCCGCTCATCTCCGCGTCTCCAGGTTTCGGACGATCGTGAGATCCGCAAGATCGAGCACGGCCAGCTCGATGACCGGCCCGAGCCGGATCGCGTCCCGCGGGCAGGCTCGGGCACAGGCCCCGCAGAAGATGCAAGCCCCCAGATCGAGCCACCAGCGCTGCCCTTCGAGCCGGATGGCCCCGGTCGGGCAGGCGTCGACGCAGGCGGCACTGGCATCGCAGCGATCGGTGTCGAGCTCGGGCAGCCCGCGCGCGGCCGCCGCAAGCTCCGGTCGGACATCGGGGTAGCGGCTCGTGACCGGCCGCCCTCGAAGCGGCCGGAGGAGGCGATCGAAGACGTCGAGCGGCATCGTCAGCGGTCCGTGCAGGCGTAGCAGAGCTCGAAGCTCTTGTTGATGAGCGGAAAGTCGGGCACGAGATTGCCCGGCGCCGCCGCGGCGACCACAGGCCAGTTGGCGAACGACGCCGAGCGCAGGCGCAGCCGGTCCACCGTCCCGCCGGCGCCCGCCCGGAGCCACATCCAGGAAGCTCCCCGGGGTCCCTCGACCGCCGTCACGGAGACGGCACCGGGGGTCGGCGGTTCGCCGGGTGCGGCCATCACCGGGCCGTCGGGCAGGCGGCGGATCACCTCCCGGAGGAGCCGGATCGAGGCGCCGGCCTCCTGGGCCCGGACGTGGAAGCGCGCCGCGACGTCGCCGCCGGAGGCGGTGACGACCTCGACATCCAGGTCGCCGTAGGCGGCGTAGGGCGCGTCGCGCCGAAGATCCGTGTCGAGGCCGCAGGCCCGGGCCGCCACGCCCAGGGCCCCGAGCGAGGTCGCCGTCGCCGGCGACACCACGCCGGTTCCATGGAACCGGCTCATGACACCATCCGAGCGGACGATCGACCGGACCGCCGCCGCCAGCTCCGTCCCGATCGCCTCGAGCGATCGCGGGAGAGCGGACAAGCCGTCGCGATCCAGGTCGAAGGCGAGACCGCCGGGTGCGACGATCCCGGTCAGATAGCGATGCCCGGTGAGTGCGTCGTTGATCCGCAGCAGCCGCTCCTTGAGCCAGCCGAGACGCGAGACCGCCGATTGGAAGCCGATCCCGGCGCAGATGTTGCCGAGGTCGCCGACGTGGTTGTACAGGCGCTCGAGCTCGGCCAGCAGGACCCGGGCCCAGCGTGCCCGGGCGGGGACCTCGATTCCCGTGAGCTCCTCCACGGCCTCCGAAAAGGCGAGGGCATGGCTGACCGTGCAGACCCCGCAGGCCCGCTCGACGATCGGCAATGCCGCCCCGAACGCCCGGCCCTCGACGAGCTTCTCGAGGCCCCGATGGACGAAGAAGAGGCGGGCGTCGAGGTGGAGGATCCGCTCGCCGATGGCCGAGAACCGGAAGTGCCCGGGCTCGATGACGCCGGCGTGGATCGGACCGACCGGCAGCTGGTAGACACCCTCGCCGTGGACCTCGAACGGGACGAAGTGCCGCTCGGCGTCGGGCGGCCGGATGCTCACCGGGACGTCCTTGCGGAGCGGGTGGTACCCCCGTGGCCATCGCTCATGGAGGACCAGTCGCCGCGGGTCGGGATGGCCGGCGGGGACGATCCCGAGCAGGTCCCGGGCCTCGCGCTCGTCCCAGTGAGCCGCCGGGACGAGGCGGGTGATGGACGGGTAGGCGGGCTCGTCCAGGGAGACGCCGGCCCGGAGCCTCGCGATCGCCCCGCCGGGCGCCTGGACGACCGCCTCGACCGCGAGGCCATCGCCGCCGACGGATCGCTCATCGAGCCCGACGAGCATGGCGAACCGGCCGCCGGCCTCGATGCACTCGGCGACCCGCGACCCGAGGGCGTCCGGCGCGACGCCCTCGACCGGGGTTCCGGGCCGGACGCCGAACGTCGGCTCAGCCACGGCCGCCGCCCAGGATCAGGACGACCTGCTCGAGCGCGGCCGCGATCGGGGCGGGTGTCCAGGCGCCGGCGGCCACGACCACGGCCAGCGGCAGGCCCAGGAGGACGGCCGATCCGACGGCCCGCCCGGCGAGGGGGCCCGATGGCGCCCCCGACGATCCGGCCTGGCGTTCGGGCTGCTCCCGGGGCTCTGCGAGCTCCGCCGGCGCCGCGGCCTCCGACTGCGCCACGCCGTCCGCTCGGCCGGTGGGTGCCACGACCATCCGGACCAGGTGGAACAACAGCCCTGCGACCGCCAGGGCCAGGATCGCCGCCGCCGCCCCGGCAGCCAGCCCCCAGCCGGCCTGGACGCCACCCAGGAGGATCGCGATCTCGCCCACGAAGAGGCCCGACGGCGGCAGGCCGGACAGGATGAGCGCCCCGATGACGAGGGCTCTGCTCTCCATCGGCGAGTGGGCAAGGCTTCCCCCGAGGCGCCCGATCCGGCGGCTGCCGCGCTCCGCGACGAGGCGACCGGCTGCCAGGAACGCCGTGGCCTTGGCCAGGCCGTGGCTGACGAGGTGGAGGCTCAGCCCGAGGAGGGCGAGCTCGCCGCCGAACCCAAGCGCGAGGGTGGCGAGCCCGAGGTGCTCGATCGAGGAGTAGGCAAGGAGCCGCTTCAGGTCGCCCTGGGCCACGATGAACGGGAGGGCGACCGCCAGGCTGATGAGCCCGAAGACCACCAGCAGGGTCGAGGAGAACGCCGGCCCGAGGGCGCCAACCGTGACGACATGGAACCGGGCCAGGGCGTACAGGGCCACGGCCAGCGCGGCCCCCGACAGGAGGGCCGAGATCGGGCTCGGCGCCTGGCTGTGGGCGTCCGGCAGCCAGGTGTGGAACGGCACTAGGCCGGCCTTGGTGCCGTAGCCGGCGAGGGCAAAGAGGAACGCCAGACGCGCCAGGCCCGGGTCGAGCTGCGGTGCGATCCCGACGAGACGCGTCCAGGCCAGGGCATCGCTCGTCTCGCCGAGGACGCCGACGGACGAGGCGTAGACGAGCAGTGTGCCCAACAGGGCAAACCCGATCCCGATCGAGCCCAGGATGAGGTACTTCCAGGCCGCTTCGATCGCCGCCGGCGTCCGGGCGAAGCCGACGAGCAGGGCCGAGACGATGGTCGTGGCCTCGATCCCCACCCACACCAGCCCCAGGTTGTCGAGGAGGGGCGTGGCGGCGAGGCCCGCCGCGAACCACAGGAAGAGGGCGTAATACCGGCCGGCATCGTGCGGCCGCAGGGTTCCGGCTGCCGCCTCGTGCCGGAGGTGCGCCGGCGAGCCGGCTCCGGCGATCGCCGCCACCACGAGGACCAGCATGAGGACGTAGGCGCCCAGGGCGTCGACGACCACGAGCCCGTCGAAGGCCCGGACCGGCCCGGCGCTGAACACGAGGCCCGCGAGTCCCAGCCCGGCGACGACCGCGATCGCCAGCGCCGGGAGAACCACGCTCCGCGCCCGGTCGGCTTCGGCGTACCACGCGACGATGCCGGCGATGCAGGGGAGGCCGATGGTGGCGAGGACGAGCAGCTCGATCATCCGCGCAGGCTCCGGAGCCGATCCGTCGAGGTCGAGCCGAGGACGTCGAGCATCCGCCGGGCATAGACCCAGGCGACGACGATGGCGATGAGGAGGTCGAACAGGACGCCGAGCTCCACGACGAGCGGCATCCCGTAGGTCAGGGCGAAGGCGGTCAGGGCGATGCCGTTCTCGAAGACGAGCAGGCCCACGACGAGCGACAGCGCCTTCCGCCGGGTCATCACGATGAGGAGGCCGGTCAACACCTCGGCGATCGCCGCCGGCACGACACGGCCCGCGGCGACACCGGCATCCAGGAGCACGCCGTCGGTGGCAGCGCTGGCGGCGAAGACGATCGCCACCGCCGCAAGGAGGGAGCCGCGCGGGCCGAGGATCGGGTGCCGCTCGCGGCGGACTGCCGAGCGCCGGAGGATCGACCCGAGGACGAGCGGGACAACGACCCCCTTCACCCCGAGGGCCAGCAGCCCGCCGGCCACGAGGTGGGCCGCGCCGGTCGCGGCCCCGACCCCGATCGCGGCGATGCCGACGAGGATCGACTGGATCGCCACCAGCCAGATCGAGCGCCCGATCGAGCGGCTCGAGGCAAGTCCGACCCCCACGAGGACGATCGCGGCTGCGCAGGCATCGACGATCTCGCCGGCAAGCCGAGGGTCGAGGCTCATGCCGGCAGCCACAGCCGGGTCGCGAGCCCGATCGCGGCGACGATCGAGGCCGTCGCGAGGAGGCCGGGCAGGGCCAGGATCCGGAGCTTTGCCAGGGTCGCGTCGAGGAGCCCGAGGATGACCGCGGCCAGGACCAGCTTCCCGAGCGCCGCGCCGATCGCCACGGCGAGTGCCAGCGGCGTGAGGGCCGTGGCCACCCCGGCCGGCAGGAACGCGGCCGCGAACAGGCCGATGACCACGACGACCTTGAGCTCGGCAGCGTAAGTGAGCATCGCGAGGCGCGGCCCGGTCGCCTCGAGCAGCATGCCCTCGTGGATCATCGTCAGCTCGAGGTGCGTGTCCGGGTTGTCGACCGGCTCGTGACCGGTCTCGGCCACGGCTACGATCGCGAACGCCGCAGCGGCCAGCAGCAGCGCCGGCGTGTACCAGGCCGTCCCGGCCTCGGCTCCATGGGCGGCGATGGTCCCGAGGTCCGTCGAGCCCGCCGCGACCGCCGCCCCGGCGAGCGCCAGGAGGAGGGCCGGCTCGACGAGCGTGCTGATCGCGACCTCCCGGCTGCTGCCCATGCCACCGAAGGCGCCGCCGGCGTCGAGGGCACCCAGGGCGAGTGCGAATCGGGCCAGGGCCATGAGTCCCACGACCAGCACGAGGTCGCCCCAGCCGTCGAGCGGCGCCCAGGCCGCGACGATCGGGATGTAGAGCGTCGCGGCGAGGGTCGCGGCCAAGACGACCACCGGCACGGCCCGTGACACCGGCCCGGCGACGTCGCTCTCCACCGACTCCTTGGCCCACCACTTCCGGAGGTCCCGGTAGGGCTGCAGGAGGTCGGGCCCACGGCGGTACTGGAGGCGGGCCTTGACCCGCTTCGTGATCCCGAGCAGGAGGGGTGCCACGAGGAGGGTCAGGACGACCTGGGCGACGCCCAGGATGATCCGGGCGTCGAGCGTCGGGTCGGTCATCGGCGGGCCACGAGCAGGAGGACCACGAGGGCGGTCACCGAGTAGGCGAGGTAGAGCTGGAGGCTCCCCGACTGGACCCGCCGAATGAGCTCGGCCGCCCGTACGGTGGCCCCGTGGAGCGGCCGGTAGATCCGCTCGTCGATGAGGTGGCTGATCTCGCCCCGGTAGCGCACGGTCCGCGGAAACGGTGTCCCGGGGTGGAGCTCCACCCGGACCTCGCGGGCCGGCCGGAGCACGGGCCCGAAGTAGAGCCGGATCAGCTTGGCGTAGCTGGTGGCGGTGTACTGGAACGCCGGCTCGGGCGCGACGCCGCACGTCCAGGTCGGCTCCCGTCGAACCCTCCTGCCGCGCACCGCGGCGCCCCAGCCGACCAGGCCCAGGAGCGAGATGAGCACCGCCAGCGGCAGGGCCCCGTAGGCAGCCTCGAGGCCGGGGACCGAGGTCCCGAGGGCCGACGCGATGCCAGGTCCGGTGGCCGCGACGGCCGGCTGGCCGAGGACCGTCGTGGCAACGGTCCCGATGGCCCCGCTGACCGGTCCGGCCGCGATGCCGATGGCGACGCAGGCGAGGGCCAGCCCGGCCATCGCCGCGCCCATCGCCCGCGGCGTCTCGTTAGCCGCGGCCGCCGCCGCGCTCCGCGGCCGGGCGAGGAAGCCCATCCCGGTCGCCTTCACGAAGCAGACCACGGCCAGCGCCGTCGTGAGCCCGAGCGCGCCGACGGCGATCAGCGTCGCCGACCGGGCGACCAGCGACAGGCTCGCCGCCCCGCCGGCGCCGATCAGGCCCTGGAACGTCAGCCACTCGCTGGCGAACCCGTTGAGCGGCGGCAACCCGCTGATCGCCGCCGCGCCCACCGCGAAGGCGACCGCGGTGACGGGCATCGTCCGGGCCAGGCCGCCCAGCTGGTTGAGGTCGCGCGATCCGACCGCCCGCTGGACCGAGCCCGCGGCGAGGAACAGGACCGACTTGAACAGGGCGTGGTTCAGCGTGTGAAAGAGTGCCGCGACGAGGGCGATTCGGGCGATGCCGCTCACGGCGCCGCCTTCCTGCCCCGCGCCGGCGGCAAGCATCGCCACCCCGACCCCGAGCAGGATGATCCCGATGTTCTCGATGCTGTGGAAGGCGAGGAGCCGCTTGAGATCGTGCTCCATGAGCGCATACAGCACGCCGAGGACCGCCGACACGGCACCGAGCGCCAGGACGGCAAGGCCCCACCACTCGGGCCCGGGACCCAGGATCTCCAGCCCGAACCGGACGAGCCCGTAGATCCCGGCCTTGATCATCACGCCCGACATCAGGGCCGAGACGTGGGATGGGGCGACCGGATGGGCCCGCGGCAGCCAGACGTGGAACGGGATCGCCCCGGCCTTCGTTCCGAAGCCCACGAGGAGCAACACGAATACGACGCTGCGCGCCGCCGGCGACAGGTCCGCCGCCGCCGCACCGAACGCCTCGAACGACGTGGTCCCGGCCGCCGAGACCAGGATGGCGAACGCTACGACGAGCGCGGCCGTTGCGAGGTGGGTGAGGGTGAAGTACAGGTAGGCGGCACGGGCGGTGTCGCCCGATGGCCGGGCCCCGAGGACGAGCGCCGCAGAGCTCAGGGCCATGAGCTCCCAGGCCAGCAGGAAGGCGAAGGCATCGCTGGCCCCGAAGACGAGCGCCAGGCTGCCGATGAAGACGGGGTAGGCGGGCGCCGTCCGATCGCTGCCCCGGTCGCGGGCCGAGGACCCGATCGCGTACACCGAGCTGGCCAGCCCGCCGGCCCCGAGGGCGATGAGGAAGAGCGCGGCCAGGCCGTCGTAGCAAACGCGCACCAGCGGGAACCCGAGGACCTCCCCGAGCCCGGCCGTGACGGTCGCTCCGGGCGCGAGGACCGCGATCCCGAGGGTCAGGATGGCCGCGGAGGCGAGGGCCGCCAGCGCGAGCGAAAGCCCGCGCGGGTTGACCCGCGCGTTCGGCAGCGCGGCGGCGAGCGTCGACAGCACGAGCAGCACCGCGATGGCGATCGGCAGGGGGCCGGTGGCGAGGCTGGCGAGGAGATTCACCTCGTCGGCCGGGGATGCGACGAGGCGGCGTCGCCCTCGGGGCTCATCGGCCGGCGATGCTCGGCTCGGGCGCGACCGCGCCGCCCAGCTCGGCCTTGAGCCGGTCGCGGTCCTCGATAAGCCCGAGCAGGATCCGTCGCGCCGCGAGGAGAAGGTCGCGGACGTCTTCGAGGCCGATCGCGTAGAGCACCTCGCCGCCCTGCCGGCGCTGGGTCACGAGACCGGCGCGGCGGAGGACAGCCAGCTGCTGGCTCAGATTGCTCGGCTCGATCTCGATCTCGTCGAGCAGCTCGTGGACGGCCATCTCCCGCGCCGAGAGGAGCTCCAGGATCCGGATCCGGGCTGGATGACCGAGGGTCCTGAAGAACTCGGCCTTGGCCTGGTAGAGGGGAATCGGCATGACCCGCGGAGTTTCGCACATGAACGGGTCTTCATGTTGTCCACGGAGGCACCCAGGCCCAACAGAGGCAGCGGGTCCGTCCGCTACCATCGCCCGCCTGGGAGGGACGCGATGACCAAGGGCCGGCTCGAGGCGTTCAGCGACGGCGTGATCGCCATCCTCATCACGATCATGGTCCTCGAGCTGCATGCCCCCGAGGGCGTGACCTTGGACGAGCTCGCACCGCTCGCCCCGGTCCTGCTCAGCTACGTCCTGAGCTTCGTGAACCTCGGGATCTACTGGAGCAATCACCATCACCTGGTCCAGGCCTCGAAGGTCGTCGATGGCCGGGTCCTGTGGGCCAATCTCCACCTCCTGTTCTGGCTGTCGCTGTTCCCGTTCGGGACCGCCTGGATGGGCCAGCATGGCTTCGCCGCGATCCCGACCGCGGTCTACGGCGTGCCCCTGGTCATGGCCGCGATCGCGTACTACATCCTCGTCCGGGCCCTCATCGCGGCGCCCGGACAACCGGAATCGCTGGCCGCCGCGATCGGCGGCGACCGCAAGGGCAAGCTCTCGATCGTCGCCTACCTCGTGGCGATGCCGATCGCCCTGGTCGCACCGCTGGCAGCCGTGGCGATCTACATCGGCGTCGCCGCGATCTGGTTCGTCCCCGACCGACGAATGGAGCGCGCCCTCGGACGCTGAGCGCGCGGCGCACTCGGGCCCGCGACGGCTAGGTGCCGGACCGGGTGCCGAACGCCGTCAGGCCGAGCACGGCCCGGACCTCGCGGGCGATCTCGAGGTCCTCGCGCGCCGCCACGACGAGCGTCGCGACCGGCGAGCCCGGGGCGCCGATCTCGGCGTCGCCGGTCGCCGTGGCGTTGCCGGTCGCATCGACCGCAACGCCTAGATGGGCAAGGTCACCGCAGACCCGCTCGCGGATCGACGGCGCGCCCTCGCCGACGCCGCCGGTGAAGACGAGGACATCGAGGCCGCCGAGCGCGGCGGCCATGGCCCCGATCGATCCCCGAAGCCGGTGGAGGTAGACGCCGACCGCGAGCGTGGCGGCCTCGTCGTCCGTGGCCTCGGCCGCCAGGATCGCCCGCATGTCGGCCGTCCCCGCGAGGCCGAGCAGGCCGGAACGGTGCTCGAGCGTCGCGGCCAGCTCCTCGGGCGGCATGCCGGCGTGCGAGGCCAGCCACAGGACGAGCCCCGGGTCGATGCCGCCCGAGCGGGTCGCCATGACGAGGCCGTCGAGCGGCGTGAAGCCCATCGTCGTGTCGACCGAGCGCCCGCCCCGGATCGCCGCCAGCGAGGCGCCCGCCCCGAGGTGGCAGGTCACGATCCGGAGCTCCTCGAGCGGCCGGCCGACCATGGCCGCCGCCCGCCGCGAGGCGTAGGCATGGGACAGGCCGTGGAAGCCGTACTTGCGGAGGGCCCAGCGCTTCCGCCACTCGGGCGGGATGGCATACGTCGCCGCGGCCGCCGGCAGCGTGGCGTGGAAGGCGGT
>SCUO01000136.1 GCA_004297395.1 Chloroflexota bacterium | reverse complement strand
CGCCGGCAAGTGCCGGCGGCTCCTTGCCGCACCGGCGCGCCGGGTGGCTTCAAACCGTGGGGAGCAGCAATGCGGCATTACGAAGTGGTTTTCATGGTCCATCCGGACCAGAGTGAGCAGGTCGGTGCCATGACCGATCGCTATGTAGGTGTCATCGAAGCCGGCGGCGGCACGATTCACCGCCGCGAGGACTGGGGGCGGCGTCCGCTGGCCTATCCGATCCAGAAAATTCACAAAGCCCATTATGTGCTGCTGAACGTCGAATGCGGGGCGGATACGATCAGCGAGATCGATACCGCGTTCCGCTACAACGATGCGGTGCTGCGCAGTCTGATCATCAAGCGCGACAGCGCCGTAACCGAGGAAACCCAGTTTCTGAAGGAAGAGCGGGCTGACCGTGCCGAGAAGGAAAGCCGGGAACGCCGAGAGGCCGAACGCGCCGCGCGCATGGCCGCCGAAGCGGAAGCTGCCGGCGAGGCAGGCGAAACCGCCAGTGAGGAAGCCGCTCACGAGGAAGCCGAAGGCGAAGCATCCGTTGCAGGGGAGGAGGCAGAATGAACATGTCGTCGTCGTCATCGTCGAAATTCAACCGCCGCCGCAAGTTCTGCCGGTTCACGGCTGAGGGTATTACCGAGATCGATTACAAGGATCTCGAACTGCTGCGGCCCTATGTTTCCGAGACCGGAAAAATCGTTCCGAGCCGCATTACCGGCACCAATGCCCGGTATCAGCGGCAGTTGGCCACGGCCATCAAGCGGGCGCGCTTCCTGGCGCTGTTGCCGTACAGCGACAGCCACCAGTAGCACCGGAGCCGCGCGCTGTGGGTGCGCTGGCGAAGTTCATCATGGCGAGCCGCGCCCGCGCGGCGCTGGTGGCCGTGGTGGGCAATCTGCTGCCATTGCTGAGCCCGGCAGTCGTCGGGCTCGTGGTATTGCGAAAAGGGTTTGGTGAAGGTCTGTTGATCGGCCTGTGGGCGGTCCTGCCTCTGGCCGCCACCTTTTATTTCAGCGACACGACGCCGATGCTGGTCTGGGCGTCCCTCGGCACGGTTGCCGTGGCTATCGTCGGTGCCCTGGTGCTCAAGCGCACGGCTTCCTGGCAAGCGACATTGACCGCATTGATAACGGTCAGCGGTGCGTTGGCGTTGGCGATGGGCCAGGGGCTGGGCGCGGAGCTCGCCGGGCTGCAGCAGACGCTGTTGGAGGTGCTGGCCAGGATGGCGCCAAA
>SCUO01000008.1 GCA_004297395.1 Chloroflexota bacterium | reverse complement strand
CCGGAAGTAGCGGGGAGGCAGGCAGGAGATGTCCCGTTCCATCAAGAAGGGCCCGTTCGTCGAGGCCCGCCTTCTCGGCCGGATCGAGGAGATGAACAAGCGCAGCGAGAAGAAGGTCGTGAAGACCTGGTCCCGCGCGTCGGTCATCTTCCCGACGTTCATCGGCCACACCGTCGCCGTCTACAACGGCCGAAAGCATGTCCCGGTCTACGTGACCGAGAACATGGTCGGCCACCGTCTCGGTGAGTTCGCCCCGACCCGCACGTACCGCGGGCACGGCAAGCACACCGACCGGTCCGTGAGCCCGAAGTAGGAGCCGTCCACGTGCGTGTCTCCGCCACCGCCAAGTACCTCCGCGGCTCCACCCGGAAGGCCCGCCTGGTCGTCCAGGCCATCAGGGGCCGGTCCGTGGAGGAGGCCGCCGCCGTGCTCCGCTTCATGCCCCAGCACGCCGCCAAGGACGTGGCCAAGGTGCTGAAGAGCGCCGCGGCCAACGCCGAGAACAACATGAACATGCCGGCCGACGAGCTGGTCGTCCTCGACGCGCGAGCGGACGAGGGCCCCACCATCAAGCGCTGGCGCCCGCGGGCCCAGGGTCGGGCATTCCCGATCCACAAGCCCCAGACCCACATCACCGTGACCGTCGGAAACCGGGAGGACTGATCATGGGACACAAGGTCCACCCGTACGGCTTCCGCCTCGGGGTGACGCGCACCTGGACCGCCAAGTGGTACCAGGACAAGGAGTACACGACCCTCCTCAAGGAGGACATCACGATCCGCGAGCTGGTGAGCAAGCGGCTCGCCAACGCCAGCGTGAGCGGCCTCGAGATCGAGCGGAACTTCGGCCAGGTCACGGTCACCGTGCACACGGCCAAGCCCGGCATCGTCATCGGCAAGGGCGGCCAGAACGTCGAGATCCTGCGCCAGCAGATCGGCGCCCTCACCAAGCGCAAGGTCAAGCTGGAGATCAAGGAGATCCGACAGCCGGAGCTCGACGCCTACCTGGTGGCCATCAACATCAGCCAGCAGCTGTCCCGCCGGATCGCCTTCAAGAAGGCCATGAAGCAGGCCATCCAGCGCTCCATGAAGGCCGGCGCCAAGGGCGTGAAGATCATGGTGGCCGGGCGCCTTGGTGGCGCCGAGATGGGTCGCCGCGAGTGGGACAAGGAAGGCCGGATCCCGCTGGGCACCCTCCGAGCCGACATCAGCTACGGCCAGGTCCACGCCCACACGACGTACGGCCGGATCGGGGTCAAGGTCTGGATCTACCGCGGCGACTTCGCGCCAGAACGGCCGGTGGCGCCGCCCCAGGTCGCCATCGGGCAGGGGGCCTGACCCATGCTCCTCCCGCGACGCGTCAAGCACCGCAAGGTGATGCGAGGCCGGATGTCCGGCGTCGCCAAGGGCGGCCACTTCGTCGCCTTCGGCGAGTACGGGCTGGCGACCACCGAGCCGGCCTGGATCACCAGCCGCCAGATCGAGGCTGCCCGGCGGGCGATGACCCGCTCGGTCAAGCGCGGCGGCAAGATCTGGATCCGGGTCTTCCCGGACAAGCCCGTGACCAAGAAGCCGGCCGAGACCCGGATGGGCTCGGGCAAGGGCGCGCCCGACCACTGGGTCGCCGTCGTCAAGCCCGGCCGGATCCTGTTCGAGATGGCCGGGGTCGGTCGCGAGGAGGCGGCCGAGGCGATGCGCCTCGCCAGCCACAAGCTGCCCGTGGCGACGCGCGTCGTCGTCCGCGAGTCCGCCCTGATGGAGGGCCCCGACGATGGACATCGGTAAGATCCGGGAGCTCTCCGACCCGGAGCTCGAGGCCGCCCTGCGCGACGCCAAGCAGGACCTCTGGAGCGCCCGGTTCGCGCTGTCCACCAGGCAGCTCAATGACACGAGCACGATTCCGCAGACCCGCCGACGGATCGCCCGGATCCTCACGGTCCAGCGCGAGCGGCTCAGCGCGCGGACGGCTCCGGCCGGCCGGAAGTCGGCGTGAGGGATCGATCCATGACTGAAGCCACCAGCCCCGCCCGGGGCCAGCGCAAGACCAAGACCGGCCGGGTCGTCAGCGACAAGATGGACAAGACGATCGTCGTGTCCGTCGAGCGCCTGGCCCGCCACCGGCTCTACAAGCGCGTCATCCGCCTGACCACCAAGTTCAAGGCTCACGACGAGCTGAATGACGCTCGCCTCGGCGATACCGTCCTCATCGAGGAATCGCGACCGCTCTCGGCCACCAAGCGGTGGCGCCTGGTCGAGGTCCTGGACCGGGCCGGCGAGCACGGCTCGGCCGCCGACATGGTGGCCGAGGAGCCCGAGGTGTCCGAGGCCATCCACGCCGCGGCCCACCCGGGGCGGACCAGCCATGAGGCGACCGATGAGGCCGCCGAGGCGCCGGCGTCGGAACCGGCCGGGGAGGACGCGTGATCCAGCCCCAGTCCCGACTCAAGGTCGCCGACAACACCGGCGCCCGGACGATCCAGTGCATCCGGGTGATGGGCCGCTCGCTCAAGACGACCGCCGGCGTGGGCGACGTGATCATCGCCAGCGTCAAGCAGGCCATCCCGAACGCCGCCGTCAAGAAGGGCGACGTGGTCCGGGCGGTCATCGTCCGCACGGCCAAGGAGTACGGCCGGGCCGACGGCAGCTACATCCGTTTCGACGAGAACGCCGCCGTCCTCATCAACAACCAGGGCAATCCCCGCGGGACCCGGATCTTCGGGCCCGTTGCCCGCGAGCTGCGAGACCGGAACTACATGAAGATCGTGTCGCTCGCCCCGGAGGTGCTGTGATGGCAGCCCGGGTCCACGAGCACGGCCACCCCACCCGGGTCCCCGAGATCCGCAAGGGCGACCTCGTCGTCGTCCTCACCGGCAAGGACGCCGGCAAGCGCGGCAAGGTCGAGCGGGTCATCCGCCGGACGGCCAGCCGTGGCGCCCTCCGCGTCCCGTACCGCCGTGGCACGCCCACCAGCGGGACCTCGGTCGTGGTGGAGGGCCTGAACATCGCCAAGCGCCACACCAAGGCGCGCCAGACCAGTGGCCGGACCGACCGCATGCCCAAGGTCCAGCAGGGCGGGATCCTCGATCTCGCCATGCCCCTCGACGTCTCGAAGGTCATGCTCGTCTGTCCCAAGTGCGACCGCCCCACCCGGATCGGCCACACGACCCTCGAGGACGGCCACCGGATCCGCGTCTGCGGCCACTGCGGCGGCGCCCTGGAGGTGACGACGTGATCGCCAGCAACCTCCGCGACAGGTACATCGCCGAAGCCGTGCCGTCGCTCCAGAAGCAGTTCGGCTACGGCAACCCGATGGAGGTCCCGAAGCTCGACAAGGTCGTGGTCAACATCGGCCTGGGCGAGGCCCTGACCAACGCCAAGGCCATCGATGCCGCGGTCAAGGACCTGACCTCGATCACCGGCCAGAAGCCGATCGTCACCAAGGCCAAGCGCTCGATCGCCCAGTTCCGCGTCCGGACGGGCAACCCGATCGGGCTCAAGGTCACCCTGCGCGGCCAGCGGATGTGGGACTTCCTCGAGCGCTTCACGCTCCTGGCCCTGCCCCGGATCCGCGACTTCCGGGGCGTGCCCGGCCGATCCTTCGACGGCCGCGGCAACTACTCCATCGGCCTCCGGGAGCAGATCGCGTTCCCCGAGATCGACTACGACAAGGTGGACCGTCTCCGCGGGCTGGAGATCAGCATCGTGACGACGGCGAAGACCGACGAGGAGTCCAGGCGTCTGCTGGAGCTCCTCGGCATGCCCTTCGCCTCGTAGGCGCGGGGAGGGAGACCATGGCCAAGAAGTCGATGATCGCCAAGGCGAAGCGAACGCCGAAGCACCCGGTTCAGGGCTACCACCGCTGCTTCGTCTGCGGCCGCCCCCGGGCCTTCATGCGCCGCTTCGCGCTCTGCCGGATCTGCTTCCGCGAGCGAGCCCTCCAGGGCGAGCTCCCGGGCGTCACCAAGTCGAGCTGGTAGGACCACGATGAACATCTCCGATCCGATCGCGGACATGCTCACCCGCGTCCGCAACGCCTCGCGGGCTCGCCACCAGGAGGTGGTCGTGCCGGCATCGCGGACCAAGCGCGAGATCGCCCGGATCCTCAAGTCCGAAGGCTTCATCGCCGATTGGACCGAGGAGCAGGCCGGGCCCGGCCACGCCATCCGCCTCCAGCTCCGCTACGTGGACGGCAAGGTGCCGGTCGTGTCCGGGCTGAAGCGGATCAGCAAGCCGGGGCTCCGGGTGTACGCCCGCAAGACCGACATCCCGCGGGTGCTCGGCGGGCTCGGCATCGTCATCGTCAGCACGAGCCAGGGGATCATGACCGGCGCGCAGGCCCGCAAGGCCCAGCTCGGCGGCGAAGTCCTCGCGTACGTCTGGTAACCGCGATGTCACGAATCGGCCGTCTGCCCATCCCCGTCCCCGCCGGCGTCGACGTCGAGATCGACGGCCGCCGTGTCACGGTCAAGGGCCCCAAGGGCACGCTCAGCCGGGAGCTCCATCCGGACATGCTCCTGAGCCGCGAGGAGGGCACCTTCGTGGTCGCCCGCCCGAGCGAGCAGAAGATGCACAAGCAGCTCCACGGGCTGACCCGGACCCTCGTCAACAACATGGTCGTCGGGGTGACGACGGGCTACCGCAAGGGCCTCGAGATCACCGGCGTCGGCTACCGCGCGGCCCTGGTCGGCGGCAAGCTCCAGCTCAACCTGGGCTACAGCCACCAGGTCGAGATCGAGCCGCCGGACGGGATCGCCTTCGAGGTCGAGAATCCCACCCGGCTGGCCGTCGTGGGCATCGACAAGGAACTCGTCGGGCAGGTTGCGGCCAAGGTCCGCGCCAGCCGGAAGCCGGAGCCCTACAAGGGCAAGGGCGTCCGCTATGCCGGCGAGGTCGTCCGTCGGAAGGCCGGCAAGGCCGGCAAGATCGGCGGCAAGAAGTAGTGCCGCCCCAGGATCAAGGGAAGTAACGAGATGACGCAGGTCGCCAGTCGCGGCGCCGCGCGACGCAAGCGCCACGAACGGATCCGCCTTCACACGGCGGGAGATTCGGGGCGCCCGCGACTCGCGGTCTTCCGCAGCCTCAACCACATCTACGCCCAGGTCATCGACGATTCGACCGGCAAGACGCTGGCCGCCGCGTCCTCGCTCGAGAAGGAGCTCCGCTCCGGCTCGGGGACGAAGACGAAGGAGGCAGCCGAGGTCGGGAAGCTCATCGCCACGCGGGCGAAGTCCGCCGGTGTCGAGCGCGTCGTCTTCGATCGAGCCGGGTTCCGGTACCACGGGCGCGTCAAGTCGCTCGCGGACGCGGCCCGCGAGGCCGGACTCGACTTCTAAGGAGCTGACGTGGCAAGGATCGACCCCAACAAGCTCGCGCTCGAGGAGCGCGTCGTCCAGATCAATCGCGTCGCCAAGGTCGTCAAGGGCGGCCGCCGCTTCAGCTTCAGCGCGATCGTCGTCGTCGGCGACGGTGCCGGCCATGTCGGCGTCGGCCTGGGCAAGGCGGGCGAGGTCCCCGAGGCGATCCGCAAGGGCGTCGAGGACGCCAAGAAGAACCTGATCAAGATCCCGATGGTCGGGACGACGATCCCGCACGAGGTCCGCAAGGAGTACGCCGCCAGCAGCGTCCTCCTGAAGCCGGCCTCGCAGGGCACCGGCGTCATCGCCGGCGGCTCCGTCCGGGCAGTCGTCGAGTCGGCCGGCATCCGCGACATCCTCTCGAAGGTCCATGGCTCGACGAACCCGGTCAACGTGACCAGGGCCGCCCTCGAGGCGCTCCGGATGCTCCATTCGGCCGAGGAACTTTCGGCCCGCCGGGGCGTCCCGCTCCGCAGCCGGATTGCCGGTCAGCCCGCGGCGGGGGAGGCCAGCGGTGCCCGGTAAGCTGCGCGTCACCCAGGTCAAGAGCACGATCAGCCACATCGCCCGGAACAGGGCCACGATCAAGGCCCTCGGGCTGCACGGCATCGGCAGCAGCGTCGAGGTCGTGGACAACGAAGCCACCAGGGGCATGGTCCGCCAGGTCCGTTTCCTCGTCTCGGTCGAGGAGCTCCCGGCGGAGAGCAAGGAAGCCACGAAGTGAAGCTCCACGATCTGCGGCCCGCCCCCGGGTCGCACACCAAGAAGACCCGGGTCGGTCGCGGCATCGCGGCCGGCAAGGGCAAGACCGCGGGCCGTGGGACGAAGGGCCAGAAGGCCCGCGCCGGCGGCAAGATCCCGGCCTGGTTCGAGGGTGGCCAGACGCCGCTCCACCAGCGGATCCCGAAGCTCCGTGGCTTCAAGAACCCGTTCAAGATCGAGTACGAGGTCGTGAACGTCGGGGCCATCGCCGGTCTCGTCGAGCTCGGCGTGCTCGAGAGCGGCGAGATGCCCGGGGCGAAGAAGTCCAAGGGCGCCGCACCGGCCCCGATCACCGTCAACCAGGAGATCCTCCGCGCCGCCGGGCTGGTCCGGTCGCTCGACAAGCCGATGAAGATCCTCGGCAACGGCGAGCTCTCGACCGCCCTGTTCGTCGTCGCCGACCGGATCAGCGCCTCGGCCCGGGCCAAGATCGAGGCCGCCGGCGGCTCCGTGTCACTGCTCGAGATCCCGACCCGGCGTACCACCGCGCTCGGGGTCGAGGCCGAGACCGAGCCGGATGCGGCACCCGAAGCCGCACCCGAGCCGGCTCCCGAGGCCGTCGCTCCCGCGACCCCCGAGACCGTGGAGGCCACCGCCGAGCCGGTGGCGGGTGCGCCGGCCGAGGCACCCGCCGCGCCCGAAGCGACCGCCCCGAAGCCCGCCGCCCGCTCGCGGGCGAAGGCCAAGGCGGCCCCCGCGGCCGAGCCCGAAGCCGCCCCGGAGCCCGCCGAGCCGGCCACCGAATCCGCCGCCTCCACCGACGCCGACGACACCACCGCGGACGCCTGACCGGTGTTCGAGTCGATCCTCAACGCCTTCCGGGCGCCGGACATCCGGCGCCGCATCCTGTTCGTCCTCGGGATCCTCATCGTCTACCGGCTGCTGGCCCAGGTGCCCCTGCCCGGCGTGAACCGCGACGAGTTGGCGAGGTTCTTCGAGAACAACCAGGCCTTCGGGATCCTCGACCTGTTCGCCGGCGGCGGCCTGTCAAGCCTGTCGATCGTGGGCCTGACGATGAACCCGTACATCAACGCCTCGATCATCATGCAGCTGATGCAGGGGGTCATCCCCTCGCTCCAGGCACTGAGCCGTGAGGGCGAGTACGGGCGCCAGCGCCTGAACCAGTACACCCGTTACCTGACCGTGCCGATGGCCTTCCTCCAGGCGTTCGGCATCCTGTCCGCGCTGAATGCCAGTGGGATCATCGTCGGCGGCTTCGGCCTGGGCAACGCGATGTCCTGGGTCCAGATGATCACGATGGTCGCCGGCGCGGTCCTCCTGATGTGGCTGGGCGAGCTGATCACCGAGAAGGGCATCGGCAACGGCATCAGCTTCATCATCTTCGCCGGCATCGTCAGCCAGGCGCCGGGGGCGGTCGGCAGCCTCCTGGCCGGCAACCTGCCGCTCCGCGACATCGTCCTCTTCGCCGTCCTGGCGATCGTGGCCGTGGCCGTGATCATCTACATCCAGGAGGGCCAGCGGCGCATCCCGATCCAGTACGCCAGCCGCGTTCGGGGCCGGCGGATGTACCAGGGCGGACAGACGTTCCTGCCGCTGCGGGTGAACCTGGCAGGTGTCATCCCGATCATCTTCGCGATCTCGATTCTCCAGTTCCCGGCTCAGCTCGCGGTCTACTTCTCGTTCTCGACGGTCGAGGGCGTCAGGAACGTGGCCACCGCGATCGCCGGCTTCCTGTCGTCCTCCACACCCCAGTACGCGATCATGTATTTCCTGCTGACGGTGGGCTTCACCTACTTCTACACGGCCTTCACCTTCAAGCCGGACGAAACGGCCGAGCAGCTTCGCAAGAACGGCGGCTTCATCCCCGGCATCCGGCCCGGCCGGCCGACCCAGGACTACCTCGCCCGGGTCGTGTCCCGGATCACGATCGCCGGCGCCCTCTTCCTCGGCACCGTGGCCGTGGGTCCGGTGGTGGCCGGCGTACTGGATCCGAACCTGTCGGGCGTCGCCCTCGGCGGCACCGGCCTGCTCATCGTCGTGTCGGTCGTCGTAGAGACGATGAAGCAGATCGAGGCCCAGCTGATGATGCGCAACTACGAGGGTTTTATACGGTGACGATGGCGCGCTGGCTGGCGGCCGATCGCCGCGTTGCCGCCTGCGCGCGCTCGCTCACGCACCACCAAGTGCGCTCGCGAGCGTGCTCGGCGGCGCCTTGCGCTCGACTCGCCATCCGGCACGCGACCGGCGCAAGAGTGCCGGTGCGTCCGCGCGGGAGCAGATCCACATGATGTTGGTCGTGCTGCTTGGCGCCCCGGGCGCAGGGAAGGGCACCCAGGCGGCGGTCCTCCGTGACCGCCTGGGGATTCCCCACGTTGCGACCGGTGACCTGTTCCGGACCGCGCTCCGCGCGGCGACGCCGATCGGCCTCGAGGCGAAGGCCTACATGGATGCCGGCCAGCTCGTGCCCGACGACGTCACGATCCGGATGCTCGAGGAGCGCCTCGGCCGGCCCGATGCCGCGGCCGGCGCGATCCTCGACGGCTTCCCCCGGACCGCGGTCCAGGCCCGGGCGCTCGACGCCTTCCTGGCCGCCCGTGGCGGCCGGGTCGATGCCGCGCTCCTCATCGACGTCCCGGCCGAGGACCTCGTCGCCCGGCTCTCGGGACGCTGGATCTGCCGCGCGGCCGGCCACCCGTACCACGCGACGATGAACCCGCCGCGGGTCGCCGGGACGTGCGACCTCGACGGCTCGCCGCTGTATCAACGCGACGATGACCGGCCCGAGACGATCCGGGCCCGCCTGGCAAGCCAGCTGGCCGACCTCGATGCGGTCGTCGAGCACTACCGCTCCACCGGTGCGCTTCGAACGGTCGATGGGCGCGAGCCCATCGGCGAGGTTTCCGCCGCCCTCGGTGCGGCCCTCGAGGCCGTCGCCGCCGGGACGTCAGGGCGGGCCTGACATGGTGACCCGCAAGTCCCGCCGCGAGATCGAGCAGATGCGCCGTGCCGGGCGGGTCGTGGCCGAGGTCCTGGCGCTCGTCGAGGAGGAGCTCCGTCCCGGCGTCACCACGGGCCACCTGGACCGCCTGGCCGAGGAGCACATCCGGGCCTCCGGCGGCATCCCGTCGTTCAAGGGCTACCTGGGCGGCGGCCGCTATGGTCGCGGGCCGACGGCCTTCCCGGCGAGCACCTGCATCTCGATCGACAGCGAGGTCGTCCACGGCATCCCCAGCGAGCGGGTCGTCCGCGCCGGCCAGATCGTGTCCATCGATGTCGGCGCGATCGTCGACGGCTGGCACGGCGATGCCGCCCGGACGTTCGTCGTCGGCGACGCTCCACCCGAGGTCGACGAGCTCGTGACCGCCACCCGCCTGGCCCTCATGGCCGGCATCGCCGCCGCCGTCGTCGGCAATCGCGTCGGGGACATCTCGGCCGCGGTCGAGGACATCGGCCGCGAGCATGGCTACGGCATCGTCCGCCAGTTCGTTGGCCACGGCATCGGGACGGACATGCACCAGGACCCGCAGGTTCCGAACTACCGGACAGGCTCGCGGGGGATGGAGCTCCAGCCCGGCATCTGCCTGGCCATCGAGCCGATGTTCACCCTCGGCGGCGACGATGTCGAGGTCCTGCCCGACCACTGGACGGTGGTCACCGCGGATGGCTCGCTGGCCGCCCACTTCGAGCACACGATCGCCGTGACGGACAATGGACCGGAGATCCTGACAAGTGTCTAGGGGACCGGCTCCTCGACATCGCCGGGCGGCCTTCCGCTTGCCCAATCAACCACAGTTCTGATACGCTACGCGTTCGTGTGTCGGCCCGCCCGGGCCGGCACTCGCCGTGAGAAAGGGACACAGCACCGCCCGTGGCCAAGCGAGACGCGATCGAAGTCGAAGGGACGGTCCTCGAGCCGCTCCCGAACACCATGTTCGCGGTCGAGCTGGAGAATGGCCACCGCGTGCTGGCCCACATCTCCGGCAAGCTTCGGATGAACTTCATCCGGATCCTGCCGGGCGACCGAGTCAGGGTCGAGCTCTCTCCGTATGACCTGACCCGCGGTCGAATCACCTACCGACTGAAGTAGCCACCGTTCGTCTGCCTCGGGCGCGAACCAACTCGTCGAGGATCCGTTGAAAGTCAGAGCTTCCGTCAAGGCGCGCTGCGACAACTGCAAGGTCATTCGCCGTCACGGCACCGTGATGGTCATCTGCACGAACCCGAAGCACAAGCAGCGGCAGGGGTAGGGGTCCGATGGCACGTATCGCCGGCATCGACATTCCCCGCGAGAAGCGGGTCGAGGTCGCCCTGACCTACATCTACGGGATCGGCCTGCCGACCGCCCAGAAGATCCTGACCCAGACCAACGTCAATGCGGACACCCGGGTCCGCGACCTCACGGAGGAGCAGGTCAATCGCCTCCGCGAGCTCATCGACCGGCGCTTCAAGGTGGAGGGCGACCTCCGCCGCGAGGTGGCGCTCAACGTGAAGCGACTCATCGAGATCGGCTCGTACCGCGGCCTCCGCCATCGGCGGAACCTGCCGGTCCGGGGCCAGCGGACGAAGACCAACGCCCGGCAGCGGCGCGGACCCAAGAAGACGGTCGGCGCACGGCGCAAGGCGACGAAGTAGTGACGAGGGATATCGACACGCATGGCTGAACGGAAGCGGGCCGTCAAGCAGCGGCGCCGGGAGAAGAAGAACGTGCCCCAGGGGCACGTTCACGTCCAGGCATCCTTCAACAACACGATCATCACGATCACCGACCCGGTAGGGGCCGTGATCAGCTGGGGCTCAGCCGGCGTGGCCGGCTTCAAGGGCTCCCGCAAGAGCACGCCCTACGCCGCCGCGATGTCCGCCGAGATCGCCGCCCGCAAGGCGATGGAGCACGGCATGCGCCAGGTCGAGGTCTACGTGAAGGGGCCCGGCGCCGGCCGCGAGCAGGCGATCCGCTCGCTCCAGACGGCCGGCCTCGAGGTCACCGCGATCACCGATGTGACGCCCATCCCGCACAACGGCTGCCGCCCGCCCAAGCGGCGCCGGGTCTGAGCGGAGGGACATCATGGCTCGCTACACCGGATCCGTCTGTCGCCTCTGCCGCCGGGAGGGCACGAAGCTCTTCCTGAAGGGCACCCGCTGCTACACCAAGAAGTGCGCCTTCGAGCGCCGTCCCAGCCCGCCCGGCCAGCACGGCGTCCGCCGTCGCAAGATGGGCGACTTCGGCATCCAGCTGCGCGAGAAGCAGAAGGTTCGCCGCGTCTATTCCGTCCTCGAGCGGCAGTTCCACAACTACTTCGTGGCGGCCGGCAACGTCGACGGCGTGACCGGCGAGAACCTCCTTCGCTTCCTCGAGACGCGTCTCGACAACGTCGTCTTCCGCCTTGGCTTCGCGACGTCGCGGGCCCAGGCTCGCCAGCTCGTGAACCACGGCCACTTTGCCGTGAACGGTGTCCCGACTGACGTGGCCTCATTCGTGGTGAAGCCGGGCGACCGGATCGAGGTCCGGGAATCACGCCGCGACCGCGAGCCGTTCAAGCTCGCCAAGGAGACGCTCCGGTCCCACCAGGCCCCGGAGTGGCTCAGCCTGGAGCCGGCCCGCCTGGCGGGCTCCGTCCTCAGCCTGCCCCGCCGCGACCAGATGCCGCTCGACCTCAACGAGCAGCTCGTGGTCGAGTTCTACTCGAGGTAACCCGAACCCATGATCGAACTCGAGAGCCCGCAGATCGAGCCTGTCGAGGAAGTCGGCACGTACGCCAAGTACGAGGCCGGACCCCTCCAGGCCGGCTACGGCGTCACCCTCGGCAACGCGCTGCGGCGCGTCCTCCTCTCGTCGCTCGAGGGTGCCGCGGTCACGTCCATCCAGATCCGGGACGTGTACCAGGAGTTCTCCACGATCGCCGGCGTCAAGGAGGACGTCACCCAGATCGTCCTGAACGTCAAGAAGCTCCGCCTGAAGAGCTTCGCGACCCATCCCGTCCAGCTCCGCCTCACCAAGAGCGGCGCCGGACCGGTCCTGGCCGCCGATCTCCTCGAATCGGCCGACGTCGAGATCGTCAACCCGGATCTCGTCCTCATGACCCTCGACTCGGACGACGTGACAATTGAGATGGACCTCACGGTCGAACGCGGCGTGGGCTACCTGGGCGCCGAGCGCTCCGAGGCCCTGCCGATCGGCGTCATCGCCGTCGACGCGATCTTCACCCCGGTCCGCAAGGTCAACTACTGGGTCGAGAGCATGCGTGTCGGCCAGGTGACCAACTTCGACAAGCTGACGATCGAGATCGAGACCGACGGCACGATCGGGCCCGAGGAGGCCCTCAGCCGCTCGGCCGGGATCCTGGTCGAGCAGTTCCGGCCGTTCATCACCATCGGCCAGGCGGCCATGCCCGGCGACCGGGCCGGGGCCGGCGTCCCGCAGCTGCCCCCGAACATGCTGGACATGCCGATCGAGGAGCTCGACCTCCCGATGCGGGCCTACAACTCGCTCAAGCGCAACAACATCGTCAAGGTCGGCCAGCTCCTCCAGCTGAAGGACGACGACCTCCTCCGGATGCGCAACTTCGGCAAGAAGTCGCTCGACGAGATGAAGGAGCGCCTCCGGATGCGCGGCTTCATCCTGCCCGAGACGGAGCCGTCGGCCTTCGACGGCGAGGTCGAAGGCGACGAGGCCGAGGCCTCGCTCGAGGACGAGGACGCCTGAGATGGCCCACCGCATCGACGGGCGCAAGCTCAGTCGCAAGATGGGCCCGCGCCTGGCCCTCTACAAGAACCTGACCGTCTCGGTCCTCCGCTATGAGCGGGTCAAGACCACCGAGGCGAAGGCCAAGGAGATCCAGGGCTACGTGGAGCGGGCGATCACGCTCGCCAAGCGTGGTGACCTCTCCGCCCGGCGGCGGATCGTCTCGGAGTTCCCGAACGAGCCGCTCGTCGTGACCAAGCTGTTCGACGAGATCGCCCCCAAGTACGCCGATCGAACGTCCGGCTACACCCGGATCGTGAAGATCGGCCAGCGCTCGGGCGATGCCGCCGAGATGGTCCAGATCGAGCTCGTCTAGGCGTCCGATGGGCGCCCGGCCGGGCGAAGCAGCAGGTGGCCGAGAGGCCACCCCCGTGCGGTATCGCGCGCGGGTCGAATACGACGGCACGGATTTCGCCGGCTTCCAGGCCCAGCGGCCTGGGGTCCGGACCGTCCAGGGGGCGCTCGAGGCCGCGCTGGCTCACCTCTCCGGAGGCGAGCGGCAACCGGTCGACGGCGCCGGTCGGACGGACGCCGGGGTCCACGCGACGGGACAGGTCATCGCCTTCTCGTACGCGGGGCGGCTCCAGGCGGCCGAGCTGACTGAAGCCCTCAACGGCCTGCTTCCGCCGGATGTCGCGGTTCGCGACGTTCGTCGGGCGGCCCGGGGCTTCCACCCTCGCTACGCGGCGCGGTACCGGGAGTACCGCTACACCGTCTGGAACGGGCCGCGAAGCCCGCTCCGGGAGCGCACCGCGCTCCGGGTGCGGAACCGACTGGACGTGGACGCGATGGCACGAGCCGCAGCGGCCTTCGAGGGCCGCCACGACTTCAGCGCCTTCGGTGGGTCCGATCCGCAGCCGGTCCGGAACGTCCACCACGTTCGGGTCCGGCGGGACGGGTCCCTGGTCACGATCGATGTCCGGGCCGACGCCTTCCTGCGAGGGATGGTCCGGCGCATCGTCGCCGCCCTCCTCGCCGTGGGGGCGGGGAAGATGAATGAGACGGCGGTTGCCGCGGCGCTTGCCGACCGACGACCGGCCTTCGACGGGGCAGCGGCTCCGGCGAAGGGGCTGTGCCTCCGGCGCGTTGCCATGGGGCGGCGCCAGTGGAGCAACGGAGAAGACGAGGAACGATGAACGCCAAGACCTACACGGTCCGGGAGAGCGAGATCGAGCGACGCTGGTTCGTCGTGGACGCGACGGGCCAGACACTCGGCCGCCTCGCGACGCAGGTCGCCCGCGTTCTCTCCGGCAAGCACAAGCCGACCTACACCCAGCACCTCGACACCGGCGACCACGTGATCGTCCTGAACGCGTCGAAGGTCGCCATCACCGCCGGCAAGACCGAGACCAAGGTCTACGCCCGCCACAGCGGCCACCCCCAGGGCTTCAAGGAGGAGTCGCTCGGCAAGCTCCTCGAGCGACGTCCGGAAGAGGTCGTCCGACGCGCGGTCAAGGGCATGCTGCCTCACACCCGGCTCGGAGCCCAGCAGCTCCGGAAGCTGAAGATCTACGCCGGCAACGATCATCCCCATCAGGCCCAGCGGCCTGAGCCGCTCGCCTGACGGAGGATCGCTCGATGGCAACCCCTACCGCCTTCAACTCCGGGACCGGTCGTCGCAAGACCGCCATCGCCCGCGTCCGGCTCCTGCCCGGCGAGGGCGAGATCGTCGTCAACGGCCGCTCGCTCCTCGAGCACTTCGGCAACGCGATCGACGAGGCCGACGTCCGGATGCCCTTCCGGGTCACCGGCACCGAGGGCCGCTTCAACGCCATGATCAAGGTCGAGGGCGGCGGGGTCACCGGCCAAGCCGGCGCGATCCGCCACGGCATCGCCCGGGCCCTTCTCGAGCTGGACCCCGAGGGGCATCGGCTGCCGCTCCGCCAGGCCGGCCTCCTGACCCGCGACCCGCGGATGAAGGAGCGCAAGAAGTACGGGCTCAAGCGAGCCCGCAAGGCCCCCCAGTACACCAAGCGGTAGATCGCCACCGGCTGACGGCCCGGGGCGTGCGTTGCGGCCTCCGCGCGCTCGCTCACGCACCTTGAAGTGCGCTCGCTCACGTGCTCGGCCGCGCCTTCGCCGCGGCCGTCATCCGGCGGCTTGGTGGCGGCTCGCGCCCCCCGGTTCAACTTCACGTACCGCTAGAGTTGCGGGATGAGCGGCGAACTCGCATCAGCGCAGTCCCTTCGCGGGCGCGACCTGCTGAGCGCGGCTGACCTGCGCCCGGACGAGGTGCGGCGGGTCTTCGCGACCGCAGCAGCGCTCAAGGCCGAGTTCGTCGTCGCGCGGCGGCACGCCGATCCGCCCCTGGTCCGGCGGACGCTGGCGATGCTCTTCGAGCGGCCCAGCCTCCGGACCCGGGTGACGTTCGAGGCGGGCATGCTCCAGCTCGGCGGCGGGGCGATCCAGCTGACCTCCGGCAACGTCGGCTGGGGGGAGCGTGAATCGGTCGCCGACGTTGCCCGCAACCTCCAGGGGTTCGTAGACGCCATCGTGATCCGGACCGGCCACCACCAGATCGCGGTCGAGCTGGCCGCGGCCGCCGACATCCCGGTCATCAACGCCCTGACCCTCCACGAGCACCCTTGTCAGGCCCTGGCCGACGTCTTCACCCTCGGCGAGACATTCGGGCGCCTCGATGGGCTCGTCGTCGCCTTCGTCGGCGACGGCAACAATGTCTTCCATTCGCTGGCGCTCGTCGCGGCCGGCCAGGGCGCCGTCGTCCGGCTCGCCCATCCACCGGGCTACGCGCCTGACGCGGCGATCGTCGAGCGGGCCACGGCCCTCGCGGCGGCCGCCGGTGGCGCGCTGGAGATCGGCCACGACCCCCGTGCCGCCGTCGACGGGGCCGACGTCATCTACACCGATGCCTGGACGTCGATGGGACAGGAGGCCGAGGCCGACGAGCGCCGGACTGCCTTCGCCGCCTTCCAGGTGAACGAGGGGCTGTGCGCGGTCGCCGGGCAGGGGGTTCGGGTCATGCACTGCCTGCCGGCCCATCGCGGCGAGGAGATCACGTCCGAGGTCATGGACGGTCCGCGCAGCCTGATCTTCCAGCAGTCCGAGAACCGGCTCCACGTCCAGAAGGGACTCCTCGTCGAGCTCCTCGGCGACCCAGCCGGCTAGGTGCGGCGTGCCGGGCGCGGTGCGCCAAGGCCGGGGTAGGATGCGGGTCCGATGAGCCAGGCCCTCTACGAGCAGTACAAGGACGCCCTCCGCCGCGGCCACGTCGCTGCCCTCCGAGGCCGGCTCGACGTCGCCGAGGCGGCCTATCGGTCCGCCGCCACGATCGCCCCCGACCGGGCCCTTCCCTACGTCAGCCTGGGCGGCGTGCTCCGCCGGGCCGATCGTCCCGAGGAGGCCCTCGCGGCCTTCGGCGTGGCCCTGAGCCTGGCACCCGAGGACGAGGGGGCGCTGCTTGGCCGGGCAGAGCTCCAGGCGGAGCAGGGCCGGCGCGCCGAGGCGGCCGTCGATTTCGAAGCCCTGGCCGGCGTCCTCGAGCGGGCCGGTCGGCTGACCGATGCCGCCGATGCTGCCCGGCGAGCCCTGGAGCTCGCCGAATCGCGCACCCGGCGCCGGGAGACGGAGCGGTTGGGCGCGCTCCTCCGGGACAGCGGCGGTGATCGCGATGCGGTGGACGCCCTCGAACGGGCGCTCCGGATCCTGGAGGCCGTCGAGACGCCGGCGCCGCGCGAGCCCGGGCGGGAGCCTGCGCCCGAGCAGGCGCCTGAGCCCGAACCGGCGGCGGCTGCTGCGGCTGCGGCGGAACGAGAGCCGAGCGCGATCCCCGTTGCGGACGCGGAATCCGGGGAGGTGCCGACGGCGAGACCCGAGCCGGCACCGCCGGGGCCGGAGCCCTCGGTCCTGCGGGCCGTCGCCGATGCCCTCCTCGACAGCGGCGACATCGCGGGCGGCACGGAGCGGCTCCTGGCGCTGGCGGCGCTCCATCGAGCCGCCGGGCGCCTGGATGCCGCGATGGACGCCTGCTTCGCGCTCCTCGTCCTGGCGCCATCGGACCACCGCCTCCAGCGCGAGATCGCGGCGATCCAGATGGATCACGGCTGGACGGGCACGGCCACCGAGAAGCTCCGGCTGCTGGCGCGCCTGGCTGACCTCGATGGCGACGTCGACGCACGAACTGCGATCGCCGCCTTCGCCTTCGATCGTGGCATCGAGCTCCCGGCGGGGTCGGTCGCCGGCGCCTGAGCGACCTCGTCGAGGCCTGACCGGGGTCGTCCGGGGGCGATCTCGGGGAGCATCAGTGCGCCTCCGCGGACCCCGGTCCGAACGGGTGTCGATGCTACACTCGCCCGACGATGCCGCAGCTCCTCGCGTCGATCCTGGACCAGATCGGGCCCACGACGCTCCTCGACATCGGGCTCACCGCGGTCCTCATCTACTGGCTCTTCAGCCTCATCCGCGGGACCCGGACGGTTCGCCTGGTGATCGGCGTCAGCGTCCTCTTCGTCGTCTACTTCGCGGCCCAGGCCCTGAGCCTCAGGCTGCTCACCCAGATCCTCCAGGCCGGCGCCGTCGTCGGGCTCGTCGCCGTCGTCGTCATCTTCCAGCCCGAGCTCCGGCGAGCCCTGGAGCGGATCGGACGGGTCGGCTCGTTCGCGTGGCTCTTCCAGGCCGAGAACCGGGAGGCCGAGGAGGTCGCGACAAAGGTTGCCCGGGCGGCCGCGCTCCTCTCCGGTGACGGCCACGGCGCGCTCATCGTCCTGGAGCGCGACACGGGCCTCGAGGAGATCGCCGAATCCGGGGTGATGATCCATGGCAACCTCAGCGTCGATCTCCTCCGCACGATCTTCATGCCCAGGACGGCCCTCCATGACGGCGCCGTCATCGTCCGGGGAGCGTCGATCATCGCAGCGGGCGCCCTCCTGCCCCTGGCCGAGACGACCGTCCACACCGAGCGGCTCGGGACCCGCCATCGGGCTGCGCTCGGGATCACCGAGCAGACCGACGCCGTGGTCGTCGTGATCTCCGAGGAGAACGGCCAGGTGAGCCTCGTGGAACGGGCCCGGATCGTCCGCAACCTCGGCGAGCTGCAGCTTGCCCGCGCCCTCCGGGCCCTGCTCGATCCCCAGGCTGACGGCAGCCGGTTCCGGTTCCGGTCCACGGCCGCCACGGCCCGCCGGGGATCGACCATCGGTGGGCTGGGGCGCCTCGTCGGCCGATCGGCGCCGACCGCGTCGACAGCGCCGACGACACCCGCGCCCGCCATCTCGCCCGCGCCCGCCGCGACAACACCCGCCACGATCGCTCCGGCCACGCCCAGCTCGCCCGCGCCCGTCGTGCCCGTTCCACCGACCGAGCCCGCGGCATCGGGCACGCCAAGGCGATGACCCGGGTCCTGGGCCTCGTCATCCACAACTGGCCGCTGAAGCTCGGCGCCATCGCGCTCGCCACGGTGCTCTATGCCGGGTTCGTCATCTCGACGAACTCCAAGGTCTTCCCGGTCAGCATCCCGATCGAGCCGATTGGAGTTGCTCCGGAGGCAACGATCCTGTCGGACCTCGGTGCGGTCCGGGAGATCCGGTACCTGGCGCCCGCGGATCTCGGCCTTCGGCTAGACAGCTCGAGCTTCCGGGCGACGGTCGACCTCAGCGATGTCGACCCGGCCGATGGTCGGGTGCTCGTCAACGTTCGCGTCGAATCGATCGATCCCCGGGTCCAGGTCCTCGAGTTCGATCCCGACCAGATCGTCGTGGAGCTCGATGCCGTCATCAGCCGGGTGGTCCCGGTCAAGGCCGTCATCGGACCGGTCCCGAGCGGTCTCGAGGTCGGTGACCCGATCGTCGAGGACGAGGAGGTGACCGTCACCGGGGCCGCCTCGATCGTCGACAAGGTCGCCGAGGTGCAGGCGCGAATCTCGGTCGAGACGTCGGGTATCGACTTCAACCGGCTGGTGGACCTGCTGCCGGTCGACCTGGCCGGAGAGCCCGTCCTGCAGGTCGACGTGGAGCCGGCCTCGACCCGCGTCCGGCTGCCGATCTTCAGCGATCGCCAGACGAAGACCCTTCCCATCCGGCCGCTGGTCGCCGGCTCGCCGGCCGTGGGCTTCGAGGTCGCCATCGTCACCGTGGAGCCGATCGTCGTGGCGGTCGAGGGCGACGTCGATGACCTCGCAGCCCTCGAGGTCGCGGATACGTCACCGGTGACGATCACGGGCGCCACCTCGAGCGTCACGGCCCTGGTCACGCTCGAGCTCCCGGATGGCGTCCAGGCCGTCGGCGATGCGGCGATCACCGTGACCGTGACCCTTCGGCCGGTGACGGCGTCGCGATCCTTCGAGGCCGGGCTCATCCTCGTCGGCGCCCGGGCCGACCGCGAGTACGTCCTGTCGACCGATCGGGTGCTGGTCACGATCGGCGGCTCGCTCGCCGACCTCGACCGGCTGTCGGGCTCGGAGCTCGTCCTGACCCTCGACGTCACCGGCCTCGAGGCCGGAAGCCACGAGGTGAGCGTGACGGCGAACCTCCAGACCGGGCTGGCCCTGATCGGCGCGAGCCCGAACCCGATCACCGTCACGATCAGCCTGCCGCCACCGTCTCCAAGCCCGCCGCCGCCCTCGCCCAGCCCCGTGCCCTGACGTCTCGGCCGCCCAGCACCCTCGTCGAAGCCACGACAGGAACCCACCGGAGGATCGACCGACCGTGCCCCGACTGTTCGGAACCGACGGCATCCGCGGCGTCGCCAACGTCGAGCTGAAGCCGACGACCGCATACGCCCTTGGGCGGGCGACCGCCCACCGGCTGGTCGGCGCGCGCGGCTCGATCGTCGTGGGCCAGGACACCCGTCGCTCGTGCGACCTGTTCGTGGCCGCGATCACGGCCGGGGCGACGAGCCTCGGCACCGACGTCCACCAGGTTGGCGTGGTGCCAACGCCGGCCCTCGCCTTCCTCGCCGGCGGCGGAGAGTTCGCCGCCGGGATCATGGTCTCGGCGTCCCACAACCCGGCGACCGACAACGGGCTCAAGGTCCTCGACCGGGACGGCCTGAAGCTCGACGACACGGTCGAGGAGGAGCTCGAGCAGCTCATCTGGCGGACCGAGGAGCTCGGCGGCGCCGGCAACGACGACCTCGGCGTCGCGGTCGATGCCCGGGATCGGGTGGCCCGCTACGTCGCGGATCGGACGCGCCTCGCCGCGGCGGTCGGGGCCGGCGGGCTGCGGATCATCCTGGATGCCGCGAACGGCTCCGGCGGCGGCGTGGGGCCGGCGATCCTGGCGGCGAGCGGGGCGAGCGTCGAGGTCATCAACAACCTGCCTGATGGGACGAACATCAACCTCCACTGCGGGGCGACGGACCCGGCGGGGCTGGCGAGGGTCGTCGTCGAACGTGGCGCCGACGTCGGCTTCGCCCTCGACGGCGATGCCGATCGCCTGATCGCGGTCGACGCCAGCGGTCGGATCGTCGACGGCGACCAGATCCTCGGCGTCCTGGCCCTGGAGCGCCTGGCACGCGACGCCCTGGCCGGGCGGACCCTCGTCGTGTCGGTGCTTTCGAACGGCGGCCTCCAGGGCGCCGTCGAGGCCGCCGGCGGGACGGTCGTCCGGACCCCTGTCGGCGACAAGTACATCCTCGATGGGATGGAGGTCGCCGGGGCCGGCCTGGGTGGCGAGAAGAGCGGGCACGTCATCGTTCGCGAGCACACCACCTCGGGTGACGGGATCGTGACCGCCCTCGAGGTCCTGCGCGTCATGGTCTCGGCCGGACTGCCGCTGGCTGACCTGGCGGCTAAGATCCCGCTCCTGCCCCAGCAACAGCGAGCCGTCCGGGTGCGTCACAAGGACCAGTGGGAGGGGGATCCGGTCCTCCAGCGAGCCATTCGCGAGGCGGAAGCACGCCTGGCGGGGGCCGGCCGGATCCTCGTCCGGCCGTCCGGCACGGAGCCCGCCCTGCGGGTCATGGTGGAAGGGCCGGACGCCGCCGTGGTCGCGGAGCTGGCCGACGCGCTCGCGGCCGTCGCGAACGAGCGGCTACACTGAGCCAGGTGCCCTTCCCATCGAGCCAGGAACCCCCCGGCGGCGGCCGGGCGAGAAGACGAAGGACCTGAACCGATGTGCGGCATCGTCGGCTACACCGGGCCCCGCGAGGCGGGGCCGATCCTCATGGAGGGGCTTCGGCGCCTCGAGTACCGGGGCTACGATTCGGCGGGCATCGCCCTCGTCGATGAGGAGGGCGATCTCTTCGTCGAGAAGAAGGCCGGCAAGCTCGCCAACCTGACGACGGCGATCGCCGACCGGACCCCCCACGCCGCGATGGGCCTGGCCCACACCCGCTGGGCGACCCACGGCCGGCCGAACGACCTCAATGCCCACCCCCACGTCGACTGCACCGGCAAGATCACCGTCATCCACAACGGGATCATCGAGAACTTCAGGGAGCTCCGCGACGGCCTCGAGGAACGTGGGCACAAGCTCGAATCAGAAACGGACACGGAGGCCCTCGCCCATCTCGTCGAGGAGGCCTACCAGGGCGACCTGGCCGATGCCGTCAGGGCGGCCCTCCGCCGCGTCGAGGGCGCCTACGCCATCGTCGTGATGCATCGCGAGGAGGCGGGCCGGCTGGTCGGGGCGCGCCAGGACGTGCCCCTCGTGGTGGGCCTCAATGGCGAGGAGACGTTCATCGCCAGTGACGTGGCCGCGATCCTGGCCCACACCAACCGGATCGTCTTCCTCGAGGAAGGGGATGTCGTCGACGTCCGCCCGACCGGGGTCATCGTGACGGGGGTCGATGGGGTCGTCCGGGAGCGAGGGGAGACGATCATCGACTGGTCGCCCGAGGTCGCCGAGAAGGGCGGCTACGAGCACTTCATGCTCAAGGAGATCCACGAGCAGCCCGACGCCCTGCGCCAGTCGCTGGCCGGGCGGGTCGGACGCGACGACCGGATCCACGTGGCCGAGATCGAGGCCCTCGCCGACGTCCTCCGCGAGGTCACCCGGATCGAGCTGGTGGCCTGCGGCACGGCCTCCTACGCCGCCCTCGTCGGGGCGGCGGCCCTGGAGCGCTGGACGGGCCTGCCGGCCCGGGTCACCGTCGGTTCGGAGTTCCGCTACAACCCGCCGCCGCTCGATGGGAAGACCCTCGTCATCGCGGTCACCCAGTCGGGTGAGACGGCCGACACGATCGCCCCGACCCGCCTTGCCCGCGAGCGCGGCTGCCCGATCATCGCCGTCACCAATACCGTCGGCTCGGCGATCACCAGGGAAGCCGACGCGGTCCTCTTCCTCCAGGCCGGGCCGGAGATCGCCGTGGCCGCGTCGAAGACGTTCGTCACCCAGGTGACGACGCTCGTCGTCCTGGCTGCCGCGATCGGCCGTCTTCGGGGCTCGATGGACGAGATGGAGGAGCGGGCCCTCGGGGCGGCCCTCCGGAAGCTGCCCGAGGCCGCGACGACCGCCCTGGCCCTCAACGCGCCCAGATCCACAGATCTGGCCCGGAAGTACGTCAACTCGCGGGGCTTCATGTTCGTCGGCCGCGGCTCGACCTACCCGGCGGCCCTCGAGGGAGCCCTGAAGCTCAAGGAGATCAGCTACGTCCACGCCGAGGGCTACCCGGCCGGCGAGCTGAAGCACGGCCCGATCTCGCTCCTCGACGCCGAGTGCCCGCTGGTCGCCGTGGCCACCCGCTCCGCGACCTACGACAAGCTCATCAGCAACGTCATGGAGGGCCGGGCCCGGGACGCCCGGGTCATCGCCGTCGCGACCCAGGGCGACCCCCAGATCGAGCGCTTCGCCGACGATGTCTGCTGGGTACCCGACACCCACGAGGCGGTGAGCGCCGTCCTGGCCATCATCCCCCTCCAGCTCTTCGCCTACCACGTGGCGATCGCGCGGGGCACGGACGTCGATCAGCCCCGCAACCTGGCCAAGTCCGTCACGGTCGAGTAGGGGACGTCCGGCCGGTGGCGCGAAGTGACGATGGCGCGACCGCGGCCACGGCTGCCCTGGCTGGGGCCGTGCCCGCAGGGGTGCCCGCGGCGGCCGTCCCCACGGCGGCCGTCCCGGCCGGCACCACCGAGCTCGGGATCGACATCATCAAGGTCGCCCGCATCCGGGCGGCCCTGGAGCGCTTCGGGCCACGCTTCTCGCGCCGGGTCCTGACCCCGGCCGAGCAGCGCTATGTTCGTGACCGGCCCGAGACGTTCGCCGGCCGGTGGGCCGCCAAGGAGGCGGTCAGCAAGGTCCTCGGGCTCGGCGTCCGGGGCATCGGCTGGCGCGACATCGAGGTCGAGCGGCTGCCGACCGGCCAGCCGGCCGTCCGGCTCCACGGCCGGGCCGAGGAGCGGGCGACGCAGCTCGGGATGGACCGCATCGCCCTCTCGATCACCCACGAATCCGACTACGCCGTTGCGATCGCATTCGGGATTCGGACGGCCGGCGGGCGGTACGTCTTCCCGCTCGACATCGAGGCCCGCCTCGACGAGCGGGAACGCCGGATCCTGGCCCGGATGGAGCGGCTTCGGGCGCTCCACGAGACGGCCGTCGCGGAGCGCGAGCGTGACTGACCGGACCCTCGGCTTCGGCCGCCGCGCCGGGGAGCCCGGGGCGACGGCCGCGCCCGCGACCACCCTGCCGGTCATGGACGATCGGTCGGTCGCCCTGCTCCTGCCGGCCCGCCCGGCCCGGGGCCACAAGGGGACGTTCGGCAAGCTCCTCGTGATCGCCGGCTCGCTCGACTACGCCGGCGCGGCACTGCTGGTCTGCCGGGCCGCCGGTCGCGCGGGGGCCGGCCTGGTGACCCTGGCCGTTCCCGAATCGCTCCAGCCGCTGTTCGCCGCCAAGGTCGTCGAGGCGACGACACTGGCCCTGCCCGAGGACGACGTCGAGGAGGTCGACCCGGAGCCGGCCCTGGCCCGGATCCTCGACCACGAGCACGACGCGATCGTCCTGGGGCCGGGCCTTCGGCCGGGCCTGGCCACGACCGAGCTCGTTCGCGAGCTGCTGGGCGCAGGCGACGAGGAACGGCCCTCGCCGATCGTCCTCGACGCGGAGGCGCTCCGCTCCATGGCCACGATCGGCGAATGGCAGACCGCCGCGACCCGTCCGGCCGTGCTCACCCCCCATCCCGGCGAGTTCGCCCGCCTCCGGGCCGGCACCGGCATGGACCCGGCCGCGGACGGCGACCTCGCCGCCGACGACGAAGCTCGATCCGCCGCTGCCCGTGACGCCGCCACGAGCTGGCGCCAGGTCGTCGTGCTGAAGGGCGCCCGGACGGTCATCGCCGAGCCGGACGGGACCGTGTCGGTGGCACCCTTCGAGAACCCGGCACTCGCGACGGGTGGCACCGGCGACGTCCTCGCCGGGGTCATCGGGGCGCTCCTGGCCCAGGGCCTCAAGCCGGCCGAGGCCGCTCGCCTCGGCGTGTACCTCCACGGGATGGCCGGCGAGGCGGTCCGCGATCGGCTCGGAGATGCCGGCCTCCTGGCCGGTGACCTGCCCGAGGCGCTCCCGGGCGCCCGCAAGCGGCTCGCCGCCGTTGCCGAGCGGATGCGACCCGGCAAGCGTCTCGGGTTCGCCGTGCGCGGGCCGGCCGAGGGGTCCTCCGACCCGGCGCCGTCCGAGGGGAGCTCCGGCGCGGCGCCGGCCGAGGCGACCGACTGAGCGCCCCGTCGCGTCCCACGTCGAGCACCCGGGGCCGCGGGCGCCCGACCGCCGGATCGATCGAGACCCGGCTGGCGCGGGCGGGGCTCCCGCCGCTGCCACGAACCGCGTGGCTCGAGGTCGATCTCGACGCCCTGTTGGCGAACCTGGCCACGATCCGCCGCTACGCCGGAGCGGGCGTGCCCGTCCAGCCCGTCGTGAAGGCCGATGCCTACGGTCACGGGGCGATTCCGGTCGCCCGCGCGCTCCAGGCCGCCGGTGTCGAAGGCTTCTGTGTCGCCACGTACGACGAGGCGGTCGCGCTCCGCAAGGCGGGGATCCGGCGCCCGATCCTCGTGCTGTACCCGGTGCCGGTCGCGTGGGCGACCGAGGCTGCCCGGCGACGAATCGCGGTCACGGCCGGTGACATGGCCCTCCTGGAGGCGAGCCTGGCAGCGGTCACCGCGGCCCATCGGGCCAGTCCGGCCACGCCCGCCGGTCCTGCCGGCACATCCCGCGCCAGCCGTCCGCTGGCGTCGCTTCGCATCCAGCTCGAGGTCGAGACGGGTCTCGGGCGGGGCGGGCTCCAGCCGCCCGAGCTGCTCGAGGCGGCGATCCGGATCGAGGCCGCGCTGGGCGCCCGCCTCGACGGCCTGTGGACCCATCTCCAGGCGGCCGAGGACAAGCCCGGGACATCGGCCCAGCTGGCCCGCTTCGAGGCCGCGACGCAGGGGCTCCGGGAGGCCGGCATCCGCCTGCCGCGGCGCCACGTGGCGGCCAGTGGCGCCCTGGTCCAGGACGGCGTGGTCGCCTATGACGGCGTCCGCCCCGGCCTGTCGCTCTACGGCCTCGTCCCCGACGAGCTGCTCGACGTCATCCCCGCCGCGGTCGCCCGGGCACTCCGGCCGGTGATGGCCCTGCATGCCCGGCCGGTCCGCGTCGCCGACCTGCCGGCCGGCTGGGGCATCAGCTACGGACCGACCTTCCGGACCAACCGTCCCAGCCGGATCGCGACGCTGCCCCTCGGCTACGGCGACGGCTGGCCGCGCTCGCTCTCCAACGCCGCCGAAGCCCTGGTCCGCGGGCGCCGGGTCCCGCTGGTCGGGACGGTGGCGATGGACGCGATCATGGCCGACGTCACCGACGTTCCCGGCCGGCCGGTCACGCCCGACGACGAGTTCGTCCTTCTGGGCCGCCAGGGCGGGGCCGAGATCTCGGCCGCGGAGCTGGCGCGCCGTCGCACCACGAACTCGTGGGAAACGGTTACGAGCATGGCCTGGCGCCTGCCCCGGGTGTACCATGCGCGATCCGGACCGGAGGGCATCCGGACGCTCGTCTCCGGAGGAATCGGGTGACGCGGCTTGAACTGTGGAATGGGGACATCTGCGTCCTCGAGGTCGA
>SCUO01000060.1 GCA_004297395.1 Chloroflexota bacterium | reverse complement strand
TCTGCGGCCGGCGGAGCCCGGCCCGACGGCGAGCGCCGCCCCGGCGAGCACGAACGCTCCACGTCGAACCCACGGGCGCGGTCCGACGACGCCGTCGACGACGCTCTCGATTACGGGGGCTGGTATTCGGAGACAAGCGCCGGCGTCGGCGAGGAGCGCCGGAGCGCCGGACTGCGGCGCATCCGGCGACGCGTCTGGCCGGCCGGGTCTACGATATCGACGCGTCCGTCGTCGGAATTCCACCAGCCGCCCGAGGATCCCATGTCCCAGGTCACCGAAGCCGCCGTCATGACCGCCCTGGCCACGGTCCAGGAGCCGGAGCTCGGTGGCGACCTCGTCACCCGCCAGATGGTCAAGGACCTCACGATCGACGGCGCGTCCGTCGCCTTCACGATCGAGCTGACGACGCCGGCCTGCCCCCTGAAGGACGAGATCGAGGCTCGCGTCCGGACGGCCCTGACCCCGATCGGGGTCGAGTCGATCGACTTGACCTGGGGCGCGACCGTCCGCCGGGCGGCGCCGCGGACGGCCGAGCAGCTCCTCCCGAACGTGAAGAACGTCATCGCGGTCGCGTCCGGCAAGGGCGGGGTGGGGAAGAGCACCGTGGCGGTGAACCTGGCGGTGGCCCTCGCCAACGACGGGGCGAGCGTCGGCCTCCTCGACGCCGACATCACCGGCCCGAACGTGCCGCTCATGCTCGGCCTGGACGGCCAGCCGGGGAAGAGCGAGAACGAGAAGATCCTGCCGCTCGAGCGCCACGGCGTGAAGGCGATCAGCATCCAGTTCTTCGTGCCGGCCGGCCAGCCGATCATCTGGCGCGGGCCGCTCGTGGGCGGGGCGATCCAGCAGTTCCTCCGGGACGTCGAGTGGGGCGAGCTCGACTACCTCGTCATCGACCTGCCGCCCGGCACCTCCGATGCCCAGCTGACCCTGGCCCAGGCGGTCCCGATCTCGGGCGCGGTCCTCGTCACGACGCCCCAGGAGGTCGCGCTCCTCGACGTCGACAAGGCCCTAGCGATGTTCAAGCGGATGAGCGTGCCGGTCATCGGGATCGTCGAGAACATGACCGCCCTCATCTGCCCCCACTGCGGCGAGCCGATCGAGCTGTTCGGCCGCGGCGGCGGCGAGCGATTCGCCCGCGAGCACAGCCTCGAGTACCTCGGCGGGATCCCGCTCGACGTGACCGTCCGGCAGGGTGGCGACGTCGGCGTCCCGGCGGTCGCCCAGCGCCAGCCGGGCCCGGCGGCCCAGGCCCTCACGACGCTGGCCCGGACGGTCGCGGCGCGGATGTCGGTCCGAGCGGCGACGAGCGCCGGCCAGCCGGTCCTGACCGTCTCCTAATCCGGGCTCCCGGCCGCGGCGAGCGCCGGCACGGCGCCCCGCCGGACGTCGAGGATCATGCCGGGCAGGCCCGGCACCACCAACCCCTCGGTCGGCGTGCAGATCTGCTGGATGGCGGCTCGTCGCTCCATCGGGTAGTGGACGAGGAGGCCCCGCGGGACCCCGGCCCGGACGACGTGGTCGAT
>SCUO01000059.1 GCA_004297395.1 Chloroflexota bacterium | reverse complement strand
CCCGACGACACCCTCCGGGGCATGGGCGCCATCGCCGCGTCCCGGGCCCAGCGGATCGCGATCAAGGAGACGCTCGGCTACCTCCGAGGCCGCTCGCGGGAGGCCGTCGTCGGGGAGCTCACGGCAGGCGCCAGATCAGCCGGCTGGCGGACCGAGATCCCCGTCTACGAATCGGAGGCGGCGGCGCTCCGAGCCGAGCTCAACGGCGCCGGGGCCGCGGCGACCGGCGCCCGGCCGGACCAGGCCCGGGTCGTGGTCCTCCTCTGCCACGAGGACCGGCCCGGCGTCTTCGCCCTGCTCGGCCAGCTCGGCTTCCGGCCGGTGGAGACGGCCGCCGAGCTCGTCAGCCTCGCCCCGCGCCTCGAGGGCCGACCCGGACGCTGAGGCCGCGGCACTGGTGCCACTACGTTGCCGAATCCCGTTGCGGCGTGACGCCCGGCGGCCCATCATCCTCGCCACGCGCCGGATGGTCGGCGACGAGGAGTGGAGGGCCTTCGCGTGGAGATGGCGATCGGTATCGCGCTCGTGGTGATCGCGGCCATCGAGATTCTTGGCATCGTCCGGGTCGTCAGCGCGAACCTCAACATCGGCCGCTGATCGCGGGAGTCGGCGCCGCCGCAGCGTCGCGCCACGGGCGGCGGCGCGCGGCGGGCCTCATCGCTCGTGCGTCCCCGTCTCACGCGGGCGCCGCCCGGCCCTCTTCGAATATCGCTGGGTGGAATGCAGGACGACTCGGAACGGGTCGTTCGGCACGTCCCGCGACAACGGCTGGCCTGGTTCACGCTCGCCGCAAGCGCGGCGCAGGCGCCCACGACCCCCGATCCACGCCAAATCGGCCCCGGCCCTCGGCGGCCATTCCGGGGAGCGATTCCCGACAGGGACGAGCCTTGTTCTGGCCGGCAGGATGCGCCGGAGCGATATTCGAAGGGGACAGCCCTTGCCGCGGCTGATCAGCCCTCCGGCGCCTCCAGCTCGCCCGGATCGGCGAACGCGGTGGTCCCGAGGCCGTGACCGGCGGCCGCCATCGTCTCCTTGTAGACCCCGATCGCGTCGTCGACGCACATGACGAGGAGGTCGCCCGGGTTGGCCCGCCGCAGGGCGGCCTTCACGGCGGTCATCTCGTCGAGGATCGTGTCCGCCCGGGTCGTCCGGGCACCGCCGGCCCGGGCGCCCCGGATGCCGGCCAGGACGTGGGCCGCGGTCTCGGCCGGGGCCCGCCCGCGCGGGTTGCGGTCCTCGCGGACGATGATCTCGTCGAAGGCCGTCGCGGCCAGCGCCCCGTAGTCGCGCATGTCGTCGTCGCGGCGATCGCCGGGCACGCCGATGACCCCGATCGCCCGACCGTCACGGGTCCCGTTGTCCGACATCATCCGGTTCACGAAGTCGGCCAGGGCCCGCATCCCGTCGACGTTGTGGCAGTAGTCGATGACGACGCGGACCCCGCCGACCTCGACGAGGTTGAGCCGGCCGGGAGCCTGGAAGAACGACGTCGTGAAGGTCCGGAGGCCCTGCCGGATGTCGTGGAGGTGGGCGCCCGACGCCCAGCCGGCCGCGGCCGCCGCCAGGGCGTTGGCGACGTTCATCCGGGCCTTGCCGCCGAACGTCGCGGGGATGAGGTGGGTATAGAGCAACGGCATCGTCCGGGGGCCGTGGCGGAGGACGATCTGGTCGCCTTCGGGCGTGTGACGCAGGACGAACGCCGCGCCGCCCCGGCCGCAGTGGCCGTCCACCCGGTCGAAGCCCGGCTCGCCCTTCTCGGTCTGCATCGTGAAGTAGATGACGGCGCCGTCGCACGAGGCGCCCATCCGGGCGACGTTGGGGTCGTCGGCGTTGAGGACGGCCGTACCGGTACGGGGCACCGCCTCGACCAGGACGCCCTTCACGTCGGCCAGCTGGCGCAGCGTATCGATGCCACCGAGGCCCAGGTGGTCGCCGCTGACGTTGGTCACGACGGCCACGTCGTTGCGGTCGTAGCCGAGGCCCTCGCGCAGGATCCCGCCCCGGGCGACCTCGAAGACCGCCGTGTCGACGGTCGGGTTCTGGAGGATCATCCGGGCCGACTTCGGGCCGGACATGTCGCCCCGCTTGATCATCCGGCCGTCGACCACGATCCCGTCGGTCGA
>SCUO01000112.1 GCA_004297395.1 Chloroflexota bacterium | reverse complement strand
CGCTCGGCTGACGATGACCCGCATGACCGCAAAATGCAATGACCGATCCGCCATGGATCGGCGAAACATAGGCGTCGAACATCTCGAGACCGTGACGCTTGAGCAGTGTCGACAGAGGTCGGAGGTTGTAGTAGAGAAGATGCTCGTGATAGATCTGGTCGAAGGCCAGGTTCTCGACGATTCGTTTCATGTAGAGGAACTGGACGACGAAGACGCCATCAGGCTTCAGGGCTTCCCGGATGCCGTCAGTAACGGAATGCAATTCCTCCAGGTGAAAGAACACTCCGGCCGCGTTGATGATATCGAACTGGCGACCGATCTGCCGGGCGGTTTCCTGATTGAAGAATGCTTTGAGGGTTGGCACACCGGAGGCGATGGCCATTTCTGCCGTGGTTTTTGAGGACTCAACGCCTAAGACGTCGTATCCGAGCCGCTGGAAGTGCTTGAGCTGGGTGCCGTCATTTGAGCCGATGTCAAGAACGCTCTTGGTCGAGGCCGCTGCTAGGAAGCGTGACGTGACGTCATTGGCCACCCCGGCAAAATGCTCGTCCAGCGACTTTGTGATTCCCGACAGATAGGTGTGATCGCTGAACATCACTTCTTTCGCCACCGTGTAGTCCAGTTGCGTCGTCGCACAGTCCGTGCAGTACAGGAGGCTCAGCGGGTAGAACGGCTCGCGCCCGACTTCGTCCGGTCGCAGGAAGTGGTTGCACCAAGGCTGGCGGCCAAGTTCCAAGACCGGCTCGAGGCGGACCGAATCACACACTCGACACTGCATCTATTCTTCTGTCATGCGCAGCATCACGCGACCGGCCTGACCGGATGCGACAGTGGCGATGGCATCGTTAACCCGAGACAGCGGGAATTCGTGAGTGATGAGGTCACCCAGCTTCAGCAGTCCTTGACGGTACATGTCCACAAACCGGGGAATGTCTCGGTCGGGCACGGACTCGCCTCCCCAGGTTCCAACGAGGCGCTTGCCGCGGATCAAATCAAATGGATCGATTTCGATTTTCTCTCCGGCTTCGAGATTGCCCGCGAGTACGCAGATGCCACCAACTCTGATCGACTTGAGCGCAGCCTCCATCGTCACCCGTCGACCGGCCGACTCGACTGCGCAGTCCACGCCCCGGCCTCCCGTGGCTTCCGCGATCGCCGCTGGCGCATCGACCACCGCAGCATCGATGACCGTGGTGGCGCCGAGCAGTTCCGCCAGTTTGAGTTTGTCAGCAACGATGTCAATGGCGATCACCTGGGTGGCGCCCACGGCGGACGCCGCCATTATTGCGGATAGGCCGATTCCGCCGGCTCCAAAGACAGCGACGGTTTGTCCTCGTTGGAGTTGCGCCGAATTGAGAATGATCCCGGCTCCAGTGGGAATTGCGCATCCAAGGAGCGCCGCTTCCCGCAACGGCAGATCGGCGGGAACGGGTGTTACCCGGCTCTCGCACGTCACCGTCTGGTGAATAAACGTGCTCAGCGCGCCGGAATTCACCGCACCATCCTGGCTCTGATACACCGTCGCCGGAACATCGAGGCCTGAACCGCGAATCCAAGAGAGCACGACACGGTCGCCCACCGCAACCTTTCGAACATCGGGGCCAACCTCCCTCACGATTCCCGAGCCTTCATGGCCAAGGGTGTGCGGCAGGAAGCGGTCCGGACCGCGCTTGCCCTGCACTTCCAGCAACTGGGAACCACAGACACCGCTGTAGGCAACTTCCACAACGACCTGCCCTGGTCGAAGGGCGGGCCGAGCCAGGTCCCGGAGTCTAAGCGGCGCGTTCAATTGCTCGAGCACTGCCGCAAGGCAATTGGGAGTCATGTGGAGGAAGTTCCTGTTCTGCGTCTGATGATTTCGGGAAGATTGTCGACGAGTGAAGTCATGTGAAGACCGAAACGCTCCACCGCCCGGCTGGCATCGAGGGACACATCCTTCGGTCGGGGCTCAACGAACCGGAAGTCATTGATGGACCGACGCTCGACCAGATCCGGCCGGCCTACGGCAGCGGCCAACATCATGGCAAGGTCAAAACGGGTCATCCGATCCTGGCTGGCGACATGCCACACGCCGGTGGCACCAGCTCGCATCAAGGCCAGAAGAGCCGCCGCGGTATCGCCGACCCGCGTTGGACAGATGATCTGATCGTCGGCCGCGTAGACCGATCGGCCTTCATCAAGCGCATTGAGTATCTGACCGACCGGCGATCGATCGTTTGAATCAAGGCAATACAACTTACTAAAACGACAAACGAGAGACAGTGGCGCCTCGGCGGCTAGCGCACGCTCCACCGCCAATTTCTGTCTGCCATACTCAGTGGTCGGTGTGCAGACATCTTGCTCGTGATAACGACCCCGATCTCCCGAGAAGACAAGATCGGAGGAGCAAAACACCGGGGCGACACCGTGGGCCACCAGGGCCCGAATGAGGGCAAGAGTCTGGGCTACGTTAACGTTTGACGACCCAACGGGATCTCTCGCACACTCATCGATCGCAGTCAGTCCGCAACAGACCACTGCATGTGTAACCCCAGGTGGAAGGCGATCAACGAGAATTTCCGGCCGCGCGAGGTCAAGCGGCAGGTCTCCCTTTTTGCTTCGAGAGGCTCCGAAGACATCAACCCTCGCCGCGGCCAGATGACGAATCAGATGCCGCCCGACAAGACCGCTGGCGCCCGCGACAAGTACCTTCAATACAAGGTCTTCGGGATGACGGGCTGAGCCTCCTTGAACAGCCCCGGCTGGTTGTATAACTCCGAAAACGAGAGCGGCCCGTCGTAGTCTGGAAAGAATCGGTAGAATGTCTGCTTGGAGTGATCGCGGAGGCGTTGAAGCTCTACTTCAGAAACGCCGACCATCGCGGCGTACTTCGTGACACGCGCTGGTTTATTGAAATTGATCCGATCCCAGTCAAACGCGCGAATCACGCCCAGCTCGTACGCACTGAAAGCATCAGTCTCATAGAGAGCCACTGTTCGCTTGATCACTCGATTAATCTTGTCAGAGTCGTCAAGCTGGCCACTCTTCAGGACCTGCTTCATCAGACGCGTGCCGACCATCGGTGTCGCGATCGAGAACACCGAGTAGTCCACCTGAGGATGCGCTTCCGCAAACTGCATTGTCTCGTAGATGTCGTGCCGAGTCTCTCCTGGCATCCCGAGTACATACATTCCGATAATCTCGAGCCCAAGTCCATGGGACCATTCGAGAACATCGTGATGGTGCTTAGTTGTTGAATAGGCCTTACCGATCACGCGCTTCAAGACTCGATCGTTCCCCGATTCGAGCGGGCAAATAATCCGGTACATCCCTGCTTCCTTCATGGCTGCAAGGGCCGACTGGGTCAACGGCCACAGCGGCATGCCTTGCGCGGCAAACCATGGGAACTTGAGATTTCGGCGCACAAGCTCGTTCGCAAAAGCAATGATCTGTTCCTCGCTCTCTGCAAACAAGTCGTCAAAGAAATGAATCTCGCCAATACCGTCTTCGAGAGCGGATTCAATCTCCGCGACAACGCGCTCAAGCGGTTTGCGCCTGTAATGCTGCGCGTCACCGCGAAGCGCCGCAACACTGCAAAACGCGCAGCGCAATCTGCAACTGCGTGACGTCATGATGTCGCGATAGCGCGTGTTTCTCGCTGGGTATCGGATCTTTCCACGCTCGAGTGTCGACGCGTATTTCTCCTTCTGCTCGTGGCCGATTAGCTGATACGCCGGCATTGGTAGCGCGGCGATGTCCACGCTTGGATACTTCTCAGAGATGTGCACCTCCCCGGCGCTGTCCCGGAAGGCGAGACCGTCGATTTGATTGAGTTCCCGGCGCTCATTCAATGCAATCAGCAGTTCGCCCACGGCAAAGTCCACTTCCCCGCGGATCGAGTAGTCGCAAACGCCTGCAGTAACCGCCTGGCCGGGATAGTTCGTTGGCTGCCCGCCGGTGAGTACAGTCAGAACTCCGGAAACCTCCTGACGCGCTATGTCGAAGACTTTGCGGCCGTCCCAATCCTGCGCGGTCGCGAAGGTCAGGATCGATTGAACAATGACCACAGCATCTGGCTTGGTGTTCCGCAAACACGCCTGGAGGGCTTCGAATCTGCCAGTCATATAGGTGCCGAGATCAAAGAGCTCGACATCAAAACCACGCTGAAGAAGATCACCGGCAACACTCGTAGGCTCGACTGGCGAAACCAATCGGTACGATTCGAAATCCGGACGATCAATATTGAGCGCAGTTGGTTCCGATTCGCTATTGACGAGTGGCGGAATGACAATTAGCACCCGCCGAACGCTCGCCAGAGTGTTCATAGACTCCTCGGTCACTGTGCCACCTCTTGAGGTTGTAGTGGTTTACCAGGCATCAATTACGCGCGAGGGCAAATGCGACTAATGTGCATTGGGCAGCCGGCGCACTCATTTGGTGATTCGCGCACAAACTGCTCTCGCCACTTTTCCGCGTCTGATCCAAACCAAGTGTGATGAAAATCAGAGGAAAGCACATTGCCAAAGTTAATCACCTTCGGATCGGTTAGGCGGCCGCACGGGGTCACGTATCCATCGACCGAAATGTACGGAGCAAACCAGGGCGCGGTACATCTCTCCAGAGATGGGAGGAGATGGTCGCCCGAGAGGACGAGGTTCCTAAATCTCCGCGCCAGCGTCGGGATCTCATGAATGAACCATGCTCGCTCCTCAACGGACAAGCACCCGCCGGGATTACCCAGATCGTCATAGGGCTGAATGTTGATCCTAAGTGGACCTAGACGGTCAAGCTCAGCGAAGAGCTCCGAAGCGGTCCTTATGTTGTGGCGCCCAAGGACGGTTGTGATCTCAATCTTTCCAGGGAACTCTGAACAGAGTTCTTTGAGTCGGTCCACGAGCCGGATCACATCCGTGCCAGCGCGCACTTGGGACGCAATCTGAGCGTCAAGCGAGTCCACAGAAAGCGAAAGCATCGATACTCCCGCAGAAAACATACTGCGGTAGAAATCCACACTTCGAGCCAGACCATTGCTGGTCAGACTGATCTTCTTGAACTTCTTGGACGCAACGGCAAAAGACACTAACTCGATCAGTTTCGGATGCATCGTCGGCTCGCCTATTCCATAAAGGTGCAGACGATCCGTGCGAGGCAGCGAAGTTACGAGTCGGGAAAAATCCTCCACACTCAAATGTCGATTCTGCCAATTGCCTTCAGCATCCTTAATTGTCCGAATACATCCTGAGCACTTGAGATTGCAGTAGGTTGTTATCTCAATCTGCACTGACGAAATGCGCCGTTCGAATACCTTCAGTGCCGAGGTCCAGCCAGGCGGGAGGAGCCTTCCCACCAGACGTCTACCGGGAATTGCGCGACCGACGGCAATAGCAGCGTTCGCACCAATCCGAATCGTGCCCTTGAGTCGTTGATCCCAACGGTCCATCGTGCTCACAAGATCATCCTGCATGCTGCCACTCGCTGCGTAGTCTAATAAAGATCCAGGTTGATACGGGCAGAAGAATGACGGCACTTATGGCGAGATAGCCGGCGGCCATCGCCCGGGCGCCGAAGTGTGAACCCAAGAACCATGTCGAACCACCGACCAGAGTTGCTCCCACTACGGATAGGATCAAGAGCGGTTCCCGCTTAAACGCGCGAAGATACGCGGCTTGTACAAAAGTGACCTGCTGAAGTATCACTGGGCCAACGAACAGGGCTGCGGTCAGCGGATCGAGAAGCCTGCTTGCCAGAGTTCGGTCAACAAAGGGAAGGAAGACTATTCCGAGCACGGCGGCGAGCCCTCCCAACACCGCAACCGTGAGTGCGCCGATTCCGGCTCGCCACGCAAGACGGTCGAGTTCGGCCCAATCCCTTCGAGCGACAAGTCTTCCGAACGTTGGAACCTTCGTCACAATCCAGGCTGAGGATAACGAGCTCACTAGACCGGTCAACGACAGCGTTAGACCCAAGCGACCAGCTTCAGCCGGACCGTGGTAGCGAAAGACGACTGGAGTGAATAACTGAAACAAGAAATAGCCACAAGCCCAGCTGACGGCAATTCTCCACTGCAATGGAAGGACTTCCTGGTGCCAAGAAAAGCGCTCATCGACACGGGCTCTAATTAGAGCGAGAAAGAATCGGCCGTGCCACTTCGAGAGGAAGATGCTGGCGGTCACGATCGAAGACAATGCGACCAAGCTTGGGGTCCAAAGCTTCGCTCCGAAAAACACTGCTAGGCAGGTGACGACTATCGCCTGCGTGCCATCCCAAAGTCGGTACGCGTATACCGAAGAGAGTTGGCCACAACCCTCGAGCAAAGAAAACAGCGGAGACACCGCAAACCTAATACTCGCCAGCACTGCCAAACAAAACCACGGATAGCGCCAGTCCAGTCCTGCAACCGATGGCTGCCGAAACAGTGCATAGCCGCCGGCCATGACAAGGGCGCCAGCGATCGCTGAGCCGGTGACGTACCATCGAAAGCTGAACCGCGCCAGACTGGCGAGCCTCGATAGGGACCGCGCCTCGCCTCGTGGCGACCCATCTGATCCCAAGTCAAGGTGGGCCCACTCGTGAGCTGCGAACTGAACTATCACGCCGCTGAGACCGAGTTCGGCAAATACCTGCAACGCAACGAGGCTGCCAAAGGTGTAGAAATACCCTTGGACCTCGGTCGTAAACCGGTGTGCAATCAGATATGCGACTAGTGGGGCGCCGATGAGTCCACGAGCAGTCGCAAGGATGCTCAGCCCGATTGGGCGATCGATCCCAAGCCAAGTTAGAGATCGTCTTAGCAAGAAAATGCTTTAACGGTATCTAACTTGTACAAGATGAGTCGGCGGAAGCCGTCGAAGGTTTTCAAGAGTTAGCCCTGTTAGGCGATCGGCGGGCCGTCGCAAGGCGCTGCTTGATCGAGTCCTTGACCTGCCTCGGAGTGAATCGGCACGCGAGACGCCAAATGTTCTGCCGAATGACGGACAGAGGCAAATCGAGGGTAAGCAATTGCTTCTTCTGCTCGGATCGAAGGACTTGCACCAGCCCCACCCAGCCGAGGTGGCTCAAGGAATTGCCGGCGCGAAATCCAGCTCTCAAGTCCCGGTACTCGGGGCTCCCCAGCAGATCAACAATGGCCCTCGCCACTTCTGCTCGTTCCGACTGGGTGCGTCCGCGAGAATAACCTCCGGAGGTCACACGCAACATCGACCCCACGATTGGAACGTAGCAAAAACCGTGGCGAAGACAGACGACCCAATAAGCAAACCAGTCCGAATGCCATCTCAGACGGTCGTCGAGTCCGCCTGCAGCTAAGAGTGCATCCGACCTGACAACCGCTTGACCATGCGGCCAGCTATTTCGCAAGGCCGCCGCCGCCTCATTAGGCGGAACGTGCAAGGGCCGGTCAGGAAGCCTGTATCGGTGGAGCGAGACCCTGCCGTCGTCGTCTTGGGACACGAATTGGGCCAAGCACATTCCCGACTGCGGATACCGAGTAAGGACTTCGGTGGCCGCATTCAGATAGCCGGGCTTTAGACTGTCGTCTGCCGCCAGGTTGACGCAATGGCTGCCTCGCAGTTGAGGCAGAAACTCCTTGACGTTTTGT
>SCUO01000058.1 GCA_004297395.1 Chloroflexota bacterium | reverse complement strand
CTCGGCACGCGGGTCCAGCGGGGACCCGCGAGAACCAGAGCGCACATGACGACCCGGGCAGTCAGCCGGCCCGGGTCGTTCGATTCCCCGGGACAGGCGACACCACACCCCGCGATGGCGGCGTGCGTCACTCGTAGGCGGGTTCGAGCGTCGACCGTCCCGCTGTATCGCGACGGAGCGCATCGGGCAGGCCGATCGTCGCGGTCGCGACGCCCCACACGAGGCCGGTGATCAGTCCGTCCCAGGCGTGGTCGACCGACCAGCCGATCGGCGTCTCCGAGAGCGGCAGTCCGAGCCAGTCTCCCGACCAGCCACCGAGCACGATCCCGGCCGTCCACGCCACGCCAGCCACAATGACGACCCGCGGCCGGCGCTCGCGCAGGATCCACACCGCGGTGCCCGCCGCTACGACCCCCGCGACCGCCTCGACGACGAGGAACGGGATGCGCGTGGAGGACGCGTCGTTCATCGCATGGGTCAGCCCGATCAGCACGACCGACGCGGCGAGCACCCGGGGCCCCGCGGCTCGCGAGAGTCGCAGGGCCATCCACACCAAGGCGCCCACGAGGAGCCCGTTGACGCCACCGATCAGGATCCCGACAACCGCCGCCGACGGGTCGAGGACGGGGTTGCCGTAGCTCCCCGGAAAGTGGAAGGCGAAACCGCCGGCCGCGAGGCCGACGATGATCGCTGCGATCCAGGCCAGCCGGGTCATCATGGGCGGGCGCCTCCAAGCCGTGGGTGAACTATATCGCGATGCGATATATGCCTCGCCCGGGGCGACTTGTCAAGGCGTGAGAGCATCGGGCACGATGCTGGCACGGCGGGGCCACCCCGAACGCCGCATCGAGGGAACCGCACATGCCCGAATCCGGCGCCGTCGACACGTACCTGGCGACCCTGCCCGACGATCGGCGCGCCTGGATGCAGACCCTCCGCGAGACGATCAGGGCGGCCGCGCCGGATGCGGTCGAAGTCATCACGTACAAGATGCCGGGCTTCAAGCAGAACGGCACCTTCCTCGTCTCGTACGACGCCTACAAGCGCCACTACAGCCTGTTCCCGGCCAGCGACCCGGTCCTCGAGGCCGGTGGCGACGAGCTCGCGCCGTTCGTCAAGGGCCGGGGAACGATCAGCTTCCCGATCGACATGCCGGTGCCGGTCGAGCTGGTGACGAGGATCATCCGGGCTCGGGTCGCCGAACACGAGGCGCGGGCCCGGGCCGAGTCCTCCTAGGTCACCGCCCCAAGGATTGTTCGCGCGCCGACTACCGCCCAGGTCCCGGTGCGATGACCGGACACGTTGGTGACAGCCTCGGCGTCCGCGAGCCACGCCGGTCGCGGCTCCTCGCTCCACCGCCGCGATGCGGCCGGCTCATCAGATTCGCGACAGACGAGCGTGGCCCGGCGCGATTCCTGTCGAATCGGAGCGTTGGCTGAGCGTGGATGGGCGCCGATCGATGAACCAGACGCATCAACCGGCCCGATGCGCTCGGTCAAGGACGTCGGCGTGAATCGCATCTAGGCCGCGCCGCCGCCGCGTCGGCCGCCCAGCATCCCCAGGTCGAACTTGCGCTCGGTGCCGTGGATCAGGCGGTCGATGTTGTCGGCGTGGGCCAGCCAGATGAGTGCCGGCCCGACGGCTGCCCAGACGAGGTATGCCGGCGGCACCGTGCCCGACGCGACCGCCCAGATGAGGAGCATTGCCGGGAACATCGCCGCGGACCCGAGGAGCGAGCCGAGTGACACATAGCGGGTGATGAGGATCGCCAGGAAGAAGACCGGCGCCGCGATGATCACCGCCAGCGGCTGGATCACGAGCATCGTCCCCACGCCGGCCCCCACGCCCCGGCCGCCGCCGAAGAAGCCGAGGAAGATGGACCGGGATGCCCCCACCACCGCCGCAAAGGCGCACGCGACCTCGGTCACGGGGTCATCGCCGCCGGTCACGAGGCGGGCAAGGAGCACCGGCAGGGCGCCCTTGGCGAGGTCGCCCACGACGACGAGTGCGGCCCACTTCCGTCCGAGCGCCCGCAGCGCATTCGTGCCGCCCGTCCGGCCCGAGCCGATGGACCGCGGATCCGTCCCGCCAGACAGCCGTGCCACGAGGACGCCCATCGGGACAGATCCCGACAGGTACGCCGCGAGGACGAGCAGCACACGCAGGACGATCGCGTCCACGGCCGGAGTCTAGCAGCGGCCTCGTAGCGGCCTAGCTCGCGACTGCGCGGCTAGTTGTATTCCCCGGATCCCGTTGCGCGTTAGTCACGGAAACCTGCATGGCGGGCGCCGCGACGCCACGTTCGACGGTCGCAAGGCTGAATTCGTTGTCCGGGAGGCAAGGAATCGGGCGTTACGGATCGGGCTGCAGGATTCCGAGGCGGTCGAAGCAGGATTCAGTGCCTGGCAGACAACGGCCGAGCCAACAGGCCCGCCGGGCCGTTCCACCGCTGTCACGGACGCCCGTCGGTTGCGCCGTTCGGGACCCCGCGCGTACCATCGGGCTCGATGATCCACCCGCCCCGCCGGGCCTCTCGGGCGTGCATCGATGCCGCCCTCGATGCCGCCGCTGCGGGCCACCGCTCGAACCACCCGAACCTTCCGGAGCTCGCCTGACCATGGCCGTCGGGTCTTCCAACGACTTCGATCTCATCGTCCTCGGCGCCGGCACGGGCGGCTACTCGGCCGCCTTCCGGGCGGCCCAGCTGGGGCTCAAGGTGGCCCTCGTTGACGAGGACAAGATCGGCGGCACGTGCCTCCATCGGGGTTGCATCCCGACCAAGGCGCTCCTCGAATCCGCCGCCTTCACCGAGCGCATCCGTCACGCCAAGGACTTCGGCATCGATGCCGGCGATCCCGTCGTCGACTACGCCCGGCTGGCGGCTCGCCGCGACCAGGTCGTGAAGCGGATGTGGACCGGCCTCAAGACCCTCATCGACAAGAACAAGGTCACGTGGATCGCCGGCCGCGGCCGCCTCGACGGCCCCACGACCGTCAAGGTCCTGATGCACGGCGAGGACGGCACCCCCGGCGCTGGCGGCGAGCGCGTCCTGCGGGGCACGGACGTCATCCTGGCCACCGGCTCGCGGGTGAAGTCGCTGCCCGGCCTCGAGCCCGACGGGAAGCGGATCGTGACCTCGGACGAGGTCCTCGCGGCGGACAGCCTGCCGAAGGACGTCATCGTCGTGGGCGCCGGGGCGGTCGGGGTCGAGTTCGCCTCGATGTACCACGACCTCGGGGTCAAGGTGACCCTCCTCGAGTACCTGCCGGCAGTCGTCCCGGCCGAGGACCGCGAGGTCAGCCAGCTCATCGAGCGGAGCTTCACCCGCCGTGGCATGACGGTCATGACCAGCGCCAGATTCGACGTCAAGTCGGTCAAGGCCGGCAAGGACCGTGTCAAGCTGACCGTCGGCCCCGAGGGCAAGGACGCCACCGAGATCTCCGCCGAGCTGCTTCTCGTCGCGACCGGCCGGGCGCCGAACGTGGAGAACGTCGGCCTCGAGACCACCAGGGCCGAGGTCGAGAAGGGCTTCGTCAAGGTCGACGGGCGGATGCGGACCCGCGAGCCGCACCTCTACGCCATCGGCGACATCGTGGGCGGGCTGCTCCTGGCCCATACCGCGGCCCACGAAGGTCTCGTCGCGGCCCACGTCATCGCCGGTGACAAGGACGTCCATCCGATCGACTACGTCCAGCAGCCGCGAGCCACGTACTGCCGGCCGGAGATCGCCTCGATCGGCCTCACCGAGCAGCAGTGCCAGGAGCGGGGCATCCCGTACAAGGTCGGAAAGGTGCCGTTCCAGGCCATCGCCAAGGCGATCATCGGCGGTGAGTACGAGGGCTTCGCCAAGGTCATCGGCCACAAGGAGACCGACGACACGTTGGGCATCCACCTCGTCGGGCCGCACGCGACCGACCTCGTGGCCGAGGCATCCCTGGCCTTCCAGCTCGACGCCACGCCGTGGGAGATCGGCGGCGCGACCCACGCCCACCCGACCCTGGCCGAGGTCGTCGGCGAGGCGGCGATGGCCGTCGACGGCCGGTCGATAAACTTCTGAGCCGGAGGCCGCGAAGCGCCCCAATGGCGGTGACCCGCAAGACCCGCCCGGCACCGGGGACATCGGAGCTCGCCGCCTCCGTCGGCCTGACCGACGCCGACCTCGTGGCGATGTACCGGACCGTCGCCCTGGCCCGCGCCGTCGATGAGCGGATGTGGATCCTCAACCGGGCCGGCCGGATCCCGTTCGTCATCTCAGGGCAGGGCCACGAGGGCGCCCAGGTCGGGATCGCCTGGCCACTGGAGCGCAAGAAGGACTTCATCGCCCCGTTCTACCGCTCGATCGCGACCTGCCTGGCCTTCGGGATGACGGCCCAGGACATCCTGATGGCCCAGTACGCCAAGGCCACGGACCCGTCGTCGGGCGGCCGCCAGATGCCCGGCCACTACGGCAACGCCGAGAACAACCTGCTGTCGCTGTCGTCGCCGGTCGCGACCCAGATGCTCCACGCCGTGGGGATTGCCCTGGCGGCCAAGATCCGGGGGTCCGGCCAGGTCGCGATGACCTCGATGGGGGAGGGGAGCTCGAACCAGGGCGACGTCCACGAGGGCCTGAACTTCGCGGCCATCCACAGGCTGCCGTTCATCCTCGTCATCGAGAACAACGGCTATGCCATCAGCGTCCCGGCAGCGCGCCAGCTGGCGACCGAGAACGTCGCCGACCGGGCGTCCGGCTACGGGATGCCGGGGGTCGTCGTCGATGGCTCCGACGTCCTGGCCTGCTACACGGCGTCGCGGGAGGCGGTCGAGCGGGCTCGCCGCGGCGACGGCCCGACCCTGATCGAGGCCAAGGTCATCCGTCTCACGGCCCACTCGTCCGACGACCAGCAGACGAAGTACCGGCCCGAACAGGAGCTCGCCGAGCTCCGGTCGCATGACGCCCTGCCGCGGTTCCGGGACCAGCTCGCGGAGGCCGGCGTGCTGTCCGACGAGGAGGAGGCCCGGATCGCGGCCGAGATCAAGGCCGAGGTCGATGCCGCGACCGACTACTCCGAGGCCCAGCCCGACCCGGACCCCTCGACGGCCATGCGCTGGGTCTTCGCCGAGGACTGGCCGTCCGAGACACCGCCGCCGTGGGGCCTCGGCGATGGACACTCCGCCGCGGGCCACGCCGCCGAGGAGCCTCGCTCGGCGGCCGAGGGGGCCACCGACTGATGGCCCTCAAGACGTTCATCGAGGCCATCCGCGAGACGCTGGCCGAGGAGATGCGCCGCGATCCGACCGTCATCGTCATGGGCGAGGACGTCGGCAAGAAGGGCGGCGTGTTCCTGGCCACCGATGGCCTGTGGGCCGAGTTCGGCGACGACCGGGTGATCGACACGCCGCTCACGGAATCGCTGATCGTGGGCGCCTCCATCGGGGCGGCGGTGAACGGCCTCCGGCCGGTCGCGGAGATCCAGTTCGCCGATTTCATCTTCCCGGCCTTCAACCAGATCCTGTCCGAGGCGGCCCGGATGCGGTACCGGTCCAACAACGGCTTCGGCGTGCCGATGACGATCCGGGCGCCGTACGGCGGCGGCGTCCACGGCGCGCTCTACCACTCGCAGTCGGTCGAGGCGTTCTTCACCCACATCCCGGGGTTGAAGGTGGTCATCCCGTCCACGCCGTACGACGCCAAGGGGCTGCTGCGGTCCTCGATCCGCGACGACGACCCGGTCCTGTTCTTCGAGCACAAGAAGATGTACCGGTCCGTCCGCGGCGACGTGCCCGACACGGACTACGTGGTGCCCCTCGGCCGGGCCGCGATCACCCATCCCGGGACCCAGATCACGGTCGTCGCCTACGGCCTCATGGCCCACTACGCCCTGGAGGCGGCCGACGTCGTGGCCGACGAGGGCATCAGCGTCGAGGTCGTCGACCTCCGGACGCTCCGCCCGATCGACAAGGACACTCTCCTGACGTCGGTCCGGAAGACCGGCAAGTGCCTCGTCGTCTACGAGGACAATCGGTTCGGCGGCTACGGCGCCGAGGTCGCGGCGATCGTGGCCGAGGAGGCGTTCGACTACCTCGATGGCCCGGTCACCCGGATCGCCGGCCCCGACGTGCCCGGGGTGCCCTACAACCACGTCCTCGAGGACTGGTTCATGGTCAACCCCGAGAAGCTCGCCGACGGCATCCGCAAGCTCGCGGCGTACTGAGGCTTGCGGCGTGGACGCGGACGAGCTCGAAGTCTCGCTGCGGGCGATGCTCCTCCGGTACGAGCCCCCGCTTGAGGGCGCCCAGATCTACGGCATCCAGGTCCTCCATCGACCCGGCGCCCGGGCCCATGACTGGTTCGCGGGCGTCAGGCCCGGCAACGGAACCGCGAAGCTGATGCTCCTGCCGATCAAGGCCAACCCCTCGCTGCTCGAGGGTCTGTCGCCGGCGCTCATGAAGCGGCGCAGCGGCGATGCCCTGTTCACGCTCCGTCCGGGCGACGACGCCCTCCTGCCCGAGCTGCAGCAGCTGGTGGCGCGTGCCTTCGAGGCCTACATGGGAGGCGGATGATGCCGGACCTGGCAACGGTCGAATCGCGGCTGCGGAAGCTGTTCGATCCGTATCGTGACGAGCTGACCGTGTCGAAGGAGGGCCCTGGCGGGATCTACCTCGAGCTGCCGGGCTACGAGGGCAAGCCGTGGGGCTACGTCGGCGGCACCCGCCTCGGCAAGGCCTACGTCAGCTACTACCTGATGGGCGCATATGACGGCGAGCTGGCGACATCGATGTCGCCGGGGCTGCGGAAACGGATGCAGGGTAAGACCTGCTTCAACTTCACCAGGATCGACGAGCCGCTCTTCGCGGAGCTGGAGGCGATCACGGCCAGGGCGGTCACTCGCCAGCCGGCGATGGTCGAGGAGGCGCTCGCGGCGAACCCCAGGCGTCGGTAGCCCGCCGGCACGCCGCCCAGCCCGCCCGTGCCCCGCCGCAGGCCTCGAGCCCGAATCCGTTGTCTCATAGTCACCTTGCGACTCGTAACCGCGTCCCATGGCGGACATGGGATCAGCCAGTCGCCTGGCGACTGGTAGAGGTCAGCGGCGGGCATCGGAGGCGACGCGACGACCTGTCCACGCTCAGCCGAGAACGGCTCGTTCGCGCTGGGAGCACGATGTTGCTCGCGACAAGTCGCCGGAGGATGGGCGACACTAGGTGCCGCGCCGGCGCCGGCCGGGATGACGCGACTGGATCGGCGTTCCACTCCCGTCGAGGAGGTTTCATCCGTGGCCAAGGTGACGATGCCCCAGCTCGGCGAGAGCGTCGCCGAGGGGACGATCGGCAAGTGGCTCAAGCAGCCGGGCGACCATGTGGCCAAGTACGAGCCGCTCCTCGAGGTCATCACCGACAAGGTCAACGCCGAAGTCCCATCGCCGTACGAGGGCGTCCTCAAGGAGATCCTCGTGGAAGAGGGGGCGACCGTCCCCAACAACGCCGAGATCGCCGTAATCGAGGAGGTGGGCGCCGCGAGCGGCGCCGGCTCGTCCGCCGCCGCAGCACCCAGCGCAGCGTCGGAGGCCGCGCCGAGCGAGCAGACCCCGGCACCTGTCCCGGCCGCCACCGCACCGACAGCCGCGCCCGCTCCGCCCCCCGCCCCGGCCCCTGCGGCCGCTCCAGTCCAGGCCGCGCCCGCCGCCGCCGCAACCGGCCCTGCCGGCTCCGACGAGCGCGCCCTCCACGAGACGGCCGGCAACGCAGACGCCCGGATGACGCCCGCCGTCCGCCGCCTGCTTCGCGAGCACGGCCTCTCCGCCGCCCAGATCGTCGGTACCGGCGGCGGCGGGCGAATCACCCGCGAGGACGTCACCGACTACGTGGAGTCGCAGCGAACCGGCAAGCCGGTCGGCCGCCAGGACGCCGCGGGCGGCCTCGCTGCCACAGCTCCCGCCGCGGCTTCGGGCTCCGCGGCTGCGGCGCCGCGACCTGCGGCCGCTCCCCCGGCCACGGCCACGACCGCCGCACCCGGCATCGTCTTCCCGGCCGGCGCGGACGAGGTCCTCGTCCCCCTGACCCAGATGCGCAAGGGCATCGCTGCCCAGATGACGCGAGCCCTCCAGGTGCCTCACGCCTACGTCCAGATGGAGGTCGACGTCACGAGCCTGGTCCGCTTCCGCGACCGCAACAAGAAGGACTTCCAGGCCCGCGAGGGCGTGTCCCTGAGCTTCGTCCCGTTCGTCGTCAAGGCCTCGGCCGAGGCGCTCAAGCGCAACCCGACCTTCAACGCCCACTGGACCGAGAACGGCCTCCTGGCCAAGCGGCGGGTCAACATCGGGATCGCGGTGGCCGTGACGGACGGGCTCATCGTCCCGGTCGTCCGCGACGTCGACAACCTGTCGATTGCCGGAATCAACAAGGCCATTGCCGAGGTCTCGGATCGGGCCCGGGCCCACAAGCTGAAGATCGACGACTTCGGTGGCGGGACGTTCACCGTCGACAACACCGGCTGGCTGGGCACGAACATGGTCATGCCGATCATCAACGTGCCCGAGGTCGGGATCGTGACGATGGACCGGATCACGAAGCGCCCGGTCGTCGTCGAGACGCCCGACGGCGACGTCATCGCCATCCGCTCGATCATGAACATGGTCCTCGGCGTCGACCACCGGGCCAACGACGGCGCCGGCGGTGCCGCACTGCTGCGCGACATCAAGGCCTGGCTCGAGGCCGTCGGCCCGGACACGGCGATCTACTAGGGCACTCGCGGTCGAGGTCGGCGTCCCGTGACCGAGCCCGCAAAGGCGAGGCGGCCCCGCTCGAGGTCGAAACGAGCGTCGACTCCCGACGCGGTGACACCGCCAACGGGCGAGGCGCCAGCGAGCGACCTCACGTCGCCGGCACCCGAGGTCGAGGCCTCGACAACCCCGATCGAGGCCCCAGCGGCCGTCCCCACCGGGGTTCGTGCCCGGCGCCGCATCGTCGTGACCGGTGGGGCCGGCTTCGTCGGATCGGCCGTTTGCCGGGTCCTCCACGAACGTGGCGACCAGGTCGTCGCCCTGGTCCGGGACCCGGGCCGGGCGGGCCGCCTCCGCGACCTCGCGTCCGAGGGCGTCGAGCTCATCGAGAGCGACCTCTCCGACCTCAACCGCCTCGCCGCCGACCTCGATGCGGCCGACGCGGTCATCCACGCCGCCGGCAGCTACCGGGTCGGGATCACGAAGGTTGAGCGGGGAGCGATGTGGGACGCCAACGTCGGAGCGACCACTGCGGTCCTCGATGCCGCCGAGGTGGCCCACGTGCCGCGGATCGTGCACGTATCGACCTGCGGCGTGTTCGGCGACACCCGGGGCGAGGTCGTCGACGAGTCCTTCCGGCGGGACCTCCGCGATGGCTTCGCGTCGTGGTACGACGAGACGAAATACGGCGCCCACGAGGTCGCCGAGCAGCGGATCCGGGCCGGCGCGCCGGTCGTCATCGTCCTGCCCAGCCAGGTCTACGGGCCCGGCGATCAATCGGCCGTGGGCCGGCAGCTCCGGCAGGCGGCGGCAGGCCGCCTCGGGTACACGGTGCTCGATGCCGTCGGCCTCGGGTTCGTCCACGTCGACGACCTCGCGGCGGGGATCGTCGCGACCCTCGATCGCGGGCGAGCCGGCGAGGCCTACGTCCTGTCCGGCCCGACCGCGAGGCTTCGCCAGGCCATCGAGGTCGCGGCCGCCGTCGGCGGCCACGCACCGCCGCGACTCCGGATCCCGACGGGCGTCCTCCGCGCGCTCGTCCCGATCGGCGGGCTCATCGGCCGGCATGGCCTGCGCGAGATCGTCGACTCCGGGGCCGGCGTCACCTACTGGGCATCGTCTGCGAAGGCCCACCATGAGCTCGGCTTCAGTCCGCGAGGCCTCGAGGAGGGCTTCCGCGACACGTTCGCGACCCCCTGACTACACTCGACGCGATGGCACGCGAGCTTCCGATGTTCGAACCTCTGGGGACTGGTCACTCCCACGGCCAGCACGACCCGATCTCGATCGCCATGGGCGGCGGGCTGACGGCCCTGCCGGCGGGCGATGGCGCGCCTGCGCCGCGCCGCCACCCGGACTGGATCAAGGCCCGGATGCCCGCCGGCGAGACGTACCACGACCTCAAGCGCCGGCTCCGCGGCCTCAACCTCAACACCGTCTGCGAGGAGGCCCACTGCCCGAACATCGGGGAGTGCTGGGACATGCGGACGGCCACGATCATGATCCTCGGCGACACGTGCACCCGGGCCTGCGGCTTCTGCAACATCAAGACCGGCCGGCCCACCTGGTTCGATGACGATGAGCCGCGGCGGGTCGCCGAGGCCCTCGACGGACTGGGCCTGGAGCACGTCGTCGTGACCTCGGTCGCGCGCGACGACCTGCCCGACGGCGGCGCCCACGTCTTCGCCGAGACGATCCGGTCCATTCGCGAAAGGATCCCGGGAATGGGCATCGAGGTCCTCATCCCAGACTTCAACGGCACGGAGGCCCCGCTCCGCGAGGTCATGGCCGCCGGGCCCGACATCCTGAACCACAACCTCGAGACAGTGAAGCGGCTCCAGAAACCGGTCCGGAAGCGGGCTCGCTGGGATCGGACGCTCGGTGTGCTTGAGCGTGCCAAGGCCTACGCCTCGGAGTACGGCCGGGAGGCCTACACCAAGAGCTCGCTCATGGTCGGGCTCGGCGAGACCCGGGCCGAGATGACCGAGGCATTCGCGGCGCTGCGCGAGGTCGACACGGACATCCTGACGATCGGGCAGTACCTCCGGCCCTCGCTGAACCATCTCCCGCTCGAGCGCTATTACCACCCCGACGAGTTCGCCGAGATGAAGGCCGAGGCGCTCGCCCTGGGTTTCAGGCACGTCGAATCGGGGCCGCTGGTGCGCTCCAGCTATCACGCCCGCGACCAGGTCCCGGGCGCGGAGCTGCGGGCCCTTCGACGCCGTCAGGCCACGATCGACGCCGACGGCCGGGTGGTCCCGCTCGCCGGATAGCCGCCGCTGCGGCCCCGCACCGGCGCGCTGGGGGAGGTCAGCCGCCGGACTTCAGGGCCGCCAGGCGGGCATCGACCTCGAGCTCATCCTCGGCCGAATCGAGCGAGGCGAACTGCTCCTCGAGCGACGAGGCGGAGACCTCCTCCTGGCCGCGGACCATCGCCTCCTGGCGCCGGACGTTCTCCTCGAAGCGAGACAGCTCCGACGTCGGGTCCATGACCGAGACGCTCTTCATGGTCTGCTGGACCTGGGCCTGGGCGCGGGCCATCTTGGCCCGGCTGACGAGCTCGTCGCGCTTCTGGACGAGCTCCTCGCGGCGGACGCGGAGCTTGTTGAGGCCGTCCTTGAGCTTGTTCGCCAGCTCGGTCTGCTGAGCCGCCTGGGTCTCCAGGGTCCTGGCCTGCTCCTCGAAGCTGATCTGCCGGCGGAGGGCGATCCTGGCGAGCTCGTCGAACCGGTCCGCCTCGGCGGCGTTGCCGGCCCCTCGCAGCTCGTCGGCCCGGCGCGACGCGGCCGCGGCCTTGCCGGTCCACTCGGTGACGGCCTCGCGGGCCTCGCGGGCGTCGTCCTCGACGAGGCGCAGGTTGCCGATCGTCTGGGCCACGGCCTCCTCGGCCTCGGCCATGTTGTTGGTGAAGTCGCGAACCAGCTGGTCGAGCATCTTCTCCGGATCCTCGGCGCTGTCGAGGATCGCGTTGACGTTCGCCCGGACGAGCTGGCCGATCCGGCCGAGGATCGATGTCTGCGCCATGCCTGCCTCCTTCGAATGCCGTTCTCTCGAAGCCTAGAGCACGAATGAGCAAGAGGCCCGGATCACCATCTGCCTCCGCGTGAATGACCGCCGCCACCGCCGCCCCCGCCGCCCCCGCCAAAGCCGCCTCCGCGTGAATGACCGCCGCCACCGCCGCCCCAACCGCCTCCGCCGCCGCCACCGCCGGAGGGTCCTGACGAGCCCCACGGCGAGCCGCCCCAACCGCCGCCGCCGCGTCCGCCGCCGCTGAGGATGCCGCCGATGATCCCGCCGAGGATCGCGCCGGCGATGTCCGAGCCCGTGCCGCCACCGGTCCCGGTGGGGCTCGGGCCGCCGCGGTTCCAGCCATCGAAGTCGGTGGCGGCCAGGGAGTAGGCCTCCTCGGCTCGCCGCTCGGCCTCGCGGGCCTGCTCGATGGCCGCCTTCGGGTCGCTGTCGCGGGCGCTGATCGCGGCCTCGAGCAGCCGCTCTGCCTCGGCGAGGCGCGTCCGGGCCCGGCGACCCACGCCGCTGCGACGGGTGGCGATGAAGTCGGCGGCCCGGTCGACATCGGCCCGGGCCGATGAGATCGATGCCGCCAGGGCAGCGGCGAGCTGCGCCTGCTGGGCCGCGTCGCGCCGGACCGCGGCGAGGACGTCGCCCGACCCGCGGCGCGCGGCGGCGGCGAGCCGGTAGGCGGAGCGCGGATCGAGCGGCACCGTGGCCGCCGCCGCGCTCGCCGAGCGAAGGGCCTCCTCGGCCGCCGAGATGGTGCGGTCGTGGCCGGATGCGGCGCCGGGGTCGAGCGTTCCGACCGCGGCACGGGCGTCGGCGAGGTCGGTTGCAGCGGCACGGAGCTCATCGGCGAGCCCGGCTTCGTCCTCGCGGACCGAGGTCGCGAGCTTGTCGATCCCGTCGAGCAGCGCGGTCGCCCCGGCGATGCCCTCCTGGGCGGTGAGGATCTCGCGGGTCACGGCCCGGCTCGCCGCCTGGCCATCAGGCCGGCCCTCGGCTCGCCCTTCGGCCCGACCCACCGCGGCAATCCCGCGCTCGATCGCAGCCCGTGCGCCGGCCAGGCCCTTGCGGGCTTCGGTGGCATTGCCCGTCACCGAGGCCCAGGTCGATTCGGCGTACCGGCCGAGCTCGTCGAGGGTCGTCTCGGCGCCGGACAGCCGGCGTTCCTGGGCTTCGACGAGGGCCGGCAGGCCGGCCAGGATCGTCGGGGCGTTGCGCTCGAGGTTGCGGAGCTCGTCGATCCGGGCCGCCTGGCGGTCGAGAGCGGCCCCCGCTCGCCCGCACCGCTCGAGGATCTCGTTGAGCAACGCCTCGCGCGTCGGCGGATCCTCGGGCTCGGCGTCGTCGAGCCGCTGGCGGATGCCGAACGCGGCTCGGAGCTCCTCGCGGGCCTCGGTGATGGCGGCGCGGAAGGGCTTCGCCTCGGCCTCGCCGAACTCGGCCTCGACGAAGCCCGCCTCCTGGTCGGCGGTCCTGATCCGCTCGTCCGTCGCAATGAGCAGGGCGTTCGCCTCGCGAGCGAGCTTGCCGGTCCGGCGGTCCCGTTCCTCGGCCTCGCGCATCGCCCCCAGCCGGCCGAACAGCCACGCGCCCAGGATCACGGCACCGGCCACCAGCAGGAGCACGCCTACGACCAGGCCGACATCGATGCCGTCGTTCGTGCCGCTGCCGCCGGCATCGGGCGGGGTCGGGGTCGCCTCCGGGGTGGGTGCCGGTGTGGGGATCGGTTCGGGCTCGACCGCCTCGCCGAGCGCGATCGCGGTCGCGATCGCCGCCCCGGCGAAGTCGCCGTCGCCGAGCGCCGGTTCGAGCGTCCCGGCAATGATCGAATCGAGCTCCTCGTCGGTGATCTCGGCCTCGAGGCCGTCCGAGATCCAGATGGCATCGGTCCGGTCGTCGAGCGCGACGACCAGGAGGGCGTCGTTCACCCCGAGCGAGTTCAGCCGCGCCGTCTCGTCAATGAACTCGAAGACCGAAAGGTCCTCCGTCGTGTCGACGAACAGCACGAACAGCTGGATGTCATGGCTGTCGAGGAGGTCGGCGAGGGCCGCCTCGACAGCCTCGACCTCACCGCCAAGGACATCGACCGCATCGGTCACCGGTCCCGACAGGCGGGGCGGGGACGCGGCCAGGGTGGTCGCTGCGCAGGCGAATGCCAGGACGATGGCGACGAGCGCGGGGATTCGAGGGGTTCGCATGCTCCCGGTGTGCGTGCACGGATCGGGGACCCGTCAATCGTAGATGGGAACGCCCGGAAGAGCAGAGACGCTCGGCCCGATGAATCGGGCCGAGCGTCAGAGCCGTGGTCGGGCCCCCCGGCCGACGACGTGGGTTCGACAAGATTGGCTGGCGGCGGGTTGCTACTGACCCGATGACGCGCCAATCGGTCAACCGTTACGACCCGCACCGGGCGAAGTGCTCGGCCGGCTGCCCCAGCGCCTGGGCACCGAGCCCCCACCGGCCCGGCCCGGGTATGCTCCCGGGGATGGTGCGTCACCTGTCCCGGAGCATCCCGCTCGCCGAGCTGCACTGCCATCTCGGCGCGGCGGTGACCCCGGCGATCATGTGGGGGATCGCCCACGCCCAGGGCATCAAGCTTCCGACGAAGGACTACTGGGAGTTCCGCGAGCTCATCACCGTCAAGCCCCACGGCACGAAGTCGTTCGACGGCTACCTCCAGCTCTTCCACTGGACGGAGCTCATCCAGAGCTCGCCGCTGGCGGTGGAGCGGAGCGTCTACGAGGTCGTCGGCGGCGCCTACCGCAAGAACAACGTCACGACGATGGAGCTCCGCTTCAACCCGATGAAGCGGAACCGGGGCGGCGAGCAGGACCTCGACCATATCGTCGCGGCGGCCGTCCGGGGGATGGACCGGGCGACGCTCGAGTATCCGATCAAGCCCGGCCTGATCTTCTGCCTCGACCGGGCCTTCCCGTACGAGCTCAACGAAATCATCGTCGAGAAGGCGATCCTGTGGCGGGATCGCGGGGTCGTCGGGATCGACATCGCCGGGCCGGAGTCCACGACCTTCCGCGTCGCCGACTACCGGAAGCTCTTCCGGCGGGCTCGGCAGTTCGGGCTCGGGATCACCGTCCACACTGGCGAGGCCGGCCCGATCGAGGAGGTCGCTCGCGTCGTGGAGCTCCTGGAGCCGGATCGGATCGGGCACGGTGTGAAGGCGGCCTATGACCCCCGGGCGATGGCCATGATCCGGGAGCGCGGGATCGTCCTCGAGATCTGCCCGACCTCGAACCTCAACACCAAGGTCGTCTCGGGCTGGGATGAGATCCGCTGGATCTTCGACACGTTCCGTCGCAACGGCGTCCGGTTCACGATCTCGACCGACGGCCCGGAGATGCTGAAGACCTACATCCGCGATGAGCTGGCGACCCTCGGCCGGCTCGGGATCCTGTCGGTCGAGGAGCAGGAGCAGGCGGCCGCCACGGCCATGGCCGCCTCGTTCGTCCCGAACGTCTCCGACGTCGCGCTGCCCGCCCGCCAGCCCGCCACGCGGAACGCCGTGGAGCGCGAGGAGGCGTAGTCCTCGAGATCGAGCCGGCGCGGCCCTTACGGGGCCGATGCCGAGAGGCGAAACGGATCGGATCGCGGCGCGTCGTCACCCGTGAAGTCGCCCTCGCCGGGCGTCCGCGACGGGCGATCAAGGTGGAGAGAGAAGATGACTCCCCGATCGTCCAGCCGGCTACGCCGGGTCACCACATCGGCAGCCTTCGCGCTCGCCATCGCCTTCCCGAGCTCGGCGCTCGCAGATGCGAACGGCGGGATCGAGCCGGCGTATTCGACGGGAGCGACCGTATCCATCCTGTCGACTTCGTTCGACAACAAGCTCATGGCGACGGTGGAACTCGAGATCACCTGCGATCCGTTTCCGCTCATCGATCCATACACGGGCGAACCGACCGGACCGACCACGCAGCCCGGCCGGATCTACGGCGAGATTCTGTTGATGCAGGCGCAGGGCCGATCGATCGCGCACGCCGCCGGCATCCTCCGCGCCGGTGACTCGGGCGGCATGTACCAGGGGCTTCCGGTCACGTGCGATGGCGTAACCGCGCAGCAGTTCGTCGTGGCCGTGATCGCTCAGGATCTGCCCCTCAAGCGCGGCGCCGCGGTGATGGGCGTCGTGGTCAGGATGAGTGCCACGGAGACTCCACCGTGTTGCAGCGGCTGGTTCGGCAGCAACGCGGCCAGCACCGGTCCGGTAAGCGTGAAGCTCCGCTGACCCGTCGTCAGTCCCCGGCGCGAGCCTCGACGCGGTAGCTGCACGATCGGTCGCCCGAGGCGATGTGGGTCTCGCGGACGACGTCCGCGCCGAGGACCTCGCGGAACAGGGCCAGCTCGGCCTCGCAGCACGAGCTGGCCTCCCGGGCCAGGTGGAAGATGGCGCAGTTGTGCTCGCGCAGGCGGATCGTGCCGTCGTCGCCGACGAGGGCCTCGGCCAGGTAGCCGGCGCCGTCCTGGATCACCGCCAGCTCACGGACACGGTCGGCTAGCGGGGCACCGGGGGCGATCCGCGCGTCGAGCTGTTCCCGGAGTCGCGCACCCAGCTGGCGCCGGCGGGCGGCAAAGACCTCCTCGACGAGATCCTGCCCACCGACCGATTCGATGGCATCGAGGAGCGCCGAGGCGAAGCCGTCGTAGTCGGCCGGGAAGAGGTCCTGGGCGTCGGGCGTGACGTCGTACAGATGCCGCGGCCGGCCGACTCCGTGTCGCTCGATGGCGTGGGCGACGAGGCTGGCCTGCTCGAGGGCGTGGAGCTGCTGGAGGACGCCGGTCCGGCTGGCTCCCAGGTGTGTCGCCAGGCCGTCGGGCGACATCGGGCCGTGCTGTCGGAGGTTGACGAGGATCGCCCGGCGGAGCGTCGACGGCGACGGGGTCGAGGCTGAGGCCGAGCCGACCGGGACGTGCGGCCGAACAAAGGCCGAGACAGCCACGCTGTCGCGGGGTTCGGCGTCGGGGCTCGGGACGGTCTCCGACATGGACGGAGGCTAGCAGGAAACGCCCCGAGCGTGGCTGGGAGGGCCCGGTCCGCCCGCTCCCGCCGGGCGCCTGCCGAGGGCGCCCGCCGAGGGCGCCTGCCGCGATCCGCCCTGCTACGCTCCGGTCGTGGACCTCGACCTCTCGACCGAGCACGCTCTCCTCAGATCCACGATCCGCGACTATATGCTCGCCGAGGTCGCCCCGGCGATCGAAGAGCACGAGCGCGAGCGGCGCTTCCCGGCCGAGATCGTCCGCCGCCTCGGCGAGATGGGCTGGCTGGGGATCCCGTTCCCCGAGGATGAGGGCGGGGCCGGGCTCGACACGCTCGCCTACGCCATCGCGGTCGAGGAGATCAGTCGCGTCTGGGGTTCGCTCGGGATCATCGTGGCGGCCCACACCTCGCTCGGCTGCGGGCCCCTCCACGTCGCCGGCACGCCCGAGCAGAAGCAGCGGTTCCTCGTCCCGATGGCCGGCGGCCGGGTCATCGGGGCCTACGGCCTGACCGAGCCCGGGGCCGGCTCCGACGCCGGGGGCACGCGCACGACGGCGCGGTTTGAGGACGGCCCCGACGGCGGATCCTGGGTCCTCGACGGCGGCAAGCGCTTCATCACCAACGCCGGCCAGGCCGGCACCTACGTCATCACCGCCCGCACCGGCTCGAAGGCCGATGGCAGCGCCGAGATCAGCGCCTTCATCGTCCCCGCGGACACGCCGGGGTTCCGGGTGGGGCGGCTCGAGGACAAGCTGGGCCTCCACGCCTCGGCCACCGGCGAGCTGTTCTTCGATGGCTGCCGGGTCCCTGCCGGGAATCTGCTCGGCGCTCAGGGCGAGGGCTTCCGGACGTTCCTGAAGATCCTCGATGGCGGCCGGATCAGCATCGCCGCCATGGCCCTCGGGATCGCGCAGGGGGCGCTCGACGCGGCGATCCCGTACTCGCAGACGCGCGAGCAGTTCGGCCGCCCGATCGGGTCGTTCCAGGGCGTCGCGTTCATGATCGCCGACATGGCCACCGAGATCGAGGCCGCCCGGGCGATGGTCTACCGGGCCGCCTGGCTGAAGGACCAGGGTCGCGACTACGGCGTCGCGGCGGCCCAGGCCAAGCTGTTCGCCTCGGAGGTCTCGAGCCGGGCGACGAACGCCGCGGTCCAGATCCACGGCGGCTACGGCTACGTCACCGACTACCCGGTGGAGCGCTACCTCCGGGACGCGAAGCTGACCGAGATCGGGGAGGGGACCAGCCAGGTCCAGCGCCTCGTCATCGCCCGCCGGATCCTGGGGCTGCGGATCATCTAGTCGGCGCGACTGGGCCCGCTGGGTCCGCGCTGGGTCCGCGCCCGCCCGCACCCTCCACGCTGTTCTGCTTCATATCGTCACCCGGGGACGACAAAACAACGTTCGCGGCCGCCGACGACCTGGGTTCGCGCGGAATCGAGCTCCATTCGTGCTCGGGCTCCGGTCGCAGCGGGGTGATCAGGCCATCGGACCGAGGCCGGACCTGTCCAACCGACCCCCGGTGTCGATCTGACGCAAACCGTGAGGGCGCGCGGACGGGCAGGCGAGCAGGCGAGCAGGCGGGCAGGCGGGCAGGCGGGCAGGCGGGCAGACGGGCAGACGGGCAGACGGGCGCGGCCCGGACCGGCCGGGGATCGCCCCGACCAGCTGTCGGCCGGTGGCCCGCGACCTCGGACCTGGGCGACGAGCCGTGCTCAGTCGGCGACGAGCCGCACGAGCAGGCGCCGATCGCTGTTCGCCCCGACGCAGGTCTGGAGGGTCATGCTGGGGGCGGACTGGGCGGCGATTGCCCAGTCGACCTGGTCCGGGGTGACGACCCGGAACTCGGTCACCCGATACGTCCGGACATGACCCTTGCCGTCCGCATACAGGGCCGTCATGCCAACCTCGAGCCGACCCGAGACGTAGGCATCGTGGAGCGGCTTCATGACGCCCCAGGCGTGGCCGAAGATGTAGACATTGTTCGCGCCGGCACAGCCCCATCGATAGACCTGGTTGGCGGGCGGCGTGCTCCTCGAGCAGGCGAAGGTCTCGACCGAGCGGGACAGCCCGAGCGACGGGATCCAGAAGTGGTTCGTCCCGCTGTGCGCGGGCGCGGCGGCCTGCTGGGCTGCGGCCTTGGCCGCGGCGGCCTCGGCGGCGGCTGCCTGTGCCGCGGCCTCAGCCGCCGCAGCCTCGGCCGCCGCGCGCTCCGCGGCGATCCGGGCAACGATGAACGGCCTGATCTGGCCGAGCCGGAGGTCGACCTCGATCGAGACGGCGACCGCGACCGGCGCCGAAACGCCAACGCCGTCAGGCCCACCGCTGCCACGAACGCCAGCCCCGGCCTCGAGGTCGCGGGTGGCGGCGGCCTCGGCGGCCGGCCGACCGGTGGGCGAGGCGGCGAGGGACGGCGCGGGGACGGCCGCGACGACGGCCAGGACGAGGGCGATGGCGAGACGCGCCGGGAGACGGAGGTGATCTCGGAAGGCCATGCCCCGAGGCTCGCCCACCGGCCGCTCGGACGAAGCCCCCCGGTGGTCCCGGCCGCCGTGGGACGGACGAGCGGTCCCGGGTCAGGTCCCATGGCCGGGACCCGGACATTCGTCCTGCGCACGCCCGTCCGCCACAGCGCGCGGCGAGATTCGGCCGGCTCAGCCCCCTGCGCCGGCTGCGGCCGCCATCGCCTCACGGACCGCGTCCTTGAACTCGGCCGGCCAGGGACCCTGGCCGGCGAGCACGAACGGCCTGGCATCGATCATCTCGACGGTGCCGGGATCAGTCGCCCACGCGGCGACACAGGCGTCCACGTCCGGACGGCGTCGGTCGTAGGCGTCGCCGTTCCGGAAGATGTAGACCCGGAGCCGGATGGGCTCGGCCTGGCCCAGCCCACTGGCATCGAAGCCGATCGCTGTCGGGATGAGCGTCGAGTCGTCGCAACCGGCGTCGCCGGACGCGATGTCGCCGAGATCGAGGCCGCGGCTGGCGAGCTCGCCGGCGATCCCCGGGAAGTCCGCCGGCGTCGGTTCGGGCGGCGACTCGAGGATCGCGCCGCAGCCCGTGACCAGCAGCGCCGCGGCGAGCCAGGCCCCAACTCGGGCCCCGACCCGGCGGCGGGCCCTCCTGACGCTCAGGGCGTCACGTTCAACCATCGGCCAGTCCTCGGCCCGCCGCTCGCGCCGCGGCGAGCGCCTCAATCGGCTCGAGCGCGCGGGGGTCGGCCAGCGCGTCCCGCGACGCGGCAACGTCGGCGGGCAGGCCGCGCAGGATCCGTTTCACCGGCACCTCCAGCTTCTTGCCCGAGAGCGTTCGGGGGATGGCCGGCAGGGCGACGACCTCGTCGGGCACGTGACGTGGCGAGAGCGCGGTCCGGAGCTCGGAGGCAAGGCGCGCCCGAAGGCCATCGTCGAGGTCTCGACCGTCGCGCACGACGACGAACAGCAGCAGCTCACCCGGCCCGCCCGCCGGGTCCTCGAGGTGGACCACGAGGCTGTCGGCGATCTCGGGCAGGGCCTCGACGACGGCGTAAAACTCGGCCGTGCCGATCCGGACGCCCCCGCGGTTGAGCGTCGCGTCGCTGCGGCCGCTTATCACGCACGAACTCCGCTCGGTGATCGTGAGCCAGTCGCCGTGCCACCAGACGCCCGGGTACTTCTCGAAGTAAGCGGCACGGAGCCGCGAGCCATCTTCGTCGCCCCAGAGGCCGACCGGCATCGATGGCAGCGGCGCGGTGATGACCATCTCGCCCTCCTGCCCGATGACGGAGCGGCCGCCCTCGTCGAAGGCCTCGACCCGGGCGCCCAGCATCCGGCAGCTGATCTCGCCGGCCCAGACGGGCACGAGCGGGCTCGGACCGAGGAAGCCGGTGCAGAGGTCCGTCCCGCCGCTCAGCGAGCCGAGCGGGATCGATGGCGACACCGCGTCGCGGACCCACTCGAAGCCGGCCGCCGGCAGCGGCGCCCCGGTCGAGCCGACACCCTGGAGCGCGGACAGGTCGAGATCGCGCCCCGGAGCCAGCCCGGCCTTGCGGCAGGCCATCAGGTGAGCCGCGCCGGACCCGAGATAGGTCGCTCCTGTCTCGGCCGCGAGGCGCCACAGGGTTGAGAGGTCGGGATGGGCCGGGTTGCCGTCGAAGGTCACGACCGTCGACCCGACGGCAAGGCCGGAGACGAGGTAGTTCCACATCATCCAGCCGGTCGTCGTGAACCAGCAGAAGCGGTCGTCGGGCCCGAGGTCGGTGTGGAGGGCCAGGGCCTTGAGGTGCTCGAGCAGGATCCCGCCGTGGCCGTGGACGATCGGCTTCGGGAGCCCGGTCGTCCCCGACGAGTACAGGATGTACAGCGGGTGGTCGAAGGGAACCCGCTCGAACGTCAGCGGCCCGCCGTGCCCCAACAGCTCGTCCCATGGCAGGGCCCGCGGTACCTCGGCGGCACGGGTGGGGTCGAGGTACTGCAGGACGACGGTCGCCTCGAGGCCCGGCAGGGCCGCGCGGATCTCGGCCAGCTCGGCGGTCCGATCGATGTCGCGGTCGCCGTAGCGATAGCCATCGATGGCGAGGAGCACGCGCGGCTGGACCTGGCCGAACCGGTCGATGACCGCGCGGGTGCCGAACTCCGGGGCGCACGAGGTCCAGGTCGCGCCGAGGCTGGCCGTGGCCAGCAGGGCCACGATCGACTCGGGGATGTTCGGCAGGAACGCCGCGACACGGTCGCCGCGGCCAACCCCGAGGGCGGCGAGGCCCGTCCGGCAGCGTGCGACCTGGTCGCGCAGCTCGGCGGCGGTCAGTTCGATCGGGCCGCGTGTCTGCGACCGGCCGATGATCACGCTGTCGTCCGGCGCGCGGTCGGGCAGGCGGAGGGCCTGCTCCGCGTAGTTGAGGCGGGCGTTCGGGAACCAGCGAGCGCCGGGCATCCGGGCGTCGGCGAGGGCCGGCTCCAGCTCGCCGTCGGCCTGGAGATCGAAGTACCGCCAGAGGCTCGCCCAGAACGCCCCCGGGTCGTCGACCGACCATCGCCACGCCTCGTCGTAGGTCGCGAAGCGCGGCCCGCCGGCCGCCGCCAGCCACGCGAGGTACGCGCCCATCCGGCTGCGGGCGCGCGCGTCGGGCGGCGGCGTCCAGAGCACCTCGGGCGTCATGCCGGCACGGTAGCGCAGCGACGCAGCCGTCGCGTCCGGCTCGAGGGGGCAGGCCAGTCATCCAATCGTGGCAGCGCCCTCGAGCGAGGGCACCAGGTGCCGGCCGAAGGGCGTCCCCACCCGCCTGGACCGCCGGGCGCTCGGTCAGCCGCCCCGGGCGCGGCGCTTGGCCTCGCGCAGCCGGGCCAGGGTGTCGGCGTCCGTGCTGCCGGGCGGCGGCGTGGGTTCGGGCGGCGCTTCGGGCGCGACGCCGCGCCCGGCCGGCGAGGCCGGCGAGGCCGGTGTCGCCGGCGGCGGCACCTGCCCCGTGATCGGCGCCCCGGACGTCCGGACGCGGCCGAACAGCCGACGCGACGGCCCCGACGTGGCGACCGGCGCGGTCACGCCGGCGGTCGTACCGGCAGTCGTCGGCTGGCCCGTGCCGCCCTCTGCCGCCGCCTCCTCCGTCGCGCGCAGGATGGCCGCCCGCGAGGCAGCCCCGGCCGCCCGGTCCCGGGCCGCGAGCATCCCGGAGGCCGCCGCGGTTCGCGGGGCCGCGGCGCCGCGCCCGCGCCACGTTCGCCCGGCCCAGGCCCGCGCGTCGGCCAGCTCGCGCCGCCCGATCGAGACCCGCCGGAGGGCGATGTCCAGCGGCCACAGCAGCAGCGCCAGGAGCAGCAACCACGGCCATAGCTCGGTGAACGACGAGGTCGTCGTCAGGTCGTGCCGCCATGGCTCCAACGGCGTCAGGATCTCGCGTCCGCCGGTGGCAGCCCGGAGCGTCGCGAGGAACGGCTGGTTGGCGCCCAGGATCCGGTACTCGGCGGCGATCGGGGCCACGAGGCCAACCGTCCGCCCGAGGGGCGACGCCCCGGCCCGGATCTGGGTGATCCGGACCGCGTACGCCCCCGACTCGATCTCGCCGAGGTCGGATTCATAGACGCCCGGCGCGACCTGATCCAGGTCCGCCTCCAGCGGCTCCAGGGTCGGGCCGACGAGGACCGCCGAGGTCGTGTAGAAGTCGCGCGGCGAGCCGTCGGCCTCGACGGACTCCACGTGCAGCCGGGTCTTCCCGTCGACCGTCTCGAAGGTCGCCTCGATGCCGCCGGTCTCCTCGCCCGGGAAGGTCCAGCCGACGAGCTGGCTGAAGAACTTCGAGAAACCCTCCCAGGCCAGCCAGTTCCTGGCCCAGCGGCCCGTCGAATCGGACGTCCAGGCGACGGACCGCCCGAGGCCGTACTGCCACTGCGCCAGGAGGGGATCGTCGCGGGCCGTGGCCAGGACCTGCTGGGCCGCCGACTTGATCGTCGTGCCGTTGTAGCCGAGAAGCTGGGGGAAGCCCGCATCCAGGCCGCGGAGGATCGGCGAGGAGCTCGTCTGGATCGGGAAGAACGTCTCCTCGATGATCTGCTGGCCGGCGACCTGCTCGGTCTCCTTGAGGAAGATGTCGGGGATCGCGGCCGGGTTGGTGGCCGCGTAGAAGCGCCCGCCACCCTTCGTCGCCAGCTCCTGGAGGAAGGGGTTCGAGCCGCCGCCGGCGCCGACCGTCGAGAGGGTGATCCCGGCGGCCCGCATCCGGGCCAGGATCTCGTCGTACTGGCCGGAGGTCGACCAGCCGTCGGTCAGCAGGATGATGTGGCGGCGTGTGGCCACGGCGTTCTCGAGGGACTTCACGGCCTCCTCGATGCCGGCGTAGATGTTCGTCGTCCCAAGCGGCGCGATCCCGGCGATGTCACCCTGGAGGTCGCCGATCTCGCCGAGCGGCCGGGTGTTGACGACCCAGTGGGCCTGCTCGTCGAACGCCACGACCCCGAGCTCGTCGCGGGCGGTCATCGCCGCCGCCGCCCGGAGGATCGCCTCCTTGCCGATGTCGACCTTGCGGGTGCCCTGGCCCTGGCCGCCGCCGCCCATGTCGAACGAGTTGCAGTGGCAGGCATCCATCGAGCCCGACTTGTCGATGACCACGACGAGGGCCACGTCCGGCTGCTGCTGGCGATTGCGGACGCCCATATCGACCGGGAGCGTCTCCTCCATCGGCGTCTTGGTGTAGCCACCGGCGCCGAAGCTCTCGGGCCCGCCGACCATGACCAGCCCCCGCCCGAGGTCCCGGACGTAGACCTGGAGGGCCGCCAGCTGGCGGTCGGAGAGGCGGATCCGGGGGACGTCCACCACGACGATGCTGTCGTACGTGGCGAGGCCGGCGAAATCGGTCGGGAGAGCCTCCGGGATGATCGAATCGACGTCCTGGCCCTCGGTCTCCAGGGCCGAGACGAGCTCGGCCGCGACGATCTCGTCGCCGGCCAGGACGAGGATCCGCGGCTCGCCCTTGACGATCGTGTTCGAATCGGCCCGGTTGTTCTGGCTGAACGTGTCGCGACCGGCCTCGACCACGACCCGGAAGGTGTGGAAGCCGGCCTCCTTGATCTCGGCGATGTCGAAGGTGACTCGGTTGGCGCCCTCGACGAGGTCGAGGGCGCTGGTGGCCACGAGCTGGCCATCGGCGAAGAGCCGGACGGTGGCCGGCTGGGCGACGCTCGAGACGATCGTCGCAACGGCCTCGATGGTCTCGCCGAGCCGGGCCGTGGACGGCGTCTGGAGGCGCTCCACGAGGACCTCGTCGCGGGCCTCGAGGCCGATGACCCGGGTCTCGACCTGGACCCCGCGAGCGGCGGCGAGGGCCGCCTCCTGCTGGCCCCGGCCGGTCGTGTCGTTGCCGTCCGAGATGAGGACGATCCGCTTCTGCATCTCGTCCGGGAAGAGGGCCGAGGCAAGGCGCAGGGCCGCCCCGATATCGGTCGCAGCGGTGACCGGGGTGGATCGCAGCCGGTCGATCGTCCGGAGCTCCTCGGGCAGGCGCTCGACGAGGGCGTCCCCGCCAAATGCGACGACGCCCGCAGCGTCGCCGTCCGGCATCTCCTCGAGGCTCTCGCGGAGGAACAGGAGGGCGTTCTCGCGACCCTCGTTGCCCACCGAATCGGACAGGTCGACGACGAAGACGGTCGCCAGCCGATCCACCGGCAGGACCAGCTGGAACCCGGCCAGGGCGAAGACGAGCGCGACCAGGAGTGCGGTCCGGACCGCCAGCGCGATCCGCCGCCGGGCGGTCCCGATCCGGCGGCGCGCGGCGAGATGGGGCACGAACGTGATGAGCAGCGCGGGAACCAGCAGCAGGAGCCAGGCCGGGACCTCGAAGCGGACGCCCATCTACGTCCCCCGGCCCTGGCGCGGCGCGGCGGCCGTCTCGCCCCGCCCGAGCCGTGACCGTGCGCCACGCCACAGGCGGGTCACCGCGTCGCGCTGGTAGACGATCCACTCGGCCAGCAGGAAGGCCAGGGCGATGAGGACGATCGGGACCCACAGCTCGTCGCGCGCCGCCGGCCGGTCCCCCGCCGACCCGGCGCCGGAGCCGCCCGCGCCGCCCGAGGCCTCCAGCGAGCCCGTCGGGCCGGGGCTCGGGGTCTGGGTCGGGGCCCCGGAGCCGCTCGGCGCGGGCGTGGCGCCACCGCCGCCGAGGGCCTCGATCTCGGATGCGGATCCGGGCGCGATGTTCGATTCGGCCGGATCGAAGAGATCCACCGCGAAGCGCCTCGGGGCGTTGGGATCGACCGGCGGGGCGGTCGGGCCCGGCGTCGGCGAGCCGCCCGCCGACGCGGCCGGCGAGATCGACGGCGACGGCGAGGCCGATGTGGCGGCCGAGGGACCATTGCTCGGCGTGGTTGTCGGCCCCGGGGTAGGGGTGGCCTCGGGGAAGACCGGCACGGCCGAGTACACGCCCAGCAGGTCGGTCTGGCTGAAGGACACGCTGGCGCCGCCGCCGGTCCCCGCCACCAGCTCCACCACCGAGCCGTCGGGCCGGGTCACGCGCAGCGCCGAGGCGCCGGACGGCAGCGGCAGGCTGACCGGATCGCCCGGGGCCACGGCCTCGGTCGGGGCCGCCGAGCCGCCCATCAACTCGCCGGTGAGGTTGGCCACGAGGATCGGGAACGCCACCTGGAGGGGCAGGTCCGACTGGCGCGGCTGGAAGGCCAGGACGGCCGCCCGGCGGCCGTCCAGCTCGCCGGCGTATAGGAGCGGGGCCCCGTTCGGGCCGGGGATGATCGTCCGGGCCCAGGTCGGCAGGACGAGCTCCTTCGCCGAGCCGATGTGGGTGGTGGAGAGGTCGACGTAGCGGAGGACCGGCTCGTCCGGGTCCAGGGTCGCGATGCCCGGATCCTTGAGCGTCCCCACGACCTCGCCCAGGATGCTGGTACGGGCCGGGGCGATCGCCATGACCGCCCCCGGCAGGAGCTCGTCGGGGACCTCGCCGTCAAAGATGATGAGGTCCCAGTCCGTGCCGTCGGTCCGGATGGCGTCCCCCGGGTAGCGGTCAGGCGCGACCTCGAAGACGTTGACGTTGGGCAGGAACAGCAGCGCGTTCTCGAGGTACGGATCGCCCTCCGAGACGAGCAGGATGTTCTTCGGCGCCGTCGGCGGGACAACCGCCCAGGCCCGATCGTCGAGAGCCAGCGCGTCGGCCGCACCCTCCAACCCGGATTCGGCCTCGAGGCGGACCTCCACGACCTCCACGTCGACCGGGATGTCGTCGATGATCGCCTCGGAGCGCGTCTGGGGATCGAGGACGACGTCGCGGGCCTCCAGGAGGACGCCGTCGCCGTACAGCTGGAGCTGGCGCTGGCTTGGCTCGATGTCCAGGTTGGCGATGCTGACGAAGACCGACCGGGTGACGCCCGAGGGGCCCTGCCGGACGGCGAGCGCCACGATCGCCTGGTTCTTCCGGTCCCGCCCGACCTCGAGCACGGTGATCTCGTGCTCGAGGCGCGTCGTGGGCTTCGTCGCCAGGGCCGCGTCGGTGGCGACGAGGATCTCGGCGTCGCCCGAGCGGGCGGCCAGGGCGTCGGCCAGGTTGAGGGCGTCCCCGAGGTCGCCCGATGCCGGCGACACCCGGAGATTCTCGACGGCCGCCCGGACCCGACCCAGGTCGCTCGTGGCGTTGACGACGACGCGGGCGGTCCGGCCGGCGGCGATGACGCTGACCTTGCCCCCGGCGGGGAGCTCTCGGAGGGCCTCGAGGGCCAGGCGCTTGGCCTCGGTCAGGCGGTCGGGCGCGACGTCGGTCGCGGCCATGCTGGCCGAGATGTCGACGACGAGGACGAGGTCGCGGGCGAGGCCGGCTGGGCGCTCGAGGAACGGTCGCGCGGCGAGCGCCGCGAGGATCAGGACGAGGAGGATCTGGAGGAGCAGCAGGAGGCTCCGCCGGAGGCGCTGCCACGGGGCGTTGGCCTCGACGTCGGCGACCAGGCGCTGCCACAGGAGGGTCGAGGGCACGACCGCCTCGTCGCGCCGGAGCTTGAGGAGGTACATCGCCACGACCGCCGGGACGAAGATCAGGCCGAGCAGGGCGAGCGGCGAGATGAAGCTCATGGCAGCCCCGAACCCTGAGGTGCGGTCAGGTGGTCCCAGCGCAAGGCGCCGCCGAGCACCGCAAGCGAGCGCATTTCAAACGTGCGTGAGCGCGGAGCGCAGGTGGCAACGCCGCGATGGGGCCGCATCACCGCACCTCAGCCCACGACCTGGCGGCGGCGGAGCTCGGCGAACACCAGGTCGGTGAGGGGGACGCTCGTCGAGAGCGGCACGTATGTCGCCCGCCGTCGGGCGGCGAGGTCGGCGAAGCTCTCGCGCCAGGCCTCCAGGCGGGTCTTGTAGCCGTCAAGGGTGGCGAGGTCGACGGTGACATCGATGCCGTCGCCCGATTCGACGTCGATCAGCCGAAGATCGCCCTCGAGGGCCGGGTCGAGCTCCTGGGGCGACAGGAGGTGGAGGATGATCAGCTCCGAGCCGGTCGCCGCGAGCTCTCGGATCACCCGGTCGGCGTTGGGATCGAGGAGGTCGGACAGGAGCACGATCACGCCCCGACCGGTCAGCTGGGCCGCGGCGTGGCGGGCCGCCGCCATGAGGTCGGTGGGGCCATCGGCCGCGGCGATCCCCGACAGCGCCGACAGCAGCCGGAAGACGCGGCCCGAGCCGCGCAGGGCCACCTGGCGCCGTCCGGCCCGGCCACCGAGCGAGGTGATCGCGACCCGGTCCTCCGACGCCAGCCCGATGTAACCGAGGGCCGCAGCGGCCCGCTTGGCGAAGAGGAGCTTGGACGGGTGGCCCGATTCCATCGACGCGCTGGCATCGAGGAGGAAGTGGATGGTGACGTCCTCCTCCTCGACGTAGAGCTTGATGAAGAGCTTTTCGAGGCGGGCCAGGACGTTCCAGTCGAGCTGGCGCAGGTCATCGCCCAGGGTGTAGTCGCGGAAGTCGGCGAACTCGACCGACTGGCCCCGCTTCACCGACCGCCGACCGCCCTTGAGGCCGCCCCGGACCGGTGCCCGCATCAGGACCTGGAGCCGCTCCAATTGACGGAGGAACCCTTCGTCGAAGACGGTCGGATCGAGGTCGGACGGGAGGAATGCCGGGCGCGCGCGGCCGCGGCCGGTCGGCTCTGCGGGCGGACCCGCGGCGCCGGGGAGCGGCGAACCTGCCTGGCCGTCCATCGCCACGCTCTTCGTCCTGTCGGGGTTGCGAAGCGTCGCTACTCGACCGTCGGGGCCGGAACGGCGTCGAGGATCGACCGGACGATCGCCTCGGGGGTGATGCCCTCGGCCTCGCCCTCGAAGTTCAGGATGACCCGGTGGCGGAGCGACGGCAGGGCCACCGCCCGGACGTCATCGATGGCCACGTTGAAGCGGCCGTCGAGGAGGGCGTAGATCTTGCCGGCGGTGACGAGGGCCTGGGCGCCACGAGGCGAGCCGCCGTAGCGGACGTACTCGCGGACGATCTGGGGCGCCCGCGGCTGGTCCGGGTGGGTCGCCGACAGGAGGCTCACCGCGTAGGCCGTCACGTGCGGGGCGATCGGGACCGCTCGCGCCAGGCGCTGCATCTCGACGATCTCGGCCGCGGTGCAGACCTTCGATGCCGTCACCGATTCGCTGCCTGTCGTGCGGTCCATGATCGTGATCAGGTCCTCCTCGTTCGGGAACGGAACCATGACCTTGAACAGGAAGCGATCGAGCTGGGCCTCGGGCAGCGGATAGGTGCCCTCCATCTCGAGGGGGTTCTGGGTCGCCAGGACGAAGAACGGCGGATCGAGCGGGTAGCGGTTCCTCGCCACCGTGACCTGGTGCTCCTGCATCGCCTCGAGCAGCGACGACTGCGTCTTCGGGGTGGCCCGGTTGATCTCGTCGGCCAGGACGAGGTTGGCGAAGATCGGGCCCGGCTGGAACCGGAAGATCCGCTGGCCGCCCTCCTCGACAAGGATGTTGGTGCCGGTGATGTCGGCCGGCATCAGGTCGGGCGTGAACTGTACGCGGTTGAAGGCGCAGTCGATGACGTCGGCGATCGTCCGGACGAGCATCGTCTTGCCCAGTCCCGGCACGCCCTCCAGGAGGACGTGGCTGTTCGCCAGCAGGGCCGTGACGGTCTGCCGGACCAGCTCGCGCTGGCCGACGATGACCCGCCCGACCTCGCGCTCGATCGCGGCGGCGCGATCGGCGAACGCCTCCGGCGTCAGGCGCGGGGCGCCCCCGGCCTCCATGGTCGTCGTGTCCATCGGATCCTCCGCTCCGGCGCGGACTCGCCGCGCCGGACTGTCACTGGCCAGGGTCGAGCGAACTGAAGTAGTCGCGCACGTAGTCCTTGACGGACAGGGGCACGTAGCCGCGGTCGAGCGTCGTCAGGAAGAGCCGCTCGAACTGGGCGTAGACCTGCGAGTAGGGGACATACGAGCCGGGATCCGTGCCCGCGCCCTGCTGGTTGCCTTGGGTCGTCTGGCCGGAGCCCCCGGTGCCCGAGATGTACGACGGGTCGCTGGGGTCGCCGAGGCGATCGAACGGGGCGAAGATGCTGCCGAGCTCGTCGCCCAGCTCCGAGGGCCGGTTCGGGTTCGTCGGGCCGGCGAGGTTGCCGGTGCCGCCGACGCCCGAGCCGAGGTGCTGGGCGCCCGAGCCGCCGCCACCGATGGCGCCCTGGCCTTGCCCCTGGCCTTGCCCCTGCCCCTGGCCTTGACCCTGGCCCTGGCCTTGACCCTGACCCTGGCCCTGGCCTTGACCCTGACCCTGGCCCTGGCCTTGGCCCTGCCCCTGGCCCTGGCCGCCACTGCTGCCCGGCTGGCCAGATCCGCCCGGCTGGCCGCTGCCACCCGGTTGGCCCGAGCCACCCGGTTGGCCAGAGCCGCCGGGCTGGCCACTGGCACCGCCCTGACCGCCCTGGCCCTGCTGCCCGGACTGCCCACCCTGCCCCTGCTGCCCACCCTGGCCCTGCTGGCCGGCGTTGGCGAGGTCGCGGCGGGCGTCCTGGAGCTGGTTCGCCGCACTCGTGAGGTCGCGGTTCGCGGCCACCGCGTCGCGCGTGTCGCCGAGCGCCTCGGCGAGCCGATCCAGTGCCTCCTTCGCGCCGGCATCGTCGCCCTGGGCGAGGCTCTGGGCCGCGTCCTTGAGGGCCTGGCCGGCCGCCCCGCCGGCCTGGTTGGCCGCCGACTGGAGCTCGGTCAGCTCGCGGGCCAGCGCCTCCTTCTCCTCGTCCGTCATTTCGTCGAGCTTCTCGCCGACGTCCTTGAGATCCTCGGCCGCCTCTTCGGGATCGCCGTCCGGGTTGGCCTGCTCGTTGCCCGTCGCGGCGCGCGAGAGGCCGCGGCTCAGCGTCGAGAGGGCCGCCGCCCGTTGCTCGTTGGCGGGGTTGAGCTGCGTCCGCAGCGACGCCTCGACCGCGCCCAGCTTTGCCAGGTTCGTGTCCAGGTCGCCCGGGTTCTCGCGCAGCTGGCGGGCAAGATCGCGGAGCTCCTTCGCCAGCTGGGTCCGGGGATCATCGGCGTTGGTGCCCTGGCTCTCGAGGTCCTCGGCGAGCTTCTCGAGCTTCTCCGCCTGGGCTGTGGCCTCCTCGCGCACGGCCCGCGCCTGGGCGATGACCGCGTCCTGCGGATTCGGCAGGAGGATGACCGGTCCCAGGGCGAGCATCGCGATCATCGCGATCGCCGCGGGCCGGCGCGAAAGGCGCGGTCGGAAAAGATCGGATCGAACGACCCGGAGGGCGCCGAGGGCGTCGGCCCGCTGCTTGCGGACGAAGCGCCGCTCCTCGGTCTCCTGGTCGGGGGGCGGGGCGTCAGCCTCGAGCTCGGCCAGCTCCTCGGCGGTGGCAGGCCCGGCGGCCGCCGGGACCGCGACGGCGAGGGCCAGGGCGCTGGCGACACGGTCGCCGAGACCGGCCTCGCGGTCGACCGCGATCGCCGCCTCGCCGAGGCTCGGGCGGGCGCGGATTGCGACCGCGACGAGCGCGGCCAGGCCGAGCACGGGCAGCGCCACGCCGATCGCCCGGGCGCCCTCGATCGGGGTGAAACGGGCGGCCGCGAACAGCGCCAGCTCGGCCAGCGCGACCATGGCCAGGACGATCCAGCCCCGCCGGACGATCCGGCGCAACCACAGTCGGCGGCGATGCGGACGGAGGCCGGCCCGGACCCGCTCGAGGGCGGGATCAAGGGGGCCGGCGAGTGCGAGCCGTGGATCGATGGGCAGGTGGAGGGCCGCCGGCCCGGCCTGGTCGACGATCCCCGCCGGGCGCCGGAGCGCCGGGCGACGCAGGGTCGGGCGGCGGAGCCTCGGCAGCCTGAGCCCGAGGGACGGACGGTTCATTCGGCGGACCTCCCTGTCCTGCGACGACGCGGGATGCCCGGCAGGCGAGGGCGCCAGCGACGAGTCGGTGTGACGAGCTGGACGGCGGCGGCCGTGAATCCGACCGCGAGGAGCATGAGGGTGAGGGCGCTGCGGGGCCAGTACCGATCCCGCCCGGCGGCGAGCGGGTCGACGGCCAGGACATCGTTCACGACGACGCCCCCGACGTTGGCGTTACCGCCGAAGCCGACATCGCCCCGGATCTGGACATCGGGCAGCGGCGCGTCCGGGACGAAGCGCTCCGGGACGGCGATGCCCTTTTCGATGATGACGCCGCCCCCGGGTTGGCCGTCGAAGCCGGGCTGGACGCCGAAGTCGGTGAAGGTCCCGGTGATCGTGTCGATGATCTGGCACCAGCTGCCCTGGGACGCCTCGGCACCGCAGGCGACGTCGGCCTGGGCCACGAACGGGTTGAGGTAGAAGAGGGCCTCGGGCGGGCGCCGGGCGAAGACGCTCTGCGAGGTCACGTTCATGAACACCCAGATGAACGACAGCCCGACGGTCGAGATGAGGACCGCCACGAAGGTCATGCCAGTCGCGGCGCCGCTGCGCCGGAGGAGCGACGAGAAGAAGGTCCCGAGCGCGCCGAAGGCGATCGCGGTCACGAACAGCATGACGTAGCCGCGGATGACGTCGTCGGGCGCCACCCCGCCGTAGACGAAGACCAGGGCGGTCACCGGGATCGAGGCCAGGATGAGCACGAACACCCAGGTCAGGGCGCTCAGCAGCTTGCCGACGACGATTGCGACCGACGAGATGGGCGTGACCGCCAGAAGGTCGAGGGTCTGCTTCTCGCGCTCGCTGCTGATCGTCCCGGCGGTCGAGGCCGGGGCGAGGACCAGGATCATCAGCGTCTGCAGGAACATCAGGGCGATGAAGATCCCTCGACCGATGCCCGCCGACTGGACCGAGGCGTTGAACCCGCCGCCGAACATCATCTGGTTCTGGGCGTTCTCCTCGAGGATCCGGCCGACCATCCAGGCGAAGCCGGCCACGAGGATGACGTAGACCGTCACGCTGATGAACGCGCGCTTGCCGCGCATCCGGCCGCGCAGCTCCTTGACCCCGATCGCCGTGATGCCGGGCATCGCCAGCCGCGGCAGGAGGCGCGGGAGACGACGCCGGCCCGTCGCGGCGGTCACGCTGCCACCTCGCTGCCCGGGGCGACCGGAGCCATCGAAGCTGCCGGATCGTCCTGGCCGGTGACCTGGAGGAAGAGCTCCTCGAGGTCGCTCGCCGCCCGGGCGAAGCTCGCGATCGCGATGTCGGCCGCCACCGCGGCCCGCAGAAGGCCCGCCGTCCCGGCCTCGTCGCCGCGGAAGCCCAGCTCGATGGTCCCGTCTGGCAGGATCGCGGAGGCCGCCACGTCGGGCTGGCCGGCGAACCAGTCGCGGGCCGTCTCGAGGGCCTCGCCCTCGGCCAGGACCCGGACCCGGAGGACGGCCCCGACCCGCAGGCGCTGCTCGATGTCGGCGATCCGCCCCGAGGCGAGGACGCGGCCGCGGTCCACGATCGCCACGCTGGTGCACAGCTCCTCGAGCTCCGGCAGGATGTGGCTGCTGATGACGATCGTCTTGCCCATTGTCCTGAGCTCGCGCAGGAGCTCTCGGAGCTCGACTCGGGCCCGCGGGTCCAGGCCCGAGGCGGGCTCGTCGAGGAGCAGGACCTTGGGGTCGTGGACCAGGGCGTGGGCCAGGCAGAGCCGCTGCTGCATGCCGCGCGAGAGGCCCTGCACGTACGAGTTGCGCTTGTCGGCCAGGTCGACCAGCTCGAGGAGGTCGCCGATGACCCGCTTCCGCGTCGCCGCCGGCAGGCCGTAGCAGCGGGCGAAGAAGTCGAGGTACTCCCAGACCCGCATGTCGTCGTACACCCCGAACACGTCCGGCATGAACCCGAGGACGCGGCGGACGTCGTTCGGGTTCCGGCGCACGGACCAGCCCGCGATCTCGGCGTCGCCGGCCGTCGGCTCGAGCAGGGTGGCCAGGATCCGGAGGGTCGTCGTCTTGCCCGCCCCGTTCGGCCCGACCAGGCCGAAGATCTCGCCCTCGGCGACGTCGAGGTCCACCCCAGCCACCGCCAGCGTCCGGTCGTAGCGCTTCACCAGGCCGTCGGCCCAAACGATCGAGGTCATGCGATCACCACCGCCCACGACCTGCCCGCCGGCATGGCCTGCCCTCGGGTCATGAGATCACCCCGCTGATGGCGATGTTGAACTGGAAGCCGACACCGCCTTCCTGCTGGTCGTTGACGAAGCGGACCAGGACCTGCCCGGTGGCCGGGTCGATGTAGCGCTCGGGATCCGCGATCCGGTAGATGGCGCCCTGGCCCATGTGGGGGAAGCGGACCCAGGCGCCCTCGCCGGTCCGATCGAACAGCTCCACCTCCGGGATCCCGTCGAACCGAGGCGGCTCGCAGCCCGGCGGATCGTCCACCACCGGATCCTTGCAGACGACCGGGATCTCGTCGAGCGGCTTCAGGTCTGCCGCGCCCTCGCTCGGGAACGAGCCGCCGCCGAAGTTGAGCGACACCTGGAGCTCGCTCGGGGCAAAGGAACCCTCGAATCCGATCGGCTGATAGGCGATCGTGGCCGAACCCGCGCCCATGTTCAGCCACTGCGGATCCTTGCTGAAGAAGTCCGCCTCGGTCGAGACGACGGTCGACTGGACGAGGTCGGTCGAGAAGGTGGTCTGGCCGCTGATCTCGAGGTCGACCGGGTAGTAGTACAGGACGTTGGTCGTCCGGCGGGCGGTCTGGTTCTCGATCTGGACGTCGAGGACGCCCTCGCGGCCCCACGCCAGGACGACGGGGCCGGACGAGGCCGGCGACGTCGCCATGCCGGTCATCGGGTCGTAGCTCAGCTGGTCGAGGATGGCGTGGCGGACTCGCAGCCGCAGCCCGTCGTCGGTCATCTGGCCGACGTCGCCGAAGAAGACCTGGCCGAAGATCCGGTTGGCCAGGGTCTCGAAGAAAGCGTTGCCGGTGGGCCGGAGCGAGACCTCCGCCACGGCCCCGGGAGCGATGTCGCCGATGACCTTGACCGAACCTCCCAGGACCACGGCGACGCGCTCCAGGGTCACGTCGGAGCGGTTCCGAACCGTTCCGCTGAGGAGCCCGTCGTTGAGCTCGAGGTCGGCCTCGATGAGCGGGGCGGTCGTGGCCGATTCGGCCCGGATCGTGCGCAGCGAGCTGAAGCCGACGGCCAGGTCTCGGACGAGGGCCGGGTCGCCCTGGACCACGTCCATGATCCCGAGGTCCCCGCCGACGACGAAGTCACCGCTGATCGGCGCGGCCAGGAGCGCACCGCCCGGGACGCTGACCTGGTAGGTCGACCGGGACGGCGAGTAGATGCCCAGGTAGACCTGGGCCGTGCCCTCGGTCGCGCCCGGGGCGCCCCGGACGATCGCGACCTCGTTGACGAGCAGGTCGCTGCCCCGGAGGGCCGTGCCGAAGCCGTAGGCCACGACCGCGAAGACCGCGATCAGGATGGGCATCGTGACCCAGGCCAGCTCGCGCCGGTCGAGGCGGCGCAGGATCAGGTAGTTGACCGGCCCGATGAGCAGGATGTAGCCACCCAGGATCGCGATGAGCCCGCCGATCGGCGGCAGGGCCAGCGAGGCCAGCTGGTTCACCGCGTTCACGATCTGGCTGTCGTCGGAGGTGATGATCGGGCCGCCCCCGCCGCGGTTGGGCAGGAACCGCCGCCACATCGACTCGACCTCGTTGCCGGACGCCAGCCACGACGTCGTCGGGTCGAAGCCGAGGATCGTGACGCTGCCGTTGCCGTAAGCCAGCTGGCCGGCCACGACTCGGTCGCCCGAGGTCGCCAGCGCCCGTCCGGCGCCGAGCTCGCCGGCGTACGCGGGCAGGTCCGCGGCGTCGACCGGCAGCGGGCCGACGATGGCGGCGATCGATTCGGGCGCGATGTCGACGGTCGCGGTCGGCCGGTACGGGATGAGGTCGTCGGGGAAGCCTGACAGGGTGCCGATGCCCGCCGTCCCGCCGGCGATGATGAGGCGGCCACCGCCGGCGACCCAGCCGCGGAGAGCCGCCAGCTGGGCATCGGTAAGGCGGCTGCTGTCGACGTCCTGCCATATCAACCGATCGAGGGTGGCCCAGCCCTCGACCCGCTCCGGCAGGTCGGCGATACCGAGGCTGACGATGACCGGAGCGAGGCCGTTGAACGCCGGGTCGAGGTCGAGCTCGCCGATGATCCCCTGGGGCGTCTCGGCCACGATGCCGACGATGAGCTGGCTGGCGTCATGGGCGAGGTAGGCCACATCGGCCGTCGAGATGGTCGTGCTGCCCGACACGAGCTCGACCTTGACGGTCCGCCCGAAGGCCGGTGGCTGGGCATGCAGGACGTATGTCTTGCGCGATTCGGTCGGCAGGTCCACCGGCACCGAGAATCGGGTCCGGCCCTGCGTCCCGCCGGCGATCTGGAGCTCGCCCCGGACTGAAGGGCCGTCGTTCGTGAGCTGGACCTCGATGGCCATCCACGACCCGACCCTGGTATGGCCCTGGAGCAGCACCCGCGCCTCCAGGCCGACGTTGTCGGCGGCCGACGCGGGGAGCGCGAGTGGGCCGAGGGCGGCAGCCGCGATGGCGGCGGTGAAGAGGCCCGCGAGGGCTCGGCGCAGGATGGCGGCGGCGGGACGCGGCAGAGCGGTGGCGAACGGCACGTCGACTCCTGCGGCTCGGGAACGGGTCCCTGGGTCGCAGCATCGACGCGGGACCCGGGCGAAAAGTTGCGCCGCCCGCAAGTTCGCGCTCGTCGCGGTCCGACCGCGGCTATCGTACGATCCCGGTGCCAGCGCCCATCGGAGCCGGAAATCCGGCGGCGGGCGCCCGGCGCCCGGCCCCGGCCCAGGCCCATCGTCGAGGTCCACGTGCCCGTCGTCCGCCCGTTCCGCGCGCTTCGCTACTCGTCGGAGGTGGCCACCGACCTGGCCGCGGTCGTCGCGCCACCGTACGACGTCATCCGCCCCGACGAGCACCACCGGCTCCTGGCGCGGGACCCCAGGAACGTGGTCCGCCTGGACCTGCCCACGGCCGAGCCGGGGGATCTCGACCCCGACGACCGCTACCGCCGCGCCGCCCGGCACCTCGGCGCCTGGCGCGGCGACGGGACCCTGCGGCGCGACCCCCGGCCGACGATCTCGATCCTCGAGGATGCCTACCACCTGCCCGGGCGGGACGAGCCGCACGTCCGGCGGGGCTTCTTTGCTCGCGTCCGGCTCGAGCCGTTCGGGGCCGGGATCCGGGCCCACGAGCGAACGATGACCGGGCCGAAGGAGGATCGCTACAAGCTCCTCCGCGCGACCGGCGTCAACACCAGCCCCGTCGTCGCGATGTACGAGGATCGCTCCGGCCGGGCGGCGGCGCTGCTGGACGAGGTGGTCGCAACGCAGCCCGCCGTCGAGCTGACCGACGAGGCCGGCGTCCGGCATCGGCTGTGGACGGCGGTCGAGGGCGATGGCACGGTCGCCGAGGAGCTCTGCGGGATCGCCTCGGCGTCGACCCTCACCATCGCCGACGGCCATCACCGCTACGAAACGGCCCTCCGCTACGCCCGCGAGCGGCGGGCCGGCATGGCCGACGGGGTGGATCTCGACACCGACGACGTCCTGATGCTGCTTGTCGAGCCGGTGGCCGGGACGATCGACGTCCTGCCCACCCACCGCGTCGTCCTGGGGCTGGGCGAAGCGGGTCTGACCGAGCTCGAGGCAGGGCTGTCGCGATGCTTCGACGTCCAGGCGGGCGTGTCCGCCGAGGGGCTCCTGGGCAGCTTCGGACCGCTCGGCAAGGCTGCCGGCGGGGCGGGCCGGTTCGGGCTCTGGACCCGCCACGGCGGTTCCATCCTGGATGCCCGGCGCGAGGCCCTGGCCCCGCATCTCCCGGCCGGCGGCGCAGCCCTCCGTCGCCTCGACGTCTCCCTCCTGGGCGCGGCCCTCGATGCGCTCGTCGGCATCGATGCCGCCGCCATCGCCGAGGGCGACCGGATCCGGTACACCATGGACGCGGCCGAGGCGATCGCCCTCGTCGACGGCGGCACCGACGGCGCCGACGCGGCCTTCCTCCTCGAGCCGACGCCGGCCGCCGAGATCGTGGCCGTGGCGGCCGATGGCGACGTCATGCCCCAGAAGAGCACCTACATCTACCCCAAGGCCCTGACCGGCCTCGTCATCAATCCCCTGGAAGGCTGAGCCGATGCCCGACACGACGCCCGACGACATCCTCGCCCGCGCCCAGGCCCCGTCGGTCAACGGCAGGCCCATCCGGAAGGACGAGATCGAGCTCCACGACCGCGGCATCTACGTGGAATCCTGGCTGCCCGAGCGGCGCAGCCGGCGCAAGCCGCTGCTGTTCGTCCACGGCGAGCTCGGTGGCTCGTGGGTCTGGGAGCGCTTCCTGGGCTACTTCGCCGGCCGCGGCTGGGAGGGCCACGCCCTCAACCTCCGGAACCATCACTGGAGCCAGACTGCCGATCCGGCCGAGCTCTCGTTCGAGCTGTATGTCGACGATGTCGGGGCCGTCATGGACAGGCTGGGATCGGGGGTCGTGGTCGTAGGCCACGGCATGGGCGGGCTCCTGGCCCTGAAGGCCGCCGAGCGCCACCCCGTCGCCGGCCTCGTCCTCGTCTCGTCGGAGGTCCCCGGCGAGCTCCGTCAGCCGGCCCACCAGCACGAGCTGCGCGAGATCCCGGAGCTCTACGGCCGGTCGCTCATCGGTTGGGAAACCCTGCCCGAGAAGCTCCAGCGGGACCATCGCGACCTGACGATCGCCGACATCCTCCGGATCCAGCACCTCATGGGCCAGAAGCCACATGAATCGGGGCGGGCCCGGAGGGCCATGCTCCGCGGCATCCGGGTGGACCGCCGGATATTCGCCGAGGTCCCCCGGCTGGTCATCGGGGCCGGCCTGGACCAGCAGGTCCCGGCGGACGTCTCCGAGCAGCTGGCCGAGTGGCTGGACGCGCCGTACGAGCCGTTCGGCGCCCACTCGCATTACGGCCTCGTCCTCGGCGAGGCGAGCTATCAGCAGGTCGCCGACGCAATCCGGGCCTTCCTCGAGGCAAACCGCCTCTAGGCCGGCGGCGACTGCCAGCCCCGGCGTTTGTCAGCCCGACGCCTCGATTGGTATCATCCGCCGGCTCGCGCGACGTCGCGACGCTCCGTGCCGCATTCGTCTAGAGGCCCAGGACACCGCCCTCTCAAGGCGGAGATCATCGGTTCGAATCCGATATGCGGTACCAACTCCGCCCTCTTCGGGCCGATCCGAGTTTGGGTCGGGCCCTTCGAGACCCAGCGTCGACGTTGACCGCCATTCAGGCGGCGTTGACGAATCGCTCCAGCACGTGTGCCCAACCCTGCGGGTAGCCGGCGGCCGACGCCTGGGCCTCACTGCCATGCACCTCCCAGCCGGTGTGCAGCAGATCGACCAGGGTGCCGCCGTCGGGGGCCTCCCTGAAGGTCACGTCGACCAGGGTCGCCTGCGCCTCCTCGTAGCCTGGATGCCAGGTGACGGCCACCCGGTCCACCGGCTCCCAGGCGGTGACCACGCCCCAGTCCGACGTCCGGCCATCGGCCGCGGTCTCGTAGAGCCTGCCGCCGATGCGCGGCTCCATCGCCACCGTCACCGCCTCCTCGGCGAACACCGAGTGGGTGGCAAGCGGCCACCAGCTCCCGATCCGCTCGGTGAACAGCCGGAACGCCTCCTCGCGGGGCAGTGCCACCGTCACCGAGCTGCGCACCTCGAGCGCCACGTCAGCCTCCATCACCATCCGACTTCTCCTCGTGGCCGCTGCCGGCCCGCTGCTCTGCTTCGGTGTCGGCGACCGCCTTGAAGTGGGCGAGTGCCTGCGACCAGAAGCGCTCCCAGTACGCACGCACCTCGCGGACGCCCTGCGGATCAACCGCGTAGATCCGGCGTGTGCCGACCTGCCGGTCCGTGACCAGACGTGCCTGCTTCAGCACGCGCAGGTGCTGGCTCACCGCCGGCCGGCTTACCGGCAGCCCCGCCGCCAGCTCGCCCACGGCGGACGGGTGTTCGAGCAGCCGCTCGAGGATCGCCCGCCGCGTGCCGTCGCCGACGGCGTCCATCACCGATGCGTAAGTATTCACTTACCGTAAGTTAGCACTTACGATTAGAAACGTCAAGCCGACTCGCAATGGTGGCTGGCAACCGTCCGCAGACGCCGATCGTGCTGCCACGAAGGAGGGGCTCGGCGAGTGCAAGCTGTACCGAGCTTCGATTGGCCCGCCGTTCTCACTGCCTGAGCGGCTGATCCTGCTCGTACGTCATGCCGAGTCGAAGGGCGGTCTCGGCCTTCGACAGCTCCGAACCGAGATAGCCGGCGTGGCTCAACTGCGACACCAGGCCCTCGCGAAGCAGTCCGAGCAGGATCGGCTCTGCGCTGCGACCGCGCATCACATGCGCGGGGCGCCGGTCCGCGAGGTAGTGGCGCACGACGATCGAACCGGGGTCGACCGAAATAACCAAGAAGCCCCTGTGGTCGTACTCGAGCGGTTGCCGGTGGCCGCCCGGCCGGAGCTCCACGAAGGACGGCTCGGCGTCAACGAACCGGTGGGGCGCGACCGGGGCGAGTTGCGGCACGGCGGCGATCTGGGCGGCGATCGTCGCCGCGTCGGTCACCCCGATCGCCGCGACGACGCCGACCTGCGCCCGGAACGCCTCGACGGCCGACCGTGATTCGACCGGCAGTGCGGCCAGGAGTCCGTCGGCTCCGCGGATAGTGCCGTCGTCGTCAAGCCCGTTGGCCGCGAGCGCCGTCAGGGCCTGGCCGGGTTGGAACACGGGCGAATCCTTGCCGCACACGAACAGCGTGCGGATTCGGGGGTTCGCGACGAGCGCTTTGACGATTCGCTCGATCCCGAGGTTCGGCGTATAGACGCCGCCGGCGATCGCCACTCCCGGCAGCCCGGCCAGGTCGCGCAGCAATGCGTTGCTCGTGAGTGCGCAGACCGCAATCGACCCACTCGGATCGCCGAGCCTGTACCTCCCGGCCCGGGTCGGCCAGTCGCGGTCGGGCCGTCCCGTGGGGACGAGCGATGCGACGCGTTCGAAGATCGTCCCCAGCCGGCGTGCTGCCGGCAGCGCAACCGTGCTCGACACCGTGACCTCCCACCCGCATCCCGCCGCGCGCTACGCCGACGCGCCCGTCGGATCCCAATTGGCCACCAGGACCGCGTACAGGATGGCCAGGTTCACTGCCACCGCACCGACCGTCGAGCTGGCGGAGTAGGCCTGTGGGTAGAGCGCGGTGCACGCGAGGGAGACGCCTGCGGAACCGACGGCGAACTGCCGCCACCACGGCTGCCCGGTGAGGAGACCGGCGGCCGCCACGACGAAGCCGACAGTCGGGAGCACGAACAGCAGACCCGCCCCCAGCTTCGCACCCGAGTCGCCGATGAGCCCCGAGATGAGCCACGAGTGGCTCGAGGCTCCCTCGAAGCGTGCGATGCCCCAGGCCGGCATCCAGCCGAGCACGTGACCGACGCCATGCGCACCGATCACGCCACCGACCGCGATTCTCACGAGCGTCGGATCCATGTCCCGCAACCGTCCTCTCTGATCTTCCTGAGCTGCGTACAACGTACGCTTGCGTACTGCGTACGCTAGCGCTAGGATGGTGCCATGTCAAGCCCCGAATCCGAGATCAATCCGGTCAGCAGGCTCGTGCTCACCCGGGAGCGCATCGTCGCGGCAGGCGTCGACCTCGTCGACGAGGGGGGGCCCGAGGCGCTGACGATGCGCGCCGTGGCGCACCGGCTCAGGTCCGGGGTCATGTCGCTGTACCGGCACGTGTCGGGCCGGGAAGAGCTGCTCGACCTCGTCCTCGCGACGATGGCGGCAGACGTCCCACAGACCGAGGCGGTCGGGGAGTGGCGGGTGGACCTCGCAGCGGTGGCCCGCGACGTGCGGGCCGGCCTGCTCCGCCGACCGCACCTTACGGTACTGCTCACGTCGCGAGCGGGACGCGGCGGCGCGGAGGTGTCGATGCTGGAGCGATCGTTCGCGATCCTTCGGAGCGCCGGGTTCTCACCCGAGGAGGCGGTCCTCGTGAACCACGCCCTGGGCAACTACGTCGCAGGGGCGGCCCTTTGGGAGGCGGTCGGGATGGCCGGCGCAACCGGTGCGGAGCGGACAGCCAGACGCGAGGCGGTCGCCGACGCGATGGCCGCCATGCCGGCCGATCGCTACCCCAGCCTGACGTGGGTCGGCCGCTCGATTGTCGCGGGCACGCTCGAGGAACGCTTCGAGTTCGGTCTCGGCGCGTTGCTGGACGGGTTCGCGATTGCCCTCGACCGGCGACGCTGATCGCGGCAAGCGCTGCCTGGACGCCGGCCCTCGATCTGGAGCCCTGGGCAATCGGAATCGCGATCCATGGCAACCTCGATGCGGACCAGTGACGAGATCCTCGACGCCGGTCAGGCCGAGGCTCAGCGGGGCGCGGGCTCGCGCTCGTATAGACGCTGGGTCCAGAGGTAGCCGGCCAGCGTGATCGCCACGCACCAGGCGACCGCGACCGGCCCGCTGCTGCCGCTCGGCGTGCCGAGCAGCAACCCGCGAAGCGCTTCGATCATCGGCGTGGCGGGCTGGACCTCGGCGATCCAGCGCAGCGGCTCCGGCATCGACGCCGTCGGGACGAAGCCGCTGCCGAAGAACGGCAGGAGCATCAGCGGCATCGGCAGGTTGCTGGCTGTCTCGACGCTCTTGCTCACCAGTCCCAGGGCCACCGACACCCAGGTCAGGGCCAGCGTCATGAGGAGCACCAGTCCGATCGCGGCGGCCCACTGGGCCGGGCCGGTGGTCGGCCGGAACCCCACCGCGATCGCCACCGCGACGACGATCGCGACCGCCAGCATCGTCTGGGCCGCGCTGGCCAGGACGTGGCCGGTCACGACCGAGGCTCGCGAGATCGGCATCGTCCGGAAGCGCGAGACGATGCCCTCGGCCATGTCCATCGCGACGGCGATCGCGGTCCCCTGGGCGGCCCCGGCGATGGTGATGAGCAGGATGCCGGGCACCACGTAGGCGATGTACTCGGCCCGCCCGGCGGCGACCCCACCGAGCCCCGCGCCGAGCGTCCCGCCGAAGACGTAGACGAACAGCAGCAGCAGCACGATCGGGATGCCGGCGATGAACCAGATCATCGGGTAGCGGCGCATCCGGACGCCGTTGCGGCGAAGCATCGTCGTCGAATCGGCGAGGTAGGTCGAGAGCGCGTTCATCGGGCCGCCACCTTCCGGTCGCTGTCGGCGCTGGTGAGGGAGAGGAAGACGTCGTCGAGGTCGGGCGTCTGGACCGACAGGCCGTTGACCTTGATCGCCGCCCCGTCGAGCCGGTCGAGGAGCCGGCGCAGCGAGCCGAGGCCGCCGTCGCTCGGGACCTGGAGGGTCAGGGCTTCGTCGTCGCGGGCCGCGCCGTCGAACTCGCGAGCGGCCCTGTCGAGCGCCGCCGCATCGGCGAACGCCAGCCGGACGTGGCCGCCCGGCACGAGCCGCTTGAGCTCATCGGGCGTGCCCTCCGCCACGATCCGGCCGCCGTCGAGGACGGCGATCCGGTTGGCCAGCCGATCCGCCTCCTCGAGGTACTGGGTGGTCAGGAAGATCGTGACGCCCCGGGCGACGAGGTCGCGGATGATGCCCCACATGACCCGCCGGCTTCGAGGATCGAGTCCAGCGGTCGGCTCGTCGAGGAAGATGATCCGGGGGTCGCCGACGAGGGTCATCGCCAGGTCCAGCCGGCGGCGCATGCCGCCCGAGAAGGTCTGGACGGGCTTCCTGGCGGCCTCCACGAGGTCGAACTGCTCGAGCAGTTCGGCGACCCGTCGCGGGCCCTCGTGCCGGCCCAGGTGGCGGAGGTCGGCCATGAGCCTGAGGTTCTCCTCCGCGCTGAGGAGGGCGTCGACGGCCGAGAACTGGCCGGTGACCCCGATCGCGGCCCGGACGGCCCCGGGCTCGCGCTCGAGATCGTGACCGGCGACCTCGACCTGGCCGCCATCAGCCGAGATCAGGGTCGAGAGGATGTTGACGGTCGTCGTCTTGCCGGCTCCGTTGGGTCCGAGGAGGGCGAAGACCGTCCCGGCCGCGACGACGAGATCGATGCCGTCGAGGACGACGAGCTTGCCGTAGGCCTTCCGGAGGCCGACCGCGCGGATCGCCCGGGCCGGTGCGGCGGCGAGCGCGGTCATCGCCCGGACTCCGCCGATGGCATGACTGCCGAGGGCGACACGAGCGCCGCGAGCGCTGGGATCCTAGATGTCGAGGTCCTCGACAGCCGGCTGGCGGGCCGCAGCGGCGACCACGTCGAAGAGCTCGGGCGGGAGCGTCTCCCGGAGGGCCTCGACCGTCTCGACGACCTCGAGGGTCGATTCACCGGTCGTGCCGATCCAGGTGAGGTCGCCGATGCCCAGCCAGCCTCGCCAGCCGGCCGGCTTGCCGTCCGCGTCGCGAGTCGTCCAGTCTGCCGTCCGGACCGTGTGGACGACGAACTTGCCGGAGCGGCTGCGATAGACGTTGATGGCTGTCGAGTTGTTGCCCCAGGTTCCCAGCAGGACACCGCTGAAGCGGACCTTGCGGCCGGCCTTGGGCCCGACCCGGACGGTGATCTCGTCGAACCCGTCGCGGCGCCCGTCCTCCACGTCGACGTAGCGCCGGAGCGCCTTGGCGATGGCGGCCGAGAGGTTGCCGCCCGCGAGCTCCTGGGCGCGCTCGTAGAGCTTGAGGTCTCCGTCGGAGACGTAGATCGTCTTGTTCGGCACGTCGGCATCGTAACTCCCGTCAGGCTGGTCTGGCTATACGTAGCAGTATACGTATAGTCGCTGGGAACGCAAGCCCACTTTCGCGAACCGGCTCGACGGTCGCCGCGCCCAGGGTCCGGGGCATGTGATCGGGCCGCCGATCACGGCGCCGAAGGGACCTGCCCGTGGCCCATTGAGGTCAGCGATCCGGGTGGTGTAGCCTCGGTTCGGGCCGGGCATGCTCCGCGACCGAACCGGTGCGCAGGCCTGGTCGGTGATCCGACCTCTGGTGACCCTGGCCCGCAGCAGGCAGGAGATGACGTGGGGGCTGGATCGATCAAGGAGGCGTTGAGCCGGGCGGCCGAGTACCTCGCCGCGAATCCCGAAGCCGCGAGGTCGACGGACAGCGTCGCCGTTGCCCGGCTGGTCGACGGACTCGTGGTCCATGTCAGCGGGCCGTCCGGCGAGACGATCACCACGGACATGGTCCGCTCCGTCGGTGGGACGGCCTCGGCGCCGTCGCCGGGCTGGCTGCTTCGCGCTGCCGAGTCGAGCTGCGTGGCGACCCTCATCGCGATGCGGGCAGCGACGCTTGGCATCACGCTCGACAGCGTCGAGGTGGAGGTCGACTCGGAGTCGGACGACCGGGGCCTCCTGGGCGTCGCCGACGATGTTCCCGCGGGCCCGCTCAGTGGCCGCGTGTCGATCCGGATCGGCGCGGCCGGGGTGAATCCGGCGGTCCTCGAGGACATCGCCCGTTGGGGCGTGCGCCACTGCCCGGTCTGCGACGCGCTCGAGCGACCGATCCCCGTGGCGATCGACGTCGCTGTCGGGTAGGCCCGGGTCAGCGGCCTCCCGGGCCCCGGGAGCCACCGCTCATGGGGCGAGACCGCGCGCCGCCCAAGCCTTCGCCCGGATGACCACCCGCGGGTCGGGCAGGAGCTCGCGGCAGCGCTCCCGGAGCCGGGCCTGGGCTTCGTGGTCCAGCGTGGCGACGTAGGCGCCGGCGGGTCCGACGCCGTGCGAGAAGGGCTCCCACCAGGCCTCGAACGAGGGATGCTCAAGGTTGGCAGTCAGTGTCGCCCCCTCCACCGCCGCAAGCCCCGCGGCCTCGAACAGCTCGACGAGGTGGCCCTCCCGGACGCCCGGCAGGTGCGATTCATCGTGGGCGAACGGATCGAGCTCCCGGACAGCCTGCCAGAACTCGGCCAGGGGACCGTGCTGGCCGGCGTGGTCCCAGACGCAGGCGGCCACGACGCCACCCGGCCGCGTGACCCGGGCCATCTCGACCAGGCCGGCGACGGGATCGGGCATGAAATGGACGACGAGCTGGGCCAGGGTCGCGTCGAAGGCGCCGTCCGGGAACGGCAACCGCTCGGCCGGCGCCTGGTGGATCTCGACACCCGGGAAGCGCTCGCCCATCGCGGCGACGAACGGCGCGGACGGGTCCGCGGCGGCGACGGCGCCAGGGCCGAGGCGCGCCACCAGCTCGCGGGTCAGGGCGCCGGTGCCACAGCCGACGTCGAGCGCGCGCCCCCCGGCCTCGATGCCCGCGAGGTCGGCCAGCTGGGGCGCAAGGAGGACCGAGTAGCGGCCCATGAACCGGTCGTAGGACTCGGCGGCAACGTCGAAGCTCATGGGGCGAAGTCTAGATAGGCCTGTCCGGACTGCGCTCCCGGCTGCCCGATCCGTAGTGGTGCATTCTCGCACCGGCGCTGTCCGCGCCAGGTGGCGCGGCGATTGAATCTGCAAGGTCCGAGGACCACAATCAGGGCCATGAAGCGACGCATTGCCGTCCAGGGGCTCGCTCTTGTCGCGGCCATCAGCGTCAGCGTGCCGGCCGTGCTGGCCGCCGACCCGTCGCCGAGCCCGGCCGCGTCGGAGACCCAGAAGCCGGGCAGGGGACCAAGCGAGCGGGCAGCCAACGGTCCGGCGCTCGAGATCACCCTGAGCGGCACGATCGAGCAGTCGAGCGACGCCTGGGGCCGCCCAACCTTCAGCCTGACGTCAGGCGGCGTGAACTACGAGCTGACCGCCGGACCGAAGTGGTACCACGGGACCAGCGGCGGGCCGCTGGCGGCGTACGCCGGCCAGACGGTGGAGGTCCACGGCTGGCACCGTGACGGCTCGACGAAGGTGAGCGTGGACACCGTCGACGGGACCAGGATCAGGCCCGAGGGCCGCCCGCCATGGGCCGGCGGTCCGGCGGCACATGGGCAGCGGCATCCCGGCTGGAAGCCGTGGCACGCGGACGGCAAGCCGGGGCGGGGCCACGGGCGTGACAGCGCTCCCGGGCAGCTGAAGGACAAGCCGGCAGGCGACGAGGCCGGGTCCGCCGACTGACCGCGGCGCCGCCGTGACGATCCGGCGCCAGGACTCCGGCGCAGGCCGTAGACTCGGCGGCCATGAGCCCACTCGCGCCGCGGCGCCTCGTCATCCTCACTGAGGGCCAGTGGCACGTCCACAACGCCAAGACCGCGATGGGCGTGATCCGCTTCGGGACGGATCGCGTGGTGGCCCTCCTTGATTCCGCGATTGCCGGCCGCAACGTGGCCGAGTGGCTGCCGGGCCACGACATCCCGGCCGTGGCGACCTTGGCCGAGGCTCTCGCCGGGCCGGAACGCCCCGACACCCTGCTCATCGGCATTGCCCCGACCGGCGGCAAGCTGCCGGACGCCTGGCGGGCCACGATCCTGGAGGGGATCCGGGCCGGCTTGAACGTCCACTCCGGGCTCCACACGTTCCTCGGTGACGACCCCGAGTTCGCCGCGGCCGCGCACCTGGCCGGGGTCGAGATCATCGACTACCGGCGCCCGCCGCAGCGGTCCGAGACGGCCGTCGGCCGGCGGCACCGGCCGGGCTCGCGGGTCATCCTGACCGTCGGCACGGACTGCGCGATCGGCAAGATGTCGGTCGCCCTCGAGCTCCGGAAATCAGCGCTGGCGGCCGGCGACGCCGCCGTGTTCGTTCCGACCGGCCAGACCGGGATGATGATCGAGGGCTGGGGCGTGGCCGTCGACCGGGTCATCAGCGATTTCGTCCAGGGCACGGTCGAGTGGATGGTCGAGGAGGGCGAATCGCGCGGCGACTGGTTGATCGTCGAGGGCCAGGGCTCGCTCGACCACCCGGCCTATTCATCGGTCACGCTCGGGCTCATCCACGGCTCGACGCCCCACGCGATGGTCATGGTCCACAAGCCGGGCCTCGCCGAGCACGACTTCGACCACCTGCCCGAGGCGTCGTTCCCGATCGCCCGGCTGCCGGAGTTCGTCGCCCTCCACGAGACGGTCGCCGGCCTCGTCGCCCCGTCCAAGGTCGTGGGCATCGCCCTCAACACGTCGCTCTTCGCTGACGATGCCGAGGCCCGCCGGATCATCGACTGGACCGAGAGCGAGACCGGCCTGCCGGCGGCCGACCCGGTCCGGTTCGGGGCCGACGGGCTGTGGCGCGAGATCCACCGCCGGGTCGAGGCCCTGCCGTGGGTCCGCGACAACGACGCCCAGAGAGTCGAGTGACGCTCCAGATCCGGCACGAGGTCCTGTCGCTCGGCCTGCGCGATCCGTTCCGGATCGCCCGGACCGAGCACGGCGGCGGCCACCGCGTCACGACCGTCGTCGTGGAGCTTCGGGACGACCGCTTCCCGGGGATCGTGGGCCTGGGCGAGGGCTACCCCGACACGTTCTACGGCGAGACGCCGGCGACGATGGCGGCGATCTGGCCGCTGCTCCTCGAGGCGGTCGGCGAGCCCGAGCCCTCGGCCGCAGGGCTCCTCGCCGCCGGGGCGGCGATGGCGGAGGCGGTCCGCTGGAACGGCGCCGCGAAGTGCGCTCTCGACTGCGCCCTGGTCGACCTGGTCGGCAAAGTCACGGGGGAGCCGGCCTGGCGGCTATTGGGGCTGTCGGCATCAATCCCGCCGACCGACTTCACCCTGGGCCTCGACGAGCCGGCGGTGGTCGCCGAGCGGGCGCGGCGAGCCTCGGCCTTCCCGGCGCTCAAGATCAAGTGCGGCGGCCCGGCCGACGTCGCCACCCTCCGCGCCGTCCGCGAGGTCTACGCCGGCCCGATCCGGGTCGATGCCAACACCGGCTGGACGCCCGACGTCGCCCTCGCCCTGCTGCCCCAGCTCGTCGACCTCGGCGTCGAGCTCATCGAGCAGCCCTTCCCGGCGCGGCGCCTCGACTGGCTGGCCGAGCTCCAGGGGCGCTCGTCGCTGCCGATCGTGGCCGATGAATCGTGCGTCACCGACGAGGACCTCGACGCGCTCGTCGGGATCGTGGCCGGGGTCAACGTGAAGCTGGCCAAGTGCGGCGGGCCGGGGCCGGCGGGCCGGATGCTGGCTCGTGCTCGCGACCTGGGTTTCCGGACGTTCCTCGGCTGCATGGAGGAGACGTCGGTCGGGATCGCTGCGTCCGCGGCGGTCGCGTCGCTCGCCGACTGGGTGGACCTCGACGGCAACCTGCTCCTCGCCGACGATCCCTTCGAGGGCCTCGAGCTTGGCGCGGACCACCGCTGGCAGCTCTCCGAACGGCCCGGCCTGGGGGTCTCGCGACGCACCGGCTGAACCGCTTCAGGCGGACCGGGGACAGCCTGTGGACAAGTTGGTGGACGAAAAGGTGGAGAACACCCCTTCCGGGCCGGGCGGCCCCGGACGTACCATGACGGGGTCGGTTGCGAGTCCCCCGGGAGGGGCCCGCCGACGACCCGGAATCATCGGCCGCCGTCCGCGGCTCATCTCGCCGTGGGCGACGTCGGCACTGCCTTGGCAAGGCACGAGGAGGAGAGGGAGATCGATGATCGCGCGCCCTGAGCCGGCGCCCTCGGCGGATGCCGTCGAGTTCGTGAAGTTCTGCTACCAGCGCCGCAAGGTCGGCTGGCCCGAGCTGTATGACGAGATGTGCGGCGTCGCCGGCCGCGGGCTCTTCCGGGGGTGGGGCCCGGACGACCTGGCGACGCACGGGATCGGCTTCAGCCTCGGCCAGATGCCGGCCCTCGCCGCACTGGTGACCGAGATCGTGACGGCGGATCGGGCCCGGACACGGGCCGCGACCGGGTCGACTGCCCGGCCGGCCGCCGCCGGGGCAGCCGCCGGCTGACGCCCCGAGCCCGCCGCGCGGCGTCGAACCGTCAGTCGCCGGTGTAGATCATCCAGACCTTCTTGATCGGGGTGAGCGCTCGCCAGGTGGCGCGCGTGCCCTTCGGCGTGATGAGGAGGTCGCCCGGTCCGGCTCGGTGGACCGAGCCGTCCTCGTCCGTGACCTCGACGTCGCCTTCGAGGATCAGGGCAACCTCGTGGTAGTCGTCGAGGGCCATCGGACCCTCCTCGGGGACGCGCCGCCAGAGCCCGACCATGAACCGGCCGTCGGCGCTGCGGAAGTTCGTGACCTCCTCACCGGGCGGGTTGGTATCGCCGTCAGGCCGGGGCGTGTCGGTCCACGGCAGTGCCTCGTGATCGGCCCGACGAACGACGCGGACGTTGGCCATGCCTTCGCTCCCTTGCGGTGTTCGCACGGCGGACGCCGGGGTGCGAGTCTCCAGCCGCCCCTCACAGGCCCGGCTGTGGCGACTACGCCCGGATCTGCCGCCTCGCCATCTCGCCCTCGATCTGGCGCTCGGCCTCGACGTACCGGTCGATCTGCTCGCGCATCTGGTTCGCCTCGGGCGTGTAGAGGTGGACCTGCTGCTGGAGGATGTAGCTGAGCCGGCGGCTGGTCATCCGGACGTGGTCCAGGTTCTTCATGAGGACCAGCGGATCCATCGCCGCGAGGTCGGACGGGTGGTACATCTGCTGCATGGCCCAATCGTAGCAAGGCCGCCCGACCGGGGAGGCCCGCCGAGTCGGGTCAGAGGGCGCGCAGGCGCGGCGGCCAGGTCCACGCGACTGGCAGCGAGGCACCGGCGAGTGCCCGCCGTCGGCCGGCCTCGGAGGCGCCGAGGACGAGGATCCGGTCGACCTGCGTCGCGCGCCCGGCCTCGTCGCCCCACAGCTTCGTCATCTTCCGCTGGGCGTGAACGGCGTCGAGAGCCACCCCGGCAAGGCGGTAGCCCTCCGGCGCGGCGGCCTCGGCCCAGACGGCCTCGGCCAGCCCGATCCCGTTGCGGATCGTTCGGCCGCGATCGGTGGCCACGTCGCCGATGACCAGGACGACGATGGCGTCGTCGGTGAGCGCCGGGCGGAGGCCGTGGAGGACCTCGCGCAGGAAGACGAGGTACGGCGCTCGGTGATGGGCGTCGTCGAGGAGGGCATCGATGGCCCGGGGATCCTCGCCCAGGAACCACGCACGGAGCCAGTTGTAATAGCCGTACTTCACGACCCGGAGATACGGCGGCGAGGTCAGGACGAGCCGCGCCCGATCAGGCAGGCCTCGTGTCCGAAGCGCGGCCCGGGCCCGGACCCCGGCATCGCGGGCATCACCGAGCAGCGACAGGCCGGGACCCGACGGCAGGGGTGCCCGGAAGAGCCGGTCG
>SCUO01000057.1 GCA_004297395.1 Chloroflexota bacterium | reverse complement strand
GTCCAGGGCGGCGATCCCGATCCGCTCGTCAACACCGCCACGGTGACCTGCTCGCCGGACGGCTTCCCGAACGTCCTGACCGACTTCGACGACCACAGCGTCGAGCTGTTCCAGCCGTCGATCACGGTCGACAAGCTCTGCACTCCGTCGCTGCTCCAGGTCGGGGCCACGGTCACGTTCACGTGCACCGTGACGAACACCTCGTCCGCGGACTCGCCGGACCTGATCTTCAGCTCGCTGACCGATCTCCTCGACCAGCCGGATCCGGGCGCCGACGTCGACCTCACTGCCGCTGCGACAGCGGCGATGAACGCGTCGGACTGCACGGTCCTGTCTGTCGGTGAGGTCTGCCAGTTCTCGTACACGTTCGTGCCGACCCTCGTGGGCGTTCACACGAACACCATCGCCGTCCACTACAACCCGGACGGCTTCCCGAACGACATCTGGGATGACGGTCAGTGCACGTTCGAGGCCCAGGGCGGCGAAGGCTGCACGCCGGGCTTCTTCAAGCGCTGGACCAACGTCTGGGACGGCGCCGGTGACGCGATCACGGTCAACATCAAGGCCGCGATCGATGGCCTCGGTGCGCCCTACACCTACGCTGCCGGTGGCATCACCACCCAGCTCTTCCGCGACATCTACGGCCTGACCCCCGCTCAGATGACGGCGGCGGGCCTCGATCCCAACCTGACCATGCTGCAGGCGATCAACCTGGGTGGCGGCGGCTTCGACGCCGTTGCCCGCCACGGTGTCGCCGGCCTGCTCAGCTCCGCTTCTGTCGCCTACCCGTACTCGACCACCACGGTCCTCACGATGGTGCACGACGCGATCGTGACCCTGACGGTCGAGCCGACGTTGGCCCAGCTCAGCGGGGCCAACGAGCTGTCGCACCAGAACTGCCCGAAGAGCTGACGCTCCTCGAGCCCAAACGAAGGGGGCGGCCCGACGGGCCGCCCCCTTTCCATGCCACGAGCCAAATTGACGGTCGCCCGGACGGCGGCGAGGCGCTCCGCTAGAGTGTCGGCGCCCTACCCGACGCACGATCCGCGACGGCCCTTCCAAGCTCCGAGGACGCACCTAATGAATCGCTTCGTGACGACCGTGCTCGCGGTCGGCCTCCTGCTCGTCGCCGGCTGCAGCTCGACGACCCCGACCTCGAACCCAACGGGGGTCGCAACGAATCCCAGCCTGTCGCCGGACTCGAGCTCCGACGCCAGCGACCGGAGCCGTTTCTTCTCGATCGTCGAGATCGGGCTGGGGCCGGACGGCTACGTCACGCTCATCAACTACACCGAGGTCGCGGCCAGCCTCGATGGCGTCTTCGTCTGCCAGGCGGATGGCTGTGTCGACCTGCCCGATACCGTCGTCGAGCCGGGCCAGCTCGCCCGAATCGCCGTCGGCGTCGGCGACGGCCTGGCCAACGTCGTCGTTCGAGACGCCGACCTGGACCTGTCGCCGGCTGATGGCGAGGTCGGCGTGTTCCGCTCGCGGGACGTCACCGACAGCGGCGGGATTCGCTCGTACCTGCAGTGGGGCTCGACCCCCCACGCAATGACTGACACAGCGGTCGAGGCCGGCCTGTGGCTGCCAACCGCCTACGCGCCGACGGCGGCCCACGCAACCCGCCTCTGGAAGACCGAGGCGAATCTATGGGTCTGGGACCCCGGGCAGTAGCCTTTGACCCCAGGAATCCAAGAAGCGGCCGGTTGCCCGGCCGCTTCTGCTGAATCCGACCAGTCGCCCTGTCAGCCGCTGACCTCGAACGACGTCGTGGCGATGACACGCCATCGGTTGCCCTTCGACCAGTAGCCTTCTTCGCCGCGGCAGGTGGCGGCGCCACTCGCCCAGCTCGGGGTTGGCCCGAGGTTCAGGGTGGCCTGGTGCGAGCTTGCGTCGACCTTGACGTATTGGCGGTAGACGATCGTCCCGTTCTGGAAGCATTCGGCCATGACCCACGTGCCCTCGCCCCCGGGATTGGCGGTCGCGGTGGTGGTTCCGGCGAAGGTGCCGTTCGGGATCGTGAGGACGCCGCTGTTCCGCCCGGCGAAGGCGTCATCGGCCCCGCCCGGCTCACCTCGCGCGATGAGGGTCATCGCGACGATGAGCGCTGCGATCGTGGCGAGGATCACGAGACCCTCGATGGCCACACCCGCGGTGTGACGAATGACCGAGCTTTGCCGCATGGCAGACCTCCGTTGGAGATCGCCACCGTGCGGCGATCCCTGGCGTTCGGTAACCCGGCTGACTCGGGGCGGCTGGGCCGCCTTCGAGTCCCGTGGCTTTGCGTCCCCGGGTCGCCCCGGGTTTGCCTTTATCGCGCCTGGGCCGCCCTGAACGGCCGAGGCCATGGCGGGTCGGGTGACCGCGATGGGTCGCCTGATTGCCTCGCCAAACGTACGCTCGCACCCGCGCGCGTGAGATGACCAGATGGTCCCTGCGCGTCTGTCAGGAGGTCCGCCCCAGACCCCACCGGGCGGCCCCGAAGGTGGCCGATCCGAGCCTCATGGCGGTGCGCCCCCGCACCAACCGGCGCGGCGTGGCCCGGGGTCGCTCGCGTCAGCGGGCGAACGGGTTCGGGGCGCCGCCGGAGATGATCGAAGCGGCCGTCGGAATCGGTGCCGGAGCGACCACCGCGGGCACCGGGCCGGGCAGCCAGCCAGCCCCGAGGCCGCCGGCCCCGAGGCCGCCCGCGCTCGCGCCGTCAGCGGCGCCGGCGGGGACGAGCACGACGCCCACGGACGGGGCACTCGACCCATGGGCAACGGCCGGCCCCGACTCGCCGGCAAGGGTGTCGAGGTCGATGCGGTCGGTCGTCAGGACGCCACCGGGGCGGCCGAGCAGGTAGCCCTGGCCGGCATCGATGTCGAGCTGGCGGATCATCCGGAGCTGCTCGGCGGTTTCAACGCCCTCGGCGATCGTGAGCGCGCCCCAGCGTCGGGCGAGCTGGACCAGCGAGGTCAGGACGGACAGGGTCTGGTCCTGGCTGGCCCCGCCCTGGACGAGCGACAGGTCGATCTTGACCGCGTCAAACCGGAACTGGCTGAGGAGCCGGAGGCCGGCATTGCCCGCCCCCACGTCGTCGGCGGCGACCCTGACTCCGGCCTGCTGGAGGGCATGGACGGCCGTGCGGAGGCGGTCGATGTCGCGGATGGCATCGCGCTCGGTCAGCTCGAGCAGCACCCGGCCGGGATCGACCCCGTGGTGGCGGAGGATCGCCAGGAAGACTGTCGCGTTGAACTCGGGCGCCTCGAAGCTGCGGGGCGAGACGTTGAGCGATACGAGGGTGGTCGCCGGGACGGCGTGAGCGCCGCGGAGGACGACGTCGAGGGCGGCCCGGTCGAGGTCCAGGACGCGCCCGGCGACCTCGGCCGCGTCGAACAGCGCCCCGGTGTGCGGGAACCCGGCGTCCTGGCCCACCCGCACCAGGCCCTCGTAGCCGAGGATCCGGCCCGTGGGCAGGTGGACGATGGGCTGGTAGACGGGGCTCAGGGCGCCACTCTCGATGACGACCGAGACGGCCGCCGACAGCTCCGAGCGCATGCCCTCGTCAACATGGCCGTGATCGAGGGCCGGGTCGAAGACGCTGACGATGGTCCGGCCGCCGCGCTTGCCGCGATACAGCGCCGCGTCGGCCTGGGCCGTGAGCTCCACCCGGGTCTTGCCGATCGCCGGGCACGCGCTCACCCCGGCCGAGAACGAGATCGGGCCGCGATACCGCCCGCCGGGGCGATCCTCGAGGCCCCGGCTGAGCAGGCGACGGGTGGTGACCTCGGCGCCGGCGACATCGGTGCTCGGCAGCAGCAGGGCGAACTCGTCGCCGCCGATGCGATACCCGGCATCGGCCTGGCGGACGGTCGCCCGGATGAGCCGGCCGACCTCGCCGAGGAGCTCGTCGCCGGTGGCGTGGCCGCGGGTGTCGTTGATCCGCTTGAACTCATCGATGTCGAGGAGCACGAGCGAGAAGGGCGTGCCGTAGCGGCGCGACTGGTCGACCATCCGGGTCAGCGCCTCCTGGAAGGCGCGGTGGTTGCCGAGGCCGGTGAGGCTGTCGCGGAGCGCCGCATCGCGGGCCGTCTCGTACAGCTCGTGGAGTCGAGATCGCTGCGCCTCCAGCTCGGCGGCCGGCCGGACGATCTGGCGGGCCATCCACCAGATGAAGCCGACGAGCAGGACGAGCAGGCCGACCAGGGTCGCGACGGCCGGGAACGGGATCGCGGTGACCGGCAGCGGCGCCATCGCCACGACCTGCCAGTCGCTGAGCTGGGCCAGCCCGATCCAGGCGGTGCCTTCTGATGTCTCGGAGCCGTTGGCGGCCATGTCGATGACGGTCGCCGGCAGGTTGATGCCGGCCGTCGGGCCGATTGCCGCGAGGACCCGGCCATCGGGACCCCGGAGCTGCACGGACCTGCCGGCCGCAGCGGCGTCGGGTGAGGACCACGAGAGCAGCCCCTGGACCGTGACCGAGGCGGCGATCCAGCCCACGGGTGGCCCGTCCGCGGCCGGCGGGATCGGGACGACGACCTCGATGGCTGGGCTGGCTGTGCCGGCGGCGACGAGATTGAGCTCGGTCCGATTGGCGCGTGGCGGGATCCCCGCGAACGCCGTAGCCTCGGATCCGGTCCTGGCGTGGATGCCGACGACATCGGCCACCACGACCCCGGTGACGACCCCCGACGGGCGGTCGAGAAGGCCACGCAGCGCGGCCGCGGCGGGCGCGGTTGCGGGATCTTCGATCGGGGTTGCGAGAGCCGCGGCGACGGCCTCCGACGAGGCCAGCGACTCGAGGGTCTCGCTGATGTCGGTGAGCTCGCGCCGGACCTCCGTGGCGGCGTGGTCGGCCTCGGCGCCGAGGCGTTGCTCGAGGCCGGTCCGGGTGTCGTCGAGGACGGCGCGGGCGATCGGCGCGACCGCCGCGAAGGGGATGATCGCGACCGCGACGAGCGTCAGGGCGAGCCGAATCCTGACGAGCCGGAGGCTGTCTCGGCCGTCGAGGATCTCACCGTGGACGCCGGGGGAAACGTCCTGGTCGGAACTGGCCTGCATGTGCTCCCTGGGGGCGGGATTCGCTCGAATGGGTATCGCAGGTCGCGGTGCCGATGTGCAGCCACCCGAACGTCCTAGCCCGTACCGGGACCCCGAACGAAATGCAGGCTCGTTCGATGTCCTCCGCCACGAACGATCAGAAGCGGAGCTGCTCCCCGGGCGCCGGCTCGTGGACGGTCACGTCGGCAAGGCCGCGAGCGGCGAGCTCGGTCCGAAGCTCGGCCGGCGTGCCGGCCAGGATCGGGAAGGTCCCGAAATGGATCGGCAGGACGTCCTTCACCCCGAGGTACTGGACCGCGAGCGCTGCCTCGCGCGGGCCCATCGTGTAGTGGCCGCCGATGGGCAGCATCGCCAGGTCGGGCCGGTAGAGCTCACCGATGAGCTGCATGTCGCTGAAGACGTTGGTATCGCCGGCGTGGTACAGGCGCGTCCCGTCCTCGAGCTCGACGACGAAGCCGGCCGGCTCGCCCAGGTAGAGGGTCGTCTCGCCGGCGGCGTTCCAGGCGCCGGCGGAGTGGTCGGCGTGGGTCATCGTCACCTTGAGGCCGGCCGCGGTCACGGTCCCGCCCTTGTTCATGCCGATCACCGAATCCTTGCCGGCGTAGTTGCGCCCCAGCCACAGCGACAGCTCGTGGATGGCCGGCCACTCGGGCCGCGTCCGCGAGGCGACCTGGAGGGCGTTGCCCAGGTGGTCGTCATGGCCGTGGGAGAGGAGCATCAGGTCGCACCGCTCGACCTCGCCGGGCGCTCGCGGGCTGCTCGGGTTCTCGAACCACGGATCGAACAGGATGACCTTGTCACCCGGCGTCCGAACTTCGACGCAGGCATGCCCGAACCAGGTGATCGTCGTCTCGCCGACTCGTCGCATGGCGTACCTCCAGGCGGAATCGTACGCGCGCGCGAGGGTCGCCGGAGTCGCGACGCTACACTCGCTGGCGTGCCCGCCGCGGAGATCGCCGCCAGCCTCGCCTTCATCAACTGGACGGTCCTGACCGGCCTGGCGATCGGCTCGTTCGCGGCCGTCGTGCTGGGCCTGTTCCGGACGTCAGCGACGAAGGGCTACCTTGGTTTCGTGGCCCTCACCTCGGCTGCTTTCGGCTTGCTGGCATGGCTGTCGGATGACGGGGTGGCGGGTGGCCCGCAGTTCGGAATCTGGATGGGGCCGGCCGTGGAGAACGTGTGGCCGACCGTTCGGCCGGTGGCGCTCGGTCTCTTCAGCGGCCTCGCCCTCGTGAACGCCCTCGGGTTGTTCTGGGGCGCACGATCCAAGCTGGTGGCGCTTTCGGGACTCGCGGTCGGGCTGCTGGTGCTCGTCGCTGCCGCCCTCTCGTGGGGGTCGGGCGCCGGCGCGGCGCTCCTGTTCGTCCAGCTCGCGGTCCTCGCAGCCGCCACCGGCGGCGTCTGGGCGGCGATGATCCTGGGCCACTGGTACCTCGTGACCCCGAAGCTGCCCGAGGCGCCGCTGATCCTGTTCGCCCGGGTCCTCACCGGCGTCGTGGCGCTCCAGCTGGGGCTGTTCATCGTTTGGGTCGTCACGGGGGCGGGCCCGGAGGGCGTCGCCGGACTCGGAGCCCTCACCGGCTCATGGGCGCTGTTCGTCTGGCTCCGGCTCGTCGTCGGCATCGTCTTCCCGCTCGTGGTCAGCTGGGCGGCGATCCAGACCGCCCGGACGCGGTCGATGGAATCGGCCACCGGCCTCCTCTACATCAACGTCGGTACGATCGCCGCGGGCACGATCCTCGCGGCCGGCCTGTACTTCGGCGCCGGGCTGCTCGTCTAGGGAGGGGGCATGAGCTCCGATCACGACTGGTTCCCCGGGGCGGCCGAGCTCGATTTCATCGAATCGATGTCGCGTCCCCTTCATCCCGTCCTCCGGGACCTCGAGGTCGCCGCCGAGCCGGGCGGCATCCCGATCCTGAGCCGCCAGTCCGGCCGGGTCCTCACTGCCCTCGTCTCGGGCCGCCGCCGGGTCGTGGAGGTCGGCACCGCGATCGGCTACTCGACGCTCTGGATGGCCCTGGGCCAGCCTGCTGACGGCACGATCGTCACGATCGACCCCGACGCCTCGCGGACCGCGATCGCCCGGGCCCACTGGCGGCGTGCCGGGATCGCGGACGAACGGATCGTCATCGTGGAGGCGAAGGCGCTCGATGCCTTCGGACGCGATGAGCCGGCCCTGGCGGGTCCCTTCGACATGGCCTTCATCGATGCCCTGAAGCACGAGTACGAGGCGTATCTCGAGGCCCTCCTGCCGCGGCTGGCGCCGGGCGCCATCGTCGTCGCCGACAACGTCCTGTGGGGCGGCAGGGTTTCGGGGGCCCGCCCGTCGCGGCCCGGTGACGGGACGGACGCACTGCGGGCGTTCAATGCCCGGGTGCTGGGCGACGCCCGTTTCCATGGCACGATCCTGCCGGTCGGGGACGGCCTCCTCGTGGTCAGCTACCGACCGTGAGCGCCGAGTCGCCGGCCTCGATCCGCGTCCGGGTGCGCCTCTTCGCGATCCAGCGCGAGCTCGCGGGCGCCCGCGAGGTGGCCCTCGAGCTGCCCGCGGGCGCGACCGTCGAGGCCGCGTGGTCGGCCCTCGTCGCGCGCCACCCGGTCCTTGCCCCCGGCCGCTCGTCGGTCCGGTTCGCGGTCAACGGGGAGTACGAGGCCCCGGAGACCGGCCTCGCCGACGGCGACGAGGTGGCCATGATCCCGCCGGTCAGCGGCGGCGCCGGCGGGGAGGCGCTCCGAATCCTGGAGCTCCGCGCCGCTCCTTTCAGCGCCGGCATCCTCGAGGAGCTCGCCGCCCGGCTGGCCTCGCTGGAGGACGGCGCGGTCGTGGGGTTCCTCGGTGTCACCCGCCGCTCGCCCGGCACCCCGGCACCCGGCCAGGAGGTCGAGGCCGCCCGCCACGCCGGCAGGACGGTCGAGGCGCTCGAGTACGAGGCCCTCGAGCCGATGGCGCTCCGGATCCTCGGCGACATCGCGGACGAGGTCCGCGACCGCTTCGGCGTCGAGCGGCTGGCGATCGTCCACCGCACCGGCGAGGTGCCGCTCGGGGACGCCTCGGTTGCGATCGTCGCCTGCGCTCCGCACCGCGCCGCCGCCTTTGCCGCCGCCGCCTACGCCATCGACGAGACGAAGGCCCGTGCCCCGATCTGGAAGGCGGAGCGCTTCGAAGGCGGCCACGTCTGGATCGGGGAGCCGCCGCGCGACGCGCCGCGCGATGCACCGCGCGATGCACCGCGCGATGCACCGCAGACCGAGGGCTAGCTTCGCGCGGCCTGGGCGGGGCTTGATGCGCCGCCCTGGCGACGGTCATGACGCTCCCATCGTCATATAACGGTCAGGCAGCGCCATAAGCCCGGGATCCCATCGCGATCGTGGCGTTGGCTGGGGTCTGCCGTCCCGATTCGAGCAGGACGCGACCCGCCTCAAGAGCCACCTCGAACGCGGGGAGAAGCCCTCGGGGCCTGATTGCCGCTGCTTTGACGATGAGGTCGTCGGCGGTGCCCTCAAGCCGCCGGTTCGGCAGCGCTCGGGCCAAGGTGTCTCGGCGGCAGCCGCTGGTCATGCTCAGCAACGGACAGAACGCTCGCGGAACCACGAGCGGGCCGTATCCTCTCCCCGATGGCGCCGACGCTCGGACCGGGGGACTTCGCCGCGGAGCTCGAGCGTCTACGTGCGCTCGCCTCGGACCTGGCCGCGGATCTGGGCGCGGTCGCCGCGGCGTCGCGGACGCTCGGTCGTGAGCGGGCCGCGCTGCGGCTCATCGGCGTCGCCGGCATCGATCGTGAGGGCCGGCCGCTCGCCGGCGAGGTGGTCGATCGATATGTCGGCGGCCATCCCGAGCGACTCGCGACCGGCGTGGCACTCCCGTTCGCGATGGCCCTCCTCGAGTACGACGTCGCGCCTCAGCAGCTGGCGCTCGACGTCGCCGGCGGCACCGTCGACCTGGCGATGGAGGCGGAGCTCCTCGGCGAACCCGCTCGTCGCGATGCCGCGACCGACCTCTTCGGCCAGCTCGTCAGCGCCGCGCTCGCCCGCATCGACGCCAATCGGACGGCGCGGGGGGAGCTCCTCGGTGTCCTCGGCGACCGGCGTCCGCCGTGGGTCGGGACGACGCTCCTCGAACCGAGCGCCCACGGTGCCACCGGCGAGGCGACCGAGCTCGTACGGGCCGGCGCCGATCTCGTGCGGGTCGAGGTGCCCGTGGGTCGCGAGCTTGCACTCCGCCTCGGCGAGCTCGGGCGCGACGTGACCGCGTGGCGCCCTGGCCGTGACGACGAGCCGGATCCGGCGCCGACCGGCAGCCAGCGCGGGCTCGGCCGGCTCCGCGATGCGCTCGATCGGGCGGCCGCCGAGCGTGGCGCCTACGTCAGGCTCGCCACGGTCCCGGCAGCCCTCGCCGGGCCCGAGGGGGCGATCGTGGCCGCCTTCGAGCGGGCCGACATCACCGAGCTCGACCCGATGGCCGAGATCGTCGGCAGCGGGGTGGACCCGGAGCGAGCCCTCGCGGACTTCGCGTTCGCCACTCGCATGGCACGACGGGCCGGAACCGTGATCCAGCTCGGGGCGGGACCGCTCGTCGTCGCCCCGGATCTCGACGCCGGGGTCAACTCGGACGCGGCCACCCGCGCGGGCCGGGCACTCGCACTCCAGCTCCTCGCCGTCTCACTGGCGGCGCGCTATGGGCTCACCGGCAGCTCGGTGATCGTGGGAGCACTGCCGGCCTGGCTGACCGACGAACCCAACGCTGCGGCGCGGGCCGCCGCCGAGGTGGCCGTCCGGCGAGCGCTCCTGCCGGACCACCCGCTGGCCTTCGTGGAGCCGGCCGGGCACGACGGCCGGGACCTGTGGCCGGCGATCGTCGGCGCGGTCCTGCCCGGGGTCGGCGCTGCCCTTGTCGTCCGGCGCGGGGCGGACGGCCCGTCCTTCGGCCCGATCGCATCCGCGACGCGCGCGGCGGCAGACGTTGCCGGCGAGCTCGAGGCCGCCCTCGGGAGGCGGACGCTGAACGGCCTCGCACGGGACCACGCCGCCGAGGCGATCGGCTCGGCGGAGCGGACCCTGGCGCACCTCGCCCGGGACGGCTGGACCGGGCTCACCGGCGCCGTGTCCGAGCGCGGCGGATGGGGCCGACTCGGCGGCGACGCCGTGACCCCGGACGCCGATCTGACCGACCCGCTGGAGCGTGCTCTCGGCTGACCGTCGTCCGGCTCGGGCCACCTCGGCCGGCAGCTACGCCTCGGCCGGCAGCTCCGAGGCGACGACCACCCGGGCGCCGCCCAGCCGCTTGCCGGCGTACATCGCGGCATCGGCGCGAGCGATGAGCGATTCGGGATCGGCGGCGTCCTCCGGGTAGACCGCCACCCCGACAGTGAGATCGATGCCCATCCCGATGTCGGCCGAGAGGACTGCTTCGCGAAGGCGGCGAGCCAGATCGAGGGCCCCGAACAGGCCCGTCCCCGGCAGGAGCAGGGCGATCTCGTCGCCGCCGTAGCGGGCCACCATGTCCTCGCTCCGGGCGGCGGTCCGGATCGCGGTGGCGACACGATGGAGGAGGAGGTCGCCGATCGCGTGACCGTGACGGTCATTGACCGCCTTGAACCGGTCGAGGTCGCAGAACAGGATCGAGAACGTCGAGGCGTGGCGACGCGATTCGGACATCCGGGCGGCGAGGGCGTCGCGGAAGGCCCGGTGGTTCGCGAGCCCGGTCAGCGAATCGGTCGCGGCGAGCTCGCGGGCCCGGCGGAGCTGCGCCTGCTCGAAGGCCAGCCCGGTCTGCTGGGCAAAGCCGTTGAGGAGGTCCAGCTCCGCGGCGCTCGGCACGTGCGGGCTGTCCCACAGGACCGGCAGGATGCCGCTCAGGAGCTTGTCGCTGGCGATCGGGACGAGGGTGATCGCCCGGACCCAATCGGGCAGGCCGAGAGCCGTCACGACGGGTTCGTCCCGGGCGCTCTCGATGACGATCGTCATCGCCCGGCCCATCCGGACCTCGGCCTCGATGTCATGGCCCAGGTGGAACGACAGGCGTCGGACGGCTTCGTGCGAGACGACCCGGGTTTCGGGTGTTCGCCAGCGCAGGATGTCGTAGCCGCCGTCCGGCCGTCGGACCGCGAAGGATCGGATTCGCGCCCCGACGAGCTCGCGGAGGCGGGTATCGAGGGCCTGGACGATGCGGGTCGGGGTCTCCTGCTGGGCCAGGAGCGACGAGACCTCGAGGAGGGCCGTCAGGTCGCCGCGCATCCGCCGGGACAGGCCGGCGTAGGTCGCGCTGAAGACGCCCGTGATCGCGAAGATGGCAAGGACGACGACCGCCAGTCCCGGCCCGGAGGCGAGCCCGAGACTCACCCGCTCGGCGTACTGGGCGATGAAGGCGGCGCTGCTGGCCACCGTCGAGGCCGCCGCCCCGAGGCCACCCAGGATGACCGCGCCCTCCATGGCCAGGAGGGGATAGGCGGCGAACTGGGCCCACTCGGGCGAGCTGATGAAGGCCTGGCCGAGGAGGTAGGCAGCGACCGAATCGCCGACCAGTCCCAGGATCGCGACGGCTCGCAGGCGGTCGTGCCGCGCGTCCCGAATGGCGACCAGCTGGAGGGCCACGACGAGGGCCAGCGCCGCCGTGCCCGCGATGATCGGCTCCGGCCGGGCGCCCGAGACCGCCGGCGAGACGCCCAGGACGACAAGGATCCCGAAGGCCCGGAGCCACAGCATCGCGCGCTGCAGGCCGAGCAGCTCCGCGGCCGCGGTCGTGCCCATCCGTCCGTGGGAGGTGACATGCCGACGCGGCCGGCCAGGAATGGCCAGGAGCGGGGCGAGGACCGCGAGGCGGAGGCGCCGCCCGAGCGGCGGCGAGTCATCCGCGCCGTCCCCGGCAGCGACCGCCGCGGGGGGCGCGTCCACCAGCGGGGACGTCGTGGTGTCGCTCATCTGCCGGGATGGTCAGCTAACCGTCCGTGGCCGGGACATCACCCGAACGTACCAATCGAGGCGCGGGTGCCCGTCACGCCCCGGCGAAACCGAGATCAGCCGCCTTCCGTCACCGGGAGCGGCGCCGCGACGGCGGCCCAGGCCCGGACCTGGGCGCGCTTGACCTTGAGGGTGTGCGTTCGCGGGAAGTCGAGGTCCGGCCACAGGCGCCAACCGGCGATCCGCTGGTTCGGGCCGAGCGTCGCGTTGGCGACCTTGACGATGGCATCGATGCGGCCACGGACATCGGCCGCATGGTCAGTCGGGCTCATCGCCCGATCGCCCGGGACGTCGCCGCCCTGCGGCAGGCCATGCGTGCCGGGGGCGAGGACGATGGCCTCGATCCGCCCGGGGCTCGTCTCGAGGACCACGGAATCGCGGATTCCCGCGACCCGCAGGGCGTTCTCGATGTCCTCGGGATAGACGTTGAAGCCGTTGGGCAGGACGATGATGTCCTTCTTCCGGCCCGACAGGATGAGCCGCCCTCCGTCGTCCAGGTGGCCGATGTCGCCGGTCCGGAACCAGCCGTCCTCGGTGTACGCCTCGGCCGTGGCCGCGGGGTTGTTCCAGTAGCCGTGGAACAACGTCGGGCTCTTGAACTGGATCTCACCATCCTCCGCGATCCTGAGGTTGACCCCTCGTGGCGGCCGGCCGACCGTGCCCAGACCGTGGTCGTCGAGCGTCGTGCACGTGCCCGTCCCGGCCTCGGTGGAGCCATAGCCCTGGAGCACCGTGATCCCCAGGTCCTCCCAACCCTGCTGGAGGGCTGGGGGCAGGAACGCGCCGGACGACACGAGGAGCTGGAAGCTGCCCCCGAGCTGTGCGTGGATGCCGCCGAAGATGCGGCGCCGAAGCCACGCCGGCAGGCGCCGGGCGATCGCCCGGGTCCGGTTGAACGTCGAGGTCCGGCCCTGCCGTTCGACCTCCCGCTCGAGCGCGCTCCAGAAGAGGTCGAGGACCTGGGGAACGACGACGAGCGAGGTCGCCCGATGCTCCCGCAGCGCCTCGAAGATGACGCGCGGGCTGCGGCTCCGGACGTACAGCGTGTCCGCGCCGACCGACATCGCGTACAGGAACCCCACCGACTGCTCGAGGAGATGCGACAGCGGCAGGAGCGAGACGATCCGGTGCTCCATCCGCGGAATGATCAGGTGGTAGGTCGCGATGATCGCCGCGACGTTGTCATGGCCGAGCATCACGCCCTTTGGCGTGCCGGTCGTGCCGGACGTGAACACGAGCTCCCAGATGTCCTCCGGTCTGGGGCGATCCCAGCCGTCCAGCTGTGCCTCCCAGTCGACGGGGAAGGTCACGTCCGGCTCCGCCGTCAGGGCCTCGACCGTGGTCGTCGGGAAGTCCTCGAGGTGGGCGTCGCGGGGATCGGGGGCATCGCGGCCGGTGCCGAGCATGAGGTGGCGAGGATTCGACGCCGCCACGACGCCCTCGACCGCGTCCATCGACATCCGCAGGTCGAGCGGCACGATGACCAGGCGGGCGCGGATGGCTCCGAGGTAAGCCGCTGGGACCTCCGGCATCGATGGCGACCAGGCAAGGACGTGGTCACCGGGGTTCAGGCCGAGAGCCCGGAGGCGCCAGGCAACGTATTTCGAGCGCCGATCCAGCTCGCGGTACGACCAGGTCATCCTCGTCCCGTCGTCGCGGCGGATCCCGAACGCGGGCCGATCGCCGAACCGCTGGACCGCCTCGTCGAACAGGTCGAGCAGGGTCTCCATCGCGTGCAACCTCCGTCTCGAAGCGTACGACGCGGGACGCCGTCGCCTGTCACGCGCGTTCCGTGAAGCGCTCCGACCGAGGTCGATGGGCAGGCAAGCGGCAGGTAAGCCGCAGGTAAGCCGCAGGTAAGGGCTGCGGTCCATCGTCTTCGGGTGGACGAGCTCCGGATCGGGCGCACGCTTCGGGCGCTGCGGCTGCGCCGTCGACTTCGACAGATCGACGTCGCATCGAAAGCCGGAACCTCGCGATCGCAATACGGCCGGATCGAGCGTGGCGAGCTTCGCGGCGTGCCGCTCGACGACATCGTGGCAGCCTGTGCGGCGCTCGGCGCCGACCTCGATGTCCGGGTTCGGTGGCACGGCGAGGGATTGGATCGCCTGCTCGACGCAGGTCACGCCGAGCTCGTGAACGCGATCGTCGGCTTGCTGCACCGGGGTGGCTGGACGACTGCTGTCGAGGTGACGTTCAACCACTTCGGCGAGCGAGGCGCAGTCGACGTCCTCGGGTGGAAGGCGGAGTTCCAGGCGCTGCTCATCGTCGAAGTCAAGTCGGTCGTACCCGATAGCCAGGCGATGCTGAGCGCGCACGACCGAACGTTCCGGCTCGGCGGTGTGATCGCCGCGGAGCGCGGCTGGCGCCCGAGCGTCGTCGGCAAGCTGCTTGTCGTCGGCGAGGGATCGACCTCGCGCCGCCGCGTCCGCGGGCTGGAGGCGATGTTCGCGAGTGCGTATCCAGACCGAGCGCGGGGTGTCGAGGCGTGGCTCGCGCGGCCCCTCGGGCCACTGGCCGGCCTGATCTTCCTTTCACATGCCCACCGGGATGGCACGAGACAGGCGACGGGCGTGCGCAGGGTCGCCCGGGGGGTCGGTCCGAGACTGAATCGCAGCCCGGAATCGCCTGGGGACGTGTCCGGCTGGTCCCGGACGTCGAATCGTCGGCCGGAGCGAGTCACGTGCCCGGTGGGACGGCACATGGCGGCGAGCGTCGCCGGGACCTGGGGCAGGATGGCCAGGGCTACTGCATAGAGCGCGCTCTTCGATCGCGATTGAGCGCCGGGCGGCGCTCCTTGCGTTTGACCCGTCGGATCGCCTGTGCCACACTCCGGCGGCTCTGGCGGGCGGTGCGCCCGATCACCTCGTGCACCACCCCCGGCCCACGCCGGCTCGTTGGGTTCCGACGCCGGATCGTGGAGACGAGACGATCAGCCCGAGGAGGTGAATCCGGAGTTGGCAGAAGTCCGAGTTGGCGAGAACGAGACGTTCGAGAGCGCCCTGCGTCGCTTCAACAAGAAGATCCAGCAGTCGGGCATCCTCGCCGAGGCT
>SCUO01000056.1 GCA_004297395.1 Chloroflexota bacterium | reverse complement strand
CCATCGACTCGGCCTTCGCGACGAGGGCCGCGGTGAAGCGCTCGACGAGCGGCCGCTCGACGAGGATCCGGGACCCGCAGACACAGATCTGGCCGGTGTTCCCGAACGCCCCGAGGGCGCTCCAGAACACGGCCGTGTCGAGGTCGGCGTCGGCGAACACGACGTTCGGGTTCTTGCCGCCGAGCTCGAGCGAGACCCGCTTGACCTGCGAGGCCGCGGTCGCCAGCACCCGCGAGCCGGTCTCGATCCCGCCGGTGACCGACACCATGTCGACCCCGGGGTGCTCGACGAGGGCGTCGCCCACGACGCCGCCGGGACCGGCGACGACGTTGACGGCCCCGGGCGGGAGGTCGGCCTCGAGGAGGAGCTGGGCCAGCCGCATGAACGTCAGCGACGCCATCTGGGCCGGCTTCATGATCGCGGCGTTGCCGGCGGCGAGGATCGCCGCCATCCGCTGGACGCCGGTCCAGAGCGGCCCGTTCCAGGGCAGGATCTCGGCGACCACCCCGAGCGGCTCGAGGAGCTCGTGATGGATCACCGCCGCGTCCGGCATCTCCGATGCGGCGCCCCGGGTCAGGCGGGCCCGGCCGGCGAAGAACCGCAGCGAGTCGAGCGAGATCGACAGGTCCGAGTAGTGGACCGACGAGATCGGCTTGCCGGCGTCGACTGCCTCGAGGAAGGCCAGCTCGTCGGCGTGGCGCTCCACGAGGTCGGCGATCCGGAGCAGGGCCGCGCCGCGGTCCTTCGCCGTCGTCCGGCCCCACGGCCCCTCGTCGACCGCCGCGCGAGCGGCGGCCACGGCGTCGGCGACATCGGCCGCGCCGGCCTGGGCGATCGTCGCCACCGGCTGGTTGTCGCGCGGCGAGATCGATGCGAAGACCGCCCCGTCGCGGGCCGGCACGAGCCGGCCCCCGATCAGGAGCGGGTAGGGATCACGACTGATGAGCGCCCACCGCGGGTCCGCGGCGGGCTGGACGTTGACCGCCATCGGCGCCGCCTCCTCTCAGCTCGCGACGAGCTGCCCGGCGATCTCCATCGCCTCGTCGACCGACTTGCCACCATGGATGATCGCGGCGAGGCCGCGGGTGATCCCGGCCGGATCGGGATCGCGCCAGATGTTGTTGCCGATCGCGACGCCCGCGGCGCCGGCCACGATGACCGCGTCGTAGACGTCCTGGAACAGGTCTCGGACGTTGCCCTTCTTGGCCCCGCCGAGGATCACGACCGGGACCATCGCGTACTCGATGACCTTGCGCATCGACTCGGGATCGCCGGTGTAGAACGTCTTGATGACGTCGGCCCCGGTCTCGGCGCTGATCCGGGCGCCGGCCGCGATCTTGTCGGGCGTGTGCATGTCGGCCGCGGCGAAGCCACCCGGCACCGACTCGGCGATGTACGGCAGGCCGTAGCGGGCGGCGTCGGCCGCGAGGCGCGCGGCCTGGCGGAGCGACTCGTCACCGGTGAACGGGTAGAGCATCGACTTCACCGCGTCGGCCCCGACGGCCAGCGCCCGCTCGACCGCGACCTCGAGGTACGGCGGGGTCGTGTCGAACGAGGCGATCGCCGCGGCCGGGCCGATGGCATCGCCGTAGGCGATGATCGAGCCGATCGGCGAGAGGAATGCGTCGGCGCCGGCCGGCACGACCGCGCGGCAGGTGTCGCCGTAGCGGGCGAGGCCGTCGACCGGGGCGTCCATGAACGCGGTGTGGTCCATGGCGACGATCAGGATCCGACCGTCCTCGCGGAGGAGCCGGTGCATCTTGCGCTTCATGTGACTGCGATCTCCTTTGGTCGCTGGGACTGGCTACAGCTCGACGATGACGCGGTAGGTGCCGGGCTTGACCGCGTGGTCGAGGGCCGTCGCGATCTCGGCGAGGGGGTAGCGGATGTCGATGAGCGGTGACAGGTCCACGAGGCCGTAGCGGATGAGCCGGGTGGCGGCGTAGAAGTCCTGCTTCTCGCCGGAGATGACCCCGAAGACTCCCGTCTCGCGGTTGTGGGTCTCGTTCGGCAGGATCGAGAAGGTCGGCTCCGGGTGGGCCGCCGCGAAAAGGACGAACCGGCCGCGGTCGCTGAGCATCGCCAGGCCCTGCTCGTTGGCCTTCTCGTGGCCGATCGCGGCGATGACCGCCTCGGCCCCGCGGCCCTCGGTCAGCTCCCTGACGCGCTCGACCGGGTCGACCTTCGTGGCGTCGATGAGCTCGGTCGCGCCCAGCCGCTTGGCCATCGCCAGGCGGTTCGGGTCGACCTCGCTGACGATGACCCGGGCGCCGTGCTGGCGGGCCGCGACGACGTTCATCAGGCCCATGACGCCGGCCCCGAGGACGACGACGTCCTGGCCGACCCGGAGGTCGAGCATCCGGCTGGCGTGGATCGCGCAGGACAGCGGCTCGGACAGGGCCCCGACGTCGTAGGCCGCGTCGCCCAGGCGATAGACGCCGTCCGCGACCTGGATCCGGTACTCGCCGAAGCCGCCGGGCCCCCAGGCGTCGCCGTACTTCTGGTTGAAGCCGTAGTGCTGCTTGCAGGCCCGGTCCTGGCCGGTCATGCACCAGTGGCAGCGACCGCAGGCCGCCGACCCGACCGCGACCCGCTCGCCGACCTTGAGGTCGGTGTTCGTGTCCGGCCCGATGGCCGCGACCTCGCCGGCGATCTCGTGGCCGCCGACGAACGGGAACTTGTTGTGCTGGGCGCCGGAGTAGCTGCGCTGCTCCCAGGTGCAGATCGCGGTCGCCCGGACGCGGACGAGGATCTGGCCGGGGCCGGGCGCCGGGACGGGCAGCTCCTGGAGGCTGATGTCGCGAACCCCGGCCATCACGGCGACGCGCATCGTGTCGGTCCTGACGGCGGGGGCCTCGGTCGCGGGCGAAGTCATGGCACGGCTCCCTGTACCAACCGGTCTGGCGCGCCGCGGGGCGACCGGCGCGGATCGTGACTGCAAGAAATTGCAGCAAGGAATTCCGACTTCGAACCCACTATAGCAGGGCAAACCCGGATTCCCACCGGTTCGGGCCGTGAATCTCGCGCTGGTTGTGTCCGATTTCGAGGGCCGTTCGGCCCGCCGCGCCGGCGTCCCGGCGCGTCGGAGATCGCCGACCTGGCGGCTCGCACGGGCAGCTTCGCGGCCGGCGGCGCCGCGGACCGGCGTGCGTCGCAGGGACGCCGGCAGGCGACAGCCGTGCCAGCCAGGTGGCACGGAGGTCGGGCATCATCGGGGCATGCCGGATCCGAGCGTTGTCATCGCCTTCGCCTACGGGGCGAGCGACTGGAAGACCGTCGAGGCGCGGCGGGCCTTCGAGCGGCACCTGGGCGGGGTCGACTTCGCCTTCGAGCCCGTCGACTGGCGGCCGTACCTGCCCTCGCCCCAGGCGCATAACCTGCGGTTCGTCCGGAACCGCGACGCCGAGGCGCCGTGCGACGACGACTCGGCGCCGCGCGCCAGGTCGCCGCGGGCCGCGCGTCCTTCCCCGAT
>SCUO01000007.1 GCA_004297395.1 Chloroflexota bacterium | reverse complement strand
GGTCGGACTCGAACCGACGATCTCGTGCTCCCAAAGCACGTGCGTTACCAACTACGCCACACCCCGAGGCGGCCCGATCATACGACCTCGGACTCCCGGAGCCGCCGACCGCGGCGGCCAGCCGCGGCCACCCAGGCCAGGCATCGATGCCGCGCGTCGAGGTCGAGGTGGGAACCGTTCCGCGACTCGGCGACGTCTTGGGCACGACGCCGGACGGACAGGCAGGCAGAGCGGTCCGTCCGGCGTCGCCATCGTTGCGGGACGTCCATGGGCCGTTCGGCACCGACTGCACCAGACCACAGCGCTCTGCACATGCGCGGGCGCGAGGCTGGTAGACTGCCGCCCGGACGGTAGTGCCCGACCGGCCGTACGGACGAATCTCGCAGGGGAGCTCGAACGCACGTGCACGCACGGAGGGTGCGGCCGTCGGGTCCGGAGACTCACGCGGTCCGTCGCCCCACACGATCGGTCAGCGCTGCACCGCGCCGCCGCACGGCCGGTCGAGCCGCCACCCGGGACCAGGCGTTCTTCGCCCCCGACGACATCCGTCGGACGATCGCCGCGTTCGCCTCGGCGATCCTGCCCGGCCTCGGCCAGCTCCTCAACGGCCGACGGCGCCTGGCCCAGTGGTTCGGGCTGCCGGTCCTCCTCCTGCTCGCAATCGGGATCCTCGTCGTCGCGACCCGGTCTCCGGCGCGGCTCTTCGCATCGGTCATCTCGCCGACCGTCATGGGCACGCTCCTCACCCTCAACCTGGTCATCCTCGGCTGGCGCCTGGCCTCGGTCGCGCACGCCTTCTTCGACCGGCGCTACGCCGGCCGATTGGGGCGGGCGGGCGTCGCCGGACTGGCCCTGGTCCTCGCGGCCGTGGTCGCCCCCCATTTCGTTGCGAACGCCTGGGGCAGCGCGGCCCAGGCGGCGTTCGCCCAGGTCTTCCAGGAGGACCGCTCGAGCGGGCCCGGCGACGTGGCGTCGGCCGCGGCCCACGGCCCGGGCCACGACGAGCGCCTGAACATCCTCGTCGTCGGGATCGACAAGACGCCGTGGCGGACGGCGACCCTGACCGACACCCTCATGGTGGTGTCCATCGATCCCGTCGGCGAGACCGTCACGATCGTGTCCCTGCCCCGCGACCTGGTCCGGGTGCCGCTCGGCGACGGCAACGTGTTCGGGCCGAAGGTGAATTCGCTGATGGCGTACGCGGATCGTCACCCGGAGGAGTTTCCGGAGGGCGGGATGCGAACACTGGAGAACGCGATTGGCACCCTCCTCGGAATCCGGATCCATTACTACGCCAAGATCGATTTCGAGGGCTTCGTCACGCTCGTCGACGCGGTCGGCGGCATCGACATCAACGTGGCGAAGGGCTTCTACGACGACATGTACGACGGCCTCGGGATCAATGCGCAGGGCGTGAATGGCTGGGGTGTGGAGGCCGGACCCAATCACTTCAACGGCTGGGAGGCGCTCGCCTACGCCCGGGCGCGAAAGGCCGACGGCGAATCCGATTTCACCCGCGCCGCCCGCCAGCAGGAGGTCCTCCTGGCCCTGAAGAACCGGATCATGGCCGACGGCAGCCTGCTCATGAACCTGCCGGCCCTGCTCGAGGCGTTTGGCGACCTGGTCAAGACCGACCTCCCGACGGACCGGCTGCCCGACCTCGCCGCGATCGCCGACGAGATGGCGCCCGATGCGATCGTCAAGGCGGTCCTCAAGAAGCCGCTCATCAACACCGGCGGCATCGATCCGGTCTATGGCTCCATCCAGGTTCCCGACTACGAGGCCATCCTGGCGGTCGCGAAGACGCTCTTCCCGCCGCCGGGCGAGATGCCCCAGCCGTGGCCGACGCCGGTCCCGACGGAGGCTCCCGCCGCGACCGCCGCTCCGGTCATCGCCCCGACCGTCGCCCCCTAGAACCCGAGGTCGCGGCGGACCGGCTCCATGCGCCGCGCCGCCCTGGCGCGTTCCCCGGCCTTGCCCGCCCAGACTTGCCCGCCCGATAGCGCCGGCTCGAGGCCGGCGAGGCCACGGTCCGAGCACGGGCCACCGGCCAGCGGCTCTATCTCCGTCAAATGCTCCGCTCGGTGGCATTGGTCGGCTCGCCGAACGCGTGAAGGGGTGTTGGCGTGCATGACCATGCAGTGACGGTGCATGGTCAAGCTCCGGGACTGTGCATGGATGGATGACCATGCATTGCGGGCCCGGGAGGCCCGACCTCGATGACGACCAATGCCACTGGGGCGAGCAAATGGCAGGATCCCCGGCGCCGGCCGCTGCCAGGGCGACCCTCAGAACCCCAGGTCGCGGAGGACAGCGGTCATCCGCCGCGCGGCGCGGGCCCGATGCGAGATCGCGTGCTTCTCGGAGGTCGCGTACTGGCCGAGGGTTCGACCGCCCGGCGGCTCGACGGCAGGTTCGAAGATCGGGTCGTAGCCGAATCCCGCGTCACCGCGCGGCGCCGTCCCGATCCGACCCCGCGATGTCCCCCGCCGAAGGATGAGTCGAGCGCCGCCCCGCGGAGCTCGGGCCTCAGGCAGGGCAAGGGCGAGAACGCACACGTAGCGCGCGCCGCGGCGCTCCGGCGGCAGGCCCGAGAGCGCGGCGAGGAGCTTGGCGTTGTTGCTGGCGTCGGTCGCGTCCGGGCCGGCGTAGCGCCGGGTATGGACGCCGGGGCCGCCGCCGAGTGCATCGACCTCGATGCCGGAATCGTCGGCCAGGGAGGGCAGCCCGGTCGCCTCGGCTGCGAAGCGGGCCTTGATCCGGGCGTTGGCCTCGAACGTCGCGCCGTCCTCGACCGGCTCGCCGGCAATGCCGAGGTCGTCGAGGGACAGGAGGACGCCGTGCTCGAGGTGGAACAGCTCGACGAGCTCGCGGAGCTTGTGGAGCGAGCGCGTGGCGACCACGAGACGAGGGCGCCCGGCCATGATCCCGGCCGCGGATGCGGCCGCGGCGCCGGCCACGGTTGCTGCCGTTGTTCGCGCCACGGGACGCGTAACGGGCCTCAGCGCCGGACGGTCGAGAGGGCCGTGCCCTGGACCTCGAACAGGCGGGCAAGGCCCAGGTTCGCGAGGTCGAGCAGGGCGTCCACCCGGGCCCGATCGAATGGCTTGCCCTCGGCCGTGCCCTGGAGCTCGACGTATGTCCCCGCGTCCGTGCCGACGACGTTGAAGTCGACCTCGGCCCGCGAGTCCTCGCCGTAGTCGAGGTCGAGCATGGCGGCGCCCTCGATGACCCCGACCGAGACGGCCGCGACCTTGCCGACGATGAGCCGCTCCATGCCGTACGTCATGAGGGCCGCGGCGAGGGCGACGTAGCCCCCGGTGATCGAGGCGCAGCGCGTCCCGCCATCGGCCTGGAGGACGTCACAGTCGACGGTCACCGTCCGCTCGCCGAGACGGGCGAGGTCCACGACCCCGCGGAGCGACCGCCCGACGAGGCGCTGGATCTCGTGGGTCCGGCCGCCCAGGCGACCCTTCACGCTCTCACGATCCGTTCGCTCGCTCGTGGCCCGCGGCAGCATCGCGTACTCGGCGGTCACCCAGCCGGTGCCCTTGCCCCGCAGGTGGGGCGGGACGCGATCGGTGATCGTGGCCGCGCACAGCACCTCGGTGTCGCCGACCCGGATCCGGCACGAGCCCTCGGCCCATTTCAGGACGCCCAGGGTGAGGGTCACGGGCCGGAGATCGGACGGCCCCCGGCCGTCGGCCCGGACCGACGGCGGTCGATTCCCGATGCTCATGTCGCTCGCTCCTCGGTGGTGGCCGGCTCGGCGGGTGCCCGCTGCTCGGCCGTTGCCCGCTCCTCGGCCTTGGCCGCGTCCCATAGCGCGTCGAGGGTAGCGAAGTCCAGGTCGCGAATGGCGACGCCGCGCTCTGCGACCATCCGCTCGATGCGTCGGAAGCGGTTCCGGAACTTGTCGTTGGCCGCGCGCAGGGCGCCCTCGGTCTCGATGCCGAGCTTGCGCCCGACGTTCACGACGACGAGGAGGAGGTCGCCGAACTCCTCGCGCCGGTCGGTGTCGGTCTCGGCCCGGGCCAGCTCGCCGAGCTCCTCGGCGACCTTGTCGAGGACGCCCTCGATCGACGGCCAGTCGTAGCCGAGGGCGGAGGCCCGCTCCTGCATCTCCTGGCTCGCGGCGAGCGCCGGCAGGGATCGGCTGATCCCGTCTAGGGCGCCCTTTGCGACAGTGGCATCCGCGGCGTCCGCGTCCCCGCGCGCGGCGGCATCGCTCGAGGCCCGCTCGACCGCCTTGATCCGCTCCCACTGGCGGTTGACGTCGGCGGCCGTCTCGGCGACCGCGTCGCCGAAGACATGGGGATGGCGCCGGACGATCTTGCGGGCGATCGAGGCCTGGACGTCGGCGAGGTCAAAGACCCCGGCCTCGGCACCCAGCTGGGCATGGAGGACGACCTGGAGGAGGAGATCACCGAGCTCCTCGGCGAGGGCCGGCGTGGCACCTCCGGCGAGGGCGTCGTAGACCTCGTAGGTCTCCTCGAGGAGGTGCTTGCGGAGCGAATCGTGGGTCTGCTCGCGGTCCCACGGACACCCGTCGGGTCGGCGCAGCCGATCGGAGATGTAGGGCATGGACCACGGGCCGGCGGCGGCGAGCTCGGGCGCGACGGGCGGCAGGTACAGGGCGACAGCGAGATCGGCCGGGGTGAGCTCCTCGATGGTCGTCTCACCTGCCCCGAACCGCCCGACGCCATGGTCCGCGGGATACAGGCGGGCGAGGACCGCAAGCGGGTCCCGGCCGCCCGGACCGTGGCGACCTGGCAGCGGCTCGATTGGCGAGACCTTGTCCGGGGTCGTTTCGTCGGCGGGCACCTCGGGCCCGATTCCGGCAAGCATCGCCCCGGGCACGACGAAGACGGGCCGCGACGGCTCGATCGGCGTGGCCACGAGCCGCTCGGCCGTCACCACCTGGAGGCCGGCCCCGAGATCCAGGCCCCAGATGCGGCGTGCCTCGTCGACGAGCCGGTCCAGCACGCCGCGGTCTACTCGACGGTCGTCGTCGCCGCGGACGCGTTGGTGACGATCTCGAAGTCGGCCTTCTTCTCGGCGTACCAGTTCGTGAAGCCGCTGTCCTCGAAGATCGCGATCTGCTCGTCGGTCGGCTCGCGCTCCTCCTCCGCCAGAACCTTGAACAGGTACGCGCCGTCGCCCGACTCGACGACCGTGGAGACGCCGCCGACCGAGGTCTCGAAGATCGCGGTTTCCAGCTCCTCGCTGAGCTCGGCGTGGGCGATCCAGCCGATGTCGCCGCCGTCAGCGGCCTCCTCGCCCTCGCCCTCGTCCATGGCCAGCTGGGCGAAGTCGGCGCCGTCAACGGCCTGGGTCCGAAGGCTCTCCAGCCATGCCTTCTCGCCGTCGCCGAACGGCCGCATGTACTGGACGACATGCCAGCCGAAGGCGCTCTTGAACGGCGGGATGAGCTCGCCCGGCTCGAGGCCCTCGGCGAAGATCGCGGCCGCGAACGCGGCGTCGATCGGGCTGGACGGGTCGTAGTAGGGCAGCTTGCCGCCGCTCGTCTTCGCCGATCCCTCATCGGATTCGGTCCGAGCCAGCTCGTCGAAGGCCGTGGGGTCGGCCTTGAGCGCGTCGTATGCCGCCTTCGCCTCGGCCTCCGCGGCGGCCCATGCCGGATCCTCGGCCGGGAGGACCGCGGCTCCCCCCGGGTCATCCTTGGGCGAGTAGAGAATGTGCCGGACCTTGACCCCGTCCGGCATCGGCGTCGCCTGGGACAGGAAGATCTGGAGGACGTGGCGCTGCGGCGCCGGGGCCGACAGGTCGGCGACGACCTTGTCCACGAGCTTCGTCCGGATGACGTCGGCCCGGATCGCCTCGCGGTAGGTCGCGAGCTCGATGCCCTCCTCCTCGATCTGCGCCTGGAACGTCGGATCGACCGATTCGGGCAGGATCTCGCTGACCCGGCCGATGCGGAAGACGCCGTCGTCGCCCTCCAGGACCTCGGTGATGCCGCTCTCGGTGAGCTCGAACAGGGCCGTCATCATGTCCTTGTCGTAGCCGCTCTCCAGCGGCAACCAGCCGAAGTCGCCGTCCTGGGCTGCAGAGGCCGCCGTCGAGGTCTCCTTGGCCACGTCACCCCAGGGCTTGCCGGCCTTGAGATCGGCCAGTGCGGCGTCGGCCTTGGCCTTCGCGGCCGCCTTCTCGGCGTCGCCCGGCTCGCCGGTCTCGGCGTTGTCCTCGGGCGTGATCTCGATCATCCAGACGTGGCGCTGCTCGTTGGTGGTCGCCTCGACGATGAACTCCTCGTCGATGTCGGCATCGGTGACGGTGATCCCCTCGCCGCCGGCGAGCCGGGCCTGGACCTCCGCGTCGATGAGCCGGGCGAGGGTCAGCGAGGTCAGGCTCTGCTTGCGCTGCTCGAGGAACTGGAGCTGGCTGTCGGCATTGGCCGCGCTGATGATGCCCATGTTGTTGAGGGTCCGGATCCGGTTCTCGGTGTAGGTGATCCGGAAGAGCTCGATCTTCATCCGGGCTCGGAGCTGGTCCCTGGTGATCGTCGTCCCGTCGACCGTGGCCGCGGCCCCGAAATGGTCGTCGTACCACGACCAGCCGGCATAGCCGACGAGGATGAGGATCGAGGCCGCGATCGCAATCACGAAGCCGACGTTGAGGAGGGTGGTGCGCCGATCGCCGGAATTCCAGCCAGAGCGGCCGGGCCCACGGACGACGGGCTTGGCTCGGAGCGTCATGCGGTGATGGTTCCCTGCAGGTGGTTGCTGGGCGCGCGAGCTGCTGCCGGCGCGCGGACGGGGCCGGTATCGTACCGGACCGATCGCTAACGCGATCGGTTTCAGGGTTTGTTGCGCGAACCCTGCCTGGGGAGCGATGGGCTTTCGGGGTTCGCGAGCGATCGCTGCGCGATCGCTTTCAGGGTTCGCCTCCGCGAACCCTGCGTGCGGCGCCATCGATGCCGCCGTTTCGCGATCCGTTTCGGGGTTCGCGAGCGATCGCTGCGCGATCGCTTTCAGGGTTCGCTGCGCGAAGCCTGCTTGCGGAGCCGTCCATTTCGCTGCTTCGCGGTCGCAGGCGGAGCCCACCGTCGTCGCGCGCCTCGGGTTGCGTCAGATCGACACCGGGGGTCGGTTGGAACGGGATTCGGCCGTCGCGGGCCGGCCCGCGCGACCATCCGGCCGTGATTTCGTGCTCGAGGGCGATGGCATCCGTCGCTCGGCCGGTCCTGATTACGCCCTGGTCTCGCTCCAATCGACCTCCCAGGTCGATCTGACACGAATCCGGGTGAGCTGGCAGGCGCACGCTCGGTGCGATCGGCTCGGGGCTCCCTGCGCGATCGCCGAAGTCAATGGTCGCGGGCGAAGCGGTCCAGGAGGGCCAGGTAGGCGGTCGCGTCGCGGTCCCAGGACATCGTTGTCACGAGGGTGGCGGCGGCCATGATCGCCTGGTCGCGGGCGACCGGATCGTCGACGAGATCGAGGATCCGGGACGCCAGGTCGTCGGCCTCGCCGGGGGCATAGGTCGCGATCGTCCCGGCCGGGAACGTGTCCTCGACGAGTGGCAGGCGCGTCGCCACGGCCGCCCGGCGCATGGCCGCGTATTCCAGGATCTTCGTCGACAGGCTCGAATCGGTGAACGGGTCGCGGCGGGTCGGGGCCAGGCCGATGTCGGCCCGGGCGATGGCGGCGGGCACGTCCTCGATCGGGATCCGGCCGTGGAAGGTCAGGCGATCGGCCACGCCCAGCTCCTCCGCCAGGGTTTCGAGGAGCGGCCGCGAATCGCCGCGGCCGTAGAGATCGAGGTGGACCCGAAGGTCCGGCCGCCGGGCGGTGATGGCCGCGACCGCCCGGACGGCAACATCGAGCTCGTAGGTCGGGGTGAGGGCGCCGGCATAGACAAGTCGGAGCATGCCATCGGCCATGAACGGGCGTGGCGCCTGGGCATCGGGATCGAAGCGCGCCAGTGACGGCGTGTTCCTGACCACGGTCACCCGATCCGCCGCCACCCCGAGGCCGACGAGGCGGTCCCGGAGGGCGTCGTTGACGGTCAGGGAGTGGCTGGCCGCGGCGATGGACGCCCGCTCCGCGATGCGGAGGAGCCGGTGGACCGCGGGATGCGCCGCCCGCGGGAATCGGCTCCGGAAGAAGTCGGGCATCGATTCGTGGAGGTCGAGGAGCACCGGCACGCCCACGAGGCGGAGCGGCATCGCGGCGAACACCAGCCAGTCGGGCAGGGTCGCGACCTGGACGAGAGCGTAGCGCCGGCGCGAATAGGCCCGGACAAGGGTGAGGCCCACCCGCACGAAGAAGGCCAGGTACTCGGCGAGATACGTCCCGAGCCCGGCCCCCTGGTGGCGCTGGACGTCGAGGCGCCGTACGTGCACGCCCGCTACCTCGCCGTCGGGCCCGTCGCCTGGGCGCCGCAGGGCGATGACATCGACCGGGCGACCCGATCCCAGGATCGCCTCGGCCTGGCGGCGGACGCGGGGGTCCTCCTCGTAGTAGGAGTGGGTGACGAGGACGATCGGTCGACGCTGGAATCGGGTCGAATGGGCGCCCGCCGGAGTCCTCGCGATCACGGCCGGAGTGTAGCCGCGGTCGTGCTACCGTTCGGTCCGCATGACCACAGCAGTGACTGGCCCGGTCGTCACGTACGGCGGGCGACGCCCGCACGCCCTGGCCCTCGTCCGGACCGGCCTCTCCGAGATCTGGTCGCGCCGGCGGCTGGCGCGCTACCTGATCGCCGCTGAGCTCCACAAGAAAGGTTCCGACACCCTCCTGGGCAACGTCTGGTGGATCATGGATCCGCTGCTCCAGATGGGCGTCTACGTCCTGTTCGTGTCGCTCGTCGTGGGCCGGGCGGGAACGACCGCCGACTACCCGCTCTTCGTGTTTGCCGCGATCCTGCCCTGGAAGTGGTTCTCGTCGGCGGTCAACGACGCGATCCTGTCGGTGGTGGCCCGGGAGCGGATCATCAAGCAGGTTCACTTCCCGAAGATCATCCTGCCCGTCACGGCGACCGTTTCAGGAGTGGTCAACTTCGCCTTCGGGCTCGTCCCCCTCCTGCTCCTGATGATCGCGTTCTATCGCGAACGGATCGCCTGGACGCTCGTCCTGATCCCGCTCATCGCAGTGGTCCAGCTGGTCTTCACCCTGGGCCTGGCGATCGTCCTTGCGGCGATCAACGTCTTCTATCGAGACGTCGGCAACGTCGCCCGCCACGTCCTCCGGCTGTGGTTCTACCTGTCCCCCGCGCTCTACTCGGCGGAGCAGGTGTCCAAGCTCGCCGGGGACCTGCCGTGGGTCGCGACCGTCTTCGGGTTGAACCCGTTCAGCGTGCTCTTCCAGGCCTACCAGGCGGTCATCTACCACGGGACCCAGCCGGCCTGGGGTGCGCTGGGGATCCTCCTGGTGGCGTCGCTCGGGCTGCTCGTCGCCTGCATGTACGTCTTCCAGAGGGTCGAGCGCGCCTTCGCCAAGGTCCTGTAGGCCGGACGATGGACGACTACAGCCCCCCGGTGGATGCACCCGGCGGGATCGCCGCGCCGGCAAGGCCTGCCCACGTTCGATCGGGGCGGGCCACCGACCTCGCGATCGATGCCCACGGAATCGGCGTCCGCTACAACCTCCGCTTCACCAAGAAGACCACCGTTCGGCAATCATTCGCCCACCTCCTGCGGCGGCGCGAGGGCCCGCAGCACTTCTGGGCGCTCCGCGGCGTGACCTTCCAGGTGGAGCACGGCGAGTCGCTCGCCGTGATCGGCCCGAACGGCGCCGGCAAGAGCACCCTGCTCCAGGTGCTGGCGGGGATCATCGAGCCGTCCGAGGGCCAGGTCGAGATCCGTGGCCACGTGTCCAGCCTCCTGACGCTTGGGGCCGGCTTCGACGCCGAGCTCTCCGGCGTCGACAACATCCTCCTCGCCGGCGCCTTCATGGGCATCCCCGACCGCGAGATGCGACGACGGCTGCCCGAGATCGTCGAGTTCGCCGACATCGGCGCCTTCATCGACGCCCCCCTCAAGACCTACTCGTCCGGGATGCGGGCGCGCCTCGGCTTCTCGATCGCCACCGCGGTCGACCCGGACGTCCTCCTCGTCGATGAGGTCCTCTCGACCGGCGACCAGGCCTTCCGCGACAAGAGCCGGCGCCGAATCGAGGAGCTCATCCAGGCCGCCAAGGGCATCGTCCTGGTGACCCACGACATGGGCTGGGTCACGACGTTCTGCAACCGGGCGCTGCTCCTCGAGCGGGGCCAGATCATCGCCGAGGGCGATCCGGCGGAGGTCGTGGCGGTCCACACCGACCACATGGAGCAGGTCCGGATCGAGAAGGAGGCCGAAGCCGCCCGGTTGCGCCTCCAGGGCGTGCTGTAGGGAGCTGGCGGGCTCGCCGGCTGTTCGCCGGCCCGTCCACGGGCTATCCGCCGGCCGGCCTCACCATGGCTTGCCGGTGACCCGGGTGTACAGCGCCAGCAGCGTCGCGAACTGGGTCGCCCAGTCGTAGCGGGTCGCGGCCGCGCGGCGGCAGCGCGCCCGGAGGTCCGCCCGGGCGGCGGCGTCGAGCCGCACGATGGATCGGATTGCCGAGCCGATCGATGCCGGGTCCGTCGGGTCGCAGACGGCGCCCAGGGGGCCGTCCGGATCATCCACGATGATGCGGCGCCGCTCCGGGAAGTCGGACGAGACGACCGGCGTCCCGGCCGCCAGGCACTCGAACAGCTTGTTCGGCGTCGACAGCCGCTCGTTGATCGTGCGCGGCTGATTCGGCATCGCCCCGACGTCGGCCGAGGCGACCCATTCGAGGAGCACGGCCGGCGGCACGGGCGCCAGGAGATGGACCCGGCCCTCGAGATCCGGGGCGGCGGCCAGCCGGGTGATCTCCGGCCCCAGCGGCCCATCCCCCATCAGGACGAGGTGGACCGCCTCGAGACCCGGCGTGCGCATCGCGGCAACGAGCTCCGGCAGGCCGCGATCGCGCATGAAGCCGCCGTGGTACAGGACGAGGGGCGTGGCGGGCGGCAGGCCAAGGGCGGCGCGAACGCGATCCGGTGGCGGCTCGGGCGGTGCCCAGGTCACCTGGGCGTTCATGACCACCGTCGGTCGGTCCGTGCCGAAGCGTCGGCTCAGCTCGTCGGCCAGCGAATCGTTGACGGTCAGGACGGCCGCCGCGCGCCGGGCCCACGAGGCCTCACGCCGCGCGAACACCGCCCGGAGCGGTCCGGGCAGCCGGGCGATGTTGTTGCCCTCCGCGTACAGGTCGCGAGCGTCGTAGACGAACGGGGCGCCGGCGCGCGCTGCGAGGTCCATCGCCACGGGCAGGGCCAGGAAGCCCATCGCGTGATACAGGTCGGCGGCCCGATCCACCGGGCGCGCGGCCCGGGCCTGGGCCCGCGCCCGGGCGGCCGTGCGCACGATCCTGGCCGCGTCGCCGGCGACGCGGGCGAGGCCACGCACGTCGGGGCCGGAAGGTCGGGTCGCTCCGGCCGCGACGCGCCGGATCGTGACCCGGGGGCCGATGGTCTCCGTCGCCGGCAGGCCCGGCTCGGACCGGGCGATGATCAGGACGTCGTGACCCCGTTCGGCCAGGCCGTGGGCCATGCGCCGGGTGCGCGAGTCGAAGGCGCCGGTCGAGGGCAGGGCGAAGGTCACTCGCTGGGCGACGGGACGCTCGGCAGGGGTCGGGAGGAGCTCGGCGTAGAGCGCCGTGAGCCCGGCCGATTCGCGCTCCCAGTTCCAGCGCTCGCGGGCTGCCCGGCGGCAGCGCGCACGGAGCTCCTTCGTGGCAGCGGCATCGAGCTCCAGGATCGCCCGGATGCCCTGTCCGACCGCCCGGGGGTCGAGCGGATCCACGAGGACGCCCAGGGGCGCAGCGTCGTCGGCCAGGACGATCTCGCGGATGCCCGGAAAGTCACTGGCGACGACCGGCGTCCCGGCCGCCAGGCACTCGAACAGCTTGTTCGGGGTGGAGAGGCGGTGGTTGAGGGTCGACGGCGCGATCGGCATGACTCCGACGTCGGCGCCGGCGACCCAGGCCGCGACCTCGGCCGGATCGACCGGCGCCAGGACGTGGATCCGGTGTCCATGGACCGGGTCGGTGGCGGCGGCCTCGAGGGCCGCGCGGCCTGATCCCTCGCCGAGGAAGACGGCATGGACGGCCCCCAGGCCCGGTTCGCGGATGGCCGCGGCGAGGACCTCCACGCCGCGACCTGGGGCGAATGAGCCGTGGTACAGGGCGACCGGGGTGGTGGCGTCAAGTCCCGCCGCGGCTCGCAGCGGCGACGCCGTCCGGCGCCGCCCGACTGCCATCCGCCCCGCCGCCACGGGTGGCGCGTTGTGGACGACGACCAGCCGCCGCGGCCGCGCCACCCGACGCAGCTCCGCGGCGATCCCGGCGTTGACCGTGACCACTGCGTCGGCCTCGCGCAACGCCCGGCGCTCCAGGCGCCGCAGGACGGCCCGGGCCCAGCCCGGGCGGGTTGCGGTGTCGCCGGCCTCCAGGAAGAGCTCGTGGGCATCGAACACGAGGCGGCCGCCGTGCCGGCGGCGGGCGGCGAGCGCCGCCGGGATCGCGCTCAGGTCGTGAGCGTGCCAGGCGTCTGCTCGCGGCGCGGCGGCAGCCGCGGCCTCGCCCCAGGCGACCGTCCCGAGCCGCCAGCGGATCAGGAGGTCGAGGCCGTCGATGACGGCCCCGACGATCGGCAGCCGGGTGAGCGCGCGGGCGGCGCGGACGCCGGTCCGCACGAGCCGCGACGGGGGCGGAATCCCGCCGGGCCGGGCGGCGGGCGAGGCCGCCGCGGCTGCGGGTGAGGTCGCCGCGGGCGACGGCGGCGCCGGCGACGCCGAGGTCGCTGGCGCCCTTGGCGTGCGCCCGCCACCGGCGGCCAGGAGGCGACGGCGGAACCGGCCTGGAATCGGCACCCGCCGGATCTCGAAGCCGGCGCGGTCCTGGCGCTCCTCGTCCACCGCCGCCGGATCGGTCGGCCGGCCGATGACCGTGACCGCATGGCCAGCTGCCACGAGCGTCTCGGCCTCGCGCAGGACCCGTGCGTCGCGGCGGACATCGTTGAGGACGAACATGACGATCCGGGCCATCGCTCGCTCCCGATCCCGCTCCGGACGCCCGTCCGCGGCCGCGCTCAGCCCGTCACCGGCGGCTGCTCGACCACCGCCACGATGGCGTCGGCCACGCCGGTCGGTCGGAGGGCGAGCGACGATGCTCGATCGCGGGCCTGGCGCGTGGCCTCCCCTGGCGGCACGAGCCGGGCCAGGGCGGCTGTCGCCGCGGGCACGTCGAGGCCGACGACGACCGAGCGGCCGTCCGATCCGTCGACCACCTCCGTCCACTCGGTCGAGGCCCGGAGCACGAGGCACGGCACGCCCAGCCATGCACTCTCGCGTTGGATGCCGCCGGAATCGGTCAGCACCGCCGCCGCATGCAGCTGGAGGGCGAGCGACGTCCGGTAGCCCTGCGGCTCGATGATCCGGATATCGGGCCCGCACCCGACCCCGGCGCGCTCCATGGCCAGCCGCGTGCCCGGATGGAGGGCGAGGATGACCGGCCTGCCCGGCGCACCGGCGGCGTCCAGGATTCCGGTCCAGGCGGCCATCGCCGCCGGGTCTCGATTCTCCTGCCGGTGGATGGTCGCAAACAGGTAGTCGCCCGGCGCGAGGACCACGCCCAGCCGTCGACCGATCCCGGCGAGGACCGCCGGATCCCGAACATCGGCGCTCACCCGGGCCGCGAGGTCGAACATGAGGTCGCCGACCATCGCGACACCCCGGGTGATGCCCTCGGCGCGGAGGTTGTGGACCGCTGCCGGCGTCGGCGCGAGGAGCCAGGCGGCGAGGTGGTCGGCGACGACCCGGTTCAGCTCCTCGGGCATCCGCCGGTCGAAGCTTCGGAGACCCGCCTCGACGTGGGCGACCGGCAGGCCCAGCTTGGCCGCCGCCAGGGCGCCCGCGAGCGTCGAGTTCGTGTCGCCGTAGACGAGGACCACGTCCGGCCGCTCGGCGGCCAGCAACGGCTCCAGGCCGACGAGCATCGCGGCCGTCTGCTCGCCGTGGCTGCCGCCGCCCGCGCCCAGGCTGTGGTCCGGCCTCGCGAGCCCGAGCTCGGCGAAGAACGAGCCGGCCATCGATTCATCCCAGTGCTGGCCGGTGTCGACGAAGACCTCATCGTGGCGGGCGCGCAGGGCCGGCTGCAGCGCCGCCGCCTTGATGAGCTGTGGCCGCGTCCCGACGACGCTGAGAACCTTCACCCGGCAAGCGTAGCCGGGCGGGCGTCCCTGGCGTCGTGCACCAGGCTGCCCACCGAGCGGCGGCAACGAGGAGGGATCAACCCTCCCGACGATCTGCCTGGGACCGGCTAGCCCCGACGAGGCACGCCGATGCCCCGATAGCGAACGTGCTCGGGCAGGGTCAGGCCCGCGAGCGTGTTCCGGCCGTCGACGAGGAGCGCCAGGTCCGGGAACCAGGCCGGGTCGAGGGACAGCCACTGCGGATCGCCGGTCTGGGTCACGATCGCCCGGGCATCGGAGGTGGTGCCCCAGGCGTACGGCGCGGCACCGACGGCGCGGATCTCGGCATCGGTCATCAGCGGGTCGAAGGCGCTGACCCGGGCGCCGGCGGCGGCGAGGGCCTCGATGAGCGGCAGGGCCCGCGAGTAGGCGAGCTCGTTGACGCCGTGCCGGTAGGTCAGGCCGAGGACGAGCACCGGCGCGCCATCGAGCCCGCCGAGCGAGTCGCGCACGGACGCAAGGGCGATCTGGATCTGGCCGTCGTTGACCTCGCGTGAGCGGGCCACCAGCGTCAGCTCCGGGGCTCGCGACAGGAGGAAGTGCGGGTACACCGGAATACAGTGCCCGCCGACGCCGATCCCCGGCTGGTGGATGTGCGAGTACGGCTGGCTGTTGGCCGCCTCGATGACCTCGCGGATGTCGACGCCGACGCGGTCGGCATAGGCCGCGTACTCGTTGGCGAGGGCGATGTTGACGTCCCGGTAGGTCGTGTCGGCGAGCTTCGAGAACTCGGCCGCCTCGGCCGAGGACATCGCGACGATCTCGGCGTCGAGGACGCTGTCGTAGAAGCGCGCCGCCCGCTCGGTCGAGGCCGGTCCCAGGCCGCCGACGAGCTTCGGGTACGAGGAGAGGTTCCGAAGCACGGCGCCCGAGTAGAGGCGCTCCGGGGAGAATGCGACGAAGAGGTCCGTCTCCGTGTGCAGGCCCGACGCCGCTTCCAGGCGGGGCTGGTAGCGCCCCCGCGTGTCGCCGACCGGGAGGGTCGTCTCGAACACGACGAGGCTGCCATCGTGGAGTCCGCCGGCGATCGAATCGACGGCCGCGTCCATGTACCGATAGTCGGGCTGGTGCCCGGCGTCGAGCATGACCGGGACGATGAGGACGACGACATCGGCATCGCGGGCGGCTGTGGCGCCGTCGGTCGTCGCCCGCAGGCGGCCCTCGGCGTGGGATCGCGCCACGAGCTCCGCCACGCCCGGCTCCTCGCCGAGGTGGGAGCGGCCCTCATTGATCGCGGCCACGACGGCCGGCTGGACATCGACCGCGATCACCTTCCAGCCGTGGCCGGCGAACTGGGCCGCCAGCGGCAGGCCCATCTTCCCGGCCCCCACGACGGCCACGACGCCGGCCGTCCCCGGCTCGCCGGTCCATGGCGAGACCGACTGCTGCGGCACGTCGTGATGGCACTCGTTGACGGGCAGGACGATCGAGCCGCCGAGGAGGCTCGCTCCGGCCGATGGTCGCTGAACGATGGGCATGCGAGGTCCGGTCCTCGGGGCTGTGGGCCCGCTCCGTGGGCGGTGATCGCGGCCGGCGAGCGGGCTGCCTGATGCTACCGTATCGACGATGGTCTCCCAGCCGATCGACCTCCTCGCCGTCGCGAGCTGGTACCCATCCAGGCTGGATCCGATCGCCGGGCGGTTCGTGGCGGACCAGCTGGAGGCCCTTGCCGCGACTGGCTTGGTACGGCCGAGCGCGGCCTCGTTCGAGCCGGCCGAGGTCATCGGCAGTGGCGCCGTCCGATCCAGGATCGCGGCGCTCGTCAGCGACCTCGCCGCCGAACCCGTCCGGGCGCGCCCGGGGCTCTTCCGAATCCCGGCGCCGGGTGCCTCGGGAGCCGTCGCCGCGCCGCCGATCCCGATCGCCCGCCTGACGATCCCGAGCGGACGCAACCCCGCGGCCGGGGCCCTCCACGGCGCGGTTGCCCGCGACGCCGCGCTGGCCGCCCTCGCCGAACGCTACGAGCACGGCCGCGAGCACGACCTCCCGCGACCGACCCTCGTCCATGCCCACACGGTCTACCCGGACGGCGCTGCGGCGGCGACGCTGGCGCATCGACTCGGTGTGCCGCTGGTCCTGACGGAGCACGCCTCGTTCGTGGCCCGGCTCATCGCCGAGCCGGCTGTCCGGGCCCGGTACGAGGCGACGGTCGCTGCCGCGGAGCGGCTGGTCGTCGTCAGCCGGGTCCTGGCCGGCGAGCTCGTCGCGGCCCTGCCGGCCGTCGAGCCGAGGCTGACCGTGATCCCGAACGGGATCCCGGTCGAGTCGTTCCCGCTCGTGGCCCGCGGCGACCGGGTGGCGGACGAGCTTGTCTTCGTGGGCTACCGAAAGGCGTCGAAGGGGATCGAGACCCTCCTTCGCGCGTTCGCGGTGGTCGTCGCGGATCGACCGTCGACCACGCTCCGGCTGGTCGGGAGCTCCCCGTCGGACGAGATCGAGCGGGGCTGGCACCGCCTGGCCGCCGAGCTCGGCATCGGGGCGGCCGTCCGCTTCGACCCGGCCGCGGATCGCAACGGTGTCGGGGCCGCCCTCGCCCGGGCCTCGCTCTTCGTCCATCCCAGCCCCCGCGAGACGTTCGGGGTGGTCGCGGTCGAGGCCCTCGCGACGGGCCTGCCCGTGGTCGCCGCCGATTCCGGTGGCGTCACCGAGATCCTGGGCGACGAACCGGACGCACTTGGCTGCGTGGTGCCCGGCAACGACCACCTGGCCCTCGCCGCGGGGATCCGGATGTCGCTGGGTCGGATCGGCACGTTCGATCCCGAGCGGCTGCGCGCAGCGGTCGTGGGCCGGTTCGATGCGGCGACCGTTGCGCGGCGCCTGACGGACCTGTACCTCGAGGTCCTGGAGCAGTCGAGGCCTCGACCGGCGGCGGCGCCATCGAGCCACGCCGCGGCAGCCGTCCCGGCATCGACGCCGTCCGAGGCGGCAGCCACCGGCCGGCGGCGCGTCCTCGTCGCCATCGATCCCGATCGCGCCGCCCTGGTCGCCCGACTGGCCGGAGACGCCCGATCCGGGCTGGTCCTGGTGACGTCAGCCGGGTTTTCGAAGGCCGCAGGGGACGGCCTGGCCGGCATCGTCGAGACGGACCTCGGGGGACGCGTTCGGGCCCTGGCCGACGCGGCTGCGCTCGGCCCACCCGTGACGGGCGTCCGCCGGATCCTCCGGGCCGTCCGGCACCCGTTGGCCGTGGCCCGCCGTCGCGGTTGGCTGCCCGGCCTGGAGCGGCTGGTGGAGCAGCGCGGCGCCCGCGCGATCCGGTCCGCGATTGCCCGGGCCGGCGAACACGGGGCCAGCCCCACCGACATCATCTGTGTCGATGGCGTGGACCACCTCGCGGCCAGGTCCGTGCTCGCCGCCGGCGAGGCGCGATTGGCCCACGGCGGGTTCCGACGCCTCGGCGACGAGGCCTGAGCGCCGGATTCGACCCGCGCTCGAACGGTCAGCCGCCCTCGCGATCGAGGACCGCCGAGGCGATCCGGTCGCCGACGATCCGCCAGTCGAACTCGTGCTCCGCGGCGGCCCGGGCCCGCGCCCCGAGGGCCTCGAGCCGGGTGGCGCCGGCCAGCAGCCCGACGATCGCCGCGGCGAGGTCCTCGGCCCGGTCGCCGGCCGCGACCGCACCGACGCCGAGCCGCTGGACGATCGAGGCGGTCTCGGTTCGCGGCGTGACGACGAGGGGCCGGCCAGCGGCCAGCGAGTCGAACAGCTTCACCGGAAGTGCGACATCCATGTACTCGTTCGGCGGATGGGGAATGGCCAGGACGGACGCGGTGGCCAGGAGCGGCCCCAGCCGGTCGTAGGGGGCTGTCTCGATCTCGACCCACGTTCGCCCCGCAAGCCTCGCCCGGAACTCGCGGAGGTAGGCCTCGCTCGCCTCGCTGGTCGAGACCAGCCACATTCGCAGGACGAGGTCCGGGACCTCGGTTCGAGCAGCCGCCACGGCGTCCACGAGGAGCTCGAGCCCTCGGCCCGGGGCGGCCCCCGAGACGATGCCGACGGCTGGCCGGGACGGCCATGGACCCACCGTGATGCGGCTGGTATCGGTGCCGTTGCCGCCCACGATCAGTCGGTCGAGTGGCAGGCCGGCGAGCTCGGCGAAGGATCGCGTTGGCGCTACCAGCCAGCGAAAGGCCGCGATGTTGCGTCGCTGCCGGGCGGCAAGCTCGGCGATCCAGCCGGGATCCTGGGCGACCCCGAGGGCCTGGGCCTGTGCGACCGGGTCGTCATAGACCGCGACGACGGTCGGGTCGGTGACCGCAATCGCCGCATCGAGCAACCGGTCGCGGAGCTTCTCGGACGCCGCGAACTTCGGCTTCGGGCCCCGCTGCGGCAGGCGATAGAGCAGCGGCCCCGGCAGGCGACCCAGGCGTCCCCTGACGGCCCGGCGTAGGAGGACCGGATACCAGCCGTCCTGGACGATCGTCGCCCCGGTGAGCTCGGCCAATCGTTCGAAGATCCGGCGACGACGCAGCTCCCCGCCCCAACGCTGGTGCTGGCCCTCGCGGATGACGACCCAGCCGGACGACCGGCGCGCGGCCGCCGGCTGGCTCACGCGGGGGCGAGACGATCGGTCATGCCATCGAGGGGCACGACCTCGCGGCTGGTGGCCGAGTCGAGGAGGGCGGTCGCGATCCGGACGGCCCACAGGCCGTCCTCGGCATTGATCTCGGGCCGGCCGCCCTCGCGGACCACCCGCAGGAAGGCGTCGTGCTCCAGGGCCAGCGGCTCGCCCGTCGGGACCGGCAGCTCGACGACCTCACCCTCGAACGTCGGGGCGTAGCCGCCGATGAGGCGCGGGTTGGTGGTGTCGGTCGCCCGGGTGAAGGTCAGGCGCTGGGTCAGGTAGTCGAGCTCGAACATGCCCTCCTCGCCGACGACCGTGAGCTGGCGGCGCTTGGCCGGCGTCAGCCAGTCGACGTCGAGCTGGGCGACGACGCCGGACGGGAAGTGGAGCAGCCCGAAGAGCAGGTCCTCGTGCTCGGCGTGGATGCGCTGGGCGGTCTCGGCGTGGACCCGGATCGGACGCTCGCCGGCGATCCAGGAACAGATGTCGGCGTCGTGGGTGGCGAGGTCGATGGTCACCCCGACGTCCCGGATCCGGGCCGGGAACGGCCCGGCGCGCCGGGTCGTGATGGCGAAGACGGTCGACAGCCAATGCTCGTCGTGGAGGAGCCGGCCGAGCTCCCGGACGGCGGGATTGAAGCGCTCGACGTGGCCGACCTGGACGGGCACGCCGGTCGCCCGGGACGCGGATACGATCTCGAGGGCCTCCTCGACCGTCGACGCGAGCGGCTTCTCGACGAGGACCGCCATCCCCCGCCCGATCGCCGCCAGGGCCAGCGGCAGGTGGGCCGTGGTCGGGGCGGCGATGACGACCGCGTCCAGGTCGGCCTCGGCGATCATCGCCAGCGGCTCCGAGAAGCCCGCGGCCCCGGTCTGCGCGACCGCTGCGGCCAGGGTCTCGGGCACTGGATCGGACACCGCGGCGAGGCGGGCACCGGGCCGGCTCGAGATCACCCGGAGATGGTTCCGCCCCATCGACCCGAGGCCGGCAAGGCCCACCCGGATGTCCCGGACGGGGGCGGAGCCGCCTCCCACCGGGCGCCAGAACGCGGTCATACGCCCGCGCCGACACCGGCGTGCGCGGCCACGGCCTCGCGGACGACGCCGATGACCGTGGCCCGATCCTCATCCGACATCGACGGGTACATCGGCAGGGCGATCGTGTGGGCCGCCGCGCGATCGGTGACCGGCAGGTCGGCGTGGAGCCCACGCTCCTGGATGTAGGCCTGGCGATGGACGGGGATCGGGTAGTAGATGTCCGCCCCGACGCCGCCCTCGCGGATCGCGGCGATGATCGCGTCGCGGGCCGGCCCGACGTCGAGGGTGTACTGGTGGTAGACGTGGGTTCGGCCGTCCGGCACGACCGGCGTCCGGACCGGCAGGTCGGCGAAGCCCGCGTCGTAGGCCGCGGCGATCGCCTGGCGGCGGGCGGTGTTGCGATCCAGCTTCGAGAGCTGGACCAGGCCGATCGCGGCGTTGAGATCCGTCATCCGGTAGTTGAAGCCGAGCGTCTCGAACTGGTAGCGAGCTCGCATGCCCTGGTTGCGGTAGAGCCGCAGGCGGTCCGCCAGCGCGTCGTCGTCGGTGGTGATGAAGCCACCCTCGCCGGTCGTCATGTTCTTGGTGGCGTAGAGGCTGAACGTCCCGTGCCCGAAGGCCCCGGCCCGCCGGCCCCGGAACGTCGCCCCGTGGGCCTGGCAGGCATCCTCGATGACCTGGAGGCCGTGGCGGTCGGCGATCGCCCGGATCATGTCCATGTCGGCCACGAGCCCGAACAGGTGGACCGGCACGATCGCCCGGGTCCGGGGCGTGATCGCGGCCTCGATCCGCTTGGCATCGATGAGGTAGGTGTCCGGCTCGATGTCGACGAAGACGGGCACGGCACCGGTCGAGAGGATGGCATTCGCCGTCGCGGCGAAGGTGTGGGCGACCGTGATGACCTCGTCACCCGGCCCGATCCCGAGGCAGGCGAAGGTCGCCATGAGGGCGAGCGTGCCGTTGCCGACCGCGATCGTGTGGCGCACCCCACAGTACTCGGCCCAGGCCGCTTCGAGCTCCCGGACCCGGGGGCCCTGGGCGATGATCCCGGAGCGGATGACGTCGGCGACGGCGTCGATCTCCTCCTGGCCGAGGTCGGGGCGGGCGATCGGGATCATGCGGGCACTCCCTGCTGGGGACGCGGGCGCTCTTCGAGCGCGTCCGCGTCGGGAACATAGACGTAGGTCCGCCCGCAGCTCGGACAATGGAGCTCGGGGTGGGTCGAGTAATGGGGCAGGTTCGCGACGGCGGGCACGCCGTCGGCGTCGAGGAGGCGAACGCCGCAGGCGCACATCCAGCCGATCCGCCTCGCTGGGCTGCCGACGACCAGGGCGTGCGACGGAACATCGCGGGTGACCACGGCCCCGGCCCCGACGGTCGCGAACGCGCCCACCTCCGTGCCGGCGACGACGACGGCCCCGGCCCCGATCGAGGCACCGTGGCGGAGCCGGATCGGGCTGACCGTCCAGTCGTCGGCTCGGGCGAGCTCGCCGGTCGAGGTGATCGCCCGCGGGAAGCGGTCATTGGTGAGGATCGCGCCGGGCCCGATGAACACGCCGTCCTCCACGGTCACGCCGTGGTAGACGAGGGCCAGGTTCTGGATCTTCGTCCGGTCGCCGATCTCAACGCCCTCGTCGATGAAGACATCGCGACCGATCACGCACTCCGCGCCGATGCGAGCCCCCGTCCGGACCTGCGCCCGGTGCCAGATGCTCGTCCCGGACCCGACGACCACGTCGGCCTCGAGGTCGGCCGAAGGGTGGATTCGGGCAGTCGGGTCGATCACGGCTGGCGGCGCTCCTGCTGCGGCTCCCGAGCCGCGCTGGGCGGCGCGTGCACGCTCGGGTCGGCCCGGCAGGGAGCCGGGCGAAACGGCTTTCGAGTATAGCCGAGCGCCCCGCCGTGGCCCCCGTGGCCTCCCCCGATCGAGGCGGCAGGCCGCCGGCGTCAGCCGTCCCGTCGGCCGCGCCCGACGAGCCCGGCGATGAGCCCGAAGGCGGCCCCGAACGCGAGCGCAGCGCGCCAGTCGAGGAGGACGCGGACATCGCCACTGACCCGCTGGGCGATGAGGACCAGCACCCCGCTCGGCTTCCGGAACTCGACCTCCTGGGCGACGAGGGTTCGGACGACCGCCTGGTCGACATTCGCCCGCTGGGCAAGGATGGAGCCCACGCCACCCTGGCTGACGCTGACCTCGCGGCCCATCACGGCGCCCACTCCGCCCATGAGAACCGAGACGCGGTCAGCCCGGGCGAGCCCGATGCCGCCCTGGGTGACCCGGATGTCCGTGGCCTCCGCCCGGCCGATCCCGCCCTGGTGGACCTCGACCGCGTCGGCCTCGACCCACGAGCCGTCCTCGTGAATGGCTGGCGCTTCGACGACTTCGTGGATCTCGCCGGTCACGCCGAGCGCACCGGGCACGCTGACCTCGCTGCTCAACGCCGGCTCCGCGGCAGGGGCCCCGGTGGCGGCCCTTGTCGCCCGCCGTGCCCGGCCCGGCGCCGGTCTGGAGCCGTTGGCCCGTCTCGACGCGTCGTCTTCCTGGGGGGTCGCTCCCCCGGCAGGCTGGTCGACCTTTCGTGCGGCCATCGCTCGTACCTCGCCGATTCGTCGCGTCCCGCGCTCCGCCCAGCCCGGGAGCATCGGCTGCTGGCGCGCACATGGGATCGCTCCGCTATTCTGCGCCCCGCTGCGACGGCGGTCGTCGCGCGAGGGTGAGGGAACGTGACCGAACCGGGCGGGCCGACGGCCAGACGCGCGCTTCGACGGGGGCTGGTGGCCATCCTCCTCGTCGTTGCCGTGGGCAGCGGCGTTGGGATCGGGGCGCTGGTGGCGGCCGGGTCCGGCCCCGACCCGTCCCACTTGGCGGCGGGCACGCCGCTCCCGACCGGAACGCCGTCGCCGGACCCGAGCCCGACGCCCCCGTCGAGCCCCACGCCATCGCCTCGCCCGACGCCTCGGCCCACGCCGATCGTCGTTCCCGCGCCGCTGACCGGCCTGCCGGTCAACCCGGATGCGGCCGGCTACCACCCGATCGCGGTGATGATCGACGACCATCGCGACGCTCGTCCGCAGTCCGGGTTCAACGACGCGGCGGTCGTGTGGCAGGCCCCCGCCGAGGGCGGCATCCCGCGCTACATGCTCGTCTTCCAGGACACGATCCCGGGCTCGGTGGGGCCGGTCCGGAGCGCCCGCCAGTACTACGTCGACTGGGCCGCGGAGTGGAACGCGGTCTACGTGCACGTCGGCGGGTCGCCGGACGCCCTGGCCACCCTGCGCTCGAAGGGCCGAGGTCAGCTGGTCTGGAACGCCGACGAGTTCCGGTACGGGGCCCGCTACCTGTGGCGGGCGGAGGGCCACGACGCCCCCCACAACGTCTTCAGCGACGGCGAGCATCTTCGAAGCCTGGCGACTGCCGTGGGGGCGGCCGATGGGCCGCTCGAGCCAGCCTGGACCTTCGGGCCGGACCTCCCCGCCGCACTCAGGCCGGTGGGCGCGACCCTGACCGTCCATTACCCCTACGAGGCAGTCACCTACCGCTACGACTCGAACGCGAACGCCTACTGGCGCTATATCGACGGATCGGCCGTGCCCCAGGTGGACGCCGCCGATGGCGAGATCGTCGCGCCAGCGAACGTGGTCATCCTCCGGATGCGCTTCGGCGCGCTCAACGACGGGCATCCGGACAAGCACCGCCTCGACGCCGATGACGTGGGTGCTGGCGAGGCGATCATCTCGACGAACGGTCGGATCATCCGGGGGACCTGGTCGAAGGACTCGGTCACCGGCGCCACGCGCCTCCTCGACGCCGCCGGCCGGCCGATCACCCTGACCGCGGGGCAGACCTTCGTCCAGGTCATCGCCCTGTCCTACGAGTACGAGGTCCGCGAGGGCATCCTGCTCGACGGGGGTGGGCTGCGCTGAGGCCTCCCCGGCGCCAGTCGTCGTTCGGGCTCTGCGCCGCCGGGCCTCAGGTGTCCCGCCGGATCCCCACCTCGGCGTAGATCCGGCGCGTGTCGGCGGCCACGTCCGCCCAGGTCCGGCGGCTCGCCCCGGCGCGCTCGATGGCGTGGGCTCTGAGCCGGCGGTGGACCCGCTCGTCGGCCCAGGCCGCCTTGAGCGCAGCTGCGAGCCGGTCGTCGTCGCGGGGCTCGACGAGGATCCCGGCACCGCCCACGATCTCCGGCAGGGCTCCGACGTTCGCGCTCACCACAGGCGTCCCACAGGCCAGGGCCTCGATCGCCGAGAGCCCGGCCCCCTCGCTGAGGACGGGCAGGAGGACGGCCCGGGCGCCGCGGACGAGACCGGCGAGGCGCTCCTGGGGCAACGCCGGCGCATATGCCAGGGCGTCGCCGACCCCGGCCCGCAGGGCCGCCCGGGCGAGGGCGGCGCGGTCGTCAGGGGACGCGCCCACGAGCAGGACTCGCGGCGGCCATGGCACCTCGGCCGGCAGCGAGCGGGGCCGGCCGCTCGCGCCGAGGAGGCCGATCGCGCCGAGGAGCGTTGCGAGGTCCTGGCGAGCGTCATAGCGGCCTGGATAGACGAAATACCGGCCCGGAAGGCCCAGCCGCTCGACCTCGAGGTCAACCTCCGGATCGGGGCCGACGGCGCCGGCGGCGGGCGGCACGAAGGCCGGTCGGGGGGCGAGCGGTACGACCCGGATCCGGTCCCGCCGGATCCGGAGCAGACGATGCGCCGCGCGGGCGACGGCCGAGCTGCCGACGATGACCGCGGCCGCATCCCGCAGCAGCCGTGCCCGGAGGCGCTGGCCGAACCGGGATGAAGGAGATCGCTGGTAGGTCGCCGGGAGCTCCCACGGGGCGAGATCGAGGAGCGTGACCACGATCGGCAGGCCCGAGAACAACGGCGGCGAGCCCGCCGCCGCGTGGTAGACGGCGCCGGCGGCGCCACCGCGTTCAGCCCGCCAGGCCGCACCGAGCGATGCGCCGCGAAGGAGGAACGGGTCGACCGTGAGCGCCCCGGCGCGGAGGAGTCGGGTCGGCGGCAGGAGGCGACGACCGACGACCTCGAGGCCCGAAAACGCGAGGGTCGGGTCGTCGAGGTCGGACTGGAGGAGGAGGGCGAACGACTCGCCCATGAGCGGCTCGGCGTCGTAGGCGCCCAGGAGCCCGGCCAGGTAGGCGCTCGTGGCCGGCGACCGATCCGGGTCCTGGAGAGGCCGGACATCGAGGACGACGCGCACGCCGGGGACCGGTTCCGCGGCGGATTCCGCGCCGAGGGCCGGTATCGAGGTCGCGGTCCCCGCGGCCGGTTCGGGCGTCACCCGGAAGGGCGCCCCCGGCGGCGCCCCAGGAGCTCGTCGGCCCGGAGCCGGATCACGACGAGGAGCGCCTCGACGATGATCCGTCGTGACATCTTGGAGCGCCCGACCCGCCGGTCGCGGAACGTGATCGGGACCTCGGCGACGCGCGCGGCGCCGCGCGACGCCCGGTGGGTCATCTCGATCTGGAAAACATAGCCGCCGGCATGAACGCCCTCGAACGGGATGGCCCCGAGGGTCGAGGCCCGCCAGGCCTTGAAGCCCCCGGTGAGGTCGTATGGCCGGAGCCCGAGGACGATCCGGGCGAAGAGCGAGCCGCCGCGCGAGACGAGCCGGCGGCCGAGGCCCCAGTCCTCGACCCGGCCGCCCTTCGTGTAGCGGCTGCCGATGACGAGGTCGGCGCGGTCGGCGGCGATCGGCTCGATGAGCCGGGGCAGGACCGCCGGGTCGTGGGACCAGTCGGCGTCCATCTGGATCACGACGCCGGCGCCACCGTCGAGGGCGGTGCGAAAGCCGTCGAGGTAGGCCCGCCCCAGGCCCTGCTTGCCGGCCCGGTGGCGGACGCGGAGGCGGGGATCGGCGGCGGCAAGCCCGTCGGCGATCTCGCCCGTGCCGTCCGGCGATGCATCGTCGACGACGAGGAGGGTCGCGCCGGGCAGGGCGTCGAGGATCGCGGCCGAGATGCCCGGCAGATTCTCCGCCTCGTCGTAGGTCGGCAGGACAACCCACGCGCCGGTCCCGACGGCAGGCCCGTGCTCTGGCGGGTCGACGGGATCCGGCATGGCCACGGCCCGGAGTCTACCCGGGGCCGCAGGAGGCATCAGCGTGCGAGTGTCAGCCACCGGCCGCCGCTCGAGCCGCGGCCGCGACGCTCTCACTCACCACGCCGGTGCCGCCGAGGATGACGATCTTGCCGGGCTGGAGGCGGGTCAGCTCGGCGGCCGTGGCGGCCGGGACCGAGGTCGGCCCGACGAGCAGGATCGGCGC
>SCUO01000055.1 GCA_004297395.1 Chloroflexota bacterium | reverse complement strand
CGTCGCTGGCGGCTCGGTCGGTGGCTCCGATGTCGGCGGCTCTAACGGTGGCTCGGTCGAGGGAAGCTGGGTGCGGGCGGGTCTCGGTGTGGGGCGAGGCGTGGGCGCCGCAACGAACGGGCTTGGAGTGGCCTCGATCTCCAGCATGAGACTCGGGTCCACCACCGGGCCGATCGACCGCAGTGGCGAGCCGCCTGGTACTCCCGTGGCGCCGAGGACGGCTGGGCCGGATGTCCCCGCCCCACCCGCTTCGTCCAGATCATCGCCACGGCCTGAAACGGCGATCTGGATCACGAGCAGGGCGGTGACGACGACCAGGAGGACCGCTGAGGCATCGCGCCACAGGACCAATCGGGCGGTGGTGCTGCCAACGACGCGATGAGCGTGAGGAATCCGAGGGCGGTCGGCGTGCCGGGGGACGCCCGGTCTTGGCGTGGTGGGCGATGCGGGTTCACTCGTTCGTGCTCCGGTCACGCCGATTCGCCGGGCGATGTCGTCGGGCGAAACCGGGGCAGTGTCGGCCGGTGCCGGTGCCCCGCCGCGCCGCCGCCAGGGGTTCACGGCTTCGGTGCAGGCTCGGCGTCCGAATGGACGGCGCTGGGCTCGTACGTGTCGGGTTCGAGCGCCTCGCGCGGCCCGCGGGTCAGCAGGAAGAGCACGACCCCGAAGCCGACGAGGGCGCCGAGGAACGCGTAGACCTGCGTCGCGGTCGACACGAGGAGCGACATGATCCCAAGGCTGGCGCAGATCGCGTAGATGAGCAAGACCGTTCCCCGGTGGCCGAGGCCCAGGTCGAGCAGTCGATGGTGGATGTGGCCGCGGTCGGGGGTGAACGGCGATCGCCCGGCGAGGAGGCGCCGAACGATGACCCAGAACGTGTCGATGATCGGGACGCCCAGGACGAGCACGGCGACCACGACCTTGGCCGCGCCGATGATCGACAGGATCGCCAGGGTGTAGCCCATGAACATGACCCCGGCGGTGCCGGTGAAGATCGATGCCGGCTGGAAGTTGAACCGCAGGAAGCCGAGCAGGGCGCCGGCGAGGACGACGCACAGGACCGCCACGAACGGCTGTCCCGTGGGACCAACCTGGGTCGTCAGGCTCAGCACGCCTAGCGTCAACGCGGCGATGAAGGCGATCCCGGTCGAGAGGCCGTCGAGGCCGTCGATGAAGTTGATGCTGTTGATCATCCCGACGATCCAGACGACCGTGAAGGCCATCGCGAACGGCGCCACGAACCTGATCAGGCCCGGGCCGAAGGGATTGTTGATCGCGTCCACGCCGACCCCGAAGGCCACGGCCAGGGCCGCGAGGGCTAGCTGGCCCAGGAGCTGCCACCGGGCGCGAAGGTCGAACAGGTCATCGGCAACGCCGATGGCCGCCGCCACCGCCCCGCCCAGGAAGAGGGCCAGCAGGTCGCCCGACGGGATCCCCCGGGGTGCGGGCATCGGCCCGATGTCCTCGTTGAACAGGACGAGCCCGCCGCCGACGGCCATGAACGCCACGACGACCGCAATGCCGCCGCCGCGAGGGACCGGGGTCGTGTTGACCCGCCGGTGATTCGGGGTATCGACGATCCCGCGCCGCCGGACGAGGGCCCGGATGAGCGGGGTCAGCAGGAACGCGATGATCGCTGCGGCGACGAAGCCCCCGACGAGCAGGGGCATCAGGCCACCGACGGTGCCGACGAAGGTCACGCCACCTCGTCGGGCAGGCCCGGCACCGGGAAGCGGGCGGTCAGCGAGGCAACCTCGGCCGCGAGGGCCCGCAGTGCGGCTGGATCGTCCCGCTTCGCGATCGTCTCGGTGATGAGCCGGGCGATCGTCCGCATCTCGTCGGGGCCCATGCCCCGGGTCGTCGCGGCCGGCGTCCCGATCCGGATCCCGGACGACGTGTTCGGCGGCAGGGGATCGAACGGGATGGCGTTCTTGTTGACCGTGATCCCGACCTCGTCGAGGAGGTGCTCGGCCTCCTTGCCGGTCACCCCGAGGGGCGTGACGTCGACGAGCATCAGGTGGTTGTCCGTGCCGCCCGAGACGACCTTCGCGCCGCGCCCCGCGAGCTCGGCGGCGAGGAGGGCCGCGTTCTCGACGGTCCGTCGCTGGTCGCGCCGGAAGTCCTCGCCGGCCGCGAGCAGCAGGCCTACGGCCTTGCCGGCGATGACGTGCATGAGGGGCCCGCCCTGGACGCCGGGGAAGACCGACTTGTCGATCTGGGCGGCGAGGGTGGTCTTGACCGTCGGGAAGTCGGCCGGGTCCACGGCCTCGGGCAGCTCGGTCCGGCTGAAGACCAGGCCACCGCGTCCGCCGCGGAGGGTCTTGTGGGTCGTCGTCGTGACGATGTCGGCGTGCGGGAAGGGGCTGGGGTGGACGCCGGCCGCAACGAGGCCGGCGATGTGGGCCATGTCCACGAAGAGGAGGGCGCCGACGCCGTGGGCGATCGCCGCCAGCCGCTCGAAGTCGAAGACCCGCGGATAGGCCGAGGCGCCGGCGACAAGGACCCGGGGGCGGACCTCGCGAGCGCGCGCGTCGAGGGCGTCGTAGTCGATCCGCCCGGTGGCCTCCTCGACGCCGTAGGCGTGGACCTCGAATAGCCGGCCGGAGAAGTTGACCGGGGAGCCGTGGGTGAGGTGCCCGCCATGGGCCAGGTTCATGCCCAGGATCCGGTCGCCCGGCTGGAGGACCGCGAAGTAGGCCGCCATGTTGGCCTGGGCGCCCGAGTGGGGCTGGACGTTGACGTGCTCCGCGCCCGGGAAGAGGGCCAGTGCCCGCTCCTGGGCAAGGGTCTCGGCGATGTCGACGTATTCGCAGCCCCCGTAGTAGCGCTTGCCGGGCAGGCCCTCGGCGTACTTGTTCGTGAGCCACGAGCCCTGGGCTTCCATGACCGCAGCGAACGTGTAGTTCTCGCTCGCGATGAGCTCGATCTTGGCGTGCTGGCGGTGGCGCTCACCGAGCATCGCCGACCACAGCTCAGGGTCCACCTCGGCGAGCGTCGCCCAGCCGAGCCCATGGTTCGCGGCGACCGTCATCCCGTGCGCCTTCCCTTCCTCGCCCGCCCTGTCCCGCCCTGGCCCACCCGAAGCGGCGCCGGTATCGTCCCACACTCGTCGAACGCCGCGAGCTGGGACCGCAGGAGAGCTGGGCCTGTGGGGGAGAGCCGTTGGGTCGTGGGGACCGCCGTTGGTCGCGGAGGAGCGCCGTCAGGTCCGGGCCGCGGCCTCCAGGATGGCGCGAATCGTCGATTCGGCGATCACGCCGACTCGCAGCACCGATGGCGGATCGGTGGTCATGTCGACGACGGTCGAGGGTCGGGAACCCGCCGTCCGACCGCCGTCGAGGACGAGGTCGACGCCCTCTCCGAGCTCCTCGACGACGGTGGCGGCATCGAGGGCATCGGGCCGGCCCGAGCGATTCGCCGAGGTCGTCGGCAGGGGACCCAGCGCAGCCGCGAGCGCACGAGGCGAGGCATGGTCCGGCACCCGGACACCGACGGTTCCGGCTCCCGCTTCCGTTTCGGTTCCCGTTCCTTCGGCGGCCCCTGCACCGGCACCGACCGAAGACGCGAGCGATCCTGGGGGCGCGGCGCCCGGGCGGACCGGCAAGACGAGCGTGAGCGGCCCCGGCCACAGGGCCGCGGCGAGCGCGGCGGCGGCGGGCGCGAGCTCGCCGAGCGCAGCGGCCTGGGCGGCATCGGCAAGGAGCAGGGCGATCGCCCGCTCCGGTGGCCGTTGTTTCACGTGGAACAACCGCTCGATCCCGCCGGGCGTGGCCTGTGACACCGCGATCCCGTACACCGTGTCCGTGGGGAGGGCCACGATCCCCCCGGCCCGCAGGACCGCGATGGCTTCGGCGCGGCCGGCGTCGTCGTCCGTGACGACCCTGGGGCTCACCGGCAGCTCCCCGCGACGGTGCCTGACGACGGGCAGGTGCGCTCGGGGGCGACGGGAGGCATGACCACCACGCCGGACATGGTCGCACCGGGGGTCATGGGTCGACCCGGGCTGCTGATCGCCATTGCCAGATGGTCGCAGATGGAGCGCCGGCCTCAGGTGCCCGGCCGTCGCGCGGTCCGCTCCCGCTCCCTGAGGGCCGTCGCCTCTTCCTCGAACAGGCGGGCCGCGGCCCGCGCCTCCGGGACGGTCGCGAGCGCCAGCCGCGCGATCATGTCGCCGGCGCCCTCCTCGACCAGTGGCGGCGCAACGTAGCGTGCGGCGCCAATGACCTCGGCCGGGCCCTGTGGCATGGCCGTCCCGTGGCCGACCGCCGCGATCATCTCGAGGTCGTTCAGCTGATCGCCCACGGCGAGCACCTGCCCCAGCGGAACGCCCTGGCGTCGCGCCAGCCAACGAACCGCCTGGCCTTTTGATACGCCCGGGGCGACGAACTCGAGGAAGCGGGGGTGGGCGACGGTGACATCCGCCCGGCCCCGGAACCGCTCGCGCGCGGCCTCGAGCAGCACCTTTGGGCGGCCCGGGGCCCCGACCGCCACGATCTTCGTGATCGGGTGCTGGATCCAGTCCTCGAGGTCGCGAACCCGGATCGCCCGGGTGCCGAGGAACGCGGAGTAGTCGTCGACCTGTGGGTCGTCGGCCGGGATGATGAGCTCCTCGAGGTGGTTGGCGTGGGCGTCGAGGCCAGCGGACCGGCTCCAGGCCACGGCGTCGCGAGCCACGGCCGCGGTCAGGGGCATGTGCCGGAGGAGCCGGCCGACGCGATCTGCCCTGAGCGGCATCTCGCGGGCCAGTCCGCCCTGGTAGCCCACGATCGGATCGCGGAGCCCGAGCGAGGCGGCGAATCGCATCGCCGAGGCGGTCATCCGGCCGGTCACGAGCGACACGCGGATGCCCCGATGGACCGCCCGGCCGATCGCGGCGCGGGTCCGCTCGCCGAGGGCGAGATCGTCGTCCACCAGGGTCCCGTCGATATCGAGCGCCACCATCCGGATCGGGAACTCCGGGGCAACGGAACGCGGCAGGAATGGCCGGGCCACGCTAGCGCTCCACCCGGGCGACGCGCGGCAGGCCGGCCAGGTCCAGCTCCACGCTGCACGTCCAGCCCTCGCCGAGCTCCGCCACCACAGCTGTGATTCCCGCCTCCTGGTCGGCTCCGATCTCGAGGAGGGCGACGCCGCCAGGGGCGAGCACCTCGGGCAGGAGCGCCACGAGGCGCCGGACCACGGCGAGGCCATCGGGGCCGCCATCGAGGGCGTGGCGCGGCTCGAACGAGGCCGCGACCGGCAGGTCGTCGATCGCGTCGGTCGCGATGTACGGCAGGTTGGCGAGGACGAGGTCGAATGGCGGTTCGCCGGCGGGGACGAGGTCGGCCTCGCGGATGACGACCCGATCCCCGACCGCGTGGCCCACCGCGTTCTCGCGGGCGAGTTCGAGGGCTGCCGGGGCGTCGTCGGTGGCGAGGAGCTCGACCTCGTCGAGCATCCCCCGCCCGCGGAGGCGGACGGCCAGGGCAACCGCGATCGTGCCGCAGCCCGTCCCGACGTCGATGACGCGGACCTTCGGCGCCCCGGCCGGTCGCGGCGCGCCGAGCAGGCGCCGGGCGATCTCGTCCTCGGCGAGCTCCACGAGCCGCTCCGTCTCGGGCCTCGGGATCAGGGCCCGCGCGTCGGACGCGAAGGCGAGGGCCATGAACTCCTTGACCTCGCGGATGTAGGCCAGAGGCTCACCGGCCTCGCGCCGGGCGACGGCCGCCTCGAAGCGCTCGGCCGCGCCGTCGCCGACGGGCGACTCGGGATGGGCGATGACCCCGGTTCTATCAATGCCCAGGACGTATGCCAGGAGGACCTCGGCATCGAGGCGGGGCATTTCCGAGCCCGCCGCCCGGAGGCGGGCGATCGAGCCCCCGAGCAGCGCCTCGACCGTCGCCATGCCCAGGTCAGCCGGCCGCGCCGGCACCGTGTCCGGCTGCGCCGGGTCGGGAACCCGCGGCGCCGGCACCGTGTCCGGCTGCGCCGGGCCCGTGTTCGGCACCGCCTCCGTCGCCGTCGGTGAGGTCCGACAGCCGTTCGGCCTGATCGGTGGTGATGAGCGTATCGATGAGCCGGTCGAGCTCGCCGTCCATGACCCGCGGCAGGCTCGACAGGTCGACGTGGACGCGGTGGTCGGTCACCCGATCCTGCGGGAAGTTGTAGGTCCTGATCTTGTCGGCCCGATCGCCGGCCCCGATCATCGACCGGCGGGCGGCGGAATCGGCCTCCTGCTGGCGTCGATGCTCCAGGTCCTGGAGCCGGGCCCGGAGCACGGCCAGGGCCTTGGCCTTGTTCTTGTGCTGGCTCTTCTCATCCTGGATCTCGACCACCAGGCCGGACGGCAGGTGGGTGATCCGGACCGCCGAATCGGTCGTGTTCACCGACTGCCCACCGGGCCCGGAGGACCGCTTGACGTCGATCCGGAGGTCCCGTTCCTCGTCGATCTCGATCTCGTTCTCCTCGACGGCCGGCAGGACGACGACCGTCGCCGTCGAAGTGTGGATCCGGCCCGACGATTCGGTTGCCGGGACGCGCTGCACTCGATGGGTCCCACCCTCGAACTTCAGGCGCGAGAAGGCGCCGTCGCCGGAGACCTCCACGATCGCCTCCTTGACGCCGCCGATCCCCGTCTCATTGAGGCTCATGACCTCGGTCTTGAAGCGATGGCGCTCGGCGTAGCGGAGGTACATCCGGAGCAGCTCGGATGCGAACAGGGCTGCCTCCTCGCCGCCGGCCCCGGCCCGGATCTCCAGGATCACGTCGCCGTCGTCGGCCGGGTCGCGCGGCAGGAGGAGGACCTTCAGCTCGTCGACGAGCCGGGTCTCGTCGGCCTCGAGCCGGCCGATCTCGTCGCGGGCCATGGCCCGGAGCTCCTCGTCCGATTCGCCGTCGCGCAGCTCGCGGGCACCGGCGAGCTCCGAGCGCGTCGCTTCCAGGCGGCGGTAGGCCTCGACGACCGGCTCCAGGCGCGAGAGCTCGCGGCCCAGGCGGCGGATGGCGCCGGGATCGGTGCTCGTCTCTGGGCGGGCCAGCTGGGCCTGGACGTCGTCGTACTGGCGGGCAACCTCGGCGAGCTTGTCGTCGAGCCCGCTCATGCCGGGGCGGGCGCGGGCTCGATCGGGTCGAGTGGCGATCGCTCGGGCAGGTCCGAACCCTCGGGAACCGCCTCCCCGTCCGCCTCGAGGGCCTGCTGCATCGACACGATCGCGACCTCGATCTGGTCGTCCGAGGGCTGCTTGGTCGTGATCATCTGGACGAGGATCCCGGGCCACATCACGGCCTTGACGATCGGGTTGGCGCGGTGCTTCGCACCCCAGCGGAGGACCTCGTAGCCGACCGCGGCGAGGATCGGGATGAGCACGATCCGGCTGCCCACCATGACCAGCGGCTGCTGCTTTCCGACGAGGCTGAAGGCGATGATCGAGAGGAGGATCAGGACGACCAGGAACTCGGTCCCGCAGCGGGGATGGGCCGTCGGGTAGCGGCGGACGTTGGCGGTCGTGAGCGGGTTGCCGGCCTCGAGGGCGTGGATCGTCATGTGCTCGGCGCCGTGGTACTGGAAGACCCGGGCGATGTCCGGCGCCCTCGAGATGAGGGCCAGGTAGCCCAGGAAGAGGGCGACCCGGACGAGGCCCTCGACGAGGTGCTGGGCGAGATCCTCCTCGACGTTTGCGGTCGTGAAGGTGGCGATGACGAGGGGCAGGAGGAAGAAGATCCCGAGGCCGACGATCAGGGTGAAGCCGAGCATGAGGGCGACAGTGCCCTTGCCCAGCTCCTCGTCCTCGCCGACCTGGACGTTGGCGCTCCGGATCAGCCACTTCGTGCCCACCACGAGGGTCTCGTACAGGACGACGAGCCCGCGCACGAACGGTGCGCCGGCGAAGCGCCAGCCGTGGGGCCCGGTGTTGAGCGGCTCGGAGGCCCAGACGATGTGGCCGTCGGGGTGGCGGAAGGCGACCGCGATCGCATTCCGACCGCGCATCAGGACGCCCTCGATGAGGGCCTGTCCGCCGTAGTTGAAACGTGCCATGTCCGGAAGTCTACCGGCGGATGTCGCCGGGCCGACGTTGTCGACCCCGCGGGATCGAAATCAGCCGGCGCGAACCTGGCGCTCGAGGCGCTTCTGGAAGCGCTCGACCTGGCCGGCGGTGTCGATGATCGTCTGCTTGCCCGTGTAGAACGGGTGGCAGTTGCCGCAGACGTCGACGCGCAGCTCGGTCCGGGTGGAGCCGACCGTCCATTCGGTCCCGCAGGA
>SCUO01000054.1 GCA_004297395.1 Chloroflexota bacterium | reverse complement strand
CCGCGGCTGACCCTCCTCCAGTACCAGCTCCTGTACGGCGCGCCCGCGGGCCCCCCGGACCGCTTCGTCGCCGAGGCCCTTGCTGCCACCACCAACGGCGACCTGACGGCGATCACGATCACCACGCCCTACGGGCCCAACGAGGCCGCGGGACGCGAGCTCGTGGTCGACCTCCGGGCGGACGTGGGCCCGCTCGCTCCACCCGAGGGGCTCGAGGTCCTCGTGGGCGGTGGGGCGGCCGATGTCGAGGACGTCGTGGCCGGGATCGCGGCCGACTTCCCCCGCACCGCGGCCTTCATCCTCGTCTCGACCTACCTCGTCCTGTTCCTGCTCCTGCGCTCGGTGCTCCTGCCACTCAAGGCCCTGGTGATGAACTCGCTCTCGATCGCGGCCTCGTTCGGGGCGCTCGTCTGGATCTTCCAGGACGGCAACCTCGGGGCGATCCTGGGAACCCGGCCGCTCGGGTTCGTCGAGACGACCCAGCCGGTGATCTTGTTCTGCGTCCTGTTCGGGCTGTCGATGGACTACGAGGTGTTCCTGCTCACCCGGATGCGCGAGACGTGGGACACGACCCGCGACAACCGGGCGGCGGTCGCGCACGGCCTCGAGCGGAGCGGCCGGATCGTGACCTCGGCCGCGCTCATCGTCGTGGTCGTGGCCGGCTCGTTCGCCTTCGCCGACATCGTCCTCATCAAGGCCCTCGGCCTGGGGATCGCGATCGCCGTGGCCCTCGATGCAACGGTCGTCCGGGCCCTCCTCGTGCCGGCCACGATGCGCCTCCTGGGCCACTGGAACTGGTGGGTCCCGGGTCGCCTGGCGGCCCGCCTGCCCGACATCGCCGAGCACGCGGTAGACCCGGAGGTCCGCGGGTGATCGCGGGGCGCCCGCTCGTGGCCGCGGTCCTGGGCGTCCTGGTGGCCGCCTGCTCCGGCCCGATCCTCGCCAATCCGCCGCTCGTCCCGGTTGCGCCGCCGACGGCCATGCCCGGCCCGACCCGCGCCCCCGACCCGCAGCCAATCGTCTTACCGCGCGACGACGGCCCGCACGACCGGCTGACCGAGTGGTGGTATTACACCGGCCATCTCCGCGACGATGCCGGCGGCAGGTGGGGCTTCGAGTTCGTCGTCTTCCGCGCCGAGCGCGGTGGATTTCCGGTGGCCTGGGCCTCCCACTTCGCCATCACCGATGAGGTCGGCGGCACGTTCGCCTATGACGAGCGGAGCGACGTCGGGCCGCAGGTCGACCGCTCGGGCCTCGACGGACGCGCGTTCGCGCTCGTCATGCGCGACCCGGATCAACCCGTGTTCACCGAACCGACTGCCGTGCCGAGCATCGAGACCGGGACAGTCCTGTCAACCACCTGGGTGATGGCCGGCGATAGCACCTCGGCCGACCTCATCGCTGCCATGGACGACGGCCGCTACGGCATCGAGCTCCGCGCCGCCACCGCTCCGGACCTGCCACCGGTACTGCACGACCTCGACGGCTGGATCGACTTCGGGCCGGCGGGTGGGTCCTACTACTACTCGCGAACCCGCCTGGACGTCGCTGGCGTCCTGCCCGCTGGCGGCGTCGCTCACCAAGTCACCGGAACGGCCTGGTTCGATCACCAGTGGGGCGACTTCATCTCGGTCGGGGGCGGTGGCTGGGACTGGTTCGCGGTGAACCTCGACGACGGCACGGATCTCACGATCTCCCTCGTCCGCGACACGAACGGCGAGTACCCGCTCGTCTACGGCACGCTCGTCGACGCCGACGGCGGGGCGACGAACCTCGACCGGACCGCGTTCGAGGTAGAGGCGGATCCCGCCCGGACCTGGACGAGCCCGATGACCGGCGCGACCTATCCCGCCGGCTGGACCATACGGATTCCTGGCCAGGGCCTCGTCATCGACATCGAGCCGACGGTCGCCGGCCAAGAGCTCGACACCCGGGCGACCACCGGCGTCGTCTACTGGGAGGGCTCGCAGGTGGTGAGGGCGAACCGGGACGGGTCACCCATCGGTGGCCAGGCCTACGTCGAGCTCACCGGCTACGCGCCGGCGGTACCGTGAGCGGACCATGCGCATCGAGCTGACCCTCCGCGGCGACTACGCCGTTCGTGCCGCCCTCGCGATCGCCCTTCTCGACGATGGCCGGCCGGTGAGCGCCCGGCGGATCGCCGAGCGAATGGACATCCCCGCCCGTTTCCTCGCCCACGTGCTCACCGACCTCGTCCGGGCCGGGATCGTCGTCGGGACGCCGGGTCGGAGCGGCGGCTACCGGCTGGCAGCGGCACCGTCCGAGATCGACCTGCTCCGGGTCGTCGACGCCGTCGAGGAGCGCGGCGACCCGCCGCGCTGCGTCCTGCGCGGCGGACCGTGCCGGCTCGACGGCACGTGCGCCGTCCACGACGTCTTCTTCGCCGCGACCGCGGCGATGCGCCACGAGCTGGCCTCGGCGAGCCTGGCCGATCTCGCCGCGGAGGGCCTCGCCGTCACGGGCCGCCGCCCGGGGATCGGGACCTCCGACCCGGCCTGACGGGCCGATCGGCCCATGGTCGCGCCGCAACGGGTGTATGATATTCGTATCGCAGCGGTACACGTTTAGCCGGCAGCGCAAGGCGCCGGCGCCGCGGCGACAGGGTCCTCGGACGGCCCGGGAGTCACGAGACATGGATCGGACACGGTTCTCTGCGCTTGTCGCTGCGGTCGCATTCGTCGCGGTCGCCTGTGCGCCGGCAGCCGGCGCTCCCACCTGGACCTACACGCCCGGCGGGGCGGCCGGCGGGGCGGCATCGCCCGCGCCCACCGGGGGTGGAAGCGCCGGCGGCGAGGTCCTCGGCCAGCTCGAGGTGAACGCCGTCGACCTCGGCTTCGAACCGAAGGAGCTGTCGGTCGAGGCGGCCGGCCGCTACGGCGTCACGCTCAAGAACAGCGGCGCGATCCCCCACGACATCACCTTCGCCGACGGGACGACCGGCGTCGCCAACCCGGGCGAAGCCGTGACCCTCGAGGTCGACGTGCCCGACAGCGGGCTCACCTTCATCTGCTCGATCCCGGGCCACGCCGATGCGGGCATGAAGGGCGCGATCACGGTCGCCGGCAGCACGGCCGGTGGCGAGAACCCCGACGACCACGGTGGTCCGGCTCCCGCGACCGACGTCCAGCCCGACCCCAACGCCCCCGCCTACACCCTCTACCCGGCCGCCGCGCCGGACCTCCTCGAGGGCGAGACCCACGACATCGACCTGGTCATCGAGGAGAAGCTCATGACGGTCGGCGAGGGCTTCGTCCAGGCCGTCTGGACGTTCGGTGGCACCGTTCCCGGCCCGGTCATCCGGGTCAAGGTCGGCGACACCATCCGGATCCACCTCATCAACCCCGCCGACAGCCAGCTCGCCCACTCGGTCGACTTCCACGCCAGCCAGGTCGCCTGGAACGACGAGATGACCTCGATCAACCCGGGCGAGGAGAAGGTCTACGAGTGGAAGGCCGACTACGCCGGCGTGTGGATGTACCACTGCGGCACGTCGCCGGCCCTCCATCACATCGCCAACGGGATGTTCGGCATGGTCATCGTGGAGCCCCGTGACGGCCTGCCCCCGGTCGACGCCGAGTTCGCCTTCGTCCAGAGCGAGTGGTACCTCGGCCCACAGGGCCAGCCGGCCTCGCTGACCAAGGCCGCCGCGGCTGCCCCGGCGCCCGACTTCGTCGTCTGGAACGGCGTCGCCAACCAGTACCTCGACAACCCGGTCGCGGTCGGGACCGGCGAGCGCGTCCGGGTCTTCGTCCTGAACGCCGGGCCGAGCATCGACAGCTCGTACCACGTCGTCGGCACGATCTTCAGCTCGGTCATCAAGGAGGGGATCCGGCTCGACATCGGGAATCCAGGCAACTTCGGCTCCCAGGCGGTCGACCTCTCGCCCGCCCAGGGCGCGATCATCGAGTTCGAGATGCCCGAGGACGGGCTCTACCCGATGGTCACCCACGCCTTCAACTTCGTCGGTCGCGGCGCCCTTGGGCTCTTCCAGGCTGGCGACGGCGACCCCCTCAACTGACAATCTCGGGTCCCCAACAGCATCCTGCTTCCATGAGCGTCTCCGCTCCCGGCCCGATCCCCCCCTCGGGCCGGGAGCCATCCCTTCGAAGGCTCCCGGTGCTCACCGGGGAGGCGTCGTCGACGGAGTCCGAACCGGCCGGCGATTGCTGCGAGGCGTGCGCCGCGGCTCGCGCCGCGGCGCACGCCGACGTTCCGGCCACGCCAGCGCCGGTCGCGTCCTCACCGCCGGCGGTCGCGTCGGCTTCGCCCGCCACGTCGCCGTCGCAGGCCTCGCGGGAGGCGGCCTCGCGGGAGGCGGCCTCGCCACCGTTCCGGCGCGCCCTCCCGATCCTCGATGGGGCGGCCCGGCCGGGCGTCGGGATCGCCCGGTCCACCGACCGCCGGATCGCCTTCGCCGGGCTCGCCGTCTCGGCGGTCTACCTGGCTCTCGCGGCGGCGTCGCTCGTCCTGCCGCCGGCCATTCGACTCGGCACCTGGCTCCCGGCCCACCTCGCCCTGGCCGGTGCCGCAGCGACCGCCATCGCCTCGATCCTGCCGTTCTTCACCGCCGCCCTCGCGGTGGCACCGCCGGCCAAGCCGGCGATCCGGATCAGCGCCATTGCCCTCGTCGCCGGCGGAGCCCTCGCGGTGATGACGGCCTGGGGCCACGCGGCAGGAGAGGCGGTGCCGGCCGCCATCGCCGGGGGATCGTTCCTTGCCGGGATCGGGCTCGTCGGCGTGGCCGCCTTTGGCCCGCTCCGTGGCGCCCTTGGGCCGCGGCGCCCCCTTGTCGAGCGGGCGTACGCCGTCGCCCTTTTCAACGTGGCCGTCGGGGCGACGATCGCGACGTTCCTGCTCGGCGGCAACGACGCCGTGGCCGGGGCGTGGAGCTCGCTGAAGCCGGCCCACGCCTGGCTCAACCTCCTGGGCTTCGCCGGCCTCGTCGTGGTCGCGAGCCTCCTCCACCTCGCCCCAACCGTTGCCGGGACGCGGATGCGGCCGCGGCGGTCCGGGCAGCTCGCCGTCGTCGGCCTCGCCCTGGGCGCGCCGCTCGTCGCGGCCGGCTACGCGTTCCGGCTGGACCTCGTGGCCCAGGCCGGTGCAGCGGCCGTGCTGGCCGGCGGGCACGGCGTGATGCTCCACGCGATCGGGGTGGCCCGCGACGGCGCCCCGGGCCGCTGGACGACGGATCCCGGCTGGCATCGCCTGACATCCGGATCGCTCGTCGCCGGGCAGCTGTGGCTCGCGACGGGCCTGATCATGGCGGCCGCCCGGGTCCTCGGCGGCGGGGCGGCGCCGGCGAGCTGGTCGCTGGCGCCGTTGCTCGGGCCGCTCGTCATCGGCGGCATCGTCCAGATTCTCCTCGGCGCGATGACCCATCTGCTGCCGGCGATCGGGCCGGGCGACCAGGTGCGACATGCCGCCCAGCGTGGCCTCCTCGGGCGCGCGGCCAGAGCCCGGCTGGCGGCGTTGAACGCCGGCGCGGGCCTCGTGCTGCTCGGCTCCTGGCCGCCCGCGGCAGGGATCGTCGGGGCGGCGGCCGGCGGACTCGTTGGCCTCGGGCTCGCGCTCGCGGCCGGCGGGCTCGGTGTATCACTCGGGCTGCTCGGCGTCGCGGCCAGCCTCTCGCCGGCCCGCCGGCCCGCCGCGGCTTGACGGCACTCGATCTCGAGTCGACTCGCCGGGCCGAGGCTTGGCGAGATCAGGGCGCCCCGAGGTCGGGGTCAGGCCTGCCAGGCGGGCCCGGCAGGCCACTCGACCTAGGCTGGTTCGTCGACCGGTCGGGGCTGGCGGAGCCAGACGATGAGCGCGATCACGAACCGCAGGATCAGGCTCAGGCCGTAGCTCGTGCACCAGACGCAGACGGCCTTGATGACCGCGATCTGCATGTACAGGAAGTAGACCTCGAAGATGACCCCGGCCAGTGACAGGCCGTAGTGGGCCAAGAGGAGCCCGTACAGGTTCGTTCGCCACCAGGCGATCGCGAACGTCAGCAGGATGAGCGACAGGCCCACCCCGTAGACGGCCACCGGGATGCCGTTGATCCAGGCGTACTCGCTCTGGGCGACGGTCTCGCAGCCCTTGAGCGGGCCGCACGCCGGAACGCCCCCGCCGAGCTCGACGACCGACAGGTAGAGCGCGATCGCAAGTCCGATGACATCGAGGAAGGCGAGGATGAGGCCCGGGTGGATCCCGAAGATCGGCCGGACCTCGGCACGTCGCAGCATGGCCTCAGGGTACCGCCGTCGGGGTTGACGACGATCCAGGCGCCGCCGCGGCCAGGGCCTCGATCTGGGCGATCAGCTGGTTCGCGTCCGGCAAGCCAGACACCGGTGTCGCACCGTTGAGGGCGATCGTCGGCGTGGAGTTGATGCCGGCGGCGAGCGCCTGCGTCGTAGCCGCCTGGACTTCGCTGCGGACCTCATCGGATTCCATGCAGGCATCCCACTCGGTCCGGTTGACGCCGGAGCGATTGGCCACCGCCACGACGAAGGCCTCGCTGTAGAAGCCCACGTTCTCGCCGCCCTGATTCCAGAAGATCAGGTCGTGGAACGTCCAGTAGCGGTTCTGCCGTGCGGCGCACATGGCGCCGGTCGTGAGCTCGAGCGATTCGTCGCGTGCACCCCCGCCCAGGAAGGCGATGTCACGGGCCTGGATCCGGAGGATCCCGGTGTCGACGAACCGGGACTTGAGGGTCGGGTACTGGTCGCGGACCAGGCGACCGCAGACGGGGCACTGGTAGTCCGACCAGACCTCCATGACCACCGGCGCGTCGGCCAGGCCCATCGAGTCGCCGTCGACGCTCCCGGTCGCATACGTGATCGGTGGGGTGAACAGGTCCCCGCCGGTGTCGGCCGGGGCCGGCCGCTGGTTCAGGACGATGATCGCGATCGCGACGGCCAGGGCGGCCACGCTGACCAGGGCGAATGGCGACTGCCAGGCCGGTCGCTTCGGCTGGCGCCGAGTCGAAGCCCGGGAGCGGTCACGGATCGGGCGATCCCGGCGCTCGAGCGAGCGGCGCTCGCGGCGGGTCAGCGGTGGCTGGGGTTCCTGGGTCACGGAGTCGGCTCCTCGACGGCGGCACGGGACGCCGGACGGACGCCGGCCACCGTAGCATCCCCGCTCGAACCTCGTCCTCCACAGGGCCGAACCGCCCGTCTGGGGCAGGACGGTCGGCCGCCGCCGGTCGGGCCGCCCAGCCGGGACTCGGGCGGTTTGGGTCGGGCGGGACCATTCGCCCGTCGGCCGGGGGACGAAGGTCGGGGGCTCACACCTGAAACCTCCGCGGCACCCTGTGCCTCAAGGGAGCATCGGGCATCACCGCCGGGGGATTTTCATGTCGCTCTCGTCCGCCGCTCGCCCAACCGCGGCCCCGCTCGCGCCGTCGGCTCGGCCGGCGGCAGCCGATCAGGTGGCAGCCCACCCGGCAGCCGCGCGCTCCGCGGCGGCGCGGTCCGCGACGACCGCGCGACTGTCGGGCCGGGCCTGGGTCGTTCTCGCCGCGCTCGTCGGCCTCGTCGCCATCTATGCCACGAACCAGATCGTCCCGGCGACCTCGACCCATCAGGCCGAGATGCGGATCTGGCTTGCCGCCCGGGCGGCCGGGTTCCTGACCCTTGGCCTGCTGACCCTCCAGGTCGTCTTCGGGCTGGTCCTCAGTCACCCCACGAACAAAGCGACCTGGAAGCTCTCGAAGCTGCTCTTCCCGTGGCACGAGAACTCGTGGGTCTTCGTGATGGCCTTCCTTGGCCTCCACGTCGTAACCCTCGTCGGTGACCCATACGCCGGAGTCGGCATCGGCGGGGCCTTCGTCCCCGGCCTGTCGGAGTACCGGTCCGTGCCGGTCGCCCTGGGCACGCTCGGCCTGTACGCCCTGCTCCTGACCGGCCTCACGGCGCGATACACGAAGCTCCTGCCGAAGGGCCTGTGGCTGAAGCTCCACCGCCTCAGCCTCGTGGTCCTGGCCCTGTCGTGGGCCCATGGGGTCCTGGCGGGCACCGATTCGGTCGCCCTCGCCGGTGTCTACGGAGCCTCCTTCAGCCTCGTCCTTGGCGCCGCCACGTACCGCTACTGGGTTTCGCGCTCCGGCCGCCCCACCTTCTCGACCTCGCTACCGGAGGGATCCTGATGACGCTCCAGCTGCTCGTCCGTCGCGCGCTCGTGATTGCCGGGGTTGCCGCTGCCCTGCTGCTGGCCGGGATCTCGATCCAGCTCGCCGCCGCGTGGACCGCCGCGGCGGCGCCGCTCAACGATCCGCCGGCCTCGCTCACCTCGATCCAGGCCGCGCTCGACACGGAGCGGGACCGCTCCGGCGCGCTCGAGGCACAGCTCCGGACGCTCGAGGACGCGTCGGCCGATCTCACGGCCGCCCTCGAGGCCGCCAAGGGCCAGGTGACCTCGGACACGGCCACCGCCGAGGAGCTGCGGGCCAGCCTCGCTGCCGCGCAGGACAAGCTGGCCAAGCTTGAGGCGGCACTCGCGGCCGCATCGGCGGCCCGGGCGACGACCTCCACGACTCCGACCACGACCACCACGGCCGGGCCGACGGCGGAGCCCCACGACGACGAGGACCACGAGGAAGAAGATGACTGAGCCGGCGCGGCCGAGCACTGCGGATCGACGACCCGGGGCGTCCGATCGACGACCCAGTGTGGCCGTGCCTGCGCATCTCGGCGTCATCCTCGGCGTGTCGGCCGGCGCCTATGCCCTGACCCTCGCGGCGGTCACCGGCCTGCAGGCCTCGGCCGAGGCCAGTAGCCGCCTGGAGCGAGCCCCGACGATCGCGGCGCTCGAGGACCTGCGGGCCGGCCACGACCGGCTCGCGGGGCGCCTGGACGCGGCCCGCGCTGCCTACGAGTCCGCCGCCGGGACCTACGGCGACGCCGGCCTCGCGGTCACGGACCTCGAGGCACGGCTGAACGAGCTCGCGGCCGCCGTGGCCGAGGTCAGCGGAACCGCCGCCTCGCTTCCGTCCGGGGTCAAGCTGCCGCCCGTCTCCAGGTCGGTGGCGTCGGCCCCGGTCTCGGCCCCGACCGTCCAGGCGACCTCGGGTGCCTCGGGCGGCTGACCCGTCCGTGACGGCCACGAGAAACCGCGCATCCCCGATTCCTGTCCCCGCGGCGTCGGTTCCGGCTCCCCCCGCCGGGCCGACGCCGCAGCTCCTCCGCCGCGAGGGTCGGGCGATGGCCTCGCCGCTTCGCCTGACGATCGCGTCGGGGTACCTGCCCGACGACGTCGCCGGGCTTCTCGCCGACGCGGCCTGGACGATCGTGCGGGGGACGTTCGAGGTGGCCGAGGTGGCGATGTCCCGGTTCCGGGAGGACAGCGAGCTCACCGGGCTCAACCGGAGCTCGCCCGGACCTGCCTCCTCGATCTCCAGGCCGCTCGAGCGAGCACTGGCGGCGGCCGACCGGGCTCGCCGGGTCACCGGCGGGCGGTTCGACCCGCGGATCGTGGGCGCCCTGGAGCGGATCGGCTATGTGGGGGTTCCCCAGGGCCGCGTCGGGTCGGTCCGGGCGCCCGGCGACGGCGAGCGGATTCTCGATCGCGAGGGCCGGACCGGGCGCGTCGCGCTGCGGCGCCAGGTGGACCTCGGCGGGATCGGCAAGGGGCTGGCGCTGCGCTGGGCGGCCAACGCTCTCGACGCTTCGCTCGGGGACGCGACTAACCCGCCCCTGGCCTACCTCATCGATGCCGGCGGTGACATCGTTGGCTCAGGAACCCCGACGGCCGAGGAGCCCTGGCACGTCGGGATCGAGGATCCATCGGCAGGTCCCGATCCGGTACCCGCCGCGGTGATCGCCGTCGTGGCCGTCGCCGGCCGCGGCGCGGTCGCCACGTCGTCCGTCCGGCGGCTCCGCTGGGAGCACGACGGCACGGTGGTCCATCACCTCATCGACCCACGGACCGGCGAGCCAGGCGGGGACGGAATCGTCGCGGTGACCGTGGCCGGCCCGGATCCGGCCTGGGCCGAGGTCTGGTCGAAGGCCCTGTTCCTCGAGGGCGCCGGCGGCATCGCCGATCTCGCCCGTCGGCGAGGGCTGGCCGCGTGGTGGGTAACGAGCGGTGGCGCCCTGGAGATGACGCCCGCGGCTCGAGTCCGGACCGTGTGGGTCGCGTCGGAGGCCTGATTCAGCCGGGTTCCACGAGCCAGTCCGAGGCCGGCCAGAGGTCGAGCTGAGGCCGGCCATGGATTCCCTCGATCAGCGCGATCTCGCCGCCGTGATAGGCCTCGTGGGTGATCATCCGGAGGAGGATGGACTGGCGGCTGTGCACCTCGATGCCCCTGCTGCCCGTGCGCCGGGTGACCTGGCCGAGGCTGTCCGGGGTCCAGCGGTCGAGGCAGCCCTGGACGACTCGCCACGTCGATTCCCAGGCGTCGGCGACCTCATCGGCCGTCCGGACCACGTCGAGCTCGTCCTCCCAGCCCAGCCCGGACGGATCGGTGAACGGGGTCGTCTCGGCGCCCGGCTCGCCGAAGACGTGGCAGAGCCAGTAGATGCGCGCCCCGACCGTGTGGCCGGCGATGGCCCAGATCGGCCAGTGGCCGCCATGCGCCCGCAGGGCAAGGTCCGTGGCGGACAGGCCCCGGAGGTGGGCGGCGACCCGCTCGTTGTAGCGCGGCCAGTCGGCGTAGAACCGGGCGACCGAATCGCCGGCCTCGGTCATCCCGTTGTCCTCACGAGCCCGTGATGAACTCGCCGCCGTCGACGCTGATGATGTCGCCACTGATGAAGTCGGTCCCCGGGCCCGACAGGGCCACGATGGCGTTGGCGACGTCCTGGGGCGTCGTCATCCGGCCAGTCGGGTTGCGCTTCATCGTGAGGTCGATCATCTGCTGGCTCTCCGGGATCTTGAGGAGGGCCGGCGTGACCGTAACCCCGGCCCGGATCGCGTTGATCGTGGCGCCGGTGCCCTTCCGGGCCAGCTCCATCGCCAGCTGCCGGACGTGGCTCTCGAGGGCGGCCTTGGCCGACGACACGACGCCGTAGCTCGGGACCACCCGCGTCGAGCCCTCCGAGGTCATGGCGAAGATCCGGGAGCCCTTGCCGATCAGCCCTCGCCGGTAGAGATCCTGGACCCAGTACACGAGGCTGTTGGCCATGACGTCCTGGGTCATCTCCATCTTCTTGCGATCGACGCCGTCCTTGGCGTCGTCGGTCAGGAACGGCACGAGGCTGCCGAAGGCCAGCGAGTGCATGACCACGTGGACGTACGGTTCGCGGCCGCCCGCCCGCGCCCCCTCGAACACCGCCTCGAGCTGGTCGAGGGCGGCGCCGCGCTTCTCGTCGTCGGCGGCGTTCATGTTGATGAACAGGACCTTCCGGCCGAGGCCGGCGAGATCGGTCTTGAGCTCCTCGACGTGGGCCAGCGCGGCCCGGAAGTCGAGGTGGATTCCGCAGATGTTGTCGCCGGCAGCGGCGAGGGCCCGGGCGGTAGCCTCGCCCATGCCGGACGAGGCGCCGAGGATGAGCGCCCAGCGCTCGCGGGTGTCGGTCATCGGGGTGGGGTCTCCTGGGATGTCGGGAGCCCGAGTCTAGCGCCCGCGCTCCCGGCCCGGCCTCGCGATCCGTGCACCGGTGCACGTGCCGGCGAGCGGCGTGCGTCCTCCCCTCGAGGCCTTGCCGCTGTCGGCCGCAGGATCGCGATGAACGAGCACGGTCGGACACGACTTCTTACAGATTCCGCTCGCTTGGGGCATCGGTCACGCTCGATCGTGGCGATCGTGTCGCCCTGGGCGGCGGCCCGCAGGCCTGGCGCTAGACCACCCCGTCCGCGCGAAGCACGCCGATGGCCTCCGGGCCGTATCCCACCTCGGCGAGGACCTCGGTCGAGTGTTCCCCGAGGAGCGGCGGCGGGGTGCGCACCGTGGCCGGGGTCGCGCTGAAGTCGAACGGGCTGCGGACCTGGTCCACGGCCCCGAGGACCGGGTGGACAAGCGGCACGCGCGCGCCCACCGCCAGCGCCTGGGGCGTGTCGATCGCCTCCAGGACGTCGAGCAGCGGCCCGGCCGGCACGTCGGCGGCCTCGAGTCGGGCCAGCCACTCCCCGGATGCGGCGCCGGCGATGCGGGCGGCCAGGATGGGCACGAGGACGTCGCGATTGACCACCCGGTCGCCGTTCGTGGCGAAGCGGGGGTCGGCGGCCAGCTCCGGGGCGCCGAGGGCGGCGCAGAACCGGGGCCACTGGCGCTCGCTCCCGACGCCGACGGCAATCGTCCCGTCGGCCGTCTCGAACGTCTGGTACGGAACGATGTTCGGGTGGGCGTTGCCGCGCCGGGCGGGAGCGTGACCGCTCACGAACGCGTTCTGGGCCTGATTGACGAGGACCGCGAGGGTCGACTGGAGGAGCGATACGTCGATCCGCTGTCCGCTGGCGCCACGGCGCTCCCGCGCCAGCAGCCCGGCCAGGACGGAGATCGCCCCGAACAGCCCGGCCACGACGTCGCTGATCGCCACGCCGACCTTCGTGGGCGGCCCGTCAGGCGCGCCCGTGATCGACATGAGGCCGCCGGTCGCCTGGATGATGAAGTCGTAGCCGGGCTTGGCCGCGTCCGGCCCGCCGACCCCGTAGCCACCGATCGCGAGGTGGACGAGCGCCGGGTTCAGCTCCCCGAGCCTCGCCTCCGGGAACCCGAGCCGCTCGAAGCCACCGGGCCTGTAGTTCTCGACGAGGACGTCGCCGCGGGCAAGCAGCCGAGCCAGGACCTCGCGCCCGGCCTCCCCGCGGAGATCGAGCCGGAGGCTCCGCTTGTTGCGGTTGACGGCCAGGAAGTAGGCCGCCGTCCGGGTGCCCGCAGCCTCATCGCCGACCCACGGCGGGCCCCAGCCCCGGGTCGCGTCGCCCTCAGGCGGCTCCACCTTGATGACGTCCGCACCGAGGTCGGCCAGGAGCATCGTGCAGTAGGGCCCGGCCAGGACCGTCGAGCAATCCACGACGCGGATGCCGGCGAGCGGGCCCTGGCCGGTGTCGTCGCGGGGCGCGCCGGATGAGGGTTCGGGGTCCTTGGCCATCGCAGCGATGGTACGGCCCCGCCCCCGCCGGACGGAAGGCGCCGCGGCCGCGGCCTCGCTCGTTTCTCCCTAGATTCGCGCTCGGCCCAGGCGTGACATGCCGGCATCCGGGGTCGCGATGCCCTCGGACCGGCGGACCCAGTCGGCGAGGTCGCGGTTCACGACCACGACCTCGGCTGCCTCCTGGACCGGGCCACGGGGCCCGGTGAACTCCACGACCGCATCGGTCAGCGGCACCATCGGCTGGCGCCGGCCGAAGAAGCGCAGTGGATCGATGCCCGGCGCCGAGTGGACGTCACCCATGACGAGGTACGGGCCGCATTTGACGATGACCCCCCGCGCCACCGTCCGGGTTCGCTGGGCGCGGTCACCCCGAGGGCCACCGGCGTGGACGAGGAAGAGCTCGCCACGCTGGATGACCATCTCCTTGATGACCCTCGTCCGACCCTCCGGGAGGTGCATCGCGAGGACGCCTTCGAGCTGGAACTCGTCGTGCTCGTTGAGCATGTCGGACAGTCGCGCCCGGTCCAGGCGGATCCGCCCCGACAGCCGGCCATGGGAAGCGAACGCCACGAGATCGACCTCCTGGAGGCCGTCCGCGTCGGGACCCGAGACGACGAGGCCGCCATCGGGCTGGCGGAGGACGAGGCGCAGCCGGGAGCCCATCGATCCATTCACGGGCACAGCATCCGGCGGTGCCCGGCACGAGTCAGCCGGTCGAATGTACGGCCCGCGCCGGGACCTCTGGCCGGACCCGCGCTACGATCCGGCGATGTCCGACCAGCCTCCCCTGACCCTCATGACCGTTCATGCCCATCCCGACGACGAGACCATCGGCACCGGCGGGCTCATGGCCAGTGCCGTCGCCGACGGCCGGCGGGTCGTCCTCGTCACCTGCACCCGCGGCGAGCAGGGCGAGATCGTGGTCCCCGAGATGGACACGCCCGAGAACCACCGCCGGCTCGGCGAGCTGCGGGCGGCCGAGCTCGAGGCGGCGATGGCCGATCTCGGCGTCACGGAGTGGGAGAGCCTCGGCTACCGCGATTCGGACATGATGGGTCGCACCGGGAACCTGGATCCGCGCTGCTTCTGGCAGGCCGACCTCGACGAGGCCGGCGGCCGCCTGACCTGGCTCGTCCGGCGCCATCGGCCCGACGTCATGACGACGTACAACGACTTCGGTGGCTACGGCCATCCCGACCACATCCGGACCCATGACGTCGCGGTCCGCGCCTTCGCCCGTGCCGGCGATCCCGCCTGGTACCCGTGGCAGCTCGCCCCCGAGCACGGCGGCACCGGCCCGGCCGAGGCCGACGGCGGCCTCGCGCCGTGGCTGCCGAAGAAGCTCTACGAGCAGGCCATCCCCGCCTCGGTCCGCAACGCGATGCGCGACCGGATGGAGGCGCTCGGCGAGCAGAGCTGGTGGTCGGAGCCGGCGGACGCCTCACCGGAGGAGCTCGAGGCCTGGCGCGAGCGGATGGCGAAGATGCTCGTCCCGGACGAGTCCGTCACGACCTGGATCGACGTCGCCGACGTCCTCGACCGGAAGTGGGCCGCGATCTGGAGGCACCGGACCCAGATGAGCCCGGACAGCCCGTTCCTGCGGTTCGGGGTCGACGCCTGGCGCGAGTACTGGTCGCGGGAGGCCTACATCCTGCGCGAATCGCGCGTCCCCACCGCGATCCCCGAGACGGACGTCTTCGCCGGCCTGGCTTGAGGGCCGGACGCCGTTTGCGGCGTCACCAGTCCAGGGTCTTCTTCGAGGCCGCCCAGACCTGGCCCATGACGACGGCCCCGGAACCCGCCGGGTCCATGAAGTTCGGCTGGGCCCGATCCAGGATGAGGTGCGGCCGCATCCGGACCTGGACGAGGGTCGCGCCCGTGAACGTCAGCTCGAGGGTGATCCCCTCCATCGTCGGCTCGGACCAGGTCTGGTCGAAGACGAAGTTGCCGAGGGCATACCAGATGAGCTTGCCCTTGTAGACCTCGATGCCGGCGGCCCAGTGCGCGTGGTTGCCGATGACCATGTCGGCCCCGGCATTGATCGCCGCCTGGGCCAGGTTCCGCTGTCCGGCGAAGGGCGTCGGGTCGTACTCCGTGCCCCAGTGCGGGAAGACGATGACGAGGTCCGCCCCGGCGGCGCGAGCCGCGGCGACGTCGGCGGCCAGGTTCTCGGCCGTCATCGGGGCGCTGCCGGCCCTGTCGGCCCGGGCGAAGTAGCCGCCCGCGATCGTGTCGTAGCCGAGGATCGCCACCGTCACTCCACCGGCCTCGAGGAGGGCCGGTGACCGCGCCGCGGCCAGATCCGCGCCGGCCCCGCTGTGGGCGATGCCGAAGCCGTCGAGGGCGGAGATCGTCTCGAGGATCCCGCGCGGTCCCGCATCCCGGATGTGGTTGTTGGCGAGCGAGACATAGTCGAGGCCGGCGTTCACGAGCCCCTCGATGTAGGCCGGGTTGGCACTGAAGACCGTGCCGTGATCGTGGAACTTGAAGCCCTTCGGAGCCGGGTTCTCGAAGTTGGCGATGGCGATGTCGGCGCCGGTGAGGAGCTCGCGCATGGCTCCCTCGCCGCCGGTCCGCTCCGTCCGTGGCAGGTCCCAGCCGAAGACCGAGCAGTCCTTGCAGCGCGAGGTGATCTTCACCGTCCCGCCGTCCCACGGGAAATCGAAGCCCCGCGCCGAGCCCTGGATGGCGAGCGAGACGCCGCGGTCGAGGAGGATGTCGCCGCCGGCGACGAGCGTCCAGGCGGTCGCCGGGTCGTAGCGGGGAGCGGGCAGCGCGATGGCCTGGCCGGGCCGGAAGGTGAAGGTCGCCTGGAGCGGCCAGGCCTCGGCGGTCGCGACCCGCTCGCCGCCGAACAGGAACGAGCCCTCGAAGCCGAGTGCCTTGACGCTCGGGTCGATGTCGTCGGCGAAGACGAAGCCGAGTCGCTTCCGGCTGGCGATGAGGTCGGCCCGGAGGGTCGCGAGGTCGGGCGCGACGATGAAGGGTGCGCTCTCGTCCGGGTAGCCGATCCCGAGCGCCGCGAGGACGCGGAACTGCTCCGAGGCGACGACCTCGATCGCGTCGTAGCGGTCCGAGCTCCCGGCGAGCACCGCCGCGACCTCCTCGGCCGAGGTCTCCGTCCAGGGCGACCGGAAGTCGGTGACGGGCACGACCGGCCGGCGCTCCACGACCGAGGTCGGCGCGGGCGTCGGGGTGGGGGTCGGGCGAGGGGTGAGCGCGACCGTCGGCGCCGGCGTGGGCGCCATCGACGGAGCCGTTGATTCGGCGATGGGCCCGCAACCGGCCAGGGCGAGGACGAGGGCCAGGGCGGCCGCGGTGGCGGCAGGGCTGGAGCGCCGAAGGGATGCCACGGCCGCAGGGTACCCCGGACGAGGGGACGCCCCGCTCGGGCGGGCGAACGGGGCGTCAGGTGGATTCGATATCGGCGACGGCGGGCCGGCAATGCTGCCGGATGCCATCGGTATGGCCGCGTGCCATCGGCGTGGATGGCGGACCCGACCGGATTCGAACCGGCGATCTCCAGCGTGACAGGCTGG
>SCUO01000128.1 GCA_004297395.1 Chloroflexota bacterium | reverse complement strand
ACAGCCGGGGCAAATGGGGAAACGGGATTTGCCCGTGATGCACATGCAGACGGCCCAGTTCGGCGCAGCGGTGCAGTTGCGGGAACACCTTGCCGGGGTTGAGCCGGCCCTCGGGATCGAACGCGCACTTCACCCGCATCTGCTGGGCGAGGTCGTCCGCGTCGAACATGGTGCCCATCAGGTCGCGCTTCTCGACGCCGACGCCGTGCTCGCCCGTGAGTACGCCGCCCACTGCCACGCACAGTGTGAGAATTTCGGCGCCGAAGGCCTCGGCGCGCGCCAGTTCGCCCGGCACATTGGCGTCATACAGGATCAGCGGGTGCAGATTGCCGTCGCCGGCATGAAACACATTGGTGACGCGCAGGCCGTATCTCTGGCTCATCTGTGCCATGGACTGCAACACCTGGGGCAACTGGTGGCGGGGAATGGTGCCGTCCATGCAGAGGTAATCGGGCGACAGCCGGCCGACCGCGGGAAACGCCGACTTGCGGCCGAGCCAGAACAGCAGTCGCTCCGCCTCGTTCGCACTCGCGCGCACCGAGGTGGCGCCATTGGCGCGCGCGATGGCGACCACGCGCGCCAGCAGATGATCGACTTCCGCGGCCGGACCATCCAGCTCGACGATCAACAGCGCTTCGGCATCCAGCGGGTAGCCGGGGTGGCAGAACGCCTCTGTTGCCGCGACGATGAATCTGTCCATCATCTCCAGTCCCGCCGGAATGATGCCGGCGGCGATGATGGCGGCGACCACGCGGCCGGCATCCTCGTTACCGGCAAAGCCAAGCAGCGCCGCGCGCGCCGTCGCCGGGCGGGGCAGGATGCGCACGGTGACCTCGGTGATGACGCCGAGCAGCCCCTCCGACCCGGTCAGCAAACCCAGCAGGTCGTAGCCGTCGGCGTCCATGTGCTTGCCGCCCAGGCGAATGACGGTGCCATCCAGCAGCACCATTTCCAGGCCGAGCAGATTGTTGGTGGTCATGCCGTATTTCAGGCAGTGCACGCCGCCGGAGTTCTCGGCGACGTTGCCGCCGATGGTGCAGGCGATCTGGCTCGACGGGTCCGGGGCGTAGTAAAAATTGCGCGCGGCGACCGCCTCGCTCAACGCCAGATTGGTGACGCCGCTCTGGGCGGTGAGGCAGCGATTGGCGTAGTCGATATCGAGAATGCGGTTGAAGCGCCCGAGCCCGATCAGCACCGCATCGGCGAGCGGCAACGCCCCCCCGGACAGCGATGTGCCCGCGCCCCGGGCCACGACCTTGATAGTG
>SCUO01000127.1 GCA_004297395.1 Chloroflexota bacterium | reverse complement strand
GGGTGCGCGATGGCCGGCCCGCGATGATCCTGCCCAATGGCGGCCTGATCCTCACCAGCCGCTGCGCCGCCCGCAACGCAGCGGAATATCTGCTGCTTGCCATCGATCATCCCGAAGCCAGCCGCAACCAGGCCTACAACTGCACCGACGATGAACAGTTCACCCAACGGCAGTGGGTCGAGCTGATCTCGCGCGGCGCTGGCCGGCCCCTGGAGATTTTCTCCCTGCCCGAAGAACTCGCGACCCCCGCCGAACCCCTGACCCGGATGCTGGGCGGCAGCAATCACTGCCTGCTCGACAACGCCAAGGCCCGGGCTGAACTGGGCTATCGGGACCAGATATCCGCGCGGGATGCCCTGCACGAGACCGCCGCCTGGTATCTGGCCAATCCGCTCGCCGGTAACGACGCAGCCAATCATCCCGATCCGTTCGACTACGCCGCCGAGGATCGCCTGATGGCCGCCTACCGGCGCGGCGTTGCGGCCATCCAGGCCGAAGCACCCTTTCCGAAAGCAACCTTCCACCACTCCTACGCGCACCCGAAAACCCCCGGGCAAGGACCGGATCACCGGGGGCGCTGAAGCAATGGCCTGAAGCAACGACATGGATGGTGCGACGGTTGCGCGTGGACGTGGTGCAAAAGGGCCAGGTAAATCCGGGAGGATGCCGGTCCCAAGGGAATCGACCGAGCGCGGCGCAGGCGTGATGCTACAACCGCCACGCCATTCCCCAATGTTCTAACTGAGCGGCCGGAAAAGGGCGGCGTTGCACCGCCCGAACCGGGTAGGCGCGCGCGATCACGCCCGCGCGCGCCGATCATCTGCTCAGTGGAACTGATCTTCCTCGGTCGAGCCGGTAAGCGCGGTAACGGAAGACACGCCGCCCTGAATCACGGTGGTCATGTCGTCGAAATAGCCGGTACCCACTTCCTGCTGGTGGGCGACGAAGGTGTAGCCGCGTTCGCGGGCAGCGAATTCCGGCTCCTGCACTTTCTCGACATAGGCCTTCATGTCCTCGCGGGCGTAGGCGTGGGCGAGATCGAACATGTTGTACCACATGCTGTGAATGCCGGCCAAGGTGATGAACTGAAACTTG
>SCUO01000115.1 GCA_004297395.1 Chloroflexota bacterium | reverse complement strand
GGCCTCGCCCTGCTGACCCGCGCGGGTCCCGAGATCGGGGTGGCGTCGACCAAGGCCTTCACCACCCAGTTGGTCGCGCTCCAACTGCTGTGCATCGCCATCGCCCGGGCGCGCGGCAATCTGTCGGTGGAGCGGGAAGCCGAACTGGTCGCCGCGTTGCATGCGCTGCCTGAACTGAGCCGACGGGTATTGGCACTCGATGCCGAAATCGAAGCCACCTTCGAGTGCTTCGCAGACAAGCACCACGCGCTGTTCCTCGGTCGCGGGGTGCAGTATCCCATTGCCTTGGAAGGCGCCTTGAAGCTCAAGGAAATCTCCTATATCCATGCCGAAGCCTACCCGGCTGGCGAGCTCAAACACGGACCCCTGGCGCTGGTTGACGCGGATATGCCGGTGGTCGCCGTTGCGCCCAACAATGAGCTGCTCGAAAAGCTCAAGTCCAACCTGCATGAAGTACAGGCACGCGGCGGCGCATTGTTCGTGTTCGCCGATCGGGATGCCGGGTTTCGCGATCAGCCCGGGGTGACGGTGGTCAGTTTGCCCCACGTCCCCAAGAGCCTCGAACCCATCATTTACACGCTGCCGTTGCAGCTGCTCGCCTATCATGTCGCGGTATTGAAAGGCACCGATGTGGATCAGCCGCGCAACCTTGCCAAGTCGGTCACGGTGGAATAACCCCGGACCGATCCTGCCTCGGGCCCGGCGCGACAGCACCACCTTCGCTGCGGATGGCGTGGTCCCGAATCACTCGGCCTGCACGACGACCAGGGATTCTTCCGCCGCGATCCACTCGGCTTCGAGTTGCTCCGCGCGCTGGCGCAACTTGCCCTGGCGCTGAAGCAGGGCGGTGAGCTGGTCGCGGGCATCGGCGCCATAGAGCGCCGGATCCGCCAGTTCCTGTTCCAGCTTCGCGAGTTCAGCACCGACTCGATCCAGTTCCGCAGCGAGACGGGAGGCCCGCTCTTGCAGTGGACGCAATTCCGCCCGTCGTGCCGCATCGCGTCGGCGTTGATCGCGCCGGCCCGTCGCATCGGCCGCGGGGCCTTGCTCGGCCTGACGCGCTGCGCTTCGGGCACGGCGTTCGAGCCAGCGGCGGTAGTCCGTGAGGTCGCCATCGAAGACTGTCACCGCGCCGTCGCTCACCAGCCAGTAGGTATCCACCGTGGTGGCGAGCAGATGGCGGTCGTGGGACACCACCACCAGGGCACCGGCATAGTCCTGCAAGGCCAGGGTCAGCGCAGCGCGCATTTCCAGATCGAGGTGATTGGTGGGTTCATCGAGCAGCAGCAGATTGGGCGCCTGCCAGACCAGCAGGGCGAGTACCAGGCGCGCCTTTTCGCCACCCGACAGCGGGGCCACCGGGCTGCTTGCCCGATCGCCGGCGAAACCGAAACCGCCGAGAAAGTCGCGCCGCCGCTGTTCGGTGGCAACCGGGCTGAGTCGGGCGAGGTGTTCGAGGGGGCTGGCGCCGGGATCGAGCTGCTCCAGTTGGTGCTGCGCGAAATAACCGACGCGAAGATTGGTGCTGGCTTCGCGGGTTCCGGTCAGCGGCAGCAATTCGCCCGCGAGCGTACGTATCAGGGTCGATTTACCGGCCCCATTGGGTCCCAGCAGGCCGATGCGATCGCCCGGCGAGAGTTGCAGCGTTATGCCGTCGAGAATCGGCGGAGCGCCGTACCCCATACGCGCTTCGTTCAGCACCAGGAGTGGGTTGCCGGCGCGCGGCGGTTCCTTGAAGCTGAAGTGGAAGGGATTGTCGATCTGGGCGGGAGCCACCAGCGTCATTCGTTCCAGCGCCTTGATCCGGCTTTGCGCGGCGCGGGCCTTGGTTGCCTGCGCGCGGAAGCGGTCGACGAAGCGCTGCATATGGGCCACGGCGCGCTGTTGCTGTTCGTAAGTCGCCTGTTGTCCCGCCAGACGCGCCGCGCGCTGGCGCTCGAAATCGCTGTAGCCACCCCGGTACTGATGCAGTTGCCGGTGCTCGATGTGTAGCACCTCATTAACCACGGCGTCGAGAAAATCGCGGTCGTGAGAGATCAGCAACAGGGTGCCGCGATAGGCCGTCAACCAGTCTTCCAGCCACAGCACCGCTTCAAGGTCGAGGTGATTGGTCGGTTCGTCGAGCAGCAACAGGTCCGACGGACACATCAGTGCCCGGGCGAGACCGAGGCGCACGCGCCAGCCGCCGGAAAACGAGGCGGCCGGTCGTTGCTGATCGGAGGCGCGAAAGCCGAGCCCGGACAGCAGCGTCGCCGCGCGGGCGTGGGCGGTGTAGCCGTCCACCTGTTGATAGTGGGCATGGGCGCGGCCGATGGCGGAGCCGTCGCCATCGGCGTCGGCACGCAGGACCTCGCGCTCGGCGTCCCGAAATCCCGGATCGCCGTCGAGCACCAGGTCGAGGGCGGATCGCTCCAGGTCGCCGAGATCCTGCGCCATATGAGCGATGATCCAGTGTTTCGGGACGGCGGTCTCGCCGGTCTCGGACGACAGTTCGCCGCGCAACAGCGCCAGCAGCGAGCTTTTGCCGCTGCCATTGGCGCCGATCAGGCCGACGCGATGGCCCGGGTAGAGCGTCGCCGAAGCTTGCTCCAGCAGGGGCTCGACATGCCGGCGCAAGGTAATGCCGGTGAGTTGGATCACGGTTTTTGGGTTCCGGGGAGGCGCTTGAGTTGCAG
>SCUO01000117.1 GCA_004297395.1 Chloroflexota bacterium | reverse complement strand
GGTGGCGATCGACAGTGCGGACGGGACATTGTCCATGGGGTTGAGATAGCCGGCGATGATGTCCCCCAGGCGGCGCTCGCCCGTGGCGATGAGGTCGTATTCGGCGAGCACGGCGTCGACGGCGCCGGGCCATTCGGCCAAAGCCGCCATGATTTCCCGGATACCTTCCTCGATGCGCTTGGCGATTTCGATTTCGCCTTCGCGGGTGAGGAGTTCGACCGAGCCCATCTCGCGCATGTACATGCGCACCGGGTCGGTGGTGCGATGCTGTTCAGTTTCCACCGCGGCCAGGGCGGCGGCGGCCTCGGCGGCGGCGATCTCGTCGGGAGCGGCGTCACCCGAGGTCATCAACAGGGTGTCGGCGTCCGGGGCAGCCTCGAACACATTGATCCCCATGTCGTTGATCATCTGGATGATGTCTTCGACCTGATCGGGATCGGAAATGTCTTCCGGCAGGTGATCGTTCACCTCGGCATAGGTCAGGTAACCCTGCTCGCGGCCTTTGCTGATGAGTTCACGAATACGGGACTGCTGCTGGATTTCGCTCATTGATCGCTCTGGTGGGGGCGCGCGGATAAAGCGGCGCATTGTACCCAATTAATGGGGTGCCAAGCTACCGATTGCAACCCGAGGCTGGCATCTAATTTACCTTATGAAGATTTCATAATACGTTGTTTTGCTTCGGTGATTATGGGGTCGTTCGGGATTCTGGCCGACAGCTCCAGGATGAGCGCACGGATGCGCGCGCGATCCTCTGCCGAGAGGGCGTCGCGATCGAGCAAACCGCGCAGGCGCGCCGCCGCCGGCTTGTCGCGCTCGGCCAGCTCCCGGAGCCGCGCGATGATCTCGCGCGCCTCGGCGAGATGGTCTCCCGCCGCGGTTTCCGGTGCCAGCAGCAACTCGTTGGCGGCGATTCTGGCCAGTAGATTGCGCTGCTCCTGACCGTGCATCCCGTGCCAGTAGCTCAGCACATGGTTGAAGGTGTACCCGGGATTTTTTTGAAGCAGCTCATACACTTTGAAGACGAGCTCCAGATCGGGAATGGCTTCGCCCCGCAGGAATTCCAGCGTTTCTGCGAGTTCCGTACAGAGGCGGGGGTGATGCAGGAGCAGCGCCAGCAGGTGGTGGACCAGCGGTGTCTTGTAGTTGCGGCCCGGTCTTGAAGCTGTTTCCCGGAGTGAGGGTGTGGGGGCGGTTGGCTCGGTCACCGTGCCGGGTGTCTTGCGGTGCTCCGGAAGGTCGGCGGCACGGGGCCCGGCGCCGGCGCGGGGCGCGGTGAGCTGCTCCAGGGTCGAGGCGGGAATCCCCGCGCGGGTCGCCAGCTCGCTGAGCAGCAGTTGCCGCAACACGCCCCGCGGCAGGCGGTGAATCATGGGCGCCGCGCGCTGGCAGAAGCGGGCGCGATCATCGGGCAGCGCGAGGTCCAGTTCGCTCGCCGCCGTGGCGAACAGAAATTCCGAGAGCGGCTGGGCCGACGCGATCAGTTGCGAGAACTTGCCGCTGCCGATGCGCCGCACCAGGGTGTCGGGGTCTTCGCCGTCGGGCAGGAACATGAAACGCACCGCGCGGCCGTCGCCGAGTGCCGGTAGGCAGACATCCAGGGCGCGGCTCGCGGCGCGGCGGCCGGCGGCGTCGCCATCGAAGCAGAATACCAGGTCGCTGGTGTGGCGAAACAGCTTGGCGATGTGCGCGTCGGTGACAGCGGTGCCGAGGGTTGCCACCGCGTTGCGAATCCCGAACTGGGCCAGCGCCACCACGTCCATATAGCCTTCGACCACCAGCAGTGGGGCGCCGCTGCGCAAGTGGGTGCGCGCCTCGTAGAGTCCGTAAAGTTCGTGGCCCTTGTGG
>SCUO01000053.1 GCA_004297395.1 Chloroflexota bacterium | reverse complement strand
CGACGCGATCGTCGATCTCCCCGGTCCCCGCGGCCGGGTCCAGGAATCCGGCGAGGTCGTCGTCGTGAATCGCGACCTCGCCGACTGGGTCCGTCGATCGGAAGGCATCGCGGCGCCGGACGTGGGGCGGGCGCTGCTCGACCGAGCGGGCAACTAGCCGGCGGTCACCGAGACGTCGCGGTGCGGCGTCGCCAGCCGGCCGCAGGGCCGTACCATCGCGCTGAGTGTCACCTTGTCGGTGCTCGGCGGCTTGGCTCGTACCCTCGCTGCCCGCCCGGAAGGGCGTGGCCTTCATCCGATTTGCCGGTCGTCGGGCATGGAATGGACCGACCGGTGTGACTTCATAGGAGCGTGGTAACCGCCCCCACTCAGGCGTGTCCATCGGCCGGTCCGGAGCGTCACCCCTGATCAGGAGGCAACACCGGAGATGATCGTCATCGGGATCGATTCGCACAAGCGCAGCCACACCGCGGTCGCGGTCGACGGGACCGGTCGGAAACTCGCCGAGAAGACCCTCCCGGCCACGAGCGCCGGCCACCTCGAGCTCGTCCGCTGGGCGGCGCGCTTCGAGGACCGGACCTGGGCCCTCGAGGACTGCCGCCACCTGTCCCGGCGCCTGTCGACCGACCTCCTCGTTGCCGGCGAGGCCGTCGTCCGGGTCCCGCCCAAGCTGATGGCCGGTGTCCGCCGCTCCAGCCGGGAGCCCGGCAAGAGCGACCCGATCGACGCCCTCGCGGTCGCCCGGGCGGCCCTCCGCGAGGATCTGCCGGTCGCGACCCTCGACGGTCCCGAGCGCGAGGTCCGCCTCCTCGTCGATCATCGCGAGGACCTCGTCGCCGAGCGGACCCGGGCCCAGAACCGCCTGCGCTGGCACCTCCACGAGCTCGACCCTGGCTCCGAGCCTGTCGCCCGCAGCCTCGATCGCGCCGTCGTCCTGGCCGCCCTCGACGCGCAGCTTGCGACTGCTCCGGGCACGGTCGGTCGGCTCGCCCGCGAGCTCGTCGGGCGGATCCGGACGCTGACCGCGACGATCAACGACCTCGAGCGTGAGATCAGCCGGCTGGTCGCCGACCTCGCCCCGTCGCTTCTCGCCCTCGTCGGCTGCGGCCCGCTGACCGCGGCCAAGCTCGTCGGCGAGACGGCCGGCATCGGCCGCTTCCGGTCACGGGCCGCGTTCGCCCGCCACAACGGCTCGGCACCGCTGCCGGTCTGGTCGGGCAACACCGAGCGCCATCGCCTGAGTCGAACCGGCAACCGCCAGCTGAACGTCGCCCTCCACCGGATCGCGATCACCCAGCTCCAGCGCGAGGGCCCGGGCAAGACATATCTCGAACATCGCCGGGCCCTGGGCAGCACGAAGACCGAGGCGATCCGGGCCCTTCGTCGCCGGATCAGCGACGAGGTCTTCCGCCGCATGCGCCACGATGAAGCCGCCAGAGCCGCCGTGCCCTCGGGCCTGGCAGCAGCGGCTTGACATAGGAGCACCCGATGCGGCCCACCGACCTCAGCCCGGCGCTGCACGGCGTCCGCGCCCTCGTCCTGGATGCCGACGGCGTCCTCCTCTACCGGTCCAGGCCGCTGCCCGGGGCCGCCGAGGCGCTCGGGGTGCTCGAAGGCGCCCGCATCCCGTACCGCGTGGTGACCAACTTCTCGCTGGCCCACCGCGAGTCGCTCGCGGCGAGCGTGTCGCGCCAGTTCGGGCGCCCGGTCAGCCCGTCGACGATCATCACGGCCGCGTCCGCGGCCGCCGCCCACACGGCGCTCCACCATGCCGGCCAGCCGCTCCTCGTCCTCGCCTCGGACGACTCGCGGCGCGAATGGGCCGGCCAGCGCCTCCTCACCCCCGACGAGGCCGACGACCCGGCGACCCCGGTCGCCGCCGTGGTCATCGGCGATGCCGGCGACGAGCTGTCGTTCCGCAACCTCGACATCGCCTTCCGCCGCCTCCGCGGCGGGGCGGCGTTCATCGCGATGCACCGGAACCCGTGGTGGATGACGCCCAAGGGCTTCACCCTCGATTCGGGAGCCATCGTGATCGGCCTGGAGCATGCCCTCGAGCGGCGGG
>SCUO01000135.1 GCA_004297395.1 Chloroflexota bacterium | reverse complement strand
GGGGCGGAATCTGGCAAAATTATACGACATGCCCCTCACCCGGCCCGGCCCGTGCCTGAACCAGCGACTGCCGCAACCGACCCGGAGCTGGTCGCCCGCATAGGCGCCTGGGCGCGGGAGCTGGGTTTCCAGCAGGTCGGTATCGCCGATCTGGATCTGGGCGAGGCCGGCACACGCTTGCGCGAATGGCTCGACCGGGGCTTTCACGGCAGCATGGCCTGGATGGCGCGTCACGGCGAACTGCGCGCGCGCCCCGATCTGCTGGTGCCCGGCACGGTTTCGGCGATCTGCGTGCGCATGGATTACCGGCCCGCCGATACCCGCATGATCGCGCAGTTGCGCGACGGCGAAAAAGCCTATGTGTCGCGCTACGCCCTGGGCCGCGACTATCACAAGATCATGCGCACCCGGCTGGCAACGCTGGCCGAGCGGATTGCGGCGGCGGCAGGCTGCGCGGTCATCCAGCGCCCCTTCGTGGACAGCGCGCCGGTACTCGAAAAGCCCCTGGCCGCACGCGCCGGGCTCGGCTGGATCGGGAAGAACACCCTGCTGTTGAATCGCGGCGCCGGTTCCTGGTTCTTTCTCGGCGAGCTGATCACCAGCGTTCGCCTGCCGCCCGCGACCGAACTGATCGACGATGCCTGCGGCAAATGCCGGGCCTGTCTGTCGATCTGCCCGACCCAGGCCTTTCCCGAACCCTATGTGCTGGACGCCCGGCGCTGTATTTCCTATCTCACCATCGAGCATTCCGGACCGATTCCCGAGGCATTGCGCGCGGCCATGGGCAACCGGGTGTTCGGCTGCGACGACTGCCAGATCGTCTGTCCCTGGAACCGCTTTGCCAAACCCACCGACGAAGCCGCCTTCCGACCCCGTCATGGGCTCGCCGATGCCGAGCTGGCGGCGCTTGCGCAATGGACCGAAACCGAATTTCTGGAGCGCACCGCCGGTTCACCGATTCGCCGCATCGGTCACGAGCGCTGGTTGCGTAACCTCGCCGTGGGGCTGGGCAATGCGCCCACCACCGCGCCGGTGCTGGCGGCGCTCGCAACCTGTCGCGACCAGGGTTCCGAACTGGTACGCGAGCACGCCGACTGGGCGCTGGCGCGCCATGGGCGGAGTCGTG
>SCUO01000052.1 GCA_004297395.1 Chloroflexota bacterium | reverse complement strand
GGCGACCTGGGGCCTCAGTCTGGTGATCCGGCAGGTGGTCCTCATCGTCTTCGGCGCCCGCCAGCGCGGCAGCGACGCCCTGTTCTCGGGGACGATCTCGATCGTCGGCGTCGACTACCCCGCGTACCGCATGTTCATCATGGCGATGGCCGTGGCCGTCGCGGTGGCGTTCTTCCTGTGGGTCTATCGGTCGGACTTCGGGGTCAAGCTGAGGGCCGTCATCTACAACCGCGACATGGCCGGGGCGATCGGGGTCAATACCCGCCGGGTCGACCGGACGACCTTCGCCGTCGGAGCAGCGATCGCCGGACTGGCCGGCGCCATCATCGCGCCACTCGGGACGATCAACCCCAACATGGGCCTGGCCTGGCTCATCGACTCGTTTCTCGTCGTGATCGTGGGTGGCCAGGCCGCCACCGGGGCGATCGTCGGGGCGACCTTCATCGGCGGCGCCGAGTCGACCCTGGCCTTCTCGATGCAGCCGGTCGTCGCGTCCGTGCTGGTGCTCCTGATCTCGATCATCGCGCTGCGACTGCGACCCCAGGGCCTGGCCGGGTCGGGGAGTCGATGATGAACGCGACCCTTCGCCCGGGCCGGATGTCCTGGATCACGGACCCGCGATCCAGGCGGCTACTGGTGCTGCTGGCCCTCGCGGCGGTGGCGGCCGCGATCCCGGCGGCCGCCTCACCGTACGCGGTTGGCCTCACGACCCGCTTCGTCGTGTTCAGCATCCTGGCCCTGAGCATGGACTTGCTGTGGGGCTATGGGGGTGTCGTGAGCTTCGGCCACGCCATGTTCTTCGGCCTGGGGGCCTACGCCGCGGCTATCACTCTGTCGCACTTGACCGGCGTAAGCGGCACGTACCTGGCATTCGTGATCGGGATCGGCGTGCCCTCGCTCCTGGCCCTGGGACTGGGGTTCTTCCTGTTCTACTCGGCCGTCGCCGGGGTGTACTTCGGGATCGTGACCCTGGCCCTGTCAGTCGTGTTCGAGACCCTGGCCGTCGTCAGCCGTGACTTCACCGGCGGCATGGATGGCCTGTACGGCTTCGCCATCCCGACGATCTGGCTCCCGGGCCTCGGAAACGTCGAGATCTGGGGGACCGAGAACCCCTACATCGTCAGTGTCGTCGGCCTGGCTGTGTGCTTCGGCCTGGCCCGCTGGATCACCCGGTCCTCGTTCGGGATCGCGATCAGGGCGATCCGGGACGACGAGGCCCGGCTCGAGCTTCTCGGCTACAACACGGCGTTCCTGAAGACCGTCCTGCTCGTGATCACCTGCGCGATGGCCGGGCTTGCGGGCACCCTCTACACGACCGTCGGGTTCGTCTCGCCGCAGCTCCTGGGCGTCTTCTTCTCGACCCAGGTCCTCGTCTGGGTTGGCATCGGCGGCCGGGGGACGCTCGTGGGACCGATTCTCGGGACGATCCTGGTGGGCTTCCTCGAGACCATCCTGAGCGGGGAGTACGAGAACATCTGGCCGCTCTTCGTGGGCCTGTTCTTCCTCGCCATCGTCCTGTTCTGGCCGCGCGGCCTCTACCCGTTCCTCGAGCGCGGGGCAGTCGCGGTCAGGCGCTTCCGTCGGACGCCGGAGGCGACCGGATGACCGCGGCGACGAGCCCCGACCTCGTCGTCTCCGCGTCGGGCCTTACCAAGCACTTCGGTGGGGTTGCCGCTCTGGATGACTTCTCGCTGGCGGTCGCGGACCGGGAGATCCGCTGCATCGTGGGTCCGAATGGCGCCGGCAAGAGCACCCTGTTCAAGGTTCTTGCCGGTCTCCTGCGACCCGATGCCGGGCGGATCCAGCTGCTCGGATCCGACGTCTCGCGGCTGAACGCGAGGCAGATCGCGCGAATGGGCGTCGCGACGAAGCTCCAGATCCCCCGCGTTTTTCCGTCGCTGACCGTGCGCGAGCACCTCGAGATCGCGACCCGCGCCGGAACGGGCGTGCCCCAGTTGCTCGGCCTCCGTCGGCGCCGCGAGTCCCAGGCGTCGGCGGCGCTCATCTCCGAGCTCATGACCGACCTGGACCTGGTGCGGACCAGGGACCGTCAGGCCCAGGAGCTCAGCCACGGCCAGCGGCAGTGGCTCGAGATCGTGATGATGCTGGCCACCCAGCCAAGGATCCTCCTGCTCGACGAGCCGGGAGCGGGCATGGCCGGTGACGAGAAGGGTCGGACCGCCGACCTCCTCCGGGAGCTCGCGAAGCGGATGGCCGTCGTCGTCATCGAGCATGATCTGGCCTTCGTCCAGCTGATCGCTGACAGCGTGATCGTGATGCACCGTGGGCGGCTCCTGACCCAGGGATCGTTCGACGAGATCTCCCGCGATCCCCAGGTAGGGCTCGTCTACCTCGGGAGCGCGACGGCATGAGCCTGTTGTCGATCCAGGGGCTCGGGTCCGGCTACGGTGGCGACGTCATCTGCCACGACATCAGCCTGGTCGTCGAACCGCGCGAGATCGTCTGTGTCCTCGGCCGCAACGGCGTCGGAAAGACCACGCTGCTCCGGACGATCCTTGGCAAGGTCGCCCTGCAGGCTGGTTCGATCGAGTTCGACGGGCGTGACATCGGCCACCTGGCTTCGGACAAGATTGCCCACCGCGGAATCGGCTATGTGCCGCAAGGTCGCCAGCTGTTTGGCAAGCTTTCGGTTCGCGACAACCTCCGCCTCGGGTCGGTTGCCCGGGCAGGCAGGCTCGAGGAGCCGGACGAGGCGATCCTCGACTACTTCCCCGTTCTCCGAGAGCGACTCGGCCAGACCGCCGAGACGCTGAGCGGCGGCGAGCAGCAGATGGTCGCGATCGCCCGGGTCCTCCAGGCCAAGCCCAAGCTCCTCCTGTGCGACGAGCCGTCCGAGGGCCTCCAGCCGAGCATCATCGATGACGTCGGCCGGGTCCTCCGGGCGGTGGCCAAGGATCTCGGCGCCGCGATCCTGCTGGTCGAACAGAACATCCGGCTTGCCAAGTCCACCGCCAGCCGCGGCTACGTCATCGAGGGCGGAACGGTGGTCTCTGCAGGCTCGATCGACGAGATCACGTCGGAGGAGATGCTCCACCAGCACGTGGCGTTCTCTCGGATGCGGGCCACCCGGGACGAGAACGGGCCGCGATGACTCTGGCGGGTCGGCGGGTCATCGTCACCGGCGCGTCGAGCGGACTGGGGGCACACGTCGTTCGGCATCTCGTCGGCCTCGGTGGTGAGGTCCTGGCGGTTGCCCGGCGGGCCGACCGCCTGGAGGCCCTGGCGCGAGAGCTCGAAGGCGCTCCTGGACGGGTCGTACCCTGGCGGGCCGACGTCACGGTCGAGGCCGAGGTGCGCGCGACGGTCGCGGCGGCCGTCGATGCCTTCGGCGGTCTGGACGTCCTCGTCAACAACGCCGGCAGCGAAGTCCAGGGCCCCATCGACGGCCTCCCGGACGAGGCCTTCGAAGGCATGCTCCGGGCCAATGTCACGAGCGTCTTCCGGTGCACCCGGGCGGCCCTCGCCGAGCTCCGGCGGTCGCGGGGTGTCGTCATCAACCTCGGCTCGACGGTCGTCTCACGGCCGCCACGCGACCGGTTCGGCTACGTGGCGAGCAAGGGCGCGGTCGAGGCGATGAGCCGGGCCCTGGCCCTCGACCTCGGCCGCGACGGGATTCGGGTCAACGTCATCCGGCCCGGGATCATCCCATCGGAGCTCCGGGGCCTCAGCGAGACGGAGGAACGGGCCAAGTTCGAGACCGGGATCGCCTTCGGCCGCCAGGCCCTGTCCGAGGTTGGCGACGGCCGGGACATCGCCGAAGCCGTCGCCTGGCTTGCCGGCGATGGCGGCCGCTTCGTGACCGGCGCTGTCATCGACATCGACGGCGGGTTCACGCTCGGGGCGGCCGACCCGATCTGATCGCTCCGGGCCTGTCAGGGCCGGACGATGATCTTGATGGCTCCGCTGGCCCGGTCGTTGAAGGTCGCGAGCGCCGCCGGGTAGTCGCGCAGCGGGAAGTGGTGGGTGATCATCTCCCGGACCCGCATCGTGCCCTGCTCCACGAACGGCATGACCCGGCGCATCTCGCCCGCGGTCGCCCGGCAGCCGACGAGCTCGAGCTCGTCGAGGACGAGGCGCTGCATCGCGATCTCGACACCCACGGTGGGGATCCCGACGGCGGCGCAGCGGCCGCCCCGGCGGAGCATCTCGAGGGCCCATTCCACGGCCTCGGGGACTCCGGTGCACTCGAGCGTGACATCCGCTCCGAGCCCACCGGTCAGGGCCCGGACGGCACCCACCGGGTCGCCGGCCGCGGTGTTGACCGTCTCGAAGCCGAGGGCGGCGGCCTTGGCGAGGCGCTGGCCCCGGCCCACCACGATCACTCGCCCCGCCCCGCGGATGCGGGCGGCGTCGGCGCCCAGGAGGCCGATCGCCCCGGCGCCGGTGATGGCCACCGTGTCACCGGGAGCGATGCCGCCGCGGTTGGCGACGTGGAGGGCGATCGAGGCGGGATCGATGACGGCACCCTCGTCGAAGCCGAGGCCGTCGGGCAGGGGGAAGATCGTCTTG
>SCUO01000118.1 GCA_004297395.1 Chloroflexota bacterium | reverse complement strand
GATCTGCTCGGCATCGATGCACAAAAGGCCGATCTGGTGCGCAACACCGAGGACTTTCTCGCCGGCCGACCGGCACGCAATGCGCTGCTGTGGGGCAGTCGCGGGACCGGAAAATCATCTCTTATCAAGGCGTTGCTGAATGATTATGCCGCCGGAGGGCTGCGTGTAATCGAGATCGACAAGGCCGATCTCGCCGATCTGCCGGACGTGGTCGACGGGATCCACGATCTGCCTCAGCGCTTTATCGTGTTCTGCGACGATCTTTCGTTCGAGGCCGACGAAACCCTCTACAAGCACCTCAAGAGTGTGCTGGAAGGCTCCATCGAGCTGCCACCGGAAAACGTGCTGGTCTATGCCACTTCGAATCGGCGCCATCTGATTGCCGAGCCGAAATCCGACAACCAGGATGTGGAGATCGTCGCGGGCGAGCTGCACTACGGTGACGTGATCGAGGAAAAACTGTCGCTTGCCGATCGCTTTGGACTCTGGCTCTCCTTTTATCCCAACAGCCTGGAACAGTATCTCGCCATCGTGGATCATCTGTGTGCCGACGCCGGCGGGGACCGTGCGGCGCTCCACCTTGCGGCGCGCCAGTTCGCGATGACACGGGCATCGCGCAGTGGGCGCACCGCACGTCAGTTCGCGAACGCCTGGCCCAATCGCGGCGCCCCGGCGCAAGCCTGACGGTTGCGGTCAGGCTTGCGCGCCCCGGCGTCCCTGCTCCAGGCCGAGGCGCAGATTGGTGGGATGAATGGCGTTGCGTCCGCACAGGGACAGCAGGACATCGAGGAGCTCGTCCCAGGGCGATGCGTCGCGCACTCCCTTGATGGCGCGATCAACGCCCGCCAGCTGGCGCAGCAGCAGGTTGATGTGCGCCGGGCGGATGCGCCGGCTGATGTCGCGCAGCAGGTCTTTGCGGCTATCCCAGACCCTGGCTTCCCGGAAAATCTGCTCCTGTTGCGCGCGCCCGGCACCGTGCAGCCGCGCGATGATCAGCGCATCCCGCGCCAGCGCCCAGAGCACCACGGCCGGTTCCACCCCCTCCTCGTGGAGTCCGCGCAGCGAGCGGCAGGCGGCCTGGGTGTTGCCCGCCAACGCGTAGTCGGCGAGCTTGAAGATGTTAAAACGCGCGGAATCGGCCACCGCGGTGGATATGGCATCCACGTCGAGTTCCCCCGCGGGGGCCAGCAGTCGCAGTTTCTCGATTTCCTGAGCGGCGGCGAGCAGGTTGCCCTCGACCCGCTCCGCCAGCAGTTCCGCCGCGGGTCGACTCACGGTGAGACCCGCGTGATGCAGCCGCGTGGTGATCCATTGTGCGAGCCCGGCGCGGTCGACGGGCCAGATCTGGAGCTGTGCTCCGGCCTGGGCCAGGGCCTTGACCCAGGCGGAGCCTTGCGCGCTGCGATCCAGTTTGGGGGTGATCACCAGGAGCAGCAGTTCGTCGCCGGCGAGGCGGCACAGCTCGACCAGTACCTTGCTGCCCTGCTCACCCGGCTTGGCGGTTGCGAGGCGGATCTCCAGGATCTTGCGCTCGGCGAACAATGAACGCGCGCCGGCCTCGGCCAGCAGGGAGTTCCAATCGAACTGACGGCCATCGGCATGGTAGACCTGACGTTCGGTAAAACCGCGCGCCCGCGCGGCGGCACGAATCCGGTCCGCGCTTTCCTGTATCAGCAGCGGCTCGTCACCGCTCAGCAGATAGGCGGACGCCAGGGTGGCGCCGAGATGGGATTCCAGTGCTTCAGGGAGCAGCTGCATCGCCGCCGGTGCGTGGCCCGACCCGCTGCAGGTGGTTGATCAGCTGGCGCACCAGGCTGGCACGCATCTCCCGGCGCAGCAGCCTGGCTTCGTCATCGGTGGCAAGGACGTTGTTTTCGTC
>SCUO01000051.1 GCA_004297395.1 Chloroflexota bacterium | reverse complement strand
GTACTCGGCCAGCTCACCGGGGCCGAGTACATCCTCCTCCCCGGCGACCCCGATCGAACCGCAAAGATTGCGACCCGACTCGACGACATCGAGCTCGAGCGCCGGCATCGCGAGTTCGCCTCGGCCACGGGCACCTACAAAGGCCTCCGAGTCTCGATCGTCGCGACCGGCATCGGGACCGACAACGTGGAGATCGTCGTCGCCGAAGCGCTCGCGATCACCGAGCGGCCGACCTTCATCCGGGTCGGGTCGTGTGGCGGCCTGCAGCCCGAGATGAACCTCGGCGACCTCGTGATCACGACCGGGGCGGTCCGGCTCGAGACGACGACGAACTGGTTCGTCCACGACGGCTACCCGGCCGTGCCCGACTACGAGGCGGTCTGCGCCCTCATCGAGGCCGCCCATCGGCTCGGGCACCCGTATCACGTGGGCCTGACGGCCACCGCGCCGGGCTTCTTCGGCGCGCAGGGCCGCCCGATCCCGCAACTCCCCATCCGATACCCTGACCTCGCAGACGACATGGCCCGGCAGCGGGTCATGAACTTCGAGATGGAGGCATCGGCACTGCTCGTGCTCGCGGGCCTGGCGCGGTGTCGCGCCGGGGCCGTGTGCGCGGTGTACGCCCAGCGAAGCACCGGCGACTTCGTCGTCGGCGCAGCGAAGGACGCGGCGGAGGCGGCGTGCGTGGAGACGGGGCTCGAGAGCCTCCGGATCCTCGCCGACATCGATCGTCGCAAGATTGAGGCCGGCACGGATCGCTGGAGACCGTCGCTCGGCATCTAGTCGAAGGCGACTTCGGGCATTCGCCCGAGGCGCAGGAGCCCGAGGAGGAGCTGAGACCCATGGCGATGGCCTACTGCGTCAAGGACAAGATGAAGGTCGAAGTCCAGAACCCGCAGCAGATCACGATGAAGAACGGGAAGCCGGCGCTCCAGGGCACCTGCCCGAAGTGCGGCACGAAGGTGTTCAAGATCGGGGGCTGACGTCCTCGTCGCCACGGTTCGAGCCCTCCGCCGGGTGACCCGCGGGGGGCTCGTCGATTCCGGGGCCGACGCCGAGGCGCGCACGACCTATCCTCGCCCCGTGACGAGCAGCAACGCGCCGCGGGCGGTCTCCGGGCCGGTCCTGGCACTCGACCTCGGAGCCAGCCGGATCCGGGCGGCGGTCGTCTCCGGCGAGGGCGTCGTCCTCGTCCGGCGCGAGGGCCGGACGCCCGGCGCCGCCGGCCCCGACGCGGTCGTCGGCGCCTGCATCGAGCGGCTCCGCGCGGTCCGGGACGAGGCCGGCACCGACGTCGCGGGCCGGATCACGGGCATCGGCCTCGCCGCGCCCGGCCCGGTGGACCCACGGGCCGGCACGCTCGTGGAGCCGCCGAACCTTGGGCCCGGCTTCCGCGACGTGCCCTTCGCCGCCCCGATCGCGGCGGCGCTCGGGCTGCCGGCGGTCCTCGAGCGCGACACCCATGTCGCGGCGCTGGCGGAGCTCGAGTTCGGCGCCGCCCGCGGGTACCGCGACGTCCTCTACCTCACGGTCTCGACCGGGTTCGGCGGCGCGATCGTCATCGGCGGCCGGCTCTACGGCGGGCCAGACGGCGTCGCCGGCGAGCTCGGCCACCTGCCGGTCGAGCTCGAGGGACCGCCCTGCGGCTGCGGCGGCCGGGGGCACATCGAGGCGATCTGCTCGGGCAGCGGGCTGGCCAGGCTCGCGACCGAGGCCGCCGCCCAGGGTCGATCCCCGGCGCTCGCGGCCCGCCTCGCCGCCCGGGCGCCGGATCCGCTCGAGGGGCGCGACGTGGTCGATGCCGCGGATGGCGGCGATCCCGTGGCGGTCGAGCTCGTCGAACGGGCCAGGCGGGCGTTCGCCGCGTACCTCGTCGGCCTGGTCGACGTCTTCGCCCCGGAGCGGATCGTCGTCGGCGGGAG
>SCUO01000050.1 GCA_004297395.1 Chloroflexota bacterium | reverse complement strand
TGCCGAGCTGGCGACGGCCGCGGCCCGGATTCTCGACGACGGTCGGTCCCGGACCGTGGAGATCGACGGACGGAGCTTCTTCGTCGAGGCCTTCCCGGTCCGGCCCCGGCTCGTCGTCGTCGGCGCGGTCGAGGTCGCCCGGTCGCTCGTCCGCTATGCCCGCGAGCTCGGGTACGAGGTCGTCGTCGTCGACGGCCGGGCGTCGTTCGCAACCACGGAGCGATTCCCCGACGTCGACCGGATCGTCGTCGCGTGGCCGGACGAGGGATTCGAGACGCTCGAGGTCGGCCCCAACGACGCCGTCGCGATCCTGTCCCACGACCCCAAGTTCGACGAGCCGGCGATCGTCGAGGCCACCCGGCGGGGCTGCCGCTACGTCGGCGCCGTCGGGTCGCGGAAGACCCAGGCGGATCGACAGGTTCGGCTCGCCGAGGCCGGCCTGTCAGCCGAGGAGATCGGCCGCCTGCGCGGTCCGATCGGGCTCGATCTCGGGGGTCGCGACCCGGCCGAGACGGCCCTGGCGATCATGGCCGAAATCGTGGCCGCCCGGCGCGGAGGCTCCGGCGCCCCGATGCGCGAGCGGCTCGCGGCTTCGACCGGGGCGGCCGCGGCGACGGAGTAGGCCGCATCGGCTGGGTCGGCCGCATCGGCTGAACCGGCCCGGAGGGACCGCCGGTCAGGGAGCGACGTAGCCGGCGAGGGCGTCGTAGACCGTCGCCGAGATCACGCCGAGTCCACCCAGGACCACGATCCGGCCTGGGCTGAGGCGGGTGAGCTCCGTGGCGGTCGAGGCCGGGATCGACCCGAAGGTCACCAGCAAGAGCGGCGAATCGCTGAACGCGGCAGCCGCGCCCCCGGCCAGGGCGTCCGGGTAGTTCATGCCCGTCGCCACGTACACCGTGGCCACGTTCGGGGCCTGGACGGCGGCCGATACCGCCGCGGTCGTCGCATACCGGTCGGGCCCGGAATAGCGCACGACCCCGTCGCTGCCGGTCGTGGCGTAGGCCGCCAGCGCGGTCATCACGGCGGCGCTCACCACGCCCGTGCCGCCCAGGACCACGATCGTGGCTGGCTTGAGCCGGGTCAGCTCGGCGATCGTCGCGTCCGGGATCGAGGTGCTCCTGACCAGCAGGAGCGGGCTGTCCTCGAGCCCGGCCGCCGGGCCGCCGGCAAGCGCATCCGGGTAGTTGGTGCCGACCGCGACGTAGGCGGTGGACACGCCGACCGGGAATGTCCCGGCCGAGATCGCGGCCGCGGTCGCATACCGGTCCGAGCCTGATAGGCGGGTGACCAACCCCGTCGTGTAGCCGCCGAGCGCCGACTTCACCGCCTCCGAGACCACTCCGGCGCCGCCGAGCACGACGATTCGGCCGGGGTGGAGGCGGCCCAGCTCGTTGGCCGTTGCCGTGGGGATGGAGTCGCGGGTCACGAGCAGGAGCGGTGCGTCGTGGAACGCCGCTGCCGCGCCTCCGGCGAGCGCATCCGGGTAGTTAGCGCCGGTGGCGACATACGCCACGGCGACAGGGCTGCTGAAGGTCTGCTCCGAGATCGTCGCCGCGGTCGCATAGCGGTCTGACCCAGCCAGCCGCGAGATTGTTCCGGAACCGCTCAGTGGGCGAGTCGAGAGCTGCCCGACCCAGGTCGCCCAGCCGCCCGAGCCGTCGGAGTACTGGTGGGTCGCCCAGACGGCCCCCGGATTGGAGTAGTCGGTGGCGACGCCGGCATAGTCGCCCCAGCGCTCGCCGAGGTAGGTTCCGGTTCCCTGGACCAGCTGGTGCCAGCCGCGGAAGGTGGGATCGCCGGCTCGCTGGTGGACCACGTGGATCCCGGCCGGCGCCACCGCCGAGGACCGGCTGTAGGCGATGAACGCCGTGCCGTCGACGGACAGCCCGATGCCGGCCATGTAGGAGTCGAAGCCCTGCCAGCCCAACAGCTGGTCCTGGAGCACGGGATCGGGCGCCGCCGGATCGGCGGTGTCGATTTCGGTGACCCGGATGCAGGCGTGGAGCACCTCGATCTGGCAGGGGTACGTTGCCGTCGTCCAGAGTCGGCCGGCCCGCCAGACGGCATCGGTCGGGCGATGGTCGACGGCTCCGGCGATCGTCGAGGGCACGCCCGGCTGGGCCGGTTGGGGCGCCTGGGCGAAGCTCGGGGCCAGGCCCTCTTCAGACAGGTTCCGGAACGTGCCGATGGCAAGGTCGCCGCCGGCGACGGTCCCGGTGATAGCGGCATAGGCGACATCGACGAAGCCGAACGCGAGGTCCTCCACCACCGCGAAGGCGGTGGTTCCCGGTGACTGGGCGACCGCGGGCCGCCAGGTGAAGGCATCGGGATCCGGCCCGAACTCGACGGCCGTGGAGCCCAGGCCGAGGACGGACCAGTCGACCACGAGGAGGCTGGCGCCGGTGAACGTTCCGAGTGTGCAGCCGTCGGGGCCCGGGTCGGCGACGATCTGGAACAGGTTCACGCCGAGCAGGAGCTTGTCGGACGCGGTCCCGATCCCCGGATAGTCGGGGACGGCGGCGGGGAAGTCGTAGCGATGGACGGTCCACGTGCCGGTGGGCTCGGGCCCGTCCGATTCGGCGAGGTACAGGTGTCCGGCCGTGCAGTCGAACGACAGCGCCGTCGCGAACCAGCCCTTGGCCGGGTCGTAGATCACCCGCGGGTCGGCGGTCACGACCTGGTCCGGCGGCTGGGCGAAGAAGGTCGAGAGCGGGATCGTCGTCGCGCCGCCGCCCGATCGGTCGGTGATCCGGAAGGCGATGTTCACCGCCTGGACGACATATCCGCCATTGGCCGCGACCCACGGGTCGGGCGGCTCGATGCACGGACGCGCGATCCCGGCGCATCCGGCGACGAAGCCGTTCACGGTGTCGTCCATGCCCGGGAAGCCGGTGGCGAGGAGGGGCGCCACCGCCGGGGCCTCGGCCGCGACGAGCGGGGCCGTGGATTCGTCCTGTGGTGTCGAGCCGACGTCCTGCGTGCCATCGGCCGGCTGGGACGGACCATCGCTCGGCCCGAGGACGAGCTCCGGGGCTGGCAGGCCGGGCCGTGCGCCGACATCGGGGATGGCCGGTCGAGTGACGATGGATCCGCCGGGGATCCCGGGACCCGCGGCTGCAGCCACAGCCGGCTCGGCCGCGGCCGCAGCCGCTTCGGGCTCGGCGGCCGCCTGGACGTCCACCCGCGTGACGGCCGCGGCGTCGTGACGGATGCCCTCGAAGCGGGCCGGTGATGGCGCTCCCCCGGTGACGCCCGGCTGGGCCAGCCCGGCGGCGGCCATGACGACGGCCACCACCAGCGAGAACAGCGCGGTGGGCGCGACCGGCGGTGGCAGCGATTGCATGGGCCGAACCTCGATCGCGTCTGGCGCGCATCCGGACGCCCCGACAGAATAGTCGCCACGGCAATGGGCCGCCCGCACCAGTGTCGCACCGGCACGGGGCACCGGCGGTTCACCCGGGGGAACGCGTCGCCATCGCATGCAGGAGGCCAACCGTGTGGACTGCCGCGCTCGTGCTGGCCGCCGGGGCCGGGCGCCGCTTCGGTGGGGGCAAGCTCCTCGCCACGCTCGACGGCCGCCCGCTCCTCCAGCACGTCCTCGACGCCCTGGCCGAGGCGGGGATCGAGAACCCGTTCGTGGTCCTTGGCGGTGACGCCGACGAACTCGAGGCCTCCGTCCGGTGGCGGGACGCCCATCGTGTCCGAAACCCGGATCCGGACATCGGCCTGGCAAGCTCGCTCCAGCTCGGTTGGCAGGCGGCGATGCTGAGCTCTCCGCGCCCTGACGCCGTCCTCGTCCTCCTCGGCGACCAGCCGCGGGTCGAGCCGGCGGTGATCCGGGCCCTCATCGCCGAGCCCGCCGATCCGTCCCGGCCGGTCATCGTCGCCCACCACGCCGACGGCGCCCGCAACCCCGTTCGTCTCGAGCCCCAGGCTGCCGCCCTCGTCGCAGCGACGAGCGGTGACCGCGGCCTCGGGCCGGTGATCGACGCGCACCCGGAGCTCGTCCGGACCCTCGACCTCGAGGCCGTCAATCCCGACGTCGACGCGCCGGCCGACCTCGTCGCCCTCCTCGCCGAGGGCTGGGCCGCCCGAGTCCGGGCGAACGCCGACCAGGTCGAACGGGTCCGCGAGGCCCCCGACGGGCACGACTTCTACGCCTCGGTGAGCCGGACCTTCGTGGCCGACCCGGCCCGGGCGGGCGACCCCGTGCTCGACGCCCTGGTGGCCGTTGCCCGACCCGACGACATCTGGCTCGACATCGGCGCCGGGGCGGGGCGCTACGCCCTGCCGCTCGCGGCCCACGTCGCGGAGCTCGTGGCCATCGATCCCTCGGCCGCGATGCTCGACGCCCTCCGGGCGGGGATGGCGGAGCATGGGATCGCGAACGTCGGCGCGGTTGCCGGCCGCTGGCCGCCGGGCCCGGAGCTGCGCGCGATCATCGGGCCCGACCCGGTTGCGGACGTTGCCCTGATCGCCCATGTCGGCTACGACGTGGAGGCGATCGTGCCCTTCATCGAGGCCATGGAATCGGCCGCCCGGCGGCTGTGCGTGGCCGTCCTCATGGACCACAGCCCAGCCTCGCTCGCCGCCCCGTTCTGGCC
>SCUO01000049.1 GCA_004297395.1 Chloroflexota bacterium | reverse complement strand
CTCGCGAAGCTCGTTGACCTCGGCCTGCTGCGGGTCGTCCTCGCCGAGCTCGCGCTGGATGGCCTTCAGCTGCTCGCGCAGGATGTACTCCCGCTGGGTCTTGTCCATCTCGGACTTGACTTCGGACTGGATCTTGCCCTTGAGCTCGAGGATCTCGATCTGGCGGGCGAGGAAGCTCGAGACGAGCTTCAGGCGCTCGACGATGTCGACCGTCTCGAGGAGCTCCTGCCGCTGCTCGGTGGTCATGTCCGGGCTGTAGGCGGTCATGTCCGCCAGGAGCCCCGGCTCGGTGATGTTCTTGGCCGCGACCGCGGCCTCGGGCGGGACCGGCGCGCCGGCCTGGACGTACTGCTCGACCTGGGCCTGGACCGAGCGCATGAGGGCCTGGAGCTCGACGTCGGTTGGCGTCGTCTCGACGAGCTCCTCGATCCGGGCGCGAAGGAACGGGCTGGTCTGGGAAAAGCCGTGGACGCGGATCCGGGTCTGGCCCTGGACGATTGCCCGGACGGTCCCGTCCTGGAGCTGGACGACCTGGGCGATCTTGGCCAGCGTGCCGACCTCGTAGAGCTCGGACGGGCTGGAGATCTCCTCCTGGTCGGCCTGGCGCTGGGTGACCAGGGCAATCGCGCTGCCGGCCTCGACCGCCGCGTTCAACGCGGCGACGCTCTTCTCGCGCCCCACCTGGAGGGGCACGATCATCTCCGGGAAGATGACCGTCTCCCGGAGGGCGACGAGCGGCAGCTCCCTGATCTTGTCTTCGGTCCGCTCGGCGTCCCGGTTGGACGGTCGCTTGGCCATCGGGTTCTCCTGTCTCCGTTCGATCGACGCTGGTGCGCGACGCTCGATGTGTCGTGGTTGGGGGGCGGGGCCGCGAGCGGCCCCGCCGATCGATCAGGCGCTCGAGGCGGAGGGCTCCGGGTTCGCATCGGCCGAAGCGGCCGCCGCGGTCTCGGCGTCCCTGACGCCCTCGTCGTAGAGGCGCTCGAGGATGCGCGTTCCGAGCCGCTCCTCGAGCTCGAAGAGGATCCGGACCCCGGCGAGGTTGACGCCGAGGTTCTGGGTCAGGTGGCGGATCCACATGACCCGCCGGATGTCGTTCTCGGAATAGAGCCGGATGTTCGTCGGCGTCCGGGCCGGGCAGACCAGGCCGGCGTCCTCGTAGATCCGGAGCGTCCGGGGGTGGACGCTCACGATGCTCGCCGCCACGCTGATCACGTAGACGGGTCGCCCCGGATCCCGGGGATCTGGCCGGCGGAAGGTCACGCGCATCGGACTCGACGTCCCGGTCAGGCCTTCGAGGGCCCGGACCCGGCCGCGACCTGGGCCGGCCTGGCCGAGCCCTCGGTCACCGGCGAGATCTTGATCTGGCGGGGCTTCAGCTGCTCGGCCTTCGGGATCCGCAGCGTCAGGACGCCGTGCTCGAAGGTCGCGCTGGCCCTGTCCGGCTCGAGACCGTTGGGCAGCGTCACCGAGCGGCTGAACGAGCCGCGCCGGATCTCCTGGACGAGGTAGCTGCCCTCCTCGGACTTCTTCTCCTCCGAGGACTTGCCGCTGATCGTGAGCGTGCCGTTCTCGACGGTGATCTCGACGTCCTCGGGCTTGATGCCCGGGAGCGAGGCCTCGACCACGAGCTCATCGGCGGTCGTCGTCACGTCGAGCGGGAGCGACGGACCGTCGAATGCGCTCGAGGTCCAGCGGAACGGCCGGAAGACGTCGTCGTCGAAGATGCGATCCATCGCCTGGCGCAGGGTCATGAACTCGCCGAGCGACGATGGTCGGCGCACGATCGTCATCTCGTACACCTCCTGTGGTGATGTGCTGCCGGGCCCACTGCCCGGGTCATGGTGAAATCCTAGAAACTTGACAATGCCGTTGTCAAGTATGTGGATGATTGCGTTTTCTTGATTGTGGGCCATATCGGTGGAGGGCGCCTCGCCCGAGTGGCAGTGGCTAGAGTGGTGGTGATGGCGGATGGCGTGGCGCGGGTCCAGGAACGGGCAATCGAGGCGGGCCGGCGGCGGATCGCGCGGGGTGAGCGGCCAACCTACCACCTGCGCCTGACGGTGAGCCTCGACGGCTCGGCCGACGTCCGGATCGCGGAGCTGCCGCTCGTCCACCTGTTCGCGCCCGACGACGATCGGGTCATGGACGCGGCCAGGGTGCTCGTCGCCCGGACCCTCGACGTCGACCCGGCCGCGATCGAGGTCGCGATCGAGCCCGCGCTCGAGCCCGCGCTCGAGCCCGAGCCTGGGTCCACCGCCTGATCCCCCGGCCGCGGCGCGGGCCGCGCAGCCGGGCCGGGCCGGGCTCAGCGACGGGGCGTGACGGCCTCCGGGTCGTCGCCGATCAGCTGCTCGTGGAGGAGCTCCTCGCACTCGCTCGGCCCGATGGCGATGACCTTGTCGCCGACGCGCAGGGTCATGTCGGGCCGGAGCGGCGTGGCGACGCCGTCGCGGATGACCGCGAAGAGCGAGCAGCCCTCGGGCATGGCCAGGTCGCCGGCGGCCCGCCCCACGGCCGGCGAGCCGTCCTGGAGGTGGGCCTCGATGATCTCGAGCTCGCCCTCGCCGAGGGCGGCCAGGTGGAGCAGCTCGTGGACGGGGATGTCCTGTTCGATCGAGCCGAGGATCATCCGGGTCGGGCTGATGATCTCGTCGACGCCCAGGTGGCGGAACAGGGCCTCGTTCTTGGGGTTGTTGACCCGGGCGATCGTCCGCCGGACGTCGAAGTGGTGCTTGGCCATCTGGCAGATGACGAGGTTGTCCTCGTCGTCGCCGGTGACCGCGGCGACGATGTCGGCCCGGGCGCAGCCGGCCTCGCCCAGGTACTTGCCCTCGCAGCCGTCATGGGCCACGACGATCGAGCCGATCTCGTCGGCGATCTGGTCGGCCCGGGCCCGGTCCTTCTCCATGAGGACCACCTCGTGGCCGTTCTCGATGAGCTCCTTGGACAGGTAGTAGCCGACCTTCCCGCCGCCGACGACCAGGACGAACACGGCTCAGCCCTCCCCGCCGGCGGGGGCGCCGGCACTGCTCCCGAGCGGCTGATGCTCGTGGCCGCCGTGATGGCCCCCCCGGGGGGCGATCATGCTCGGGATGCCGCTCGGCGGCAGGCCCAGGAAGCCGCTGACGGCATCGGCCAGCATGGTCGTCCGGCAGACGGTCGCGATTCCGAGCTCGGCGTAGGCGGCTGCCCGGACGGGGTCGTTGATCTTGGCGAGGACGTGCCCGATGGCGAGCTTCTCGGTTGCCACCTGGGCGGCCATGACGTTGCGGTTGTCGCCCTCGGTCAGGGCCAGGAAGGCGTCCGCGCCCTCGGCGCCCGAGCGTCGAAGGGTGTCCTCGTCGGTGCCGTCACCGCGCACCGCGCTGCCCCGGAACTCACCCGGCAGCCGGTCGAAGGCGCGGGTCGAGAGATCGACCACGATGACCTCGTGCCCGGCCGCGTCATAGGCCTCGGCCAGGACCGAGCCGACCCGGCCGCAACCGACGATCACGATCTTCACGCTTCACCCTCGGGTATCGGCTCACGCACCACCCACACGGTACACGGCGCGTTCTTGAGGACGTATGGAATGGTCCGCCCGATCGCGAAGTCGCCGCCGAACCGCTTCCGATAGGGCAGGCTCAGGACGAGCAGGTCCGCCGCCCGCTCGGTGGCTTCGTCGACCAGGGCGGCGCCGACGTCGCGGGCCTGGAGGAGCACTGCCTCGAGGCGCATCTTCGAGCTCTCGGCCACGCCCTCGGCCGCGTCGAGGATGCTCTGGATCTCCTCGGATCGGCCGGCGATGTCGGCATCGAGGGGCAGCGACCAGCCGATCTCGACGACGTGGACGGCGATGACTTCGCCGTGGCTGGGCTTCGCCAGCTCCGAGACGAGCCGGACGATCCGCTCGTCCCCGGGTCCTCCGGCGAGCGCCACGACGGCGCGCCGGAAGGTGGGCGGATGGGTTTCGGACACCGGTGTGCTCGGACGCCTCGAATTGGGCGGATGGTTCGGGTCCCGCAGGTCCCGGGGCCCTTGGGCGGGCCGTCGCGCCGGTCACGATACCACCGGCCCCCCGCGCGCGACGTGCGATGGCGTCGCCAGCCGCGAGAGCGTCGAACGGGTGCTCCCTAATGATCCCGGCGATACGGAACGTCCGCGATGACCGTGTGGTCGCGCCCGACGATGGCCGCCTTGAGGCGCTTCGCGGTCTGGTTGTAGAGGACCCGGTCCCACCACCGCTTCGCGACGTACTCGGGCAGGACCACGATCGTGACCGGGGCCTCGCGATCGGGCGGCCAGGTCTCGTCCAGGACGTCGAGGTAGGCGATGAACGGCTCGACGATCGCCCGATACGGGGATTCGACGATGACCAGGGGGACGCCGGGCAGCTGTTGCTCCCAGCGCCTGCGCATCGCCTCGGCGTCGGCGGCGTCCTCGGTGACGTACACCGCCCGCACGTCCTGGGCCACGGTCCGGGCGAAGGTCACCGCCTGGACGACGGCCCGGTTGATGCCGTTCACCGGCACGACCGCCCGCTGCTCGCGATTGGGGCCGGCGAAGACGATGTCCTCGCGAACGTGGAGCTCGGTCGCCTGGCCCTCGTACTGGCGCCGGATCCCGAGCATCAGCAGCACGAGCGACGGGATCAGGACGAGGACGATGGCCGACGCCGGCCATTTCGCGTAGGTCACCACGACCGCGACGATCGCGGTGAGCGTGCAGCCGAAGGCGTTGATTGCCAGGCGCCGCTGCCAGCCAGCCGGCCGCTCGCGCAGCCAGTGCCGGATCATGCCGGCCTGGCTGATCGTGAAGTCGATGAAGACGCCGACCGCATAGAGCGGGATGAGCAGGTGGGTCTCGCCGTTGAAGGCGACGATCAGGAGCGATGCCACCACGGCAAGGGCGATGATCCCGTAGGAGAAGGCCAGGCGATCGCCGCGGAAGGCGAACTGGCGGGGCATGTGGGAGTCGCCGGCAAGGATCGCGAGGAGCCTCGGGAAGGCGTTGAAGCTGGTGTTCGCGGCGAGGAACAGCAACAGCGCCGTGAACGCCTGGAAGAGGTAGAACGGGATCGAGCCGTCGCCGTAGACGCGCCGGGCGACCTGGCTGATGACCGTCTGCTTCTCAGGAAACTCCAGGTGGGTGATCCCGAAGTTCACCGCCAGGAAGGTGATCCCGATGAAGAGGATCCCGAGGAGCGCGGCCATCGCGGCCAGGGTCGTCGCGGCGTTCTTCGATTCCGGTGGCTGGAACGCCGGCACGCCGGTGGCGATCGCCTCGGTCCCGGTCAGGGCGACGGCGCCGGCGGCGAAGGCCCGCAGCAGCAGGAGCGCCGTGACCTGTTCCGGGATCTTGGCGGCCTGGGCAACGACCTCGGGGGGGAACGTGCCGCCCTCGCCGCCAACGACGATCCGGAACGCGCCGATGGCGATCATCAGGAACGCCGAGCCGAGGAACAGGTAGGTCGGGATGGCGAAGATGTTCCCGGCCTCGCGCAGGCCCCGGAGATTGCCGATCGTGATGAGGGCGATTGCGGCAACGCCGATGACGACCCGCTGGTCGTGGAGGCCCGGGATCGCCGAGGTGATCTGCTCGACCGCCGACGTTGTCGACACGGCGACCGTCATGACGTAATCGATGAGGAGCGCGGAGGCCGCAATGAGCGAGACGTTTCGCCCAAAGTTGCGCTTCGAAACCGAGTACGAGCCGCCGCCAGTCGGGTAGGCGAGGCAGACCTGGCGATAGCTGATCGCGACGACGATGAGGAGGATGGCGATGGCGATCGCGACCTCGAGACCGAAGGCAAGGGCGGCGGCGCCGCCGAGGATGAGGACGCGGAGGATCTCCTCGGTCGCGTAGGCCGAGGACGAGATCGCGTCCGAGCTGAAGATCGCGAGGGCTTTCTTCTTCGAGAGGCGCTCGCCGATCTCCTCGCCGGACGCGAGCGGGCGACCCAGGAGGGCGTGACGAACGGTCGCCAGGGCACTGCCGAACCCCGTCGTCGGGCGGCTGGCCGAGGCCTTCGCGGTCATGACGCCCTTGCCGCTCCAGCGGAAGTAGGCGGCATGGGGCCGCTCGACGCGGACGCGCCGGTCGCCGAGCTTGCGGCCCCGCAAGGGCTGGCGGCCGCCGATCATGCGGAAGCGGCGCGAGCGGTGGTCACAGGCCGACGCTGAGCCGCGCGGCGAGCGAGGCCGGCAGGCCCGTCGCTCGCATCGCTGCCTGGACCGGGCCGACGTCGTAGGCGACGCGATGCCAGGTCACCGAATCGGCCTCCGTGTCGAGGACGAGGAACGAGCTGCGGGGATCGCCGTCGCGAGGCTGGCCCACGCTGCCCGGGTTCACCAGGGCCCGCCGACCGCGGAGCTCCAGGACCGAGCCGTCGCCCGGGCTGACGACCTCGACCCGGCCGTCCTCCTCCAGGAAGGCAGCCGGGATGTGGGTATGGCCGTGGAGGCCGACCCGGGTCCCGAGGACGGCCAGGTTCGCCCGGGCGACGGGGACCGAGGTGATGTACTCCCAGATCGGCTCGCGCGGGCTGCCGTGGACGAGCGTCCAGTCGCCGTCGCGGTGCGTCTTTGGCAATCCATCGAGCCACGTGCCCGTGGCCCGGCTGATCGTCGTCCGGGTCCACTCCATCGCCCGCCGGGCGTCCGGATTGAACCACTCGATCTCGAGCCCGCCGGTCGCTGCGGCATCGTGGTTGCCCTTCACGCCGGTCGCCCCGATCGCTCCGAGCCGGGCGACCACGCCGTCGGGCTCCGGACCGTAGCCGACGACGTCGCCGAGGTGCCAGACTCCGTCCACGGGGCCGGTGGCCGCGAGGACCGCGTCGAGCGCCACGAGGTTGGAGTGGATGTCCGACAGGACCGCGATCCGCATGCGTCCGCCAGCGTAGCAGCGTCCGCGCTCACCATGGCCGCCGCCGGCGGACGGCCGGGTCGCGCGGGAAGCCGGCCGGGGTCGCGGCCACCTTGCGGACGATGACGAGGACGTGGCCGGGCAGGTCCACCGAGCCCGCGACAGGGAGGATCTCGGGCTCGCCCGAGCCCAGCGCGGCGGCGGCGCGCCGGGCAGCCTCGAGCTCCACGGCGATGTCGCCCCGCTTCCAGGCAACCAGTCGCCCGCCCGGCCCCAGGACCGGCATGGCCAGCTCGACGAGGTCGGCGAGCGATCCGACGGCCCGGGCGGTCACGACGTCCCAGCCGCCTCGCGGGCCCCGAAGCCCGATCGACTCGGCCCGTGCCGCCGCGACGTCCACACGCCCGGCGAGCCCTGTGGCCCGCCGCGCGGCGTCGAGGAAGGCGACCTTCTTGGCCGTGGCGTCGACCAGCAGGACCCGCGAGTCGGCCAGCGCCGCGGCGAGGGGCAGGCCCGGGAAGCCGCCGCCGCTGCCGATGTCGAGGATGGTCGCGTGGGCGCCGGAGCGGATCACCTCGAGCGCAGAGAGGCTGTCCGCGACATGACGGCGAGCCACCTCCGCGGGGTCGGTGATGGCGGTGAGGTTGATCGCCGCGTTCCAGGCGAGCAGGAGCCGGACGTGGCCGTCGATCGCAGTGCGGGCCTCCGAACCCAGCTGGATCCCAAGCGCTCGGAGCGCCCCGTCCAGGGCGTGCGCGTAGCCGGCGGGCAGGGCCGGGAGGGAGGCGACGTCCGTCGGGAGCGGTTCTCGCTGGCGGTTCAGGCGTGCCTCCTGGGGAGGTGACGCGCCGCCGCCGGAGAGAGCCGCCCCCGGCGTCGTCATTCGTTCGCAACCGTGGCTTCGGTCTGGCGCGCCTCGACCGGTTCGCGGTCGGGTCTCCCCGAGCCCCTCGCGAGCCGCGCTCCCCGTGCCGTCCTGTTGCGGATGCCGGACGTTAGTCGGGCGTTGCGGCCGCGTCAACGGGGTTATCCACCTCGACCCCCGGTTGTGCGCGGTCGTCGGTGGATAACCGGTGGATCACCCTCGGGTGGCGCCTCGGACGGGCCGGCCGAGCGTCCTCCGGACGACGTCGACGACCTCGTCGACGTAGCGGTCCGCGTCGCCGTGCTCGGCCGCAGTCCGGACGCAGCCCTGGACGTGATCTTCCAGGACGAGGATCGCCAGCGAATCCACGGCGGCGCGCAGGGCGGCCGTCTGCTGGAGGATGTCGACGCAATACTCCTCGCGCTCGATCATCCGGGCGATCCCGCGGACCTGGCCCTCGATCCGGGCGAGCCGGCGAACCAGCTGCGCCTTGTCCTTCGAGTAGCTGTGCCGGAAGGTGTCGCCCGTGCCGTGGCTGGCGGTATGTGCCGGTGTCGCGGACATGGGTCCTGGGTTGCGCTCCGCTCCCGGCGCCCGGCGGGCGTCGATCCCCCGGATCATACCCCCTGGGGGTATCAACCGCAAGGTGGCCCGGTCTCGCCGTGGAACGGCCCGACCCGCTACACTCCGGCTGGATGGGTCCGCAGGATCACCTCGGCGCGCTGCTCGACGGGATGGGGTGCACCGTCTGCGAGGAGCACGTCCCCGGTGCGCGGATCCGGCTCCTGGCGCAACGCGACGACCTGTTGTTCCTGCAGCTTGACTGCCCCGGGTGCGGCAGCACGTCACTCGTCTTCGTCGCCGACGCGACGGTGGTGCCCGCCGCCGGGCCGCCGCCGGTCGCTCCCGAGGCCGTGCGTCTCGCGGGTGCCGATCCGGTCAGCGCGGACGATGTCCTCGACATGCACGCCTTCCTCGCCGCCTGGACGGGCGACCTCGACGACCTCGTCCGCCCGGCGGGCCACGCCGGCTGGGCGGCCCGGCCCGACCTGCGTCGGTCCGGGCGATCCGCATGACCGTTCCGACGCCGGGCGATACCGAGGCGACGGTCGATGCAACGGCGTCCGACATCGTGGCCGCGGCCCGGGACGTCGGGAAGCCGATTGACGGCGGACCGGTGGGGACGGTCCTGGCCCCGACCGGGACGGACGCGGCCGGCAGGCCGTGGCCGCCGTTCGCTCACGGCAGCGAGACGGAGATGGCCCGGATCCTCGACTTCTACGGCGTCCGCTGGGAGTACGAGCCGCGGATGTTCCCGATCCTCTGGAACATGGACGGCGTCGTCGTCGAGAGCTTCTCGCCGGACTTCTACCTCCCGGACCTGGACCTGTTCCTCGAGCTGACGACGCTCAAGCAGAGCCTGGTCCGGAAGAAGAACCGCAAGCTGCGCCGGCTGCGAGAGCTGTATCCCGACATCCGGATCAAGCTCTTCTACGCCCGCGATTTCCGGGCGATGATGCTCAAGTACGGGCGCCTTGGGCTGGCCGATTCCATGTCCGGAACGCTCGGTCAGGTCGTGCCCGACCGGGGCAGGGAGCTGGGCCTCGAGGCGGCGGCGATCACCGGGCCCGATGCCAGCGCCGATTCCGGAAGCGATCGCGGGGATGGCACGAGCGCCGCTTCGGGACCCGGGTCGGACTCGGCCGGCTCCTCCGATACCGAACGTCCGGCGGGCGCCGGCGTGCTGTCAGTTGCCCGATCGGGCTCCGGTGGGCCGACCGTCGTCCGACGCAACGCGTCGCGATCCCGCCGCCGGCGCGCCGCGGCGGCGGCGCGGGCAGCCGCGCGCGGCCCGGCCGACACCTCCGCCAGGCTCTCGAGCGGCCACCGCCAGGAGGATCCCGCTTCGCGATGACGACGACCGACGACATGCAAGCCGACATCGGGGAGATCCTGCTCACCGAGGGCCAGATCCAGGCCCGGGTGGCCGAGCTCGGCGCCCAGGTCAGCGCCGACTACGCCGGACGCAAGCTGACCCTCGTCAGCGTCCTCAAGGGCTCGCTGCCGTTCATGGCCGACCTGATGCGCTCGATCACCCTGCCGCTGCGGATCGACCTGATGGAGGTGTCCTCGTACGGCGGCGCGACGACCGAATCGTCGGGACTCGTCCGGATCCTGAAGGACCTGTCCTCGAGCATCGAGGGCGAGGACGTCCTCATCTGCGAGGACATCATCGACACCGGCCTGACCCTGAACTACCTCGTCCGCTACCTGGGCGGCAAGAAGCCCCACTCGCTCAGGATCTGCACCCTCCTCGACAAGCCCGCGCGACGGCTCGTCGAGATCCCGGTCGACTACACCGGCTTCACGATCCCGGACCAGTTCGTGGTGGGCTACGGGCTCGACTACGGCGAGCACTACCGGAACCTTCGGTTCGTCGGCGTCCTCAAGCCCGAGGTCTACGCGGACCCGGGATGACGATGCATCGTCGCCCGGTCGGCCGGGCCCGCCTGCTCGCCGCAATCGCGGCCGTGGTCGTCGCGGTCGGCTGCCTGCTGCCGTGGTGGTCGGTCGGGTGCGAAGGCTGCGTCCCGACGATCGGGGGCAACGCCTTCGACGGGTTCGGAATCCTGGTCTTCGTCGCGGCCCTGGCGACGATCGCCTTCGTGACCCTGCCGTACGCTGCGGAACGTCCGATCGGCGTCGATCGGTGGCCGGCCTACGCGATCCTGGCCGCGATCGGCTGGGTGGGCTTCGGGCTCCGGATCCTGGAGCTCGTCGGCCTGCGCGCCTTCATCTTCGACCAGCCCACCGACGTCTTCACCCGGGGCCCCGGCCTGTGGCTGACCGGGATCGGCTTGGTGATGCTGGCTCGAGCGACGTACGAGGTCTTCCGGGAGCCGCCGCGCTACTGAGACCGCCGTGGTCGCTCACGGAGCTGGCGTCGGTTCCGGGTCGAGCGTCTCGATCTCGATCCGGATCGTTCGCCGTGAGCCGTCGGGACCGAGGGTCGCCTCGAGGTCGTAGGTGCCCATCGGCCAGATCGCCAGGCGATCGGAGCCCGGCGCCACGGGGATCCCGATGATCGTGAAGTGCGGCCCCCATTGCGACGCCAGCTCGACAACGGGCACGGACACACGGCCGCTGTCCTCGTTCCGGCGCCAGACGAGGACTTCCCGGACGGTCCACTCAAGCGGCGTGTCGAGGCCCAGCCACAGGAGGTGGTCGCCCGGCCCGATGACGATCGAGGCCGGCCATCCTGCAGCGGCCTCGGGAGAGGCGGCCGGCTGGGGAACCGGGGTCGACGGCGACTCCCCGGGGTCGGCGGACGGCGCGGGCGAGGCGGCCGACGGTGTCGCCGAGGGGGCGGACGGTCCGGGTGATGCCGTCGCCGACACCTCCGTCTCGCGGGTGACATACAGGACCGTCACGAAGATGCCGCCAGGCCAGACGCTCCACTCGGGATTCGGCTCGAACGGCCCGAAGACGGCCTGGTCCAGGAGATAGCCCGCCTCGAACGGGGTCGGCGCGGCAACGACACCGGTCGAGGCCGCCGCGGAGGCCCCCGCCGAGCTCGGATCGGCATTGCCCGGTCCCGGGCCGGTCTCACCCCACGGCTTGGCGATCAGGACACCGACGACGACGATGAGGCCGAAGGCGACGACATCGAGATGCCTGCCGAGGGGCAGGCGAGGGCCCGGGACGCGCTGCAGGTCGGACATGACCCGACCGGGTCAGTCGCCCCCGAGATACGCCCGCTGGACGGCTTCGTTGCCGGCCAGGACGGCGGCGGTATCGGTGAGCACGATCTCGCCGCTCTGGAGGATGTAGCCACGGTTGGCGATGCCCAGGGCCATGAGCGCGTTCTGCTCCACGAGCAGGACCGTCGTGCCCGACTCGTTGATCGTCTTGATGATCGTGAAGATCTGCTCGACGAGGATCGGGGCGAGGCCCATCGAGGGCTCGTCGAGAAGCAGGACCTTCGGCGCGGACATGAGCGCCCGCCCGATGGCGAGCATCTGCTGCTCGCCGCCGGACAGGGTGCCGGCTCGCTGGGCGGTCCGCTCCCGGAGGCGCGGGAACAGGTCGTAGACCCGGTCGTAGTCGGCCGTCGGGACCTTCTCGCGCCTCGAGAAGGCGCCCATCTCGAGGTTCTCGTGGACGGTCATCCGGGCGAACACCCGGCGCCCCTCGGGGCTCTGGCAGACGCCGAGCTCGACGATCTCGTGGGGCCGCAGGCCGTCGATCCGCTTGCCCCGCAGGTGGATCTCGCCCTGGCGAGGCCGGAGCAGGCCGGAGATCGTCCGCAGGGTCGTCGACTTGCCGGCTCCGTTCGACCCGATGAGGGTCACGATCTCGCCTTCCTCGACCGACATCGTGACGCCCCGGAGGGCATGGATCGCCCCGTAGTACGTGTGGATGTCGCGGATCTCGAGAAGGGCCATGGTCAGTTCGACGCCGCGCCGCGGCCGAGGTAGGCCTCGACGACCCGGGGGTTGGCCCGGACCTCGGCCGGGGAGCCCTCGGCGATGACCTCGCCGTAGTCAAGGACGGTGACCCGGTCGCTGATGCCCATGACGACCCGCATGTCGTGTTCGATGAGGAGGACGCTCAGGTTCAACCTGGTCCGGAGGCTCCGGATGAAGGCGGTCATCTCGGCCGTCTCGCTGCTGTTCATGCCGGCGGTCGGCTCGTCGAGCAGGAGGAGCTTCGGGTTCGTGGCGAGGGCCCGCCCGATCTCGAGCCGGCGCTGGTCGCCGTAGGGCAGATTGCGGGCCCAGATGTTGCCGCGGCCCTCGAGCCCAACGAGCTCGAGGAGCTCCTCGCCCCGCTGGATCGAGTATTCCTCCTCGGCCCGCATGCTCGGCAGCCGGAGCACGGCGTCCCACCAGTGGCTCTTGAGGTGGACGTGGAGGCCGACCCGGATGTTGTCGAGGGCCGACATCGTGCCGAAGAGACGGATGTTCTGAAATGTCCTGCCGATCCCGAGCTCGGTGACCGCGTGGGGCTTCAGGGATCGCATCCGGTTGCCCGACTGGGTCACGAGGTGGTGACCGTCGAAGGTGATCGTGCCGGCCGTGGGGGTATAGGCCCCTGTGATCATGTTGAAGAAGGTGGTCTTGCCGGCCCCGTTCGGGCCGATGAGCGAGACGATGGAGCCTCGCGGGATGTCGAAGTCGACGGCATTGACGGCCGTCAGGCCGCCGAACTTCTTGGTGACGTGGCGGGCCTTGACCAGCAGGTCGGCGTCCGGCTGGGTGCCGGTGCGCGGGACCGGGGCGGCGGCCATCACGTGCCCGCCCGCCCGGGCGCGTCCCCGGGTGGGCCCTCGATGTCGATGACCTCGGCCGCCTCGTCGGCGGTCGCGATGGCTTCCTGCTCCGCCGCGAGCTCCTCGACCGCCTCTTCACCGGCGATCGCGGCGTCACCCATCGTGGCCGCCGCGCCGATCGCCTGGCCGGGCGGGGCATGGTGCAGCTCGGCCGCACGCTGGCGGCTGGGAATGAAGCCCTCGGGCCGGAACCGCATCATCGCCACGAGCAGCACGCCGAAGATCAGGAAGTTGAACTGCGACGGATTGGGCAGGTCGGGGCTGATCTCGGTGAACCGGAGGCCGAGCCAGGGCAGGAACGTCTTGTCGACGAAGACCAGCACGAGGGCCCCGACGAGGACACCCCAGATGTTGCCGATGCCGCCCAGGATGACCATGATCAGGACGAGGATCGAGGTTGCGAAGGTGAAGAAGTCGGACGTCGTGAGGCCCTGGTAGGAGGCCTGGAAGACGCCGGCCACGCCCGCGAAGCTGGCTCCCAGGCCGAACGCCAGGAGCTTGGTCCGGACGGTGTTGATGCCCATCATCTCGGCCGCGACCTCGTCCTCGCGGATCGCGATCCAGGCGCGCCCCATGCGGGAGCGTTCGAGGTTCCGGGCGGTCAGGATCGCCCCGACCAGCAGGATCATCCCGAGGTAGACGGCCGCGATGCCCGAGCTCGAGCCGAACTTGATGCCGAAGAAGTGGGGAGCATCAATCGGGTTGATCCCCAGGTTGCCGCCGGTGAGGTTGGCGTTCACGAGGTGGATCGGCCCGAAGTCGAAGTTGACCGCGGCCAGGTTCTTGAAGACGACCGGCACGATCTCGCCGAAGCCCAGGGTGACGATGGCCAGGTAGTCGCCGCGCAGGCGGAGGGTCGGCGCCCCGAGCAGCACCCCGAACGTGGCGGCCGTGATCATCGCCAGGGGGACGAGCATCCAGAACGGGAAGTGGATCCCCGGGAAGCCCTGGATCGTGTTCGAGAAGAGGACCACGCTGACGCTGCCGAAGTGGGGCGAGGCCAGGAACGCCGCGGTGTACGCCCCGAAAGCGTAGAAGGCGACGTAGCCGAGGTCGAGCAGTCCCGCGAACCCGGCCACGATGTTCAGGCCGATGGCCATGATCCCGAAGATCATCATGAACGTGACGACGGCGTCCTCGGGGAACGGCAGCGGGAAGACGTTCCGGCTGAAGGGCTGGAAGTAGAGCCGGTTCAGGACCGGGTAGGCCATGGCGAAGACGGCCAGGATCGTCATGGCCAGGGTCCGGCCGCGGCGCCGCTCGAGCTCGCGCCGGTACGCCCCCGGCAGGTTCAGCGCGGAGCTCACGAGGTGGGTCAGCCAGCCGACGATGCCCGGCTGGATCGGTCGCGACGAGGCGCTCATGCCCGGTCCGCCAGCTGTTGTCCGAGGAGCCCGGTCGGCTTGAAGACGAGGATCCCGATGAGCACGGCGAAGACGATCGCGTTCGTCCAGTTGGCCGCCAGGTAGCGATCGCTGAAGGCGTTGATCAGGCCGAGGACGAGGGCGCCGAGGACGGCCCCCTGGAGGTTGCCGATCCCGCCCAGGACCGCGGAGGTGAAGGCGTTCAGGCCGAACCGGAAGCCGAGGTTCCAGACCGACGTGTTGTTGTAGAGGATCTGGACCACCCCGGCCGCGCCGGCCAGCGCGCCTCCGATAAGGAACGTGATTGCGATGGTCCGGTCGACGTTGACGCCCATCAGCCCGGCGGTGTCCGGATCCTGGGCCGTGGCCCGCATCGCCCGACCCTGGCGGGTCTTGTTGACGAACCACGTGAGGGCGATCAGGAGCGGGATCGTGACGATGGCCACGAAGACCTGCTCGGCGCTGATGGTGACGCCGGTGATGCCGACCGCCGAGAGGATATTCACCGACGGCAGGATCGCGTTCACGCTCTTGTTGGCCGGGCCGAAGATCAGCAGGGCGATGTTCTGGAGGACGAAGCTCATGCCGATCGCCGAGATGAGCGGGGCCAGCTTCGGTGCGTTCCGAAGGGGCTTGTAGGCGACCCGCTCGATCGACAGGTTGATGGCCGCGGTCGCGATCATCGTGATCGCGATGATGAGGGCGATCTGGGCGACCATCAGCGTCAATGGCGTGTCGGCCGTGATCACGAAGACGCTGCTGATGAGCACGAAGGCGATGAACGACCCGAGCATGAACAGGTCGCCGTGGGCGAAGTTGATGAGCTCGATGATTCCGTAGACCAGGGTGTAGCCGAGCGCGACGAGCGCGAAGATCAGGCCGTTCGACAGGCCGATGATGATGGTCTGAAGGATCTGCTCCATGGCGCGTCTGCCGGCTCCTGTTCAGAAGGGGCGATCAGCGGTGCGCGGGGGCTGACGCAGGGGGAGCGAGCCCGTTGGGCCCGCTCCCCCTGACATGTGTGACGAAGGTCTGCCTACTCCTTGACGGAGAGGATCGAGTCGAAGACCGGAGGCCAGCCCGACTCGACCTTGTAGGCGGTGATGGAGCCGCCCTCGGCGTCGCCGTTGGCGTCGAAGGTCACCGGACCGACGACCGTGTCGAGACCCGCGGTGGCCATGACGGCCTTGAGGACCTCGTAGCGATCGTTGGTGCCCGCCTTCTGGAGGCCTGCCAGCGCCACCGCAGCCGACGCGTTGCCGTACGCGGTGTAGGTGGCCGGCGAGTTGCCGTCGTGCGTGGCCTTGTAGTCCTCGAACCACTCCTTGCCGGCGCCGACGAGCTGGTCCGGACCAACGCCGCCGAAGGTGAGGAGGGTGCCGTTGCCGGCATCACCCGCGCCCTCGTACCACGACTTCTCGAACACGCCGTCGCCGGACATGATCAGGATGTCTGGCATCGCTGCGCGGAGGTCCTTCCACAGCTTGCCGGTGTTCTGGCCGGTGATCGAGCCGATGTAGATGACGTCGGCGCCGGTGGCCTTGACCTTCTGCGCGAGGGCCGCGTAGTCGGTCGACTTGGCGTCGAAGCCCTCGGTCGACTTGTTCGGGCTGACGACCTCGATGCCGATCTTGTTAGCATGGATCGCCCAGGCCGCGGCGAGGCCGTGGCCGTAGGTCTGGGTGTCGTCAAGGACGTAGGCCTTGGTCTTGCCGAGGGACTTGGCCCATTCGGCGCCGGCCGCACCCTGCGCGTCGTCGGTCGCGATGACGCGGGCGTAGTTGCGGTAGCCGCCGGGGTAGTACGTCTCGGGCTCGCCGGGCTGGGTCACGCCCTCGACGGCCTTGGTCAGGCCGGGGTACGTGTTGGCCGGGCTGATCATCACGAGGCAGGCCTCGTTGAGGATCGGGATCGAGAGCTTGGCCGCGCCGGAGTTGTAGGTGCCGATGTAGACCATGGCGTCCGGGTCATCGGCGGCCTTGTTGGCGTTGGCCTGCTCGACTGCGCCGTCCCAGTCGCCGCCCTGGGCGGCAGACGAGTCGTCAAGGTCGAAGTACTTGATCGTGAAGTCGCCGATCTTCACGCCATCGAGGGTGTTCTTGATCTGCTCGACGAGGGTATCGGTCTGCTCGGTGTTCGTGCCCTGGCGGGGCAGCGACGAGTAGACGTGAATCTCGGTCGAGCTCGTGCCCTTCTTGTCCTTGCAGCTCTCCGGGGCGGTCGCGGTCCCTCCGGTCGGGGACGGCGAGGCGCCGGTGCCGCATGCGGTCAGGGCGATCACCGAGACGCCCGCGATCGCAGCCAGCTTGGTCAACTTCATCCAGGTACTCCTCCTCTGATCGGTCGAGAGCCTGGCGCGCCGGTTCGGGGTCCTCTCGCCGACCCGTTCGTGCCCTTGGCGGTGCCGGTACCCGGGGGACCGGGTATCGGGGCCGACAGTCGGTGCGCCAAACGGGACCACGTCGAAGAGCGACTCGGCAAGCGCGCAGGTTGCCGCCGAAGCGATGACGTATGATAGGGCTCGGCGCACCGATTGCAACACCGGTTGGCGCGACCCGAGGCGGTTCTTCGAGCGATGCTCGCTCGCGTCTCGCGCGGTCCGCGGCACCGGAGCGACCCCGGTCGGCCCCGATCGGGGCGGTCGCATCAGGTCGGCGCCACCCGATCGAGGTACCAGCGGCGGCGTGGAATTCACGGTCCGAGCAGCCCGGATCACGGACATCGACAAGTTCGTCGCCCTCAGCGGCGAGCGGATCGGTGCCCGCGGCTCCGGGACGGCTCTTGACGCTGCGGACCTGCTCCGGCAGCTGGTCTACCTGCCTCACGCCAGCGTTCTCGTCGCCGAACGGCGACGGGAGATCGTGGGCGGCGCGATCCTCGCGATCCGCCCCTCGGTTCGGGCCGGCGGCTACGTCGGCACGATCGATCTGCTCGTCGTCTCGCCGAGTGCGGACGCTGACGACGTGACGGAGTCCCTCCTCGAGGAGGCCCTCCGATCGGCGGCCAACAAGGGCTGCGCGTCCGTCGAGGCGCCGCGGCCGGACGATCCCACCGAGCGGGCCCGGTGGGAGCGACAGGGATTTGATGAGCTCGGCCCGCTCATGGGACGCGTCCTCGCGCCGGCAGGGGCCGGCGGACGGCGGGCCCGTTGATCGAGGCGCGCGGACCGGGGCCCGGACCGCGGCGCCATCAGGAATAGGAGACCCAGTGGGCAAGAATGTTGCCGTCTTCGTGGACGTGGCGAACATCTTCTACGCGGCCAAGGCGGCCGGCGTGGACATCGACTACGTCACGCTGCTGAAGACGGCCTCGGCCGGTCGAGACCTCGTGCGCGCCTATGCGTACACGGGCCTGGACCCCGAGAACGAGAACCAGCGGAACTTCCACGACTTCCTGCGCCGGCACGGCTACAAGGTCGTGAGCAAGGACATCCGCAAGTACGGCGACGGCAAGGTCAAGGCCAACCTCGACATCGAGCTCGTCGTCGACATGATGAAGACCGCCCGGAACCTGGACATCGCCATCGTGATCTCCGGCGACGGGGACTTCGCGCCGGCCATCCGGGCCGTCCAGGAGATGGGCGTCCGGGTCGAGGTCATCAGCTTCCGCGGCAACACCTCGTCCGACCTCATCGAGGTCGCCGACCAGTTCACCGAGATCACCCAGGTCGCCCGGGTCGAGAAGGGTTCCTCGCGTTCCGGACGGCGGGTCGCGGACGACGACGAGGACCTGTCGATGACCGAGGTCCCGGACAAGCAGAGCGAGGGGACCGGCGGCCGCGGTCGTGGTCGAGGGCGCGGTCGGGGCCGGGCGGCCGAGGCCGAGCCGGTGGCTGCGCCGTCGCGCGCTCGGAGCCGCTCGCGGGTCGCCGCCAGCGCTCCGGAGCCGGCCGCGATCACCTCGGACGGCACGCCGCTCGTCGTCCTGCCGGGCGAGAAGCTGTCGCGGGTCGCCGCGATCGCGCCGGTCGCCGCGGTGGGCGAGGAGGTCGATGACGACGAGGCGTTCGACGAGATCGAAGGCGAGCCGATCGCCGGCGCCGAGCCGGGCGGCGAAGAGCCTCGCCGGCGCCGCCGGCGCCGGGGTGGCCGGGGTCGCGGTCGCGGCCGTGGCGCCGAGGACGGCGCGATGCCGGCCGGTGCCGTCGAAGGCGACGAGGCTCCGGATCGGGCGCCGATGGATGCGGACGAGGACGACGACGAGGTCGCCGAGCCGGCAGCGGCGGCGGCGCCGGCGAAGCGGCCGGTCCACGCCTTCGGGTCGGTCTGGGACTCCCAGATCGGGATGCCCACCTCCTCGACGGGCAGCCGAGCGCCGATCACCGATGACGAGGACCTCGACGAGCCGCCGATCCCGGAGTACCTGATCGCCGAACGTCGCCAGCGCGACAGCGGGCGCGGCGGCGGCGGTCGCGGCGGTCGCGGAGGCGTGCGAGGGGCCTATGCCGCTGCGCTCGATCGCGAGCGCTTCGGCGGCGGTCGCGGCGCGGGCGTGAACCGCTTCGCCGAGCCCGCACCGCGTGGCGGCCGTGGCGACGACCGGCCTCGCGACGACCGGCCGCGCGACGATCGCTCGCGCGGCGGTCGCGGCCAGGATCGTCCTCGTGGCGATCGGCCGATCCCGCGGCCGCCGGCCCGGTCCGGGTCCGGCGACGAGCCGTGGAGCGAGGTTCCGCCGGAGATCGAGGCCATGCTCCGGGCCCAGCTCGTCGGCCGAGGCGCTCCGCCGGCCCGCCCGGCAGCGCCCGCCCCGGCACCTGCCCGGGATGCTGAGCCGGTCGAGGCAGCAGCCCCGGCCACGGCGGCCAGGGCACCGCGCCGGCGGACCAGCCGAGCCACGGCCGAGGGTGCCGGTGTGGCAGCTTTGACCGAGGCGTCGGCGGCTCCGGCCGAGGCAACGCCCGCCGCGTCCGAGGCCGCCGCGGCCCCGACGCGCCGGACGACCCGGAAGGTCGCCGCACCCGCGGCGGCCGAGGCCTCGACGGAGGCCTCCGCGGCCCCGAAGCGCCGGACGACCCGGAAGGCTGCCACCGTGACGGCTGACCCCGCGCCGGCTGCCGAGGCACCTGCAGCGGCCGCCGCGGCGCCGAAGCGCCGGACGACGCGGAAGAAGGCCGACGCTCCCGACGCCTGATCCGGTCGCGACGATGGACGGCCTGCGGACCCTGGGCCAGCCGGCCGCGACCGCGGCGGTCCGGGCCCTGCTCGGGGCCGGGTTCCCGCATGCCGTCCTCCTCGCCGGACCGTCCGGGGTGGGCAAGTCGACCCTCGCCCTCGACATCGCGGCCGCGCTCCTGTGCGTGGCCGATGACGTCGCCGCCAGACCGTGCCGCACATGTCGAGGCTGCCGGATGGTGGACCACGGCAACCACCCCGACGTCCACCGGCTGGCGCCCTCGGGCGCCGGGTCGGCGATCTCGATCGGTGGCCGCGGCGAGCGGGGCGTCCGCGACCTGGTCAGCGACCTGGCCCTGCTGCCCGTCGAGGGTGGCGCCCGGGTCGCGATCATCGAGGCCGCCCAGCGGATGTCCGAGGACGCCCAGTCGGCGCTCCTCAAGACCCTCGAGGAGCCACCGGCCGGCACGACGGTCCTGCTCTGTGCCGACGACGAAGAGCGCCTCCTGCCGACGATCCGGTCGCGCTGCGTCCGGATCCGGCTCGGGCCGCTCGGGATCCGCGATGTGGAGGCAGTCCTCGTCGACCACGGCGTAGCCGACGCGCCGACAGCCGCCCGCCTGGCCCGGATCACCGATGGCCGGCCCGGCCACGCGATCGCCTATGCCCTGGCCCCCGGCGCGGCGACGATCCGGGGCGAGATCGCCAGGACCCTGCTCGACCTCCTCGGGGCCGGGCTGACCGCCCGCCTGACCGGGATCCGTGAGCTCGCCGGCCGGGCCGCCGACCTCGGTCGGGAGCTGGATGCCGGGATGGTCCGCGTCTCCGCCGGCTCGCCCGAAGGGACCGCCACGCCCGCGGCCAGGGGCTCGCGGACCGGGCGCAGCACGCGGGCGGGCGGGCGGGCGGCACCCTCGGCCGGATCGGCGGGCTCGGCTGGCACGATGGCTGCGACCGGTCCGGGGGCCAACGAGCCCGGGACCGCAGACGCCGCCGGCGATGGCGCCGAGACGACGACCGACGGGCCGGCCGCCCGAGTACCGGCCGCCGAGCGACGCCGCGGCGCACTCGTGCTGATCGGGATCTGGCGATCGATCCTGCGCGACCTGGCCCTCGCCGGTCAGGGGGCGACGGACTCGGTCCGCGATCTCGAGCTCATCGACGATCTGGGTGCGCGCGCGGGCGCGCTGGCGTCGGGCCGGGCCGGGGAGCTCCTCCGCGACCTCGATCTCGCCGGCGAGCGACTCGAGGGCAACGTCAGCCCGGAGCTCGTCCTCGATGTTCTTGCCCTGCGCTGGACCGCCGCTCGGAGGGCGGCATGAGCCAGCCCGACGCGACCACCGGCGGGTCGCGGCGCCTCGACGCGATCGTCCGCGGCCGGGTCCAGGGGGTCGGCTACCGCGTCTTCGTCCTGCGGGCGGCGATGGAGCTCGGCCTCACCGGCTGGGTCGCGAACCTGCCCGATGGCGCCGTCCGCTGCGTGGCCGAGGGTGAGACGACCGCTCTCGAGCAGCTCGTGGACCGACTCCGCCGCGGACCCGCCGCAGCACTGGTGGAGCAGGTCTTCACGGCCTGGCCGCCGCCGACCGGTGAGTTCGGGGACTTCTCGCTCCGCTCGGGCTGGCACGGCGGCGACTGACCGGCTGGTGGCGGGCGCGCTCAGCGCCCAGGCGTCCCGCTCACGAGGACGTTGTTGACGACCCGAGACGAGGTCGCGGTTCTCGTCAGCTACGAACCGGGGTGGTGCGGGATGCTGCTCGCCGCCGGAATCCGGCCCCTCGTGAGCGTGTCTGAGCGTGGCCGAGGCCGCCCAACCTCCGGCTGCGGCCCGATTCCGCGCATCGCACCACGGGGGTTCGTAGCTGACATATCGCCGAGTCCGGCCCGGGGCACCGGACGCGGCGTGGCCGCAGCCGACAACGCGGCGCTGGCGCCGCTTCGACCTGGCTACGGCAGGCCGATGACGATCCCGCCGTCGATCGAGGTGAACGTCCCGGTCTGGTACGCGGCCGGCTCGGAACACAGCCAGGCGACGTAGCCGGCGAACTCGTCCGGCTGCCCGTAGCGACCGGCCGGGATCGAGGCCAGGTGCCCGGCCCGGACCTCCTCGAGAGTCCGGCCCGTCCGCTCGGCCGTGGCCCGGTCGAGCTGCTCGATCCGGGGCGTCGCATGACGACCCGGGAAGGCACCGTTGACGGTCACCCCGTCGGGGGCCACGACCCGGGATACGGTCTTGAGCCAAGCCACCAGGGCGCTTCGCCCGGCGTTGGAGTAGACGAGCTCCTCGATCGGTTGGCGGATCGCGTACGAGCCGATCGAGACGACGCGGCCCCAACCGCGCTTGCGCATCCCCGGCAGGAGCGCCGAGGCGAGCTCGATCGGCGAGGTCGCCAGGAGCTGGAATGCTGCCGCCCAGCCGGCGGCGTCCGTTCGGGTGGGATCGGACGGCGGCGGGCCGCCGGCGTTGAGGACCAGGATGTCGATCCCGCCGAGGGCTTCGACGGCCGCCGCCGCCAGCGCCGCCGGGGCTGCCGGGTCGGCAAGGTCCGCCGGCAGGGCAATGGCCCGAACCCCGTGCCGTGCGACAAGCTCGGCGGCGAGGTCCTCGAGCAGCGCGGCGCGCCGGGCGGAGATCGCGAGGTCGCAGCCCTCGGCCGCGAGGCGCTCGGCGACGGCTCGACCGAGGCCGCTCGAGGCCCCGCCGACGAGGGCGCGCCGACCGCGAATCCCGAGATCCATGGCACCCCATTCTGCGCTGGCTGACGTTCCGACAGCCGGAGCGTACAACCCGCGCGCCGAATGCCGGGCCGCGAATGGGACGAGCGGGCTATTCCCTCCGCGACCCAATGCGACGATCCTCGACAACGTGGAAGGCATCTCCCCGGCCCACGAGCTGCCAGAGCTCTATCGCGCCGTCCTGGAACGCGTCGGCTCGCTCGAGCTGACCGGCCACCGACGCGAGGGCGAGCTGATCCGCCGCGAGGCGACGGCCGCCTACTCCCGCGCCTGGGATGACGCCGCACGCCGGCGCCTAGAGCAGCTCCGCGCCAGGGCCGAGCGAGTGCTCGGCGGGGTCGAACGGCCGCGGATCGCCCGGGCAGCCCGGTTCGCCGTGGCGCCACCGGACGCGCCCGCTCGGAGCTCCACGACCGCCTGACCTCGGCGCTCCCTTTTCCGCCGGCCACTTCTGGCCGCCCTCTTGACCGGCCTCCGGTTCGCACACACCCCGGCCGCCCTCGCGCATCGATCGGTGGGCGGTAGGCTTCTTCCGTGACTGACAGCCGAGCGCTCGTCGAGCGCGTCGTCGAGGCAATCGGGCGGCTCGTCGCCCTGGGCGAGACGATCGAGGATGAGTGGACGTACGTCCATGACCTCGAGACCGTCTGGGTCGCCAGGCTTCGAGCCGTCGCCGCCGGGAGCGGGGCAGCGGCACACGGGGCAGCGGCGCCACAGTCCCCCTCGTCCTCGCACCCATCGCCAGCCCTGCCACCCCCGCCCGAGCTCGAGGCCGCCCTGGACCGTCTGGTCGCCGAGGCCGACATGGTCGGCGATCCCCATCGCGCCATCGACTGGCTCTCGACCCTGCCCCAGGCCACGCTCGTCGCCCTCGGCGAGTCGGCCTGGTGATGCCTCGATGAGGTTCCAGGACGCGGCGAGGGACGCGCGCGCCGTCGTCTACGCGGGGATCCAGGCGGACCCGCTCGTTGCGCGCGCGGCGGCGCTCCTGGCCGACGCGACCGCGGCCCAGCGAGTCCTGGCACGCGCCGTCATGAACGGTGAATCCGACGCCGCCGAGCCCTGGCGGTCGATGTTCCCGACCCTCTTCGGCTCGGTCGCCGCGGCCGAGGGCAGCGCCGAGCGGGACCGGTCCGAGGCGATCCTCGCCGTCTCGCTCGCCGTGGCCACGCGCGGCGAGCAGGTGCGCAGCCAGTTCCGGGGTGCGATCGTGGAAGCCGTCACGGAGCTCCTCCTGGCCCGCCGGGTCGCGGCCGACGCCATCCGGCGCGAGCGACGGATCCTGTTCGACGGCGTCCCGGCCGAGATCCACCCGTACGACGTGACCGTCGAGACACCCGGCGCCGCCGAGGCCTACGACTGCAAGTGGGGCGCGCGCGGCATCTCGGCCGACGTGCTCCACCAGCTCGACGACGCGCGCGGCCACGCCGCGGCAGAAGGCGATCGCCTCCTGCCCGTCCTCGTCATCTTCGATGCCCGACGATCCTGCGAGGTCCGCCTTGCCCGCCACACGGCGCCGAGGACGGGCACCCGCCTGGTCACGATCGAGACCCTGGACCGGCTGGCCGGCCGCCGGGCGGAGGCCGCCTCGTGAGCTCGACGAACGCCGACGGCGGGCCGCGCGGTCGTCAGCAGACCGGTCGGCTGATCGGGGCAGGTATGGCCGCCGCAGTCGGGATTGGCCCAGCTGGCCCACATCCGGCGCTGGACCCGGGCCTCGCCGGCCGGCAGGCTCGGCCGGTCGCCGGTGTCGACAACGGCTTCGAGGCCGGCTACCGGGTCCGCTTCGACGAGGCCGGTGCGGACGGCCTCGTGCGGACATCGGCCCTCCTCCGCTACGCCCAGGACATCGCCTGGCGGCACTCCGAGGACCTTGGCTTCGACCGGAGCTGGTACACGGAGCGCGGGCGCTGGTGGGTGGTCCGCTCGGTCGAGCTCGAGGTCCTCGCGCCGGTCGCCATGGGCCGGACCCTCAGGGTCGCGACCGCGGTCATCGGCCACCGCCGGATCTGGGCCCGCCGACGGGCCGAGTTCCGCCTCGCCGATGGCACGCTCGCCGCGGTCGCCTCGACCGACTGGGTCATCGTCGACGACCGGGGGCGGATCATGCGCATTCCGCCGGACTTCGGCGACGCCTTCCCGAACATCGAGCTCGACGCCGACATCATCCGGGTCGCGCTCCCGCCGGTGTCGCCGGAGGCTTGCCGGCTGACGCTCCGGGTCCGGCCCCAGGACCTCGACCCGATGGGTCACGTCAACAACGCGGTCTACCTCGACTGGCTCGAGGAGGCGGTCGCCGAGGCGGGCGACGCGGCGGCTTCGACGGCAATTCCGCGCCGGATCGCGATCGAGTACGCGGCGTCGGCGGAGCCCGGCGACATGCTCGAGGCCGCGGCCTGGCCGGTCGATGGGGCCGGATCGGCCCGCTGGGTGGTGCTGCGGCGTCAGTCCGACGGGGCGGATCTCGTCCGGGCCTGCCTCGACAGCTGAGCCGGGCCGAGCGCAGTCAGGGTCAGGCCTCGCGACGGTCCGTTCGTCCCCCGCCTTCGGGCGCCACGGCCCGCGCCCGGGCGGGCAGGTGCCGGTCATCCTTGCGGCTGGCGCCCCGTGCGGTGCCTGGCGCGTGGCGAGGCTCGCGGCCGGCAAGAGGAGGATCCCCCGATGTCCGCAGCGGCGTCAGCGCCGAATCCACGAGCTGAGGCCGACGACGCGCCAGCCTCGCCTCCCGCAGCCGGGGTCGTGGGCGCCCCGACGCTCGTCTGCACCGGGCTGGTGAAGCGCTTCGGCGATCGCCTCGCGGTCGATGGCGTCGGCTTCGAGATCGCCCGGGGCGAGACCTACGGCCTGCTCGGCCCGAACGGCGCCGGCAAGACGACATCGATCTCGATGATCTGCGGGCTCCTCGTCCGCGACGGCGGCGACGTCGTGGTCGATGGCAAGCCGATCCAGCCCGGGACGACGGCGGCCAAGGCTGCCATCGGCTACGTGCCCCAGGATCTGGCGATCTACCCGGACCTGACGGCGCGCGAGAACCTCACCTTCTTCGGCCAGCTGTACGGCCTCGGCGGGCGGTCCCTGGCGGCGCGGGTCGCCGAGCTCCTCGAGGTCATAGGCCTGGCCGACCGGGCGAAGGACCGGACCGAGCAGTTCTCGGGCGGCATGAAGCGCCGCCTGAACATCGCCATCGGGCTGCTCCATCGACCCAGGCTCCTCGTCCTCGACGAGCCCACCGTGGGCGTCGACCCACAGAGCCGCAACGCGATCCTGTCGAGCGTCCAGGAGCTCGGCCGGGAGGGCATGGCGATCCTGTACACGACCCATTACATGGAGGAGGCGGAGCGCCTCTGCGACCGGGTCGGGATCATCGACGAGGGCAGGATCCGGGCCGAGGGCACGCGTCGCGAGCTGGTCGAGCTCGTCGGCCAGCGCGACCGGATCGCGCTGGCGGCCGGCGGAGACCTCCAGGCTGCGGCCAACGTGGCCAGGGCACTGCCCGGGGTCCACGGCGCGACCGTCCGCGAGGGTGGCCTGGATCTCCTCGTGACGAACGGCCGAACGATGCTCCCCCAGCTCCTCCAGGCGCTCTCGGGCGACGGGCTCGCGATTCGCTCGGTCGAGGTCATCGAGCCCGACCTCGAGGCGGTCTTCCTCCACCTGACCGGCAAGGCCCTCCGGGACTGAGGAGCGAGCCATGCGCATCGCCCTCGTCATCGCCGCCCGGATCCTCCGTCAGCGACTCCGCGACCGCTCGGCCATCATCTTCGCGGTCCTGACGCCGCTCGGACTGGCGCTGGCCTTCTCGATCCTGATCCCGAACGAGTTCTCCGCGTTCCACACCCGCTTCGTCGTCGTCGACAACGACCGGGACCACGTTGCGGCGATCCTCGTCGACGACGTCCTCGGCTCGCTGGCCGAGGCCGGCGTGGCCGACGTGGACGCGCTGTCGAGCGAGTCCGAAGCGATCTCGGAGGTCGAATCCGACCAGGCCTCCGCCGCGATCATCATCCCGGCCGGGTTGACCGCCGCGGTCGAGTCGGGCCAGCCGGCTGAAATTCGGATCGTCGGCGGCGAGTTCCCGCTGTCGCTCGAGATCGCCCGGTCCGCGGTCGAGCGGTTCGCCCAGGCGGTCGGGGGCGTGCAGCTCATGGTCGCGACGGCCGTGGCCGGCGGCTCGATGCCCGATGCCGCCACGATCTCGGCGGCCCAGGCCGCGGCCGGCGAGCCCGGCCCGATCGCCGTTTCGACGGCGGCCCTCGATCGGCGCCAGGCCGACCTCGCGACCTTCTACGGCGCCGCGATGGCGATCATGTTCGTGTTCTTCGCGACCCAGTATGGCGCCCTGTCCCTCGTCGCCGACCGCGAGGTCGGGACGATGAGCCGGTACCTCGCCGCGCCGATCCCGGGCTGGTCAATCCTGGCCGGGGCGTCGATCGCCGGGTTCGTCCTCGGGCTCGTGGCAATGGGCGTCCTGGCCATCGCCACGACCGTCCTGCAGGGCGCGGACTGGGGTCCGCCGGCACTGCTCGTCCCGCTCATCCTGGCCGCGGTCGTGGCGGCGATGGGGATCTCGACCCTCGTCTCGTCGATCGCCCGCACGCCGCAGCAGGCGGGCGGCCTGAACGCGATCGTGGCCCTGTCACTGGCCGCGCTCGGCGGCGTCTTCATCCCGGTCAGCCAGGCCCCCGAGGGCCTCGCGGTCGCCGCCCAGGTGACGCCCCACTACTGGTTCCTCCGCGGCGTCGACACCCTGGCCTCGGATGCCGCCACGCTGGCCGACCTGGGGCCGTCCATCGGGATCCTCCTCGCGATCGGCGCGCTGACGGGTGCCATCGGCCTGGTCCGGGCGCGGGCCGCGCTGACCGTCCGATGAGCCGCATCCTCGCGATCGCCGGCGCGAACTTCCGGCGGACCCTGCGCGACAGGCTGGGACTGTTCTTCATCATCATCCTGCCGATGATCCTGATCATCGTCCTCGGGATCACCTTCGGCGGCCAGGGGACGCTCCGGCTGGGCATCGCCGATCTCGACGGCTCGACCCTGTCCGGCGAGCTCGTCGCCGCGATCGCGCCGACCGACGGCTCGCAGCTGGAGCTCCGGACCTACGGCTCGGCGGCGGAGCTCGAGGACGCGGTGGCCCGGGGGACCGTTGCCTTCGGGCTCACGGTCCAGGCCGGCTTCGATGACGCGCTCCGGTCGGGCGGCCGGGCTCCGGTCGTGTACGTCGAGGCCCCGACGACCGGCTCGATCGCCGGGCGGGCTCCGGTGGAGCGAGCCGTGGCCTCGATCGAGGCCCTCGTCCGCGCCGCCCGCTTCGGTGCCGGGCAGACAGGGTCGACCTTCGACGCGGCGCTCACCGCCGCGAAGGCGGCGTCGGCGGCGGCGCCCGGGGTGGCGGTCGTGGTCACGGCGGCGGCCGGCGAGGTCTCGGCGCAGACGCCGAGCGGCTTCTCGATCGGGGCCCAGAGCCAGCTCATCCTGTTCATGTTCCTGACATCGCTGACCGGGGCGACCGAGCTCATCGTCACCCGCCAGCTCGGGATCTCCCGGCGGATGTTCTCGACGCCCACCGGGGCGGGCGTGATCATCATTGGCGAGGGCGTGGGGCGCCTGGCGCTGGCCCTGTTCCAGGGGCTCTTCATCGTCATCGCCTCGACGCTCCTGTTCGGCGTCGAGTGGGGCGATCCGGCCGCCGCCCTGGCGATCGTTGTGGCCTTCTCGTTCGTCGCCGCCGGCGCGGCGATGCTGATCGGGGCGGTGGCCCGGAACGCCAGCCAGGCCGGCGCCATCGGGCCGGCCCTGGGCATGGGCTTCGGGCTCCTCGGCGGGACGATGGTCCCGCCCGAGGTCTTCCCCGAGGCGATGCGGACGCTCGGCCACCTGACGCCCCACGCCTGGGCGATGGATGCGTTCCGGGCAATCACCTTCGACGGGGCCGGCCTGACCGGGATCCTGCCGGAGCTGGCGGTCCTGCTCGGCTTCGCAGTGGTGCTCCTTGGTCTGGCGACGGTCCGATTCCGCCGGGTGATCGTGGGCTGAGGGCTCGGCCCGCAGACCAGGCCGGCCGGACTCGGTCCGTCAGAACGTGAACGCGTTGAACAGGTCGCCGAGCTCGCCGATGTCGTCGCGCGGCGGGGCCGGCGGCCCGACGTCCGCGTCGCCGGCGGCCTGGTAGTTGCCGCCCGTCGGCGTGCCCTTGTCGAACAGGTGGTTGACCGAGGCGAGGGTCGGCAGCCCGTGGAGCCGCTCGAGGAACTTCAGGATCGACGTGATCTCGTAGAGGCTCGGGTCGAGGTAGCCGGCCTTGGCCCAGGGCGAGATGATCCAGGTCGGGATCCGGACGCCCAGGCCGAACGCGTCGACCACCGGCGGGGGAACGTGGTCGAAGTACCCGCCGTGCTCGTCGTACGTGATGATGTAGGCGGAGCTGTCCCAGGCGGGCGACTCCCGGAGGGCTGTCACGAGCTCCTCCTGGATGGCCATCCCGATCGAGACGTCGGCCGGCGGGTGCTCATCCCAGCCGCGGGCATAGCTCGGGATGACGAACGACACCTGGGGCAGCCGGTCCTTGCGCATGTCGTTCAGCAGCGAGCCCTTGCTGCCGTGCGTTCGCTGGTCGTTGGCGAAGTTCTCCCAGAAGACCGCGACGTTGTCGGTGTTGCCGTAGGGCACGCTGTCCATGCCGATGCTGTAGGTCTTCCAGCTGACCCCGGCGGCATCGAGGAGGTCGAGGATCATCGGGTAGTCGAAGACGCCGTAGCCCCAGACGCCGTTCGTGGTGATCCCGCCCGACGTGCCGGCCATGTGATAGAAGCGGTTCGGCCAGGTCGGGCCGAGCTGCGAGCAGAAGAAGTTCACCGCCAGCGTCGAATTCTCGTGGAGCGAGTAGTAGAACGGCAGGTCCTCGGCGAGGTAGTAGCCGAGGGCCCAGATGCCGGCGTTGGTGTAGAAGCCGTCCATCGCGCCGTCGTTGACCTGCTCGTGGATCGCGTTCCAGCCGTGGGGGACATCCGGCGTCGCGAGGCGTTCGAAGTGATACGGGGCGACCGTGCCGCCCTGGCCGTCGGGCTGTGACCAGCCAGGTGGTGGGCCCCAGGCACCGATCCAGTCGGCATAGCCGAAGTAGTGGTCGAACGATCGGTTCTCCTGCATCGAGATGATCACGTGCTTCAGCGGGGTGTCGGCGGGCGTTGCGGCCCGCGCCCGCCGAACCGTCGGGCCGGTGGACCAGTAGGTTCCGCTCGCCGCCGCGAGCCCGGCGGCCCCGCTCCACTTGAGGAACGTCCGCCGGCTCAGCCGCCGGCGCGCGACGGGCGTCGACCAGGGGGCTGCGGCTTCGGGCATCGCCCTGGCCGTCAGGATGCGTGGCTTCGACGCGGGCATGGCGACCTCCTGTCCCGACGGCGCGGCCGGAGTGGATCGAGGCTCGGGGGGCGGATCCGCCGGATCAGGGAACGCGGGGGCTGCGGCCGCGGCGCCAGCTTCCATCGTCCGGGCGATCGTGAACGGCGGCTTGTCGGCTCGTCAATGCCCTGGCGCCCACCTCGCGTAACGGGGGCGCGACAGGTTTTGGGTGGACGTGGCCGCCGACCGAGGTCCTACCGACCCGAGCGTCCGAGCTGTCCGCGGGCCGGGCTCACCCGGCGGGTGACCTGGGTGGTGGCGGTGGCGGTGGCGGTGCCCCCGTCCCTGGCCGCGAGGTCATCGGCTCCTCGCCATCCGTGATCGGATCGGACGGTGCTCGCTCGCGCCGGGCGAGGATCACGAACGGCAGGCTCAACGCCTGGATCGCCGACGAGACGAGGTACGACGCGGCGTAGCCGTTGACGTCGGCGACGCGGCCCAGCAACGGCTGGGCCACGACACCACCCGCCGAGCCCATGAGGTTGTCGAACGACAGCACGGTCGCCCGCTGGGCCGACGGGATGAGGCCATTCACGAAGGCCTGGCGCATCGGGCTCTGGACGGCGAACGTCAGGCACCAGATTGCGAGGAGCACGAGGGCGATGGCAAAGCTGGTCGTCAGGCTGATGACGGCGAGCAGGACGACATCGACGACGATCCCGAGGATGAGGGCGTCGGTTCGGCGTCGGAAGAGCCGCCTCGCCCAGGGCGCGATGAGCCCACCCACGATCTGGGCCCCGGCGACCATCGCCGCGGCAAGCCCGGCGACACCGTACGCGGTCTCGTCGCCGTACAGCTCCAGGAGGTACGGCTGCATCGCGTAGAACACGTAGAAGCCGACGCCCGCCCCGAACGGCCCGGCCAGCATCAGCCAGCGCACGGGCGGGTTGCGGAAGCCGGCATCGATGGAGCCGCGGAGGACGGTCCGGACCGCCTTCACCGGGCTGGCGTCCTGTTGTGGCGTGAACCCCAGGTCGCGCATGAACCACCAGGCGACGACGAGCGTCACCCCGAGCATCGCCGCCCGGACGATGTAGGGCACCCCGAGGTTGGTCGCCTGGGCAATGATGCCTCCGGCCACGGAGCCACCCAGCATCGCCACGCCGGCGACGGTCTGGGCCCGTCCGAAGACCGCCTCGAGGCTGCCCCTGTAGTCGGTGGCGTGGAGGGCATCCACGAGCCACGCCTCGGTCGCGCCGGAGAAGAACGTGAACCCCAGGCCCAGGAGCGCCGACGACACCGCCCAGCCCCAGAACGGTGCATGGACCTGCCACATCCCGAGGTAGAGGAGCGTCGAGAGCAGGAGTGTCGCGGCGCCCAGCAGGAATGAGAACCGCCGCCCCCGGGTGTCGGCGACCACGCCCGTGGGCACCTCGAAGATCACCTGGCCGAGGGCGAAGAACGCGTTGGCTGCGAAGGCTTCCGTGTTGCTCAGCCCGGCGTCGAGCAGGAAGAGGGTGTTGATCCCCCAGATGAACGACGCGGCCAGCGTCGTCAGGAGGGTGAGCAGGAGGTAGGTGCGCTGGACGCGCTCGGCCGGGGACGTCATCGGCATCGGAGTCTAGCGGGACCACCCGGACAGCTCGATGCCGCGCCCACCACATCGGCGTCGCCGGCCGCGCCGCAGCCGCCCGACGGGGCAGGACCGGCCTGTACCATCGGCGCCTCGTGCCCATCTCCCGCTTCCTCCCCCCGCTCCTGCGGATGCCCGACTTCCGTGCCTTCTGGATCGGGCAGTCCATCTCGGTCATCGGCGACCAGGTCTCGGGTGTCGCGATCCCGCTCGTCGCGGTCCTGATCCTGGAGGCCGACGCAGGTCAGATGGGCCTGCTCACCGCAGCCGGGCTCGTGCCCCACCTCCTCTTCTCGCTGCCGTTCGGCGTCTGGCTGGATAGGGTCCACCGCCGGCGACGGGTGATGATCGCCGCCGACCTCGGGCGAGCACTCCTGCTGGCGAGCATCCCGATTGCCTGGGCGCTCGACGTCCTGACCCTCGAGCAGCTCTTCATCGTCGGCTTCGTCGTCGGCACGCTGACCGTCGGCTTCGACATCCTGTGGGCCACGATCTTCGTCTCGGTCGCCCCGCGCGACCGCTATGTCGAGGCGAATACGCTCCTCGGCGGCAGCCGCTCGATCGCGTCCGTTGCCGGCCCGACGATCGCCGGCGCGCTAGTCCAGTTCCTCGGGGCCGCGCTCACCATCGTTGCCGACGCGGTCTCGTTCATCGCCTCGGCCGTCTCACTGACCTTCGTCCGAGCCGTCGAGGAGCCCGTCGAGCCGGACGATTCGAGCCTCCGTGAGCGACTTGCGGTCGGGCTCCGGTTCATCTTCCGCGACCCGATCATGCGGGCGACCCTCCTCGCCGCCGGCTGGATCAATCTCTTCGATTTCGCCTTCATGGCGCTCCTGATCCTGTACGCAACCGAGACCCTGGGCGTGTCGCCGGGTCTCCTGGGGCTCGTCCTGGGGTCGGGGGCGGTGGGCGGCGTCATTGGGGCGATCATCGCCGCGAGGGTCGGCCGCCGGATCGGCCTGGGGCCGGCGTTTGCGCTGGGCTGCGTGCTGTTCCCCGTCCCGCTGGTCCTCGTGCCGCTGGCCGGCGGCCCCGAGCTCGTCGTGCTCGGCTGCCTCTTTGCCGCGGAGTTCGGGGCCGGCATGGGGGTGATGATCCTCGACGTCAACGTGGGAGCGGTCATCCTGGCCCGGACGCCGGACCGGATCCGGTCGCGGGCGATGGGCTCGTTCCGCTTCGTGAACTACGGGATCCGGCCGGTCGGGGCGCTCGTGGGTGGCTTCCTGGGCACGCTCATCGGCGTCCGCGAGACGCTCTTCGTCGTCTCGGTCCTGGCGTGCTTCGGCGTCCTGTGGCTGGTCCGATCGCCGGTCATCCGCCTTCGCGACCTGCCGGAGCCGGCCGAGATCGGCTGACGCCGCCGCGGTTAGACGGTGACGGTGCCGCGCTCGCCGAGAACGCCCCGAAGGGCCTCGATCATGCCCAGGTGGCGGTCCGTGTGGGACGTCGCGTCGGCGATCGCGTCGCCGATCGTCGAGGCTTCGTCGAAGTGGTCGACGATCTCGAGATCGAGGGCTTCATCATCGTCGATGGCGCGGATGCCCTCGAGGAAGGCCCCGAACGCCGCCTCCAGGTAGGCGAGCAGCTCGGGTACGTCGGGCAGCGGCAGCGCGGCCGACACGTCGTCGTCCAGCCCGACACCCGTCCCGCCATGGTCGCCGGTGTCGAGATCGGCCATCCCCCAACGGACGGCGAAGCCGTCCCTGACCCAGATCTCCGCCGCCGGCCCCGGGATGGCGCGTCCGGCGAGCCAGGCGGGCAGGGCGGCCTGGTGCTTGTCGGCCCAGCGGGCCATGTGCCAGGCGTGGAACGCGATCGACGGAGCGTGCGGGCCGACCCGCTGGTGGGCGTGCTCGGGCGTCGTTGACCGGACGGCGGCGAGCAGGTTGTCCTGGGCCCAGGCCAGCCAACTCGCCGAGAACTCGACCCAGCGGCGTCTCGGCATCGAGCCCGATGGTACCCGTCACCCGGCGCCAGCGAACAGGCGCCGGAAGCCATCCATCCGCGCAGCCCTCGCGCGATGCCGCCTTGAGGACGGAAGGTCAGGCTTCGCGGTTCTACTGCCGACGAGAAGCCGTCAGGACAGGGCGACGTAGCCGCTGAGCACAGCCAGGGCCGCGGTCGTCGCCGCGAACGCGGTCTTCTCGAGGCGGCTCTTCGACGCCAGGTTGCCGAGCGTGTTCAGGGCGAGGAACCCCGTGATGGCCCAGGACGCGGGCGTGAGCAGGCTGCTCAGGCCAGCCGGCCAGCCGATCGCACCGGCCCGGGCGAGGATGACGAGCGCGCCACCCGCGAGGATCGCGGCCGCCAGCCCACTGAAGGCTCGGATTCGATTCGGGAGCACCGCCGGGTACCGACCGCCGAGAACATGGGCGCCCATCGGTGCGCCAAAGGCGAGGCTGGCCTGAAATGCGGCCATCCCCAGGAACAGAACGGCGGCGAGCACGGCTGCTGGGACGGTCACGTCACAACCAGGGCGATGCCAAGGGTCACCAGCCAGAGGGACCAGGCGACGTAGGCGATCGGGACGATCGTGCCGGCGAGCGGCCAGCCACGCTCCTCGTTCGGCCCGACAAACTCGAGCGTCCCGATGAGCAGCGCGGCGCCAATGGGGATGCCAACGATCCCGAGCCACCCCGGGACCACCGAGGTCGACACGACCGAGGCCGCGACGAGCAGCGTCCACGTCCCCGTCAGGAGGTAGCCGAGGTGCTCACCGATGCCCACGCCCAGGAGTCGATGGAGGATCGCGAAAACGAGCTCGATCGAACGTCGCTCGGCATCCGCTTCGGGCCCGTCGGCCGCCGCGTGGCGACGGGCCAGCTCGGGCACGGCGAACGGCCAGCGCACGAGCCCGAGGGCTTGCACCAGGGCCGCCGCCGACCCGACGACGATTGCTGCGGCCGTCAGCGCCGGCGCCGCGTCGAGTGACACGGCCAGCAACACCACCAGCGGCAGCATCGCCAGGGCGCTGACGAGGAGCGCCTCCCAGCGCAGGATCAGCCCCGATCCGCCGGCGTGGAACCGGGTCAGGATCTCGTCGGGCTCCTTCCGAAGGATGTTCGGGTAGTCGAACGCCCGGCCGAGCTCGAGGAAGGCGAGATTGAAGACGATCGGGACCGCGATCAGCAGGACCGCGGTGGCGGCCTCCACGCTCACGCTCGGCTGGCCGCCCGCGGCGCCCGTCGGTCCATGACCATGACCGCGCCGCCGCCAGCGGCAGCGACCAGCCCGATCACGTGCAGCAGGCTCCCGACCACCAGCACCGGCCGGCCGAAGGCGGTCAGCTGGTCAATGAAGCGGCCGGTCATGACGGCGGCGACGATCGCGCCCAGGCCGAGCACGAGCGGGACGACGAGTCCCACCTACGGCGTCCAGCGGCCGGGGCCGCGCGCCACGAAGATCGCGGCCACGACGAGGAAGATCGGCCCGGTGAGGCTCGGATAGAGGGTCGATCCAGCGGCGATCTGGATGAGCATGCCTGCGGCTGTGAGGACGAGCCCCGCCGCGTTCACCTTCGCCGCGGTCGACAGCCGCCTGACTGAATCCATCGAGAGCGCGCTCGCGGGGGACGACACGACTGGCTCCTCGGGCCCTGAGGGCCCCGTCGGCTGAGGTTCAGGCCGCGCGAAGTCGTGGCGGACCTCGAACAGGCTGGTAGGGACAGAGCCCAGTGCCTCGCTCCCGCGAGTGTGCGCCCTTTGCGGCTGGATAGGTAGCCGCCCGGTCGGGATGGCATCGGCGCGAAGCCGATGGTCTCGCCAATGAGACCGCCGCATGGCAGCCGGCCGCGAAAACGAGCTGAAGAGCTGGACCTGTCGGCTGCCGGGCGAGCCGGCCGAGCGCGCCCGACGGCAGGTGAGCGCGCGCATTGCCATCCGTGTTCGGATATGGCGATCGAGGGATTGGGCGAGCCCTGATCGCTGGGAAACCACGTGACTGGCGCCGTGGCGCTCCGAACGCGGTCACCGATCGCGCCGGGGACTAGCGCGCGACCACGGCGATGAGGATGGCCGCCAGATAGAGGCCGAGGCCGTAGACCAGGTGGGTCCCGAGGTTCCGTACCCGCGTGACCGCGGGATTCGGTGTCTTCGCACCCGCGATCCCGGCGCCCATGGCGGGCTGCATGATGAACCACGGGGCGACGATCGTTCCGACTCCCACGGCGATCGCCGGCACGATCGAAGGCGACTCGAGCCACGGACGGCCCCAGATTGCCAGGAGCAGAAACGCGAACGTCACGCCGATCGCGTAATGGGCGAACCACCCGAGGGGCCGCTCAGCGGGAACCGGCGTAGACGAGGCAATGCTCTCGTGGACGAACTTGCCCTTCGGAAAGTGACCGATCCATCGGCCAAGGAGTCGGTAGTCAAGCGTGGTGATGCCGGAGCGTCGCAGAGCGGCGCTCCAGACATCCATCAGCGCTGAGCCCACGACGCCCATCACGATCCCACGGACGACAAGGTCGAGTGCGTCAGGCATCGCTTCGTCCCGCGACCTGGCGCGGCAGGTCGCCGATCGCCCGGCCGATCACGACATGGCTGAACCACACGAGCGCACCGACGAGCCAGGCGATCGGCACGACGCCTGTCGCCGCGATCGCCACCGCGATGGCAGGGGCGACCGGCTGGTGCAGCAGCCCGTGCACGGACTGGCCGCGCGAGCCGAGCACCCGCGGCACGTCTGGAGCGATCCCGAACGCGATCAAGGCCAGGATCCCGACGCCGTTCCCGTTGCCGAGCTGGTTCGCATAGATCGCGATGGCGAGCCCGGGCACGAGCCAGAGGTGGCGCCACCGCAGGCGGCGCCCCTCCTTGACCTTCACGGGGGCGGGGATCCTGGCATCGCCCGCCCGGATGGACGTGATCTGCGTCACCGGGCCGGCCCAGCCTTCGGCTCGAGGATGACGATGGCCGTCTCGCCCGGTCGATGCGCAGCCACGGCATCGAGGTCCGAGCCCCAACCCGGATAGTCCCGGAACGTCGGCCAGAGGCGTGTCCGCTCATCGCCCGAGGCGGCGCGAGCCAGGACCTCTCGGCTGCCACCCGGGAGATCGACCGTGGCGATCGGGTTCGCCTGGAGGTTCAGCCACCACGCGGGGTCGGCCGTGCCCCAGCCGTTCATCGCCAGGGTCACGAGGTTCGGGCCGTCCTCGTAGTAGCCGATCATCGCGATCCGCTCGTGCCCGGAGCGCCGCCCCACCGTGTGGAGGCGCAGCATCCCGAACTTCGCACCGCGCTTCGGGGTCTGGAGGCCGAAGCGTCCTCCGGTCAGCCGGACGATCCCGCGATGGATCGCCCAGAAGGTCCGGATGAGGGGTCGGGGAGGCAGCTTGACCTGCTCGCCGGTCGCGGCGGTCATGCCGCACCTGCCTTCGCGACAGCGCCGGCCGGGGCCAAGCGCGCTCGCTCGGCGACCGCGATCGGCGCCGACTCGTTGAAGCCCTTGAACGTCAGCCAGAGCCCGAGGACGAGCTCCCAGATGAAGAACGGCATCACGGCGATCACCGTGAACACGGTCCCGGGTGTGAAGCCGAGGATCGACAGGACGACGTGGGAGATGAGGATCGGCGCACCGACGAGCCCGAGCGCCGGGAGGGCCCGCGGTACGAGCCTGGCCCGGTAGAGCGCCGTGGCAAGCATCAGCGCGTTGAAGGCCGCCATGTTGGGCCCGAGGACCATCGCCCACGAACGGATCGCGACGAGCGCGCCGCTGACGGGGACGAGGGTCTCCGCGTTTCCGTCGACCGCCCCGTGCTGGCGGAGCGTGACGATGGCGAGGAGGCTGACGACACCCACGGTGATGATCGCGCCCTCGAACAGCCGGGTCGCGAGGTAGCCGATCGCCAGACCCTCGTGCTCGCGTCGCACGACCGAGAAGAAGGCGATCCCGCAGCCGATGAGCCCGAAGACATTGACGAGCTCGAGCAAGGCCCCGAGGGTCACCTGCTGGTCGGCCCCGGCACCTGTTACGTAGCTCGGGTCGTTGATTGCCGGGCCGACGAGGATCGCCGCCGGGATCGAACCGATGAAGGTGATGAGGTAGAGGATGCCGCCGACGAGGGCGGTCTTCCGGAACGAGGTCATCGAGGACTCCCTTGCGAACTCCCTGGGGTGGGTTCGGAACTGGACATGGGAGTGACGGAGATGAGCGGGAGCCCGAGGTCACGGACCCTTGCGAGGAAGCCGTGGAGGGCCGCCTGGTCGAGATCCGGACACCGGATCAGGGTCGTGCCGTCGTCTTCATGGACGAGGGTCATGCCCTCGAACCAGTGCGACCAGCGATCGCTGATTCGGCCCTGTGTCCGGATCTCGTATCCGCTCGTGCCGCCGAGGCGAGGTTTCGGATCGTTCATCGCACTCCTTTCGAGGTGCCCGGCCGGGTGGGCGGGCGCTGTTCGACGGAGTGGAGACTCGGTGCCGACGTGGTGAGCGAGCATCACCACACGTGGTGATTTCGGGTGGTGATTTCATCAGCGCGCCGCCGCGCCGTGTCGGGTCAGAGGAGGTCGAGCTCCTCCGCACGCCTGACAGCCGCTCGGCGGCTGCTCACGCCCAGCTTCCCGTAGATGTTCTTCGTGTGGGTGCGGAGCGTGTTCAGCGAGACGACGAGCTCGTTGGCGATCGCGGGCCCGTCCAGGTCGCTGCGGAGCAGGCGCAGGACCTCGAGCTCGCGCTCACTGAGCGACTCCATGAGACCCCGTCGGGCTGGGGTGCGTGCCGCGCGGGGTCCGGTCGCCCGGAGGAGCTCCCCGGCATAGGACGGCAGCGTTCCTCGCTTCGAGGCGAGCGTCAGCAGCTGTGCCATCGCGGGTCCTTCGTCGAGGAAGACCCGGGCGTAGCCTTCTGGCGCCGCGAACTCGAAGGCGGCGTCCATCGATCCCACGGCGCCAGTCAGATCGCCGCCTGCTTGGCGGGCAAGTGCCTGCACGATCAGGGCGTCGATCGCCGCGCCGACCCAGCCGCGATCCTGTGCTGCCGCGACGAGTCGGTCGATCAACGGGACCGCCTCGTCGACGCGGCCCTCCGCCAGCAGCAGTCGCGCGAGCGTGACGTGCTCGAACTGGCGGACATAGGAGATGTCGTCTGTCGCCCCGACACGAGCACGATCCGCCCACTCCCGGGCTGGTGCGAGCCGACCGTGGGCGATCAGGAGCCTTGCCCTGACGGCCGGGATCGGTTCGACCATCGGCGAGAAGTCCGCGAAGAAGACGCGCTCGGCATCGTCGAGCAGATCGAACGCCAGGCGCAGGTCGCCTTCCGCCTGGCACAACCGCGCCTCAGCCAGGCGGGAGCGGTACGGGTTCTTCGGCAGCCCGTTCGCCTCGCCAAGGGCGCGGCCTGCGGCCAGGTGCTCGCGGGCACCGACGAGATCGTTCCGTTCTCGGAGGACGCCGCTCATGCCAACGTGCATGTCGGCTGCGCCGCGCAGCGGTGGACCCGCCCCCTCGACGGCGAGGTCGAGGCCGCGCCGGTACGCGTCCACCGCGTCGCCGAGCCGGCCCTGGGCGATTCGGATGTCCGCCAGGGTCACCTGTCCGCCGACGACGTCCGATCGGTAGCCGCCGGCCTCGAGGCTGGCCATCCCCGCGGCGAACGAGCGGTGGGCTTGATCGAGGTCTCCCGTTTCCCACCGAGCGAGTCCGAGAAGGCTGGCTGCCCCGCCCCGGGACAGGTGGTCGTCTCGCGCGGCGACGCTGAGCGCGCGCTGGGCGTGGGCGATCGTGTTGGGCAGGTCGCCGGTGATCCGCGAATATCCGGCCCGCAGCATCGCTAGATGCCCGGGCAGGCGGACGCGCTCGGACTCGCTCGGCCCCGCGTGCGTGGCCGCCGCTGGGCCTTCGAGCGCAGCCTCAGCCGTCGCAATGAGGTCGGCTACCCCGGCGAGCATGCCGGTCTGCATCAGTGCGCCGGCGAGGGCCGTCGCGAGCTGCGGCCGGGCTCTCACGACGGCGTCCGGAAGGGCCTCCAGCCATCGCCGGAGGGTCACCTCGTCACGAGTCCGGCCGAAGTCGGCGATCGCGGGCTCGATGAGGTCCGCGGCGCGGATGAAGTCGCTCCCGGCCAGGGCGTGGCGAATCGCCTCCGATCGATCACCATCGCGTTCGAACCAGTCGCTCGCCCGACGGTGGAGGGCGGGCAATGAATCCGGGTCCTCCGCGAGCAGGTGCGTCCGGAGCACGTCGGCGAACAGGTTGTGGTAGCGATACCAGCGGCGCTGATCGTCGAGCGGAAGCAGGAACAGGTTGCCGCGATCGAGCCGCTCGAGCATCGCCCGACTGCCGCCGCCGCCCGTGACGGCGTCGCACAAGGATGCGGTGAGCCGATCGAGGATCGAGGTCTGGAGCAGGAAGCGCCGAACGTCGGGTGGTTGGCGCGCGAGCACCTCGTCTGCGAGGTAGTCGACGACGTATCGGTCATCACCGGCGAAGGAGGCGATGAACGAGGCCGGATCTGCACGGCCCTGCATCGACAGGGCCGCAAGCTGGAGAGCGGCGATCCAACCCTCGGTCAGTGCCTCGAGCGTGCCGACGTCGGCGCCGCCCAGGTCGAGGCCCATGGTGCCGTTGAGGTAGGCCCAGGCTTCCGCCTCCGTGAAGCGCAGGTCGGCTGCTCGGATCTCGACGAGCTCGCCCCTGGCACGGAGCCGGGCGAGCGGCAGCGTCGGATCCGCTCGTGTGGTCATGACGAGGTGCGCATGGGCTGGAAGGCGATCGATCACGTAGGCCAGCTCGTCGCCGATGTCACGCCGGTCGATCATGTGGAAGTCGTCGAGCACGAGCACGACGTCCCGTTCCAGGTTGGCGAGGTCGTTCAGGACCGAATGGATCGCCTGGTCGATCTGCGGCTCCGGGGGTTCGAGCGCCCTCGCCGCGTCGAGGCCGAGTTCGGGATGCGCCGTCTGCAGTGCTGCGGCGACGTAGCGCCAGAACCGCGCAGGATCGTTGTCGTCCGCGTCGAGCGACAACCAGGCCACGGCTGCCGTCTGCTGGCCGAGCCACTCAGCGACGAGCGTCGACTTGCCGAAGCCGGGCGGTGCCGAGACCAACGTGACCTTGGAGCTGGCCCCGCGCGCCAGGCGCTCCCCCAGCCGCGCTCGTTGGACGACCCGCGGGCGCGGCTTCGGTGCGTGCAGCTTGGTTTCGAGGAGATAGCCCGACATCGCTGACGATTCTGGATGACGGATGTTCGGGCCGCTCGGACGGCCGGTGCGCGTGGCCCGGGTCGCCCGCCGTCGAACGCGGCCGCATCCGGGCAGACCCTGCACAGGCTCCGGGGCAGACACGGCGCAAGCCGCCGGGCGGGCTCCGTTGGCCTTCGGTTCGCACGGCCCTACGGTCGACCCAGCTCGCGCGGCATCGACAGGGCGACGAGCCCCCGTCCCGCGAGAGGTCCATCGAACCCCAGGAAGAGGAGCGTCCCATGAAGGCCATCGTCCAGGACCAGTACGGCTCGGAGGATGCCCTCCGGCTTCGCGAGATCGAACGGCCGACCGTCGGCGAGGGCGAGGTGCTGGTTCGCGTCCACGCCGCGTCGATCCACGTGGGCGACCTGCTGGTCATGGCCGGTCGCCCAATCCTCATGCGGATGGCGACGGGCCTGCGCCGCCCCAGGCAACCCATCCTGGGTACGGACGTCGCCGGCACCGTCGCGGCCGTGGGCAGTGGCGTCACGCGCTTCAAGGTGGGTGACGAGGTCTTCGGCTGGACCTCGGGCGCCTTTGCGGAGTATTCCTCGACCCCTGAGGATCACCTGGCGACCAAGCCGGCGCACCTGACCTTCGAGCAGGCAGCTGCCGTGGGCGTGTCCGCCACCGCCGCCCTCCAGCTCCTGCGCGACGAGGGTCAGGTCAAGCCTGGCCAGAAGGTGCTCGTCAACGGCGCATCGGGTGGGGTCGGCACGTATGCCGTCCAGATCGCCAAGGCATTCGGTGCCGAGGTCACCGGCGTGACCAGCACCCGCAACGCGGACCTGGTCAGGTCCATCGGTGCCGACCATGTCATCGACTACACCAGGCAGGACTTCACGAAGGGCACCGAGCGATACGACTTCATCCTCGACAACGTCGCCAACCACTCCCTCGGCGCGATGCGCCGCGCGCTCACCCCGACGGGCGTGCTGCTGCCGAACGGTGGCGGCCACCAGGGTGGCGGCATGGGCCGCCTGATCCGCGCCACGATCGCCTCGATGTTCATCCGCGGTCAGGGCCGCCCTTCGGTGAAGTTCGAGAACGCCGCGGACCTGGCAGTCCTCGCTGAGCTGGCCGAGGCGGGCAGGATCACCCCGGTCATCGACCGCACCTACCCGCTGTCGGATACGGCGGCGGCACTCCGACACGTCGGCACGGGCCGCGCCCGTGGCACCGTGGTGATCACCGTTGCGGCGCCGGCGCCTGGCACCGCCTCCCAGGCTGGCGCCGGCGGTGCGGTCCCGGCGCTGACCGCGGGGGGTGTCGCGTGACGCTCCTGCGCGAGCTGGGTCGCCGGAAGCTGCGGACCTCGCTCACGGTGCTGGGTATCACCATCGGCATCTGGGCGCTGGTGGTGTTCAGCTCCATGGCCAACAAGATCAACTCGTTCGTCGCCAGCGGCAGCGACTACTACGTGGGCAAGGTCATCGTGAGCGATGGCTCGAGCACGGGCATCGGCCTCGGCCTCGTGCCCATCGATCTGGCGATCGCAGACCAGATCTCCGCGTTGAGCGGCGTGGCCGCCGTCGATCCCCAGGTGCAGGTCCCATACGAAGACGTCGGCTTCGGTGGCTTCAGCATGCCCAGGATCATCGTGGGCGCCGTGGCGGGCGCGGACAACGGTCGGGCGAGCCTCGAGCTGCAGCCCGCGCTTGGGCGCGCCCTGACTGCCGATGACGAGGGATCGCGAGTCGCCGTCCTGGGCAGCGACCTGGCAAGGGAGCTGGGTGCCGCCATCGGCGAGGACACCCTGCTCCGCGGCGTGCCGTTCGAGGTCGTGGGCATCCTGCAACCGACCCTGAGCGCGCCGGACACGACCGCGATGGTGCCGCTGTCCGCCGCCCAGGAGCTGTTTCTCGAGACCCTCCCGCCCCAGCTGGCATCGGCGCTGCAGCCGTCCGGCGTGGCCTCACAGATCGTCGTGCACGCCGACGACGGTACGGACGCCGCCGCGCTCGCGGACCGCATCGAGGCCACGGTTGAGCACGTGACCACGATGACGAGCGCCGACTTCGACCAGCAGGTGGGTTCCACCACCCTGATCTTCAACGCCATCATCATCGGGGTCGCGGTCATCAGCCTGGTGGTCGGCGGCCTGTCGGTCATCAACACGATGGCCATGAGCGTTACGGAGCGCACCCGGGAGATCGGCATCAAGCGGGCCATCGGTGGCTCGCGTCGCCGGATCATCCACGAGCTCGTCGCAGAGGCGGCCCTCATCGGGCTCATCGGCGGCGTCATCGGCCTCGGCCTGGGTGCCATCGTCGTGCTCCTGGCGAACGAGGCAGGCCGCCCCGCGGGAACGATCCTGTTCGACCTGACCCCCGGCACGGCCCTCTTCGCCGTCGCCTTCAGCACGATCCTCGGCATGGCCGCCGGCGTCGTGCCCGCCTGGAACGCCGCCCGGCTCGACCCGGTCGCCGCGCTGCGCTACGAGTGAGGACGAGATGACCGCACTGCTGGCAGGTCGCAACCTGCGCAAGACCTACCGCCTGAGCCGGCGCAACAGCCTCGACGCCCTGCGCGGCGTGGACGTGGCCATAGATGCCGGCGAGATGGTCGCCATCATGGGTCCCTCCGGCTCCGGCAAGAGCACCCTCATGCACATCCTGGGCCTCCTCCATGCCCCCGACGCGGACGGAGGTCCGGCGCCGCAGCTCCACTTCGACGGCGCGGACGTCACGGCCCTGTCGGACGGGGAGCGCACGCGGATCCGCGCCCGCCGGATGGGCTTCGTGTTCCAGTCCTTCAATCTCGTCCCAACACTCACCGCGCTGGAGAACGTGATGCTGGCCGCGGACTACGCCGGCAGGGACCGCGCCGCCGCGCGACGTTCGGCCAGCGAGGCGCTCTCCTGGGTGGGACTCGAGACCAGGGCCGCCCACCGGCCCATGGAGCTCTCCGGCGGGGAGCAGCAACGAGTCGCCCTCGCTCGGGCCCTCGTGAACGAGCCGACGCTGCTGCTTGCCGACGAGCCGACCGGCAGCCTCGACTCGGCCCGATCCGCGGAGGTCATGGCCCTCCTCCGACGCTTCAACCGGGAGCGCGGGCAGACGATGGTCATCGTCACCCACGATCCGGGCGTCGCTCACGCCACCGACCGCGTCATCCGAATGCAGGACGGCCTCGTCGCGGACACCCCGCCCCTGGCCCACGTGGCGTGACGCGAATGCTGGCGGTGGTCCTGCCACGGCCGGGATCCGCCGACGTCCTCGAGTTTCGGGAGCTGGACAAACCGACCCCGGCGGACCGCGAGGTCCTGGTCCGGATTCGGGCGGCGACCGTCACGCGTGGCGATGTTGCGCTCCGGCGCATCCCCGCCCTGATGTGGCCCCTGCTGCGGATCGGGATGGGACTCCAGCGCAAGCGGATCCTGGGGCACGAGTTCGCGGGTGAGGTCGAGGCCGTGGGCCGAGCGGTGACCCGCTTCCATCCGGGAGATCCCGTGTTCGGCACGACGACCGGGCTGGCTGGCGGATCACACGCCGAGTACGTGTGCGTACCGGAGGACGGCGTGCTCACCGCAACGCCGCCCAATGTCACCTTCGAGGACGCGGCAGCGGTCCCGGTCGGCGCGATGACGGCGCTCCGGCTCCTCCGAGAAGCGGGCGTCACCGCCGGCACCAGCGTCCTTGTCCACGGTGCCTCCGGCAGCGTGGGGACGTTCGCGGTACAGCTCGGGCGACATCACGGTGCCGTCGTCACGGGGGTGTGCAGCACGGCCAACGTCGAGCTTGTGGCGTCGCTGGGAGCGGCCACGGTCATCGATTACACCAGGAGGGACTACGCGGCCGGCGATGCCGTCTACGACGTGGTCATCGATGCCGCCGGCAAGATGTCACGGCAGGGTGCCAGGGCGCTGCTGGCCGATGGCGGTCGGTTCGTCTCCGTCCGGTCCGCAGCCGGCGAACGCGCCGCCGATCTTGCGCTTATCGCAAGCCTGCTGGAGCAGGGAGCGATCAGGCCGGTCATCGACCGCTCCTACCCCCTGGAGCGGATCCAGGAGGCGCACCGCTACGTGGAGGCTGGTCACAAGGTCGGCAACGTCGTCATCACCCTGGCGGGCGGGTCTTGGGCCCTGCCGTGAGCTCGAAGGTCGGCCCGACGACGCTCGCGACGTCAGCCTGGTCCGCGGAGGTGCGCGAGGACCGCCAGCACGCGTCGGTGGTCGTCGGCGGCGGGCTCGAGCTCGAGCTTGGAGAAGATGTTGGCGATGTGGGCCTCGACCGTCTTCCGCGCCATGCCGAGCCGATCGCCGATGGCCTGGTTCGATCGACCCTCCGCCATCAGCGCCAGGACGGCGCGTTCCCGTTCGGTGAGGTCGTCGAGCGGGACGCGCGACCGCCGACCAACCAGCACCGCCACCACGGCCGGATCGATGACCGACCCTCCCTTCGCGATTCGCCTGATGGCGTCGGCGAGATCATCGAGGTCGGAGACGCGGTCCTTGAGCAGGTAGCCGACGCCACCAGCGCCGTCACTCATCAGGCGAAGGGCGAACGATGGTTCGACGTGCTGGGACAGGACCAGGATGCCCACGGTGGTCCCATGTTCCTGGCGGATCGCCTGCGCGGCGCGCAGCCCTTCATCGGTGTGGGTCGGCGGCATCCGGATGTCGACGATCACGACGTCCGGGAGCAGCTCCCGGGCTGACTGCAACAGCGCATCGGCGTCACCGACCTGCGCGACCACGTCGAACCCGGCGTCGATGAGCAGGCGCGCGACACCCTGGCGAACGAGGACCGAGTCGTCGGCCAGGACAAGCCGGAGCGTCATCCCGCGTCGACCAGCGCTCGGATGGCGGCCCCGGAGACCCGCTCCTTGGGGATGAAGCCCAGGCACTTGACGGTGGTCAGACGCCGCCCATAGGCCCGTGCGTCGCGACTCGACGTCAGGACCACGAGCGGCGGCGGCTCCTCGCTCGCCAGGCCGCGCGCCACCTCGAAACCTTCGATGTCGGGCAGTCCGATGTCGATCAGGACGAAGTCCGGCCGGAGGGATCGGGCCGCTTCGAGGCCCGACGTCCCATCGACGGCCTCGCCGATCACGGTGAAGCCGTCAGCCGCCAGGAGACCGGAGGCCTGAGCCCGGAACCGCGGGTCGTCGTCGATGATCAGGATCGTGCTCATGGGCTCCATCGTGCCACGCGTGCGGTGCCCGTCCTACAGGGCTGGCACGGGGTCTGACATCGGGTGAATGGTCGGGATCCGCGCCGAGATGCGCGTTCCGCCACCGACCGGGCTCACGATCGTCAGCGTGCCATCAAGCGCAGCGAGTCGGTCGGCAAGGCCGCGGAGGCCGCTGCCGGAGCGGGAGTCCGCGCCTCCAACCCCGTCATCCTCGATCTCGACGTTGAGCTGATCTGCCGACCCCCTGACCCGCACGATCGCCCGGGTCGCGTTTGCGTACTTCGTGACGTTCGTAAGGGCCTCGGAGATGAGGAAGTACGCCGCTCCCTCGACCGCGGGCGGATACCGCTCCGCGCCGACGTCGACGGTGACCTCCACCGGTGTCCGGTCGGCCAGTGACTCGACGGCCGGCCCGATCCCGGCCTCGGTCAGGATGAGGGGATGGATCCCGAGGGCCAGGTCGCGCAGCTCGGCGAGGGCCGTCATGGCCTCTTCCGCCGCCCGGTCCAGGCTCCGCCGAACCGCAGGGTCGCCGCCATCGCCGAGCGCGCGCCGCGCGACCTGCAGCTCGAGGCTCAGCGAGACGAGCCGCTGCTGGGCCCCGTCGTGGAGGTCTCGCTCCACCCGCCGGCGCTCGCGGTCACCGGCCTCGACGATTCGCGCGCGAGAGGCGCGGACCTCCTCGAGCTGGGCCTCGACCTGACCCTGGAGCCGGGCGTTCGCGTCGGCGAGCCGGCGAGCGCGGAGGCGGGCGACCAGCAGGACGCCCAGCAGCGCCGTAGCCACCGGATAGATCGTGAGCAGCGGGATCCAGTATCGCCCTAGGGCTGCGGCGGCCGAATCGGGCACGGTCAGGAACATCAGCGACGTCACCTGCACGAGCGTGATCAAGTGGGTACCGACGCCGAAGAGATAGAGGTCGCGGAAGGACAGATCCTCGAGCCTGTGCTGGCGGCTCCGCCAATACAGGCCGAGCCCAGCCGCGACGAGCATGCCGACGATGCCGGTGAACGCCGCCGGGCCGCCCTGGGCGATGCGCCAGGCGATCATCACGGCCAGGGCGGCGACCGTCGGGATGGCCCCGAAGAACAGCCCCACGATGTTGAGCAGGACCGTCCGCGTGTCGAAGAAGATGCCAGGGGCGAACTGCCACGGCGTCAGCATGATGCTGATCCCGATCACGCCGAGCAGCAGCCCTGCGATCGCCTGCTGGATCCGGGTCCGGTCGAAGGTCACGCGAAGCGTGACCGCGTCGAAGACGACCGCCACCGCGAGCAGCAGGGCGGCGTTCTGGACGAGGACCTGGAGTGGCAGGTCGATCACGCGCTCCCCTCCCTGACGACGATCTTCGCGACCGATCCACATCGTTTCCGGGTGCCAGCCCGCGAAAAGCGAGCGAGCGCGATCGTACGCCACCCGGCATCCGGGCAGACCCTTGGTTCCCACCCGAGCAAACACCGCGCGAAGGCGCTGTGCTGGCTCCGTGGCCCGGGGCCCCGCGCAGCCCTACGGTCGAGACATGAGCCGGCGGTCCAATCGAACCGATGGCGGCTCGGTCAGCAAGCGTCCTGGTTCCCCGGAGGCCCTTTCTGTGCATACGTCTTCGCACCGCATGACGACCCGCTCCCCCGTGCCGGCCATCCTCGGCGGGCTCGCCGCGGGTGCCGTCGTGGCCGTCGCCCTGTTGCTCGGCGCGAGCTCGGGCGGCTCGGAGCCGCTGATCAGCGGGTCGGTGCTGTCCGCCTTCGGGCTCGGTTGGGGCCTCATGGCCTGGCTCTCGACCCGTTTCAGCGCCCAGCCGCAGGCCTGGATGGCCGTTCCGGCCATGTTCCTCGGCGCGATCGGGCTCGTCCTGATGGTGTTCCAGCCGGGCCCGGCCGCAATGGACGTCCTGAGCTGGATCTGGCCGCCGGCCCTGGCCATCCTCGGGGTCTGGATGATCGTCCAGGTCCGCCGGCATCTGCGCGGCCGCGGACGCTGGCTCGTGGTTCCCGTGACCGTCACGCTCCTCGTCTTCGCCGTCGGCGGCGCCGTCGCGACCGTCAGCGCGGCCACTGGTTCCGGCGCCTCGGCGGCGTCCGGCCAGATGGTCGATGTGGGCGGCCGCCGCCTCTACCTCGAGTGCAGCGGGTCCGGGAGCCCGACCGTCGTCCTCCAGGCGGGTCTCGGCGAGTCGTCGGCCTACTGGGGACGAATCGCACCAGGCGTGGCCGCGTCGACGACGGTCTGCGCGTACGACCGCGCGGGCCACGGACGAAGCGATGAGGTCGGGCCTCAGGATGGGATCGCCCTGGCCGTCGACCTGCACACCCTGCTCGTGCAGGCCGGCCTGACCGGCCCCTACGTCCTGGTCGGCCACTCTTCGGGCGGCAACTACGTGCGGGTCTTTGCCGAGCGCTATCCCGATGAGGTCGCCGGGATGGTCCTGCTGGATGCTCAGCCGGCGGATGCATTCATCGCCCTGCCCGACTACCCCACGACGTATCAATACCTCCTGCGCGCAGCCACGCTGTCACCCTCGCTTGCCCGGATCGGGCTCCTCGGCCCGACGTTCGGGGTGACCGCCGACCAGTCGACGCCGGCAGCCGGCCGCGCGGCGCGTGACGAGCTCCTGGCCCTCCCCGCCGCCCTCCGGCAGGCGCAGGCGCTCACGAGTCTCGGCGACCGACCGCTCATCGTGGTCTCCGCCGGAACGGGCCAACAGGCCGGCTGGCTCGACGCCCAGGACGAGCTGCCGCACCTCTCGACGAACAGCACCCACCGCGTTGACGAGGCGGCTACGCACGCCTCGCTCATCACCGGCGACGGCGCCGCAGCATCCACCCAGGCAATCCTCGACCTCGTGGCTTCGCTCCGGTCCGGAACGGCGCTTCGATGAGCGCCCGATCCGATGCGCTCCCGGCGCGCATGGGCAGACCGACCCAGGTCACCGCGGTCGAAGGCCGCGTGGCCCGCGTGGTCGGAGCAACCCTCCTGATCGGCGGGTACGCGGCCCTGGGCATCGCGTTCGAGCTCAGCGCGGAGGGCTACCTGCTCCTCGGCATCCCGATCACGGTCGCCTTCCAGGCGCTGGTCGTCCGCAGGCCACTCCGGGCGCTGTGGCTGCGCGCTGCGCCACCCCTGGCGTTCACGCCGCGGTCGATGCTGGCGGTCGGCGTCGTGGCGATCGCACCGGCCATGGTCCTCCTCCGGGGCATCCAGCACGGCGACCCGATCCTGGCGGGCTACGGCCTGGCCGCGATCCTCGGCGCGATCGGCGCGGTCTACAGCATTCGAGCCATGAACCGGGATGCGGCGCGGTCGACCGCCCGGGCGTCGCTGATCAACGGCGCCATCCTCGCGGCCGTCATCGTCGCCCTCCGGCTCGTCTCGGGAGGCTTCGATGGAAACCTCGGCGGCGCGGTCGCGACCGCCGTCATCTCGGTCGCCACCTACATCCCCGTCGTGTTCGTCATGGAGGAGGTCCTCTTCCGGGGGCTCCTCGACCCGTACCTGCGCGGCTCGACGCCCGGTCCCGACCGTGCATCGGCCCTCTACGGATCCGCGCTGTGGGGCCTCTGGCACCTGCCGGTGATGTCCGTGGACCTCGGGCTTCTGACGGTCCCGTATCTCGTGGCCATCCATGGCGTGCTGGGCTACGTCCTCGTGACCGCATGGCGGCGGACGGGGAACCTTGCAGCGCCCGGCATCGCTCACGCGGTATCCGATGCCCTGCGGAATGCCGTCGCGGTCCTGTAGAGCGGATCTCCGCAGCTCAGGGCGTTGGGCGGAGCCGCTCGAGGCCGTCGAGGATCAGATCCAGCCCGAACTCGAAGTCGACCGCGGCGCCGCCAGGGGCCGTCGCCGTCATCTCGGCCATCGCGAGGAGGTTCGGGTACTCGCCCGCCGGAAGGCTTCGCGCAAACGCGGTCGCCATCTCCGGCGCGTTCTCACTGTCGAACGACCACGCCATCTCCTGGAGCACGAAGCCGTAGGTGTGGCTGTCCAGCGCCATGATCGCGCGGATGACGATCGGCATCGGGAACCCCGCGCCGGCAAGGACCCCGATCAACGCGTCCAGGTAACGCCGCCTCGCGGGACCGGCGTTGCGGCGGGACTCGATCAGGCTGCTGGCCCAGGGGTGGCGTACCAGGGCCTGGTGGGCCGAGATCGCACTCCGCCGAACAGCCGTCTTCCAGTCGATGTCGCCGGACGGCACTTCGAAGTCGCCCACGACGAGGTCGGCGATGCCGTCGAGGATGTCGTCCTTGTTGGCCACGTGCTTGTAGAGCGACATCGCCTCGACCCGCAGTTGCTGACCGAGCCTGCGCATCGACACCGCATCCAGGCCGTCCTCATCGGCAAGCGCAACGGCCGCCTGGAGGACCCGGTCGCGGTGTAGCGGCATGCGTCCGGAGGCCGCGGCCGGAGTGGGCTGCGTCGGCGGTTTCGTCATTGGATCCCTCACCCTTGACAGGCTTACAGTGTAGTCATAGGCTTACACCGTCAGCTTACAGTGTAGCTGATGAACGCACCAGCCAAGGAGGCACCGATGTTGCTGCAGGTGGCGACCCTCGTGGGCGCCCTGTTCCTGGGAGTCGTGGCGATCGCGCTCGTGTACGTGCTGGGGATGCGAGCGAAGACCCCGCTCGTGCTCGGCCCCCTCATTCGACTCCAGCGCGCGATCATCAACCCGAAGCAGATGCGATCGGCAGGCACGCCCGGAGCGTATGCGTCCGTGATCCGGCATCGCGGCCGGACCTCGGGCCGACCGTACGAAACGCCCGTCGGGGTGGTGGCCGCCGACGACGGGTTCCTGATCGCGCTCGTGTACGGGTCACGCACGAACTGGCTCCAGAACGTGCTGGCGAGCGGGTCCGCCACGATCGTGCACGAGGGGCAGACGTACGAGGTGGACCAGCCGGAGATCATCCCGATGCAGGCGGTTTCGGCCCGGTTCGCGGGCGGCGATCAGCAGGGCTTCCGTCTGCTCGCGGTCAACCAGGCGCTCCGGGTCCGGCGGGTCGCGCCGCAAGGGGCCGGAGAACGGGTCACCGACGCGGCCCGGGGCGAAGCTGCGATGGGTCCGTCCGTCCAGACAACCGGGTCGATAGGGGCTCGGGGTGTCGCATGCGGTGCGCCTTGAGGTCGGTACTTCCAGGCGGCGCGTCCGGACGGCCACAGCGGCCGCGACTTCAGCCTGTCGGCAGCAGCCGCTCGATCCCGTCGAGCAGCAGCTCGAGGCCGAACGCGAACCCGGCGTCCTCGTCAAACGGCTGCTTCGCGTAGGCCGCCGCCACCGCGGCAAGCGCCGGGAAGGCGCCGGGCGGGATCGCGTCGCCGACCTCCTGCGCCGTGTCGGTGGAGTCGCCGCCGTCATCCCTGGACAGGATCGTCCGCTGCCGCTCGTAGCCGTAGATGTAGCTGTCGAGGACGAGGAACGCGTTGCCCGCGACCGCCGGGGAGAGGCCCACCCGGAGGAGCGTGCCCAGGACCCGGTCCGCATACGCGAGCCCGCTGGGCTGGGCCTGCATGCGTGTGTCGATGAGCGCGGCCGCCCACCCGTGACGTTCGAAGAGCTCGCGGGCCGACATCGCACGCCGGCGCATCGCCTCGCGCCAGCCTGAGTCCTCGGACGGCAGGTCGATCTCCGCGATCACGAGGTCCGCCATCCCTGCGAGGAGGTCGTCCTTGCCCGAGACGTGGTTGTAGAGCGACGCCGCCTCGATGCCGAGCCGGCCGGCAAGCTCGCGCATCGTGAGCGTCTCGATCCCGCGCTCGTCCGCCACGGCCATCGCCGTCCGCAGCACGCGATCTCGATTCAGTGTCTCGCGCCGCTCATCGTTGTGCGCCCTGCGTGGCATTGCGCCTCCAGCCGTCCTTCCCCCGCGGGAGAACCCGTTGACATACTAACAGCGTTAGTGCATGATCCGCGCAGTCGTACTAACAACGTTAGTACGACATCTCGAAGAGCGCCGCCGCCCCACGCGCGCCGGCCAAAGGAGTCATCGTGCACACGGAAGTCGTTGGGATGCGCGCACGCCTGTCTGCGGCATGGGTCTTCGTCATGCTCAACATGGTGTTCGCGGACATCCTCTCGTTCATGAGCCCGGGCGCGCTCCAGCAGGTCCTCGCCGGGACCGCCGAGGGGATCCAGATCACGCCCGCGTTCCTGCTCGTCGCGGCGGTCGTGGCGGAGGTCCCGATCTCCATGGTCCTGCTCTCGCTCCTGCTGCCGCAGCGGACGGCGCGGTGGGCCAACATCGGCGCCGCCGTCGTGACGGTCGCATTCGTGCTGGGCATGGGTTCGGCCACGCCCCACTACGTGTTCATCGCGGCCCTCGAGACCCTCGGATGCCTGGCGATCGCGTGGTGGTCCTGGACCTGGCGGCCCGCGGAGTGGCGCGCCCCCTCGGCGAGGCTCGCAACGGACATGTAGGTCTGCGCATCCCGGTCGCGGGCAGCTCGCCGACTGCACAGGCGCCCGCGGCCCCAGCCCTCCTCGAAGCCCCCGCGGCCCATGGCGCCCAAGGCGCCAGTGCACCTGGGGTGCCCGAGCGGCGAGATAACCGAAGGCGTGGCCAACCGGCCAACGAGGAACCGCGGCCCGCCGCCGCGTCCCTTGGGACACGACGCCGCTCACGCTGGCCCGATCGCACCGGCTCCCGGGCCGTTTCGACGGGGCCGCGGGGCTCGGGATCGGGATGAACGGCACTCGTTCCCTGCAGCGCCTCGGGACATGCTGCCCACAGGCCTCGGGGCACGTCGACGCGCGGCCCTCCAGGTGCAGTCCCTGCTCCATGCGCGTCCGCACTCGAGGCCTTGCTTTTCCGTGCACTACCGAACCGGGTTCTGGGCAGCGATCCTGACAGTGATCGTCACCGCGACCTTCGCGGTCGCGGGGATCTCGACGCCGGCGAGGAGTGGCCCCTTCTGCGGTCCGACGACCTGGGCCTGCATCCCCGTCCCGTACACCGACGTCGCCCAGTTCATTCCGGGCGACTACCTGTGGCTGATCCCGGGTCTCCTGCTCGTCCCGGTCTTCGTCGTGCTCGCGGCCGCGATCCACGCCTACGCCCCGGAGTCGCGGAGAATCTTCAGCAGCATCGGTCTGGCGTTCGCGACGGCTTTCGCCGTTGTCATCGGGGCCGACTACTTCGTCCAGCTGACCGTCGTGATCCCGAGCCTGCAGGCCGGTGAGACCGACGGCCTGTCGCTGTTGACGCAGTACAACCCGCACGGATTGTTCATTGCCGGCGAGGCGCTCGGCTACCTGGCGATGAGTCTCGCGCTCCTGTTCGCCGCACCGGTGTTCGCCGGCGGTCGGGTCGAGCGCGCGATCCGCTGGCTGTTCGTGGGCGGCTTCGTCCTGGCCGTCGCGGCTCTCGTGTGGTTCTGGATCGTCGGCGGTGACCTCATCGCCTTCGAGGTGTCGGTCCTGTCGATCAACTGGATCGTGCTGATCGCCGCGGGAGTGCTCCTGAGCCTCGTCTTCCGCCGTGCGCTGGGGGGAGCGGCGGCGGGGCCAATCCGCCAGCCGGAGGTGAGAGCGAAGTGATCCGCATCAAGGGAGACATCGTCATCGACCGTCCGGTCGAGGACGTGTTCGACTACGTCGCCGACGAACGCAACGAGCCGACATACAACACGCAGATGCGCCTCGCCGAGAAGATCTCGGACGGACCCATCGGCGTGGGTACGCAGTACCGGGCGGAGGTCGTGAGCGGGGGACGGCCCGTCTCGATGGTCATCAGGGTCACCGAGTACGAGCGGCCCCGGCGGCTCGCCTCCACGACCACGATGACGTCCATGGACATCGCCTACACCCTGACCTTCGAGCCCATTCGAGAGGCGACCCGGATGCGGTGGGCGGGGGAGATCCAGCCGCACGGCATGCTCAGGCTGATGGGCCCGCTGGTCGCGTGGATGGGTCGGCGGCAGGAGCTGAGAATCTGGACCGGCCTGAAGCGCCTCCTCGAGGGGACGGTGGCGTCGGTCCACTAGCCCGGCCGGACCCCGACCGTCCCCTTTGGGCACGAATGCCCGTTCAGCCGTCGCGGCACTCGAGTGCGCCCGTGTCCGATCAGGCCCTCGAGTCGTGCGCCCGACCGGAGTTGAGCGCGCGGCTGGCCACTCCACCCGGACCGTCGCCAGCGTTGGGGCGCAATGGCTCTGGCGCGTTCGTCCCATCGCAGGGTATCGAGAACGTAGCGGGGGTGGCTCAGGAGGGGCGACGATTGAGGCGCGTTCGGGATTCCATGTGCCGGGAAAGCGTCGATCGCCGTAGTTGGCGCTCGTTCCGCGGCTGGAGCGGGCCCGGAGACCGCCTCGCTCGGACAGCGCGTCCGTGAGTGCCTACCACTACGACCCGTTGCTCTGGCCGATCCTCGGATCCGCGGCGTTCATCGCCGCGATCGGCCTCTACCTGTGGCACCGCCGCTCCGAGACCAAGGGGGCGCTGACGCTTGCGGCGGTGGCGTTCCTCCTGGTGGGCTGGTGCCTCGGTGCCGCCGCCGAAGTGGCAGCAAGCGACGTGGCGCAGCAACGCTTCTGGTTCGTCTTCCGGGATGCACTGACGCTCCCGGGCGTGGTCCTCGCGTTCTGGTTCGCCGTGCAGTACGCCGGGCTCGAGCGATGGCTGACCCGCCCGGTCGCCGGGATCCTCGCAGCCGTGGTGGTCGTCCACGTCGTGCTCGAATTCGTGGCTGGCGGCAGCCTGCTGTGGCGCGGCATCGTCGCGAACGGCGAGATCCAGGGGGACCGAACCACGCTCGGCATGGCGTTTGGCGGCTTCGCGACTGCCGTGTTCGTCCTCTCCACAGCGATCTTCGTGCTGCTCTTCGTGCGCTCGGCGGCCCACCGCGCCCCGGTCGCCTTGATCCTCCTCGGCCAGGTGGCGATTCGCGTGCTCTATCCGCTGGGCGTCTTCAACATCGTCTATGTGCCGAACATCGTGGCGGGTGTCGTCAGCTTCGACATCGTGGCGGGCATGTATGCGATCGCGCTCGTCCGCTTCCGCCTGTTCGACCTCGTCCCCGTGTCCCGCCAGACGATGCTCGAGCGCATGCCCGATGCGATGCTGGTGCTCGACGACAGGGGCCGCACCGTTGACGCCAATGCCGCCGCGCGCCGGTTGCTGGTGGCGCCCACCCAGGCGGTCGTGTGGCATCCGATTCGCGAGTCAGCCGGGGAGCGAGTGGAACTGGCTGCCTTCATCGCGGATTTGTCGACGCCGTCCGAGATCGTCCTCTACAACGACGACGGGCAGCGAACCTGCGAAGTCAGCGCAATCGTGCTCACTGACTGGCAGGACAGGCCCATCGGACGGCTCGTCACCATCCACGACATCACCGAGTTGCGCCGGCTCGAAGGTCAACTCGTGCAGCAGGAACGGGCGCTCGCCGTGGCGGCCGAGCGCGAGCGGCTGGCCCGCGAGCTGCATGATGGCTTGGCCCAGGACCTCTGGCTGGCCAAGCTCAAGGCGACGCGCCTCGCCGCCCAACCGGAGCTCGGCCCGGAGGCACAGGCGCTCACCGACGAGGTGACGGCGGCAGTCGACGCAGGAATCGCAGAGGCGCGCCAGGCGGTGGCCACGATGCGCGCACCGAGCGCGACCAACGTGTCGCTGCGAGAGCTCCTGTCGCGAGCGCTCGAGGATTTCGAGGATCGCTTCGGGCTCTGCGTCGAGCTCGACTGCGACACCACGCTGCCGGCGCTGCAATCCCGTGCCGAAGCCGAGGCGCTGCGCATCATGCAGGAGGCCCTGACCAACGTGCGGCGCCATGCTGATGCGACGGTGGTGCGCGTCCGCGGCGGGGTGGATGACGGCTGCGTGGTGCTGGAAATCCGCGACAACGGCCGTGGCTTCGATCCAGACATGGTCGGCGACAGTGCCTTCGGCCTGGCCGGGATGCGCGAGCGAGCGGCCCAGATCGGCGCGGAGCTCGAGATCGAGTCGGCGCCGCAGAAGGGGACGCGCATAGGCCTCCGCGTGCCCGTTGCCGCGGCGGCGGTCGAGGCACACGTGGCATGACGACGACGCCAGCACGCGCCCGCATTCGGGTCATGGTCGTCGACGATCACCCGCTGGTGCGCAGCGCGGTCCGCCAGGCGCTCGAGGCGGCCGACCTCGCCGTGGTCGGCGAGGTGGCGAGCGCCGAGGAAGCGCTCGAGCTCGCGCCAATGGTCCGGCCCGACGTGCTGCTCGTCGATATCGAGCTGCCCGGCATGGACGGGCTCGCGCTGGTGCGCGAGCTTGCGCCTCGGCTGTCCGGGACCCGCATCCTGATGCTGACCGCCTCGCGCGAGGACCGCCATCTGCTCGACGCCATGCGCTTCGGCGCCGCAGGCTATCTCACCAAAGACCTCTCGGTCGGCGGGCTCGCGCGCGCGGTGCGGGCCGCCATCGAGGGCGAGCTGGCAATGTCACGACGGACCGCCGCCCGCCTCGTCCAACACCTGGTCGAGACTTCGCGCCCGGGCTTCTCCGCGGCGAGCGCCGCCGACCCGGCGCTCGGTACGCTCACGCCACGGGAAGCGGAGGTCCTCCAGCGGCTCGCCGAGGGCCTCACCGATCACGAGATCGCCGGCATCCTGACCCTCTCGCCGCGCACCGTCGAGATGCACGTCAGCAGCATCCTTCACAAGCTCCGAGCGAGAAACCGGGCCGAGGCGGCGCGTCGCTACCGGACAGCCGGCCGGGGACCGTCCTTCGACCCCGAGCCCTGACCGGCCCTCGCGGGTCCGCGCGCCGCCGCGATCTCGACCCACAGGAGGCGCGGCTGCGCGACCTGGAGGGCCACCCCGTGGCCGTCGCGCAGGACGAGCAGGAGGCGTTCGCCCGTCACGATGGCGTCCTCGATCTCGTCGATGGCGAACGGCAGTGTCAGCCGACCGACGAGCACCAGGCGTTGTGACGTGACGTACAGGGTCCCGGCCACGCCGGGGGTGAACCGAGCGCCGGGAGCGGGTTCGCGGCGGTCGAGCAGCACGGCGTGCCGGACTGCGATCACGCGCTCGCCTGGTTCCAGCAGCGGCGAGATTCGTTCGTCCGGCGGGAGTGTTGGCGCTCCCTCACGACGGAATCGCGCATGCGCCTCGACCGCCGCCGCCTCGTCAGCAGCGGCCCGCGCCAGGATCTCCGTGGCATTGGCCAGTGCCGAAGCCGTGTCGCTCGTTGCCGGCTGGTCGGTCGCCAACCCTGAGCGGGGGCGGTCGTTGGGGTCCATAGGGGCACGGTATGGGAAGGCTTGGCTCGCTCGCATCCGTATCCGTACGGGGTCGGGTTCTGGGGTGCGAGCCCGTATGCGGGGGTCGGATGCCGTAGCGAACCCCGTACTGCTACGGATGTTGCGCGTCGTGTTCAGACCGACAGTGCTCCAGTGCGCGCCCGACCGTGGTCGCGCGATTGGAACACCGGGACTCTCCCAGCCGACGCTGTCGCTCGACTCGGGGAGCCGCCCCAAGAGGAGCGTGGTTCACCATGACGTTCATCGGTACCGGCAGGCATCGGTCGTGGTTCACCGCCTTCGCGGTGACCGCCACCGCCATGGCGCTCGTGCTCGCCACCGCCGGCGTTGCGGGGGCCGCGCCGACACCCAAGCCCGAGCAGACGGTCAACTTCACCGGCGCGACCTACGAGGTCGTCGAGGGTGTGGACAGCGCGTGCGTCTGGGTCGTGCGTTCCGTGACCAAGGGCAAGGCGCCTGTCGTCACGGTCACGACCAGTGACGGCACTGCCTCGGCGGGCGTCGACTACACCCCGGTCAGCACGACGGTCGCATTCGGGAGAGGGGCGAGCCAAGGCAGCGCCTGCGTGCCGATCCTCGTCGACCGCGTGCTCGACGAGCCGGATGAGACCGTCAACGTGACGCTGAGCACGACGAGCCGCGGCTGGACGGCCGGGGCGCAGAGCACGGCCACACTGACCATTCACGAAATGGTCCCGCCGAGCGCGCCGACCGACCTGACTGCTGACCTTGTATCCGGGACGGTCGACGTCGCGTATGTGTACCTGACATGGGCGGCCCCGTCTGTCGGAACGGTCGACCACTACGTCGTCCTGAGCTCGACGTCGCCGAGCGGCCCCCACACAGAGCTCGGGACCACGACGGCCATGGCCTTCGACGTCACGCCCGCGCCCACCGTGGGCACGTACTACCTGGTAGAGGCCATCAATCCGGAGGGCGCGTCGTCGGACTCGAACCAGGCGTTCGCGGAGGGCTTCATCCCGGGTAGTGGGCTGTACTGGGCCAGCTTCTCGGACGGCAAGATCATGGCAGCCAACCCGGACGGCACCGGCGCGCACACCCTGGTGACCGGCCAGGACAGCCCGTTCGGGGTCGCGGTTGACGGAAGCCATCTCTACTGGGCGAACATCGGCGCCGACACGATCATGCGGGCCAACCTGGACGGCAGCAACGTCACGGCGCTCGTCTCAGGGCAGTCCCATCCGTACGGGGTGGCGGTGGATGCCACCCACCTGTACTGGACGAACCTCCAGGGCCAGACGATCATGCGGGCGAACCTGGACGGCAGCAACGTCACGACGCTCGTTGACGGGACCGGCCAGCTCCAGCCGGCCACGATCGCGGTGGACGGCAGCCACATCTACTGGGGCGACATCGTCGGCGACGGCCGGATCATGCGGGCGAACCTGGACGGCACCGGCATGACGACGCTCGTCTCCGGGCAGACATACCCCTTTGCGATCGCCGTCTATGGTGACCACCTCTACTGGGCGAACACCGGCGCCAACGAAGGCGCCACCGGGGCGATCATGCGGGCGAACCTGGACGGCTCCGGCGTGACGACCCTCGCCTCCAGCCAGCCGCATCCGGACGGCCTGGCGGTCGACGGAAGTCACCTGTACTGGGCCAACGCCAACAACGGCACCATCGTGCGCGCGAACATGGACGGCAGCAGCGTGACGGCCCTCGTCACCGAGCAGAACCTGCCGGCGGGGGTGGCAGTCGCCCCGTAGCGCGCGCCGGGAACTGCATCCGGACAACTGGCCGCGATAGCCGCCTGGCATCGCCGCAACCCACCCAGCAGTGCCGCTCCGACGGGGCGGCACTGCTGCCCTGTGCTAGTGGCTTCGCCGATTGGGCCGCGGGGTTCGGTGCGCCGGGCAGCCATGTCGCGGACCGGGGGCCGGGGATCTACGGCGCTACGCGCGAATCACCTCGAGCCCGACGCCGAGCGCCTCGTACACGGGTTGCGCGCGCACATCGGCCGAGACGAGGCGCCGACCATGCTGACGCGCGGCCGCTCCGACAAGGGCGTCGTAGACGGCGCCGCCCGAGACGCCGAGGCGGGCGATTTCCCGCCCAAGCGCAAGCGACTCGTCTTCACCGAGGAACTCGGACGAGGCGAAGTTGTGGGCGAGCAGCCGAAGTGCATCTGCCGGCGACCGACGGTTCGCGCCGGGGAGCCGGGTCAGGACCGAATACGTCTCGAACCACGCGTGGCCTGCAAGCCCAAGGCGGCGGCCCTGGACGAGCTCCAGCGCCGAGGCATGGAACTCGTGGTCCTCGACGATCACGGCGATCGCGACGCTCGTATCGAGCAGCACGACCTCGCTGTCAGCGTCCGTGTCGGTCGGCATCGATGAGCTCGCGCACGAGATTGCCGGTGAGCGGGATGCCGGTCGCCGGAATGACCAGCAGGCCGGCCACATCCTTGAGATCGCTGCCGGAAACCGGCTCGATGCGAACCGCGGAGCCGTCGAGCTCGAGCTCGACCTCGCCGCCACCGACGAGGCCGATCCGATCCCTCAACGCGCGAGGGATGACCAAGCGTCCGGCCTTGTCGATGGTAGTTCTCATGGCACGAAGAATACCAAGCACTTGGGTGGCCTGTGTGCGTCACCCGACGCGCGACCGTTGGGCTCGGGTACCGACGCTCCGTGGGCAACGCCCGTGGAGTCGCGCCGTCGCGTTTGCACGCCTGCGCTCGAGCAAATGGAGCATCTGTCCTTGGCGCCCGACCTACGTCGTTATCGACGCGGGCGACCCACGACTGATCGAGGTCAGTCCGGATCGACGGCATTCGGCCGAGCACGGTCAAACGGCACGTCGCTGTTCCGGCCCAGGACGCGCCGGACGATCTCGCGGATCCGGACGACATCGGTCGGTGCGCGCATCACGAGCCACCGGTAGTAGATGGGCCCGACGAGAAGTTCCACGAGCAGGTCGACCGGGCCCTCGGCGAGCACTTCCCGACGCGCGACCGCGCGCTCGATGATCGATCCCGCCACGGCTCGACGCTCGACCCAGAAAGCGCGGGCGGCTACGTCGAGGGCCTCGTCATCGATCGCCGCCCCAATGACCGAGGCCGCGATCCGCCCGAACGGGCTTTCCGACAGAAACCGCGCCACGTCATCGAGATAGGCAACAAGGTCGTCCTCGACCTTGCCGGTATCGGGGACGGGGACTGCCACTGCCGCGGCGCGGGCCAGCGCGTCGTGGACGAGCCGGGCACGCGTGGGCCAGCGCCGATAGATCGTGTCCTTCCCTGCGTGGGCACGAGCCGCGACCAGGTCGACGTTCAGGCCGCGCACGCCGCGTTCAGCGAGGATCTCAATCGTCGCTGCCAGGATCACCTCGTCCGCCCTGGTGCTGCGTGGTCGGCCGCGCCTCCCGGAGGCCTCGGACGCCACCCTGCGTGGGGATCGGCGAGATACCATACGAGTCAGTATGGTACAATCGCGGCGATAGCGAAGATGGCGTCCCCGGCGAGTACGAACGGGGCGGTCGAGATGACGACAGGTGCGGACAGGGTCGGACGCGCGTCGTACGTGCTTTCGGCAGCATGCGCACTCGATGCGTTGGCCGTGACGCTGACATCGCTGCTCGCCCGAGACCTGATCCGTGGCCCTGCGGTCAGCGTCGGCAATCTCCAAGGGACAGCCCTCGTGATGGGGGTTGTGACGGTGCCGGTGCTGATCGCATCGATGCTGTCCACGGCAAGAGGTCCTGTTGCCCTCGTCGCATGGGTCGGAGCCTTGGGCTCGATCGCCTACCAGGCCGTCCTTTTCCTGTTCGCGACTCCATTCAACGCGTTCTTCTTCCTGTATGTGGCGCTCGCCTCGCTCGCGATCTGGTCGCTGGTGGCCCTCGTGCCGCAGATCCAGGTCGGACAACTCGCGAGCCGGTTCGGACCACGGACCCCGAACCGGGCATTGGCCGCCTACCTTCTCATCAATGCCGCGCTGTTCCTGATGCTGTGGCTGCGGGCAACCGTGCCATCCGTCCTCAGCTCCGAGGCACCGGCCTTCCTGGCAGGAACCGGGATGACGACCGGACCCGTACAGATTCTCGATCTCGGCTTCACCCTGCCGCTCATGGCGCTGACGGCCGTCCTGCTCTGGCAGCGGAAGGCCTGGGGATTCCTGCTGACCGGGAGCCTCCTCGTCATGCTCGCCATCGAGACCCTGAGCATCGCCGTCGATCAATGGCTCGGCCACGCCGCCGATCCGGCCTCGCCCGCAGCTTCCGCCGAGATCGTCCCGGTCATGCTCGTCCTGACCGCCATCGGTCTCGTCGCGCTCAGCGTGTACCTGCGAGCCGCGTCAGGCCATCGCGCAGACGAATCGGGAGCATGAACGATGGTCATCGCCCGATCCGGCAGGCTGCTTCTCGCGGTCGCGTTGGTGTTCACCCTGGCTGGCTGCGGTACCACAGCGTCGCCGACTCCCACCGTGACGCCCGCCATCACGGCCTCGGCATCGCCGACCGGCGCCGCTCCTGAGACTGTCCTCGCCGCGGATTGGGCCCGGCTCGAGGAGATCTGGCGCGTCGTCGAGACCCTTGGTCCGAACGTCTGGGACGGCTGGGGCGAGGAGCGGCCGCCGTTCCTCCTCCAGGTCGGCGACGCCGACTACCTCATCGGTCACCCGTCGCCGCCCGAGGGGTTCGATCCGGTGGCCGGGTTCGAGGTTGTCGGCGTGCCGCTGCTCCGTCGCGCGGGTCATCTGGCACCTGGCATCGGCGTCCAGCTCCTCGGCGATCACCTCGGCGTCGCGCTCCTGCCGCGCGTCGAACTGCAGGCCTTCCTCGACGGCATGCTCGGCGTCGGCATGGTCACGCTCGATGATGTCCAGTACGTCCGCTGGGCGGCGCACGAGGCGTTCCACGTCCATCAGCTCGAGCAGATGGCCATGGACCTGCCGAGGTTCGGCTTCGAGGGCGACGAGATGGAGCTTGCGGTCGAGCTCGGGCACCTTGGCGGCTTCACGTCACAACTGGCCGACGAGGCCCGGCTGCTGCGGGCGGCACTCGCCACGAGCGACGACGCTGAGCTTCGCGAGGCGGTTTCCGCCTTCCTCGCTGCCCGCGAATCGCGCCGCGCGAACGGCCCAGGCGACGTCGCCGGGTTCGAGCAGGCCGTCGAATGGTCGGAAGGCCTGGCTCGCTACACCGACGTCCAGCTCCTCGAGGCCGCCGGCTCGGACTACCAGCCATCGGCCGCCTTCATCGCCCTCGGCGCCGAGTACGCGGAGCCGGAGCAGACCTGGCAGGCGGCGCTCGCCTGGCTCGACGACCTCTCGAGCGTCCCGGGCACCGTCCGAGACCGCTACTACGAGCTCGGTGCGGCCCAGGCGTATCTCCTCGACCGGCTCATGCCCGGATGGCAGCCTCGCGCCTTCCCGGGCGGCGAATCCCTGGAGGGGCTGCTCGCCGCGGCCCTGGGGGCCGGGGCACAGGGGGTGCCAGTGGCGCTCCGATCGCTCGGGCTCGCCGACCTGAGGCTCGGCGACGAGACGTACCTGGTGGCCGTGGCCGATGCCCCCGACGAGTGGGCTCGCGGGCTCGCCGGCGTCGATGACCTCGGCACGATCGACGGGCTCCTGTTCGCGTTTCCCGAGCCCGTCGAGGCAGCGTTCTTCATGAGGGGCGCGACGATCCCGCTCGATGTCGCCTTTCTTGGCCCAGATGGACGGTGTATGAAGGTCCAAACGATGACGCTCTGCGCTGCCGACCCGTGCCCGACGTATCGGGCGCCCGCCCCGTACCGCTGGGCCCTGGAGACGCCGGCCGGAGAGCTGACCGGGATCGCCGATGGCGCGCTCATGGAGCTCGAGCCGCGCCGGCGCTAGTCCAGGGGATGGCCTGCCCGTGGGCCCGAGGGCGATCCCCGAACGAGAGGAGCTCGACATGCGGATCTCCGTCATCGGCCCGGGCGACCCTGGACGCAGCCAGGCCGCGTCCATCGACCTGGAATTCCCGTTCACCGGCCGCTGGCTCACGCAGAACAGCCCTGCCAATCGAGTTCCCAGCCACGGCACGACGATGTTCGGTACGTCATACGCAATCGACTTCGTGCCGGTCGACGACACCGGGCACACAGCGCCGATCACGTTTGGCTCACTGGTGCGCCCGGAACCCCCTGCGAGATACCCCGGCTTCGGACGCCCGCTGCTCGCACCCATCGAGGGGGTCGTGGCGGGCGCCCACGACGCCGAAGCCGACCATGCGGCGTATCGCGGCCTGCCGTCGATCGGGTACGCGCTGACGCAGCGCGGCCGCGCCGAATCGGGGTGGAGAGCGCTCGCCGGTAATCACGTATTGATCGATAGCGACGGTGTCGTCGTCGCCGTCTGTCATCTCCAGCAGGGAAGCGTTCGGGTCCGAGCCGGACAGCGCGTCCGGATCGGCGATGCCATTGGTCGGTGTGGGAACTCCGGCAACAGCACCGAGCCGCACGTCCATGTGCAAGCGATCGACAGCCGAGACATCGAGCGGGCGAATGCCGTGCGCTTGCTGTTCAGGGGATCGCTGCCCCGCAACGGGGAGATTGTCGACGCAGGCGTCAGATGGCCAACTGGCTGAACGGAGCCATCCCAATGGAACCGCTCTCGATCCCGACGAACCAGCAGCACTCCATCGCTCGCTCGGTGGTGCTCCATCTGCTGCCGGGGGCGTTGATCACTGCCTTCTACATCGGTGTCGCGCCGATGGTCAGGGAGCTCGGGTTCCCCTCGCTCATGGCCCTCTATCTCGCCATCGTCGTGGTGCTGATCCCGTTCGAGCTTGGCTTGCTCTTCTACCGAGCCCGAAAGGAGGCTGCCTCGCTGGGCAGGGTGGTGCTCTATCGCGAACCAGTTCCCCGCGGCCAACTCGTTGGGCTGGTACTGGTCACCTTCACCTGGGCATCCCTCATCGCGATGGTTCTCTTCCCGCCACTCGACGAGTTCTTCACCGACACGTTCTTCTTCTGGTTGCCCGACTGGTTCTTCATGGCGGAGGACTTCGCCCGTTACTCCGCGGCGGCCCTGCTCATCACCTGGGTCGTCGGGTTGCTGGCCAACGGGATCGCCGGTCCGGTGGTCGAGGAGCTGTACTTCCGCGGCTACCTCCTGCCGAGGATCTCGTGGCTCGGGGGCTGGGCACCGGCGCTCAACATGGTGCTGTTCTCGCTCTACCACTTCTTTACGCCCTGGGCCACCGTCGGCCGCATCGTTGCGCTGCTGCCGATGGTGTCCGCCACGTGGTGGTCGCGGAACATCTACCTGGGCATCGCGGTCCACGTCCTGTGGAACATCGGCGGAATGCTGCTCCTGCTGGCCATCCTTCTCGGCTCGGGAGGTTCAGGTCCATGATCGCCGCCGGCCACAAGACGGCTCCCCAGCAGGTTCGCGGCGGGATTCTCGGTTGGCGATCTCGGTCGGCATGCGCCCGCACGCGCTCGTCCCACGCGCTCGCCAAGAGCGGCCCGGCGCCCGCCGGACTCGAAGTCCCCTCAAGCACGGCGGGTCAAGCCAGGACAGGCGTTCTGGCGCGCCCGACAGGATATGAGCGCGCGGATGCTATAGACGCCCGAATCCCGATCGAAGCCCAAGGTGTCCGGCGACTTCAGCGGGGCCGTCGCCGAACCGCGCGACGTGGCCCGTAAGATCGCCGGTTGGGCCGGGGCGATCCGGACTTCGGCGCGGTCGTTGCCCGGTTCCAGGCCGAGTAACAGTGCCGGGCTGCGCCCCGCGCCTGAGATCGCCCGCACGGTCGCCCTCGCCGCGTCGAGCGATGCGCTCGGGGACCGGGCACCGGGCGAGCGGGAGCGCCTGAGGGCCGGAGCGTCGCTCGCCCTAGCGGGTCCGCGTGACCTTGGAGATGGTGCGCGGCCGGTCGGGGTTGAGCCCTCGGGCGACGGCGAGGTGGAGAGCGAATAGCTGGCCCGGCACGATCGAGGCAATCGGCGCGAGGTCCGGCGGTAGGTCCGGGAACGGCAGTCCGGCGAACCCGGCGGCCCTCGCGTCCTGCCGGCGCGAGATGGTGACGACGTCGGCGCGGTGGTCGTCGCGGAGCGCCAGGAGCTGGGCCACGAGGCCGTCGCCCGCCGCATCGTCCGGCACGACGGCGAGCACCGGGAGGCCGGGCTCGACGAGGGCCAGCGGGCCATGCGCGAAGTCAGCCGACGACCAGGCATGGGCCATGACCTGCGTCAGCTCCTGGATCTTGAGGGCCCACTCCCGGGCGGTCGGGTACTCGCAGCCGCGGCCGAGGACGACCGCCCGGGTCATCGGCGCGTGGCGAGCGGCGAGGTCGCGGGCGGTCGCGTCGGCGTCCAGCATCGCGCCGATCGCGGCAGGGATGGTACGGAGACGCCGCTCCGCGTCGCGCAGCGAAGGCTCGGCGAGGGCGGCTGACAGAGCCGCGATCGCGAGCAACTGGATGGTGTAGGTCTTCGTGGCCGCGACCGACCGCTCCGGTCCGGCCTCGAGCGCGATGACCGCGTCGGCGGCGCTGGCCAGCGGCGAGCCCGGCTCGTTGGTGATCGCCACCGCAGGCGCTCCCTGGCGTCGGGCCTCCACGAGGACGGCCACGATGTCCGGCGATTCGCCCGACTGCGAGACGCCGAGCACGACGGAGCGCTCCAGGCGCGGCGGGGCGCCGTAGACCGAGAACATCGAGGGCGCGGCGAGGGCCACCGGCAGCCGGTTCCGGAGCCCGAACGCGTACTGGGCGTAGATCGCGGCGTGGTCGGAGGAGCCTCGAGCCGCGACCAGGACGACCGCCGGGTCGTGCGCCGCGATCCGGCGCGCGGCCGCGCGAACGTCGGCGAGCCGCCGGTCGAGGAAGCGCGCCGCGGCCTCCGGCTGCTCGTGAATCTCGCCGAGCAGGCTCATCCGGCGTACTCGGCTAGCGCCGCCCGGAGGCGCTCGGCGGTCGCCGGTTCCGCCGCACCGGTCGGCGAGCGGCGGTCGAGGCCGATGAGCGCTGCCCCCAGTACCGGCACGGCCGCCAGCCGGACGATCATCGCCGCGGGGGCGACCTCGCGGACGCCCGTCTCGATCCGGGCGTAGAAGGCCGGGTCATCCGTGCCGAAGATGCCGCCACCGAGGACGACGTCGGGATCCAACCGAGTGAGCCGCAGCCGCCGCAGCAACGCCGAGGCCATCGCCACGAGCTCGTCGGCAAGCCGGTCGACGATCCGTCGGGCGACCGCGTCCCCGCCGACGGCAGCCCCGAAGACGACCGGCGCGAGCGAGGACAGGCGGACGTCGTCGAGTCGGCCGAGGTACAGTGCCCGGCTCAGCGCCAGCGGAGTCCGATGGCCGAAGTGCTCCGGGACGAGGCGCTCGAGGATCGTCCGCGGCCCGCGGCGGTCCTGCCCTCGCACTGCCGCGGCGATGGCGTCGCCACCGAGCCCGCCGCCGCCGCCCCAGTCGCCCGAGATCGGCCCGAGGCCGTCGAACCGGGCCGTCCGGCCGTCCGGCGCGACGCCGGCGCCGTTGATGCCCTGGCCGCAGACGAGCCCGATGCCCCACGGCCGGTGGGAGCCCGCTCGCAGCACAGCGAAGGTGTCATTCAGGACCTCGAGCTCCGGCGTCAGCCCGAGGCGGCCGATCCCGCGGCGGAGGAGGCGGACGTCCGACGGCAGGTCCGCACCGGCCAGGCAGTAGACCGCCACGTCGGCGATCGGCGTCGCGGCCGTCCCGGCCGCCTCCCGCGTGAGCGCTGCGAGGTTGGCCATGCCGCGCTCCAGCCCGACCGCCTGATGGGAGATCGACGGTCCCCGGGCGAAGGCGAGGAGCGTTCCGTCGCCCGCAACGAGCGCGACGTCGGCCTTGGAGTTGCCGCCGTCGACGGCGAGGACCGCCGCGTGAGCCCTGCCCGTGGTCCCGGTGCTCACCGCCCCGGCAGCTCGTCGACGCGGACGAACGTCGCGCCGGCGTCGCGAAGCCGGCGGATCACCTGGTCGAGGGCGCCAGGAATCGTCCGTGGCCAGGAGTGCATGAGCAGGATCGCTCCGTCGCCGATCGCGGACGCGCCAGCGACGGACTCGTCGGCGACCCGGCCGGCGGTCACCCGCGTCCGCCATTCCTTGGCCTCGACATCCCAGTGGACGTGTCGGTAGCCGAGCGCCCCGAGGCCGGAATGGATGTCCGTATGCGTCGCGCCACTCCCGAAAGGCAGGCGGAACCACGGCCGCGGATCGACCTTCACGATGTCGCGGATCGCGCGCTCGGCCTGCTCGACGTCGTTTCGCAGGCCGGCGCGGGACAGGAGCGGCATCCGAACGTGGTAGAAGCTGTGGCTCCCGACGAGGTGGCCCAGGCCCGGCAGCGCGCGGGCGCGTGCCGGGTAGGCCTGGGCCCAGCGGCCCTGGACGAAGAACGTCGCCCGGACGTCCTGGCGCTCGAGGATCGAGATGATCCTGTCGTGGACGTCCTCGACCGTCGGGCGGTCGGGATGCTCGGCATCGAACGTCAGTGCAACGCGGAACGTGTTGTCGGCGGTCACCACTACTTCTCCACGCCCGAGATGACGATGCCCCGGATGAAGACCCGCTGGAAGAGGACGAACAGGGCAACCGGGATGACGAGGGTCATGATGTTGCCAGCCTGGATGAACGCCGGGTTCTGGTAGTAGATCCCGTTGAACCTCGCAAGCCCGACCTGCAGCGGCAGGAGGTCGTCGTGGCCGGCGAGATAGATGAGCGGCGCGAAGTAGTCGTTCCACGAGTAGACGAACGTGAAGATCGACACCGCCACGATGACCGGCCAGGCCTGCGGCAGGACCACCGAGCGGAGGATCCGCAGCGAACTCGCCCCGTCGATCATGGCAGCCTCGTCGAGGTCGCGCGGGATGGTCAGCAGGTATTGCCGGAGCAGGAACACGTCGTAGGCGTTGGCGAAGAACGCCGGAACGAGCAGCGGGAGCCACGTCCCGACCCAGCCGATCTTGTTGAAGATCGTGTACGTCGGGATGAGGGTGACTGCGCCCGGCAGGAAGATCGTTGCCAGCAGCAGCGTGAACAGGAAGCCACGGCCCGGGAACCGGAAGCGGGCGAAGCCGTAGGCGACGAGGGTGCACGACAGGACCGTCCCGATCGTGCTGATCAGGGCCAGGAGGATCGTGTTCCTGAGCAGGAGCGGGAAGTCGATGAGCCCCCAGACCTCGGCGTAGTTGTCCCAGTTCGGCGCGAGCTGCCAGGGCTGGTCGAGCACCCGCCACGAGCCCTGCCAGCTGATGAGCCCCTGCTCGGGATTCGAAGGATCGATGAACTCGCTCTGCTTGCGCCCGGGCGTGACGAGCGCCAGCTCGCGGGTCGTGCCGTCGGGCAGCGGGACGTAGTAGACGTCGTAGCTCACGCCGTTCCACGTGAAGGTCGCCGGGTCGGACGGCAGGATCGGCGAGTTCGGCTGGCTGATCTGGGTCGGCGACTTCAGGGAGGTGATCGCGCTGTAGAAGAGCGGCATCAGGAAGGCGAGGAGGATCGCCACGAAGGCCGTCGTCAGGAGCGCAGTGCGGGTCAGCTCAGCAGGGTTCCGCGGGGAGCCGGTCCGCCCGACCCGCGCGACCGCAATCGTCTCGGAGCGGGCTGTCATCGAGCCCCCGCGTAGTAGACGTAGCGGCGCGACAGGGCGAACAGGACGAGGGTGATGGCAAGCGTGAGGGCGAACAGCAGCCATGCCATCGTGGCGCCGTACGACAGCTCCTGGTAGGTGAAGAAGGTTCGGTACAGGTTGAGGTTGTAGAAGAGCGTCGCGCCGGCCGGCTCACCGGTGCCGTTCTTCAGGACGAGCGGCACCAGGAAGTACTGGAGCACCTCGACCACGCCGAGGATGAGGGTGAAGAACAGGATCGGCGACATCATCGGGATGGTGATGTGGCGCAGCTGGGCCCATGCCCCCGCGCCGTCGATGCGCGACGCCTCGTACAGCTCCGTCGGTATCGCCCGCAGTCCTGCGAGGTTGATGACGATGCCGGCCCCGATGCCCCAGACGCCCATCATCACGAGGGCCGGATAGATCCACGTGCTGTCGAACAGCCACGATGGCGGCTTTTCGACGCCGACCAGGCGCAGGACGTCGTTGATCCAGCCGTTGTCACCGAGCGTCTGCTCCCAGACGAGAACCCCGGCCACGAAGGGCACGACGTACGGCAGGAAGAACAGCGACCGGAACAGCGGCGCGCCGCGGACGTGGCGGCTGTTGAGGCCGACCGCGATCGCGAACGGGACGATGATCGAGATGGGCAACCAAAGCGCTGAGAACCGCAGCGTGACCGACAGGGAGTGCCAGACGCGGTCGTCGGCCGCGAGGCGGACGTAGTTGTCGAGCCCGACGAAGGCCAGCGGCTCACGCTGGGCCAGGGTCAGGTTCACGAAGGTGAGGGCCAGGGTGGCGACCATCGGGATCGCGGTGAAGGCGAAGAAACCCAGGAGCCACGGGGCGATGTAGAGCAGCCCCTGGCGCGCCTCGCGGCGCGCCAGGGGCGTCAGCTTCGACCAGGCCCGGAGGTTCAGCCGACCGGCGGCTCCCGCGGGGCGGGTGACGGCGACGCTCGGCAACTGGTCCATCTGGCGACGGCCTAGCTGTTCCAGGCCGCCTGGATCTCCGCTTCGAGGGCGTCGAACTCGGCATCGAGGTCGAGGCCGGGGGTCGTCGTCCACTTGCTCAGGTACGTGCCCAGGATGTCGAGCGTCTCGTTGTACTTCGGCATCGGGGCCTCGAAGTTCGGGTTGTCCGCGTAGGCGACGCTGTCCTTGGCGACCTGCCAATCGACCTCCGCGGGAAAGCCGTCGCTCTGGCCGAGCTGCTCGAAGAACGCATCCTGCTTCGCCGGCCGGGCAGGCATGCCGCCATACAGGTTCAGCAGGGTCTCGGACGCGTCATCCATCAGGTAGGTGAGCGCGGCGAAGGCCGCGTCGGGACTCTTGCTGTCCTTGAGGATCGCGAAGGTGTCGGCGTTGAGCGGCGAGGTGATCGTGCCGTTGTACGCCGGGATGGCGGCGAGATCCCAGTCCGTGCCGGCGTCGGCGACGCCGTACGTGGTCCACAGGAAGTTCTCGCTCATCGCGACTCGGCCCGAGAAGAACGCGTAGCCACCGCCGCTGAACTCCTCGCTTTCGAAGACCGGCCCGGTCATGATGAAGTGGTCCTTCCACATGCCGTCGTAGAAGAACCTCCAGGCCGCCTTCCAGGGCTCGGGGATCTTCGCGCTGCCGTCGCTCGAGACGAGGCTTCCGGCACCCCAGTACGCGCCGAGGCCCCGAAGGTCATCGCGCTGTGGCTCGAATCCGTACTGGACGATCTTCTCGGGGTCGAAGCCGGCCTCGGTGGCATCCTTGCCGGCCTCGTCGACCGTCAGCTTCATCGCGATCTCGCGGACGGTGTCGTAGTCCCACTCGACCTCGGTCCCGTCGGCCATCGTGTACTTGGCGTCGTACCCATGGGGCGGCTCGTTGAGGCCCGCCTCCGCGAAGAGGTCCTTCTTGTACCAGACCATCGACGGGTAGACCGCAAACGGGATCCCGATCTGGCCCTCGTCGGTCTTGTAGAAGTCGACCGCACCGGGATCGAACTCGCTCAGGTCGTAGCTGGTCGATTGGATGTACGGCGCGAGGTCCAGCCACTGGCCCTCGAAGGCGGCAAGGCCGCCGACGCCCGCGGGACCGACGATGTCGGGCGCGTTGCCTCCGGCGATCTGGGTCGAGAGGGTGTTGCGGGCGGCATCGTAGGTGACGATCTCGATCTTGAGCTCGCTGCCCGGATGCAGCTCGCCGAAGCCCGCCGCAACCTCCTCCTCGGTCGGAACCTGGCTCGGATCCTCGCCTGTGCCGAGGCAGCAGTACCAGCGAAGCGAGGCGGGAGCGAAGGTGGCCGGAGGCGCCTGGGTCTCGGGCCCGCCGGTGGCGGTGGTGGACGGACTCGAGCTCGCCGACGGCCCGCAGGCCGTCACGACGAGCGCCAGCACCGCGAGCGGTGCGATGGCCCGTGCGAGGCGTTGGTTCACGAGTTCCTCCTTCTCGCTGTCACGCGCCGACGGGAATCGCCGGCAGCTCCGGCTCCACGCTCCGGCGGGCGCCGGAGCGGACGACGACGCGCTCGACGTAGTAGCGAGTGCGGTCGCCGCGGACGTATGTCCGCCCGAATTCGACGGGGACGTCGTTCCGGGTGAACGCCGTGCCCTCCACCAGCAGCGCGAGGCTCCGGGGCCGCATGCCCAGGAGGCCGGCCTCACGAGCCGGCAGGAGCACCGGCTCGAGGGCCTCCCGGGCACGGACCACCGGCGTCCCATAGCGCTCGGTCAGGAGGTCGTAGAGGGAGTTGTGCTCGAGATCGGAGGCCAGCAGCCCCGGGAAGCGCTCCGCGGGGAGGTGGACCATCTCGAGGAGGAGCGGTTCGCCGCCGGCGAGGCGGAGGCGCTCCAGGTAGAGGGTGGGGGAGCCCGGCTCGAGGCCGAGGGCCTCGGCGACGATCTCGGCGGCCGCCTCCGGGCGAGCCGCGATGAGGCGCGTCTCGGGATCGAGGCCGCGCCGCTGCATCTCCTCGGTGAAGCTCATCTGCCCCGCGAAGTCGCGATCCAGCCGTGGCGGCAGGACGTACGTCCCGCTGCCCTGCGTTCGCTGTAGGCGGCCCTCGCGCGACAGCTCGTCCAGCGCTCGGCGGACGGTGATGAGGCTGCAGCCGTACGCAGCGGCAAGCGCCCGCTCGGTCGGGAGGCGGTCTCCCACGCCGTACTCGCCCACGTCCAGCGCGGCCCTGAGGTCCACGTACACCTGGTGGTGCAGCGGGACCGGACCGGCCTGCAGGCGGAACCGCGGCATCGAGGCCTCCTCTTGGTGCCGAACGCCCGAAGATTGGTGATAACGTTATGTCCAATCACCCCGATGTCAAGACGGAGCGCCGAGGCTGGGAGGACTGGCATGGGCCTGAAGCTCGCGGTCGTCGGCGGGGGCAGCACCTATACCCCCGAGCTCATCGAGGGCATCGCGCGGCGCTCAGCGCGTCTCCCGGTCGACGAGCTCGTCCTCCTCGACATCGACTCGGAGCGACTCGAGATCGTCGGTGGCCTGGCCCGTCGGATGCTCGATGGCGTCGGCTGGCCAGGCCACCTCACGCTCACAGGCGAGACCGATGCGGCGTTGGAGGGAGCGGACTTCGTCCTCATCCAGCTGCGCGTGGGTGGGCAGGCGGCACGGCTGGTGGACGAGACGCTGCCGCCGCGATTCGGCACGATCGGCCAGGAGACGACGGGCGCCGGCGGCCTGGCCAAGGCCCTCCGCACCGTGCCGATCGTCCTCGACCTGGCGGAGCGCACCGAACGACTCGCGAACCCCGGCGCTTGGATCGTCGACTTCACGAACCCGGTCGGGATCGTGACGCAGGCCCTCCTGGACGATGGCCACCGGGCGATTGGGCTGTGCAACGTGGCGATCGGCTTCCAGCGCTCCTTCGCGGCTCGCTTCGGGGTCGAGCCGGAGCGGGTCGAGCTCGAGCACGTCGGGCTGAACCACCTGTCATGGGAGCGTGCGGTCCGCGTCGACGGTGTCGATCGGCTGCCGGAGATCCTCGCCGGTGACGGGGCCGATGAGGTGGCCGCATGGGTGGGCTCGCCCGCGGAGGTGGTGCGGCTGACCCACTCGATCCCGAGCTACTACCTCAAGTACTACTACCGGACCGACGAGATCCTCCGTGACCAGGTCGCGGGCGGGCACACCCGCGCGGCCGAGGTCATGGACATCGAGTTCGAGCTGCTCACGATGTACCGCAACCCGAACCTCGCCGAGAAGCCCGCGCTCCTCGAACGCCGCGGCGGCGCCTACTACAGCGAGGCCGCGGCCCAGCTCATCGCCTCGCTCCACGACGGTCGCGGCGACGTTCAGGTCGTCGATATCCGCAACGGCAACGGGCGGGGTGCCCGGGCCCTGCCGGACCTGCCGGACACGGCCGTCGTCGAGGTCCCGGCGCGCATCACGCGGGAGGGCGCCGTTCCCAGCCCCCAGGCGCCGCTGGCGCCCGAGATGCGCGGCCTCGTCCAGGCAGTCAAGGCCTACGAGGAGCTCGCCGTCTCGGCCGCGCGGACCGGCGATCCCGGTCGGGCCCTCAAGGCGCTTCTCGCGAACCCGATCGTCGCCCGCTGGTCGATTGCGGAGCCGCTGCTCCCGGCGCTGCTCGAGGCAAACCGCCAGCACCTGCCAAGGTTCTTCCCGGCCGCCGCTCTCGAGTGACGCGCGAACCAGGGCTTCCGAGTGCACCGTTCGTGCCCCTGTCGACCGGGCCCGTGGTGCCCGCGTCCGGCCGGGTTCGCGCGGCCATCGCGTACGTCGTGCTGTTCGGGGCGATCGGCGCCTACGCGCCGTACATCGTCCTGTACTACCAGTCGCTGGGCTTCGACCTGGCGACGATCGGGCTGATCGTCAGCCTCGCGTCCGTGGTCGGTCTGCTCGCAGCCCCGGCGTGGGGAGCCCTATCGGACCACCTGTGCGGCTCGCCCGTCGTCCTCGCCGCGGCGACGGCGGTCGGCGTGGCCGGGGTCGGACTGCTGTCGCTGGCCCGGGCGCCGCTCCTCGTCGTCGCGTCGGCGGCCGTCCTCGGCGCGGGGATGTCCGGGCTCTCGCCGATCATCGACGCACGGGCGCTCGAGACGGCCGGCGGCGACCGATCCGGCTACGGCCCGCTCCGCGCCTGGGGATCCGCGTCGTACATCGTGGTGGCCTTCGCGACTGGCGCCGCGATCGAGCGCTGGGGCATCTGGGCCCTGTTCCCGATCCTCGCCGCGTGCCTCGTCGCGACGGCGGTTGTCGGCGTGACGCTTCGCCCGGCGCTCGCTCGAGCGGCGGCGCGGCCCCTGCGGGAGGCATCGCGCCTCTTCGGTCCGCGCGGCCTCGGGCTGTTCCTCGTCGGGGCGTTCCTCACCTGGGCCTCGGTATCGGCGGTCGTGGGCTTCTACTCGCTCCGCTACATTGAGCTCGGCGCGTCGGCCGTGATCGTCGGCCTCTCCTCGGCCGTGGGCGCGGCCGTCGAGGTGCCGATCATGCTGCGGTTCCCGAGCCTCGCGGCGAGGTTCGGCGCGGAGCGGATCCTTGTAGCGGGCGCGGCGATCTTCGCGGTTCGGGCCGTCCTCGCGGGGCTCACGACCGACCCCGCGGTGCTCGTCTTCGGCGCCGGTATGGGCGGCGTCGGCTTCGCCCTGTTCCTCGTCGGCGGTGTGACGTGGGTTTCGCGCCACGCGCCGCCCGAGCTTGCGGCGACCGCCCAGGGGATCTTCCAGGGCGTAACGATCAGCCTAAGCGCAGTCGTGGCGGCCGCGACGGGCGGCGCGATCGCAACCCTGTTCGGGCTCGCGGGCCTCTATCTCCTGGCCGCCGGCCTCGGCGCGATCGCGGCCGGGATCATCGCTCTCGCCGTCCGCTGCGAACGCGGACCCGCGCCACACTTCCGGACCAGCGACGAATCGGAGGCACGATGAAGACGAAGCTTGGAATCCTGCCGTGGCCACAGGCGAGCGACTGGCCGTCGTTCGAGGCGGCCGCCCGCCGGATCGAGGATCTCGGCTACGACCACGTCTGGACTTGGGATCACCTCTACGCCATCTTCGGCGACCCGTACCAGCCGATCTTCGAGGGCTACACGACCCTCGCCGCCTGGGCGAAGGCCACCTCTCGTGTCCGCCTCGGCCTGCTCGTGGGCGCGAATCCGTTCCGGAACCCGGGGCTCGTCGCGAAGATGCTGACGACGATCGACCACGTATCGAACGGCCGGGCGATCGCCGGCATGGGCGGTGCGTGGTTCGATCTGGAGCACACCGCCAATGGCATCGACTTCGGGTCGGGCTTCGGCGAGCGGCTCGACTGGCTGGATGAGGCCGTCGACGCACTGCGGCGGCTGTTCGCCGGTGAGACGGTGACGTCCGAGCCCGGCAGCCACTATGCGTTCAAGGACCTCGTGCTCCTCCCGTCGCCCATCCAGGAGCGCCTCCCGATCATGATCGGTGGCTCCGGTGAGAAGAAAACCCTGCGGACCGTCGCCCGCCATGCGGACCTGTGGAACGCGATGGGCACAGTGGAGTTCCTGCGGCACAAGATCGACGTCCTCGAGCGCCACTGCGACGAGGCCGGTCGCGACATCGCCGAGATCGAGTTCACCGGCGGCTGCAAGCCGGTCATCCGCTCGACCATGGAAGAGGCGCGTCGCGTCTGGGAGGCCCAGATGGCCGTGAACCGGACGCCGCTGTCCGACGTCGCGGACGACGACACCTTCTGGGTCGGGACGCCCGAGTTCGTGGCCGAGGAGATGGCCTCGCGGAAGGCCCTCGGCTTCCACACCTGGATCGCCGAGTGCCCCGCGCCGTACGACGACGAGACCTTCGAGCGCTGGATCAAGGAGGTCCGACCCATGATCGACGGATCCTGATCGCCAGTCGCCGTCGGCGCCCTCCCGCTCGCACTCGCGGCCGCCTTGGTGGAACGCGACAAGTAATCGAACATGCGTTCTCACGCCCCCGACAGGAGTTGAGCGCGCGGAGGCCATAAGTATCCGGATCCCGATCGAAGGAGCCGGTGCATTGACTCCCGACGAGATCGCGTGGATCCAGAGTCGCGCGTCAGGCCGGACGTGCAAACGGTCCCTGCGCCCACCGTGGCCATGATCCGGCCGGCCTCGTGGACCGCGAAGCTTCGCAGATCGCCTCTCGACCATGTCGACCTCGCCGGTGTGAACGCCTGCGCGGATTCCACGCCAGCGCTCCTGACGGCGTCGCGGATCGCGAGCGCGGCTCGAAGTGCCGCCGCGGCGCTGTTGAACGCGGCCAGGAAGCCGTCGCCAGTGGTGTCAACCTCGCGGCCGCCATGCTGGGCGAGGTGGCGGCGGACGATTCGGTTGTGCTCGGCCAGTCGCTGCTTCCGCGCGGCATCGCCGAGTTGACCGGCGAGCATGGTCGAGTCGACGATGTCGGTCATCAGCATCGTCACGACCGCCCTGGCATGCGCCGCCGGTACCGACCTCGGCTTCCTCGCCGTCGTCCATCCGAACGCCCAGGCGGCCGCTCAGGATCAGCTGGAGATGGTGGGTCTGGCACGACGGCGTGCCGACGACCGACTTCACATCCTCGGAGCACCGCCAGCCGGGCTCGAGGACGGCCCGCCCGATCACCAAGCCAGTGCCGAGGTCGACGTAGCCGCCGCTGCCACGCCCGAGCGGTCGATCGGCGTCGGGATGGTCCAGGCTCCGATCGGTGAGCCGCGGGCGTTCTCCGGTCATGTCACGGATTCTGGGCACTCGGCCGACCCCTGGAGGAGTTTGACGCGCGGCCGCGACCTGGCGACCAATCCCAAAATCGCGCGCCGACAGGATTCGAACCTGCAACCTTCGGCTCCGGAGAGCGACGCTCGTTCCGCAGAGCTACAGGCGTGCGGATGAACGTCGCGCGGCGACCACGGCGCAGCTCGAGTCGATCCTCGATGCGCGCCTTCCCGACCCATCGCGTCTTGGCTCGGATCACCGGACGCCGCCGATCATTCGTGGCATCTGGCACATGGCGTCTGGATCCGCGGCGGCTACGCTTGCACAGTCGCGTCCCATGACGTCGAGGAGGTTGATGTAGCCGTGGACTGCGATATCTGCTCCGGCGCGATCCCGTTTCCTGGCATGGCCATCCGCTACTCGCCGACCCAGATGATCACGCTGGTGGAGGCACTGGGTCGCGAACCGGGGCTGGCCGTGTCAGCCCTCCAGGTGCAGGTCACCCGGGGCCGTTACCGGAACGAGGGGACTCCGTGGTTCGCCAACCTCGAGGTTGGCACTCGTCACATGACCCGGGACTGGCGCATCTGCAACCACTGCGCTCTCGCCATCTCCCAGGTGCTCGATGCTGATCGGTCGCTGGGGATCATGGTTGGCGCGTCCCGTTCAGGCATCTGAGAGCGCCCGAACCTCCGCGCCAACCGGGGTCGTGGGTCAACCGTGACCAGGCTCGAACCGAGGCGCCGCACGGCAGACCGGGCTGGACTCTTCGCCAACGAACACGGGCCGGGCCAATGAGCCTTGCCGGCACTGACGCGCGACCCTTGTGCCCGGTCATGCGCTGGAGCAACGTCGCCGGGGGTAAGAAGCGCGAAAGGTGCGGCGTGATGTTGCTAACACGACTCGGGGTGACCTTCGCCGGCGGCGTCCTGGTGGTTGTCGCGGCAGCCTGCACAGGAGCGGCGCAGTCCACGGCGCCAGCTAGCCCGGTGCCGACGACGCCGGCTGCAACCGAGGCGGCGCCAATGACAGCGAGCCCCACGGTTGCGCCCGTGGAGTCGGCGGGCCAGACGGCTGCAGGGACAGACGTATCCACGAAGTGGGCCGCATTCAAGGATCGTGTGATGGCCTACACCGCGATGTCACCGCAGATCAGCGATCTTCTCAGCAAGTCGGCCAGCGGCGATACGTCGGCGGCGAAGCAAATCGCATCGGTGCTCAAGCCAGCGAGCGAGGAGCTGGTGGCATGGCTTGATGCCAACCCGCCCGACGACTGCTATCTGGCGTCCTGGGAGCCACTCCGCGACGGTGCGGAGCTCGTGGCAGCCGGCGCAGGCGCCTACCTCGTCGACGATGCGACCACCGGGTCGGAGAAGCTGATGGCCGGCGGATCCAAGCTCGTTGACGCCGGTGGCACGATCTCCGATTCGGGGGACCGTTGCCGAGGCACCTGAGGACAGGACGATACGGCGACCGCCGCCGGGCCGACGTCCGTCTCGAGACGGGTGTCCACGATGTCCCGAGAGAGGACAATGGCGCGCCCGACAGGATTCGAACCTGCGACCTTCGGCTCCGGAGGCCGACGCTCTATCCACTGAGCTACAGGCGCGTGGGCCGCGATCATACCGGTTCACGTTCGGATGGAGCTTCAGCGTCAGGTCTTGCGCTTTATGTGGTGGCCCGCTCGCGCACGCGTCGACCGCCACAACAGGCATGGAGCGCAAAACCCCGACAAAGTCTCATCGCGTCCTCGACCTCGGTGGGGGCCGCCCTCGGTGATGACAGTCCGACGCCCGTCAACGGCATTTCGGCACCCGGCCCATCAACTTTGAAGTCCCGCCACGTGTCGCTGACCCATACCGTACGAGGGCGTCGGACGTAGCCGTCGCCACCGTTTGCGGATGAGGGCGTGGATACCGAGCTCGTGAAGCGGGCCCAGCATGGCGACAGGGAAGCCTTCGGGCTGATTGCCGCCGACATCGCGACCCGGTTCCTCGCCATCTCGCGCAGGATCCTGCGCGACCTCGATCTCGCCGAGGATGCGACCCAGCAGGCGCTGGTCGCGGTCTGGCGTGACCTTCCGCAACTCCGCGACTCGGCGCGCTTTGACGCCTGGTCGTACCGGCTCCTCGTGCGTGCCTGCTACGCGGAGGGCCGGACCGTCCGTCGCTGGTCACCCAACCTGCGCCTGCTGCCGGAGGACGCTCCGGACGCGTCGAACGCGCTGGATGAGGTGATCGACCGGGATCGGCTCGAGACGGCCATCCGGCGCCTGTCGGTCGACCATCGAACCGTCCTGGTGCTCCACTACTACGCGGACCTTCCGCTCGATCGGGTCGCCCAGACCCTGGAGATCCCGATCGGGACCGTCAATTCCCGTCTGCATTACGCGATGCGTGCGATGCGCGCCGCCCTCGAGGCCGACGATCGGCCGGCACTCTCGGAGGCAGTCCGATGACGAACGACCACGACACGCAGACCCGCATCGTCGTGTCCTGGCTTCGCGGGGACGCGCACGAGAACGCCGAGCGCGTCCTGCTCGCCGCGCTCGATGAAGTCGACCACACCCGACAGCGCCGTTCCTGGTGGCCGGCGTGGAGGTTCCTTGACATGAACAACGTCGCCAAGATCCTCGTCGCGGCGGCCGCGGTGGTGGCCGTCGCGGTGGTGGCCATCAACCTGCTTCCGGGACGTGGGAGTGGGACAGGCAGTGTCCCACCCACGCCCTCGATGAGTCCGACGGTCCCACCCTCGCCCTCGATGAATCCGACCCCGGAACCGACCGCGTCGCTCGTGGCGCACTCGCTCAGGCCGTGCTGCTACGAAGATGACCCGCGTTTCGATTCGATGACGTTCGCCATCATGGCCCCACCGAGCTGGGGGGTTTTCGAAGAGTCAGGCGTCTTGTTCGACAACGATCCACCCGCCGGGGCCTACTTTGGGCTCTACGGCGGGGGCAATTTGTTCAGCGAACCGTGCCTGACCGATGAGGACGCAGGCGCCGACGTCCCTGTTGGCCCGACCGTCGACGACTTTGTGACGGCCCTCGTCGACCATCCCACGCTCGATGTCACGGACCCCGTCGACGTCACCCTCGCCGGCTACTCGGGGACGTACCTTGACCTCACCATCCCGGACGACATCAGCGAGTGCGTCCGATATGTGCCGACGGACCGCCACATCTACGCCCAGGGCCCGGGTCAGCGGTGGCACATGTGGATCCTCGACGTCGACGGCACTCGCGTCCTGGTCGAGACGAACGACTACCCCGGAACATCCGCCGAAACGTTGGCGGAGGAGCAGGCGATCGTCGAGTCGCTCGTAATCACGCCCTGATCTTTGCCTGGTCCCCAGATCTGAGAGGCGCCGGCGAGGCATTGCCCCGCCGGCGCTCTCGTCGCCGCTGGTTGCTGCCGGGCGGAAGGAGGAGACTCGCATGGTCGGCGTCGTGAGTCGCGTGCGTCTCTGGTTGGCATCGCCGCTGGTTGTCGTGGCGATCGCGGGCTGCGGCCCCGCAGCCATGGCTTCTCCACTCACCAATCCTGTCGCCCCGCCGAGCAGGGAGCGGACACCGTCGAGCCCCGCCGACGCGGAGGCGGTGGTCCTCGTCGGACGGATCGTGACGGTGGATGATCCACCCCTCGCGGAGGCCCTCCTCATTGACAACGGGAAGGTGGCCGCGGTCGGCACCCGGGAGGACGTCCTCGCCCGAGCCGGCGATCAGGCACAGATCGTCGAGCTTGGCACCAACGTCGCCTACCCGGGCTTCATCGACGCCCACGCGCACTGGATCGGCGACCGCGAGTACTACGGGCTCGACTCCGCGGCGGCGGCCATGGACGCAGCCCTGACCCGCGGTTGGGCCTCGATCTCCGAGCAGTGGGTCAACCCCGAGCGCCTCGAGGAGCTCGAGCGCCTCGCCGCGGACGATGCCCTCCCGCTGCGGGTCGATGCCTACCTCGCGCTCAACTTCGACAGGGAGTTCTTCGGTGACTGGTACTCGGGTGGTGAGCCGGGCATCGTCGATGAGCGGCTTCGCGTCGAGGGCTTGAAGATCCACCTCGACGACGGCTGGGGCCACGCCATCAACTGGGATCCGACGGAGCTCACCGCCACGATCGGCCGGGCAGACGAGGCCGGCTGGCAGGTCTCGGTCCACGCGATGAGCTCCGCCGCGATGGAGCTCGTGCTCGACGCCTTCGAGGCGTCGCTCGGCCCCACCGGGCCCAATCCCCTGCACCACCGGATCGAGCACGCGATGCAGGTGACGGACGAGCAGCTGGCGCGCCTCGTCGCCATGGACATCGCGATCGTGACCCACTTCGACGGCGCCAACGACTGGCTGCTCGACGACCGGGTGGTGGCCGAGTTCGACCGCGGCGACCCAGGCGAGCAGTCGCCGTTGCTGGACCGCTGGCGCGACTTCGTGGACGCTGGCCTGCACGTCGCCTCGGCGACCGACGCACCGTGGACCTTCGCGGACCAGGAGCTCCTCGACTCCGTGGGCCGGCCATTCGACCAGATCGCGGCCGGGATGGACGGCCGCGTCCGCACGAGTCAGGATCCGCCGGTGTGGAGCGTTGACCAGCTCCTGACCGCCGAACAGGGTTTACGCGCCGTGACCGTCGATGCGGCATGGGCAATCGGGGACGAGGCCCGGCGCGGTCACCTGGCGCCCGGCACGATGGGCGACGTGACGATCCTGAGTGGCGATATCGCCACGTCCACGCCCGACGAGATCCGCGCGTACGAGGTCGTCGCCACCATCGTCGGCGGCATCGTCGCCTACTGTTCGGACACGGCCATCTGCGGAGGACCTCGATGAGCTTCACTCGCTGGGTGTGGATCCTGGCCCTCGGCGTCCTTGTGGTGGTCGGCGGTTGCGCTCCAGGCGCCGTCCCGTCCGACACTCCGCCCGCCACCGAGGGGGCCGTTGGGCCCACCGCCAGCCTCCGCGCCGGGATGCCACTGCCGCTGCTCATCGACACCGATGTCGCGCCCGACGACCTCGTCGCACTCGCCTTCCTCGTTGGCTCGCCGAGGGTCGAGGTCAGGGCAATCACCGTGTCCGGGACTGGCGAAGCGCACTGCGGCCCGGGCGTGGACGTCGTCCTGCGCCTCCTCGAGCGCCTGGAAGCACCCCCGATCGCCGTCGCCTGCGGCCGCGAGACACCGATCGCCGGCGACCATGCCTTCCCGGACGCCTGGCGAACTGGCGCCGATGCCGGTTCGGGGCTCGCGTTGCCCGCGACCTCACGGGAGCCGTTCGCCGGCGATGCGGTGCGGCTCATCGGCGAGACCGCCGACGCCGTGGACGGGCTGCGCGTCCTGACCCTCGGCCCGATGACGAACCTGGCCGATGCGCTCAGGCGCCGCCCGGAGCTCGCCCGGCGGCTCGAGACGGTGTACGCGATGGGCGGAGCGCTGTTCGTGTCCGGCAACGTCGCCGTCGGCGGCCCAGCCGACAATCGTGTCGCCGAGTGGAACGTCTACGTCGACCCGACGGCCGCTCAGGCGGTCATCGACTCGGGGCTCATGGTGCGCCTCGTCAGCCTCGACGGCACAAATCAGGTGCCGGTCACCTCGGAGTACGCGGAACGCGTCCGGCGGGAGGCGACCGGTGCGGGCGCGCTCATGCTCGCGGAGCTGTTCGCCGGGCATCCGTTCATGACCGATGGCAGCTATTTCCTGTGGGATCCGCTTGCCGCCGCCATGGCGGCCGACTACCCGCTCGGTTCGTTCAGCGCCGTCCGAGTGGATGTCGAAGCGGCGGAGGGTCCCGAGGTCGGTTTCACCCGTCCGGTCGAGGGGACGCCCAACGTCGAGTACCTCAGCTCAGCCGATCGATCCGCCGTCGAGGACACCTTGCTCGAGACGCTGAACTAGAGCAAGAACTCCGCCTCTTTCGCTCGAGGTCCCACTCAGGTGGCCACTCCGCTCAGCCGGTCGGGCTCGGGAGGCCGAGGCTCTAACAAGGTCCTCGCGACGCACATCGCTTGTCTGGGTGAGCTCCACGACCGGCGTCGGTCCGGCCCGAATCAGAACTCCACGCTGTCGAGGACGCGCTCACTGAGGGCGAGCAGGTCCTCCAGCTCCCGGACGGACCGAACCTGCGTCCAGTCCGTGCTCACCACGATCGTCAGGGCCTGGCCGTCGACGTCGACCGAGATGAGCCTGAAGCGCTCACTTGGCGACGCGCTCCAGACCTCCTCACCCGCCCGGAAGAGCGCGGCGTCGGAGCCGGCCAGCCCGCCACACGCCGCTAGCACCCCGTCCGAGACCGTCACGTCCACCTGTTGGCCGGTGAATCCGCCAACCTGGACGGGCTCGTGATTGGCCAGCACGAGATGCTCGAGCCTCTCGAGCTCCGTGACAAGGTCGGCCGCTCCCAGGCCCGTCTGTGCGCCCTCGCCGCCCTCAACACACGGATTCTCGATGACTTCGGCCACCCGCATGAAGAGGAGGCTGCCGTGCGATCCGCCCTCGCGGATCAGGCCGAAGATCTCCGCCTGGTCGCGGTTGGCGGTCCAGCCCTGGTCTACGATGTCGAATGCCAACCCCGGCTGGAACCCCTGCGACGTGTACGTCCCGATCGGCAGCGGTCCGATCGTGACGGGTTGCGCAGCAGGCGCATCGGTCGGCGGCGGGCTGGCGGCCGGGTTCGTGAGGTATTGCCACCCCGCCACCAAGCCAATCGCGACCACGATGACGAGCGCCGCGCCGCCGGCGCCAAGGACGAGGAAGCGCGGCACCTGCCGCGGCGCCTTCGCGGCGGTGTCATGGGAGACGGCGTACACGAGGATGGGGTCGTGGATGCCCTTGAGCCGGCGTCGGCCTCGAGGGATGAACCCGACCGGGATGCTGGACTGGGTGATGCCCTTCACCGTCGAGCTCACGAGGACCTCGCCGGGCCGGGCGACCGCGCAGAGTCGGGCCGCGATGTTCACGGCCCTGCCGATGTAGCCCTCCGCAGTCTCGACCGCCTCGCCGGCATGGACCCCGACGCCCAGGCCAAGCTGGCGGTCCTCGGGTTCCCGGGCGTTCAGCTCGGCAGCGGCGTCGACGATCTCCAGCCCGCACAGCACGGCGCCCGATGCCGAAGGAAAGACGGCGTGGATGGCGTCGCCCTCCGTCTTGATCTCCGCTCCCTGGTGGTGCGCGATCGCGGTGCGAGCGATCTCCAGGAAGCGATTGACCATGGACGCCGCGGCGCTGTTGCCATACCGCTCCGCGAACGCCGTGAAGCCCCGCATGTCGGAGAACAGGAAGCCCCGATATGCAGCGGCCCCGGCATCGGTGTGCGCGTCGTCGATCACGTGTGGCAGATGGTACCGGCCGCCGATCGTGGCGGAGTGCCTGCCCGGGCCGTGAGGTCTCGGCAGCTGCGCGATACGCTGTCGTCATGCCGCGCGACCCGAACATCCCCGACGCCTTCGATGTCTACACGCTCGTCCTGCTGCGCCGCCCGGCGAACGCGCCGGAGATGCCGGACGACGAGCTCGATGCCCTCCAGGCCCGGCACCTCGCGCACCGCGCCGAGCTCCGCCGGCAGGGCATCCTCGTTGCCAACGGTCCGTTCCGCGAGCAGTCCGACGCCACCATGCGCGGGCTCTCGATCTTCGCCTGCGGCCCGGACGAGGCCGCGCGGTTCAGTGACGCCGATCCCTCCGTGCAGGCCGGACGGCTGGCCTACGACCTGATGGAGTGGTGGGTGGCGGCGGGGACGCTGGCCTTTCCCACGGCGGCCGGCACGATCGGCGATCGGCGGGTCATGCCCGACGACTGAAGCATCGGCGGGCGCCACGGGCGGGCAAATCGGCTTGGCCCCGGTAGGGACCAGATCCGGTCGATCTTCGGGCGGTCTGGCACTGGGTAGAGCCGGGTCGGCCGCATGAACCTGTACGTCGGACCGGCCACGACCGCGCCCGCGGACAGGTCCAGCTCCCGCGGAGGCAGATGCGCAGCGCAGCGGTCGATGACCGGTCGCTTCCGGCCGCGTCCGCGCCACACGAGACCCGGGCGAACTCCGTCCTCCGGCCGATCGTCTTCGGCGCGAACGACGGGCTCGTCTCGAACCTGGCCCTGGTCATGGGTGTCGCTGGGGCGAACCCCGAGCCCGGGATCATCGTCCTCGCCGGGGTGGCCGGGCTCATCGCCGGCGCCTTCAGCATGGGCGTGGGCGAGTACATCTCCGTCCAGAGCCAGCGCGAGCTGCTCGACTACCAGGTCGCATTCCAGCGGAAGCAGCTCCGCGACGCGCCGGACCAGGAACGCCGGATCCTCGCCCGGATCTACACCGAGCGCGGTTTCACCGACGAGGAGGCGGCGCGCTTCGTCGACGCGGTCTTCGACGAGCCCGACCACGCGGTCAGGCTCCTCATCTTCGAGGAGGTGGGCCTCGACGAGCGGTCGATCGGGTCGCCACTGGCCGCGGCGGCCGGCTCCTTCGTGGCGTTCACCGCCGGGGCGTTCATCCCGCTGCTGCCCTATCTCATCGCGACCGGATCAGCCGCGTTCATCGCCAGTCTTGGAATCAGCCTCGCGGCGCTGGCGCTCCTCGGAACGGGCATCGCCGCCCTGACCCGCCGGCCGGCCGCCTTCGGAGCGGTCCGCCAGGTGCTGCTCGGCGGGATCGCGGCGGCGTTCACCTATGCGGTCGGCCTCGCCATCGGCGTTGGAGTCCGGTAGGCACCCGCGGGGCGCCGGTCGACGACGTCAGTACGCGACCTCATCGACCTCGGGAATGTCGATCTCGTGGACGTCCTCCGAGCCCGTCCCGATCCGGACCGACACCGCCCAGGTACCCGCGCCGGCCATCACGCTCATCGGCCGAATGGGGCCCCGCACGACCAGGCGAGCTACCGCCTCGCCGTCCCGCTCGTAGCGGACCTGTGTCTCGGCGTCGCCGTACCGGTCGATGCTGCGGACCGCGAGCTCGTCGCGTGAGCAGCCGATGAGGCCCGCCAGCCACGAGCGCGCGTCCCATGTCGTCGGCACTTCAGTCACTCCTGGTCGGTCTGCACCGCGTGTCTCGATGGCGGTCAACGAGTAGCAGTATCCGTCGCCCGTCGACGCTGCGGCATGGGCGAGGCGCGGATGACCGCCATCACCTCGCCGAAGCGGGCCGTGGCGAGGCCGACGACGGTGTCCGCTGCCCGTGGTAGATGTTGAGGCGATCCGCCTCTGCGTCCAGCGTCCAGTCGCACGGGAAGACCACCCGGCCGACATCGCCCGTGATCTCGTACGGGGCGGCCGGTCCGAAGGTCCACTCGCCCGTCCGGTGGAGGACGATGCCCGGGTTCCCGCCCCGCGGTCCACGTCCCGTCGTCGGCCCGGAAGTTCCTGAACCGGGCGGTCGCCGCGTCGAGCGCGCTGGCCAGGAACGTGACGTTGCGACGGGCCCGAATGAACCGCTCAGCGCGGCCAGGTGGGAACGACTGACGGCGAAGACCGGGGCGAGCTCAGGCACCGACGGCGGCCATGGTCGAGGCCAGGACCGCCCCGCGACGGTCGCCGGAGACGCGGGCGATGAGGCGCCCGTAGTCCAAACCGACCGACGACCAGACCATCTGGCGACTGTGCTCGTAGGCGCGACGGCCCATGGCAGCCCGAAGATCGCCATCCTCGAGCACGTTGTTGAGGGCCCGACCGAGGAGGGCCGGCGATCCCGGCTGCACGAGGAGACCGCGACCGTCGGCCAGCAGCTCCGAGGCGTAGGCATATGGCGTCGAGACGATCGCGCGCCCGGCGCCCATCGCGTACGACAGGGTCCCCGACACGATCTGGTCGAGGTTGAGGTAGGGCGTCACGAAGACGTCGGCTGCCTCGAGCCAGCGACTCAGCTCGACCCGGCCGACGAAGCGGTCGACGAAGCGAACGTGGTCGCCCAGGCCGTGGGCCCGGGCCCGCGCGACCAGGCCGTTGCGATAGGCCTCGCCCTCCCGGCGGACGAGGTCCGGATGGGTGGCCCCGACGATCACGTAGAGCGCCTCGGGATGGGCCGCGACCACGTCCGGGAGGGCATCGATGGCGAGCTCGTAGCCCTTCCTCGGACCGAGCAGGCCGAAGCTCAGGATGACCCTTCGACCAACGAGGTCGAGCGCCGGCTTGATCGCCTCCGGGTCGACCAGCGGCAGGTCCGGGACACCGTGGGGGATGATCTCGAGACGCCGCGGGTCCACGCCGTAGGCCGTTGCCAGCAGGGTTGCCGCGGATCGCGACATGACGACGGTCGCCTCGACGCTGGCCACGAGCTCGGCCAGGACGGCGCGCTGCCCGGGGGTCGGGGTCCGGAGCACGGTGTGGAGGGTGGCGATCGCCGGGACCCGGAGGGCGTTCACGAAGTCGAGGACGTGCTCGCCGTCGGTGCCGCCCCAGATCCCGTACTCGTGCTGGATCGAGACGATGTCGACGCAGTCGCTCACCGAGCGTGCGGTGGACCGATAGTCGGCCGCCTCGTCGCGGCGGATCCGGTGGTGGACCTCAATCGGATACGGACCGGTCTGGTCAGGCGGATGGAGGGCCACGATCTCGCGGTTGCCGGTCGAGGCGGCCAGGTCATGGGTGAACGTCGCAATCCCGCACCGACGTGGCGGGTAGGTGGCAACGAAGGCGGTTCGGGCGATGGCGGAGCTCCTCTCGCCGGACCGCGTGGGGCCGGTGGCGGGCAGCGCCGACGACCTCGTTCGGGGTCGCTGGACGGCTGCGCCGAAGGCTTCAGCGGTGGCCCGCCCGCGACGGGCGAGCCACCGCTGCGATCAGGCGGAGCGAACCCGGTTCGCGCGCGGGCCCTTGGCGCTTGCCTCGATCTCGAACTCGACCCGCTCGCCGCCGGTGAGGCGGTCGAAGTCGAGCGAGGAGTCGAGGCCGCCGCGGTGGAAGAAGTATTCCTTGGCGTCCTCGGCGGCGATGAAGCCGAAGCCGCGATCGGCGACGACCTTCTTGATGGTACCGGTGGTCACGGGGACCTCCAAACGCTTCCCGAACAGGGAACGGCAGGTCGCACGGTCTGTTCGAGAAGGGAGATTGACCACGCGGAGCATCGTCGCGGAGCGCGGCGAGACCAGAAGCATAGCACAAATGTTCGATCAGGGCTATCGCGTCACCGCCGCCATCGGCCCTGGGTGCCCTGTTCGGCGTGACTCCCGGGACGGCCGGCCGGATCAGGCCCCGGCGGTGGTGGGGGCGGACCAGGACTCGTGGACCGGCGGCCAGTCGTCGGCCGTCGGCCGCCGCCCGATGACCACGTGGCCGAGGCGGAGCTCGAACAGGCGGTACGTGCCGTCGACCTCGAACGGCCAGGTCGTGGCCACCGCCGCCCGGATGAAGCCATCCTCCACGAGGACCGCGCGCCCGCGGAACAGGAGCTCGGAGGGCGCCTCGGGATCCTGGTGCGCGTGGAGGGCGAATCGGCCGTCCTCCTCGAGGTCGGTCAGCTTGGCCGAGGGCAGGACGAAGACGTACAGGCGACCGTCGACGATTCCCACCGAGACCGGGTGGACGCGGGGCAGGCCATCGCCCCGGACGGTCGCCAGGAGCCCCTCGTCCCCGCCGCCGCGCCGGAGGAGGAGCCTGGCGTCGGCGGCGAGGTCGGGAGCGGCGGCCGCGAAGGCCGCCCACGGCTGCGCGGTGCGTGGATCGCGCATCAGAGCCACTTCGGGGTGAGCGGCCGGTGCCGGTCGTCGCCGATCCCGTCGCGCGAATCGGCGCCGAAGCGCATCGCGAGGAGGTCGAGCGTGACCAGGGACGCGACCGCGATTCCGAAGGCGATGAGGAACTCCATCGTCGTCTCCTTTCAGGCGGTTCGATCACATCCAACGGGCCCAGCATGACGCTGGACCGGTCCTCTGGTAAGGTCCAGTTTGATGTCGAGAACGAGGACCAGTTCTGCTCCCGAGCTGCTCGTCGAGATCGATCGGGCGTCGCCCGAACCGATCCATCGCCAGCTCGAGCGGGCGCTCCGTGACGGCATCCGGCGCGGGCGACTGGCACCCGGGGCGAGCCTGCCCTCGACACGTGCACTGGCGGCCGAGGCGGGCGTGTCGAGAGGGATCGCGGTCGAGGCCTACGAGCAGCTCGTCGCCGAGGGCTACCTCGAGAGCCGGCCGGGTGGCACCACCCGCGTGGCCCGGGCCGCGTCGACCCGATCGACCGCGCCCCGGCCCACCCAGCCGGTCCAGTTCGAGATCGACCTGCGACCCGGTCGCCCCGACGTGGAGGCATTCCCCCGGGAAGCCTGGTTGCGGTCGCTCCGGAGGACCCTGTCGGGGGCGCCCGCCGCCCGCCTCGGCTACCTCGACGGCCGTGGCATCCCCGAGCTCCGGCTGGAGCTCGCCGCGTATCTCAACCGGGTGCGGGGCACGGTCGCCCATCCCGACGACATCGTGGTGAGCACGGGCTTCGCCCAGGGCATCTGGCTGATCGCGACCGTCCTCCGGGCCGACGGGGCGCGGCGCTTCGCGATGGAGGACCCGACCCTCGGCGATTCGGCCTTCATCGTCGGGACGACAGGTCTCCAGGTCGTACCGATCCCGGTCGACGAGCACGGCCTCCGGGTGGACATCCTGTCCCGGGCCGACGTGGCCGGCGTGCTGGTGACGCCCGCCCACCAGTACCCGACCGGACGGGTCCTCTCGCCGGATCGGCGGGCCGCCCTCCTGGCCTGGGCCGATCGCCATCACGCCCTGGTCGTCGAGGACGACTACGACGCCGAGTACCGCTACGACCGCGAGCCGATCGGGGCGCTCCAGGGGCTCCGCCCGGACCGCGTCGTCTACGCCGGCTCGGCGAGCAAGGTCCTCGCGCCGGGGCTCCGGCTGGGCTGGCTCGTCGCGCCCCAGGACCTGGCCACCCGCCTGGCGGCCACCAAGAAGGCCATCGACCAGGGCTCGCCGGCCATCGACCAGCTGGCGTTCGCCGATTTCATCGCCCGGGGCGAGCTCGACCGCCACCTCCGGCGGATGCGCCCGATCTACCGCCGCCGGCGGGACGTGCTCCTCGCCGCCCTCGCCCGTCACCTCCCGGAGCTTCGGCCGGTGGGGGCAGCGGCAGGGCTCCACATCCTCGCCTGGCTGCCGGCGGGGCTGGACCCCGAAGCGATCGTGACAGTCGCCGCGGCGGCCGGCATCGGCATCGGCTCGCTGGCGCCGGGCGCGGCGATCGGCGCCGTCGCCACCCCGGGAACCCCGGGCGGGCTCGTCTTCGGCTACGGGGCGATCGCCGAGCGGGCCATCGATGACGCCGTCCGACGCCTGGCCGAGGTCATCGGCGGCCTGCGAGATTCGCACGCTGTGGCCGGAAACGTCGAAGCGGCTCCCGAAGGAGCCGCTTCGTTGCTGTCCCGGTGACCACCCGCCGAAACGGATGCTCCCCACGCGTCAAAGGCATCTATCACGTCGGCTGCACCGACTACCCTGACCCAACCTACCCATGACCTTGCCGCTGGGGCAGCGGACTGCGCGAACGCAGTGCACGAGTGAGTCTATCCGAACGGGCGCTCGAATCCAACCCTTTTCGACGCGCGGGATGTGTAAATTCCTTAACGAATCTCGCAGCGGCGTTGCGGCGGCGCGTACTTCGCCTCGCGAATCAGTCCTCGTGGACGGTGACTGAGGTCATCGCGACGGGCTCGTCGGGCAGGTCGCGCGAATTCCGCGGCGCCCCGACGATCTTGTCGACCACGTCCATCCCCTTCGTCACCATCCCGAACAGGGTGTAGTTCTTCGGCAGCTTGCCGGTCAGGTCCTGGTGGCAGATGAAGAACTGGCTGCCGTTGGTGTTGGGGCCGGCGTTGGCCATGGCCAACGCGCCCCGGGCGTAGTCGCCCTTGAACGGCTCGTCCTCGAACTTGTAGCCCGGTCCGCCGGTCCCTACGCGATTCTTGTCGAGCGTCGCCTTCTTGCCGTACTGGCCGTCCCCGGCCTGGGCGACGAAGCCCGGGATGACCCGGTGGAAGATGACGTCGTCATAGAAGCCCTTGTTCGCCAGCTCGACGAAGTTGCCGGCGGCCTTTGGCACGTCGGTGGTGTAGAGCTGGACCTCGATGTCGCCGAGGTCGGTGGCGATCGTGGCGCGGGTCATGGCTCCTCCATTGGGGTCAGGGGTTGCTGACGGTCACCGAATCCATCGCGACCGGCTCGAGCGCGGCGTTGGCCTGGCCGCCACTGTTGGGCATCGCGGCGATGACGTCGACGACGTCCATGCCGGCGGTCACCCGGCCGAACACGGAATAGTTGGGGGCCAGGCCGGAGTCGGCCAGGACGATGAAGAACTGGGACCCGTTCGTGTCGACGCCGGCGTTGGCCATCGCCACGACGCCCCGGGCGTAGGGCACGTTGACCGGGTCGTTCGGGAACTCGTAGCCCGGGCCGCCGCCACCGGTCCCGGTCGGATCGCCGCCCTGGATGACGAACCCGGGAACGAGCCGATGGAAGACCACGCCTTCGTAGAAGCCGCAGCCCGCGAGGGCCACGAAGTTGCCGGCCGCGAGGGGTCCGAGGTCGGCCTCCACCTTGATCTCGATCGTGCCCTTCGCCGTGGTGATCGTCACCGTCCGGGTCTCGCCGGCCGGCAGCGGATCGGGGGCCGACGTCGGGCAGCCGCTCGTGTCGGTCGTGACGACCGGGGTCGGCGTCGGCGTCGCGGGCGGGACCGTCGGCACGCTACCGCTTGAGCAGGCTGTCAGCGTCAGGGTGGCGAGGATCGCCACGGCGAGCCATGCGGCACGGTGGGCGAGGCGGTGGGTCATGCGGCAGCCTCCCGGGCGGCGGTGAAGTCGATCGCCCCGGACAGGAGCGCCTCGCCGAGGATGATGCCTCCCACGCCCGCATCGCGCAGGCGACGGATGCCTTCGAGGTCGCGGACCCCCCCGGCCACCAGGATTTCGACCTCGACTGCCCGGGCCAGGTCCGTCAAGGCCGACACCTCCGGCGCTCCGCCCCCGTGGGACAGGACGAGCCGGGCCACGCCGGCCCCGACGAGCTCGTCGGCGAGCTCGCGCAAGCCGGGCGGCCGCGGTCGACGCCAGGGGAACGCAGCAAGCCGCTCTGGTCGCGCATCAAGCCCCACGGCAAGCCAGTCGCCGGCGACGGCAAGGCACGCCTGAAGGCCGTCCCGGTCGTCGGCGACAGCAAGGCCGACGAGGACCCGGGTCGCCCCGGCCGCGAAGGCGAGGCGGATCCCGTCGGGGGAATCCACGCCGCCGGCGAGCTGGAGGGGCGTTGCCACGCGGGCCGCCACCGCCCCGACGGCCTCGAGGTTGGCCGGCGAGCCGACCCGCGCCCCGTCGAAGTCGACGAGGTGGATGAGCGGCGCCCCCAGGCTCACGAAGTGCTCGGCGATCCGGTCGGGCCGGTCGGTGGGGGCGCCGACCCCGGATGTCACCCCGGGCCAGAAGACGACCCGCGAGCGGCCGCCCTCGAGGTCGATCGCCGGGATGACCTGCACCCGTCGGCCGTCAGGGCCGCGCGGCGACGCGCCGGGCGGCGGCACGCCGCGGACCGATGCCATCGATCCCGTCCGCCGCCCGCGACCGGGGCTGCCCCTCGCCGGCCAGCAGCCGGCGATGGAAGCTGATCGGCAGCGAGCCGTTGCGGAGGAGGGTGTCGTGGAAGTCGCGCAGCGAGAACGCAGGCCCGCGGCGCGTTCGCTCAGCGTCGCGGAGGCCGAGGATGAGGACCTTGCCGAGCATGTACGACAACGGGTACGTCGGCGAGGAGGTGTATCGACGGACCTCGGCCAGGGCGTTGGGGTGCTCGAACCGGGTGTGCTCGACCAGGAAGCCGGTGGCCTCCTCGATGGACAGCTCGCCCCGGTGCATCCGGATGTCGAGGACGATCCGGCAGGCCCGCCAGATGGCGTCGGTGGCGAGGGTCAGCCGGAAGGCCGGCCCATCGTCGAAGCCCTCCTCGCGCATCAGCTGCTCGCTGTACATGCCCCAGCCCTCGACGAACTCGGGCGCGTCACAGAAGAGGCGGCTCAACGAGGGGTTCCGGGTGGCGATCGCGAGCTGGAGGTGATGGCCCGGGTAGGCCTCGTGGATGCTGGTGTTGCTGATCGAGGCGCGGTAGTGCTCGCGCATCGCGTCGGGGTCGTCGTCGACGGAAGGGGTGACGACGTACGTTCCAACCGGCGAGGCATCGAACGGCGCCGGCGCGAAGTAGGCGGCGAAGGGCATGACCCGGCGGAGGTAGGACGGTGTGGCGACGACCTCCACCCGCTCGTCGTCGGGCAGGGTCACAAGGCCGCGCTCGGCGAGGTGGTGGCGGGCCCGGGCCATCGCCGCCCGGTACTCGTCGAGGGCCGCTTCGAAGGTCTCGGCGTGGTCGGACTTGACGCGTTCGACGACCTCGAGCTCGGGGGCCGAAGGGTCGATCTCGCGCGCCGCCGCCGCCCGCGCGGCGTGGTTCGCCGCGAGCTGCTCGTGGCCGATCTCCAGGATCGCGTCGGCATCCAGGCCGTCGAATGCCCGGAGCCGGACCAGCTCGTCGTAGCGCTCGCGCCCGAGGGCCCACGCATCCGTGCCGCCGGCGAGGGTGGAGCGGACCCAGGCGGCGTGCTCTGCCACGGCCACCTCCGCTCGCTCGACGGCCCGCTCCAGGCGGCGCACGAGCGACGGTTGGAGGGCCATCGTCCCGGCCGCCGCGACGATCTCCTCGAAGAACGATGGCAGGTCCCGGGCCGAGGCGATCTCCAGCTCCTGCCACGACCTGACCTGGGGCACGGTTGCCCGGGATCGATGGGCCCGGATGTGGTCGGGTACGGCCTCGAGGCGCGCGGCGATCGCGGCAAAGCGCTCGGCCGGGGTGCCGAAATCGCGGGTGAAGAGCGGGAAGACGGCGTTGCCGACGGCATCGATCCCGGCCGAGTGGCGCTCCCAGCGCCGAACCACGTCGGCATCGAAGATCGCCCGGCGGACGTTGTGGATCTCGATCTCGCGCTCGAAGCCAGCCGCGGCCGAGAGGCCGGCCGGATCGATGGCCTCGATCTCGGCGAGGTGGCGGCGGTCGGCGGCGATCTCGGCGAGGACCTGCTCGCGGGAGGCGTCGGGCAGCCGGTCGTCCCAGGCGTGGATCCCGAGGTATGTGGCGAGGACGGGGTCCTCCGAAACGACCCGTCCGAAGCGCGCCTCGACGAGGTCGTAGAGGGAGTCGTCGAGGGGGCCCTGGTCCGGCGCCCGGGGCGGTCGCGGGAGCGTCACCCCGCCAAGCGTTCGCGGCGCGTTCACGCGGGGCTGGCGGCGGTCGCGACGGTCACGGCGGCCCGGCCGGTCGAGTCCAGGGCCGAACGGATGACGTCGATCGCCCGGTCGATCTCCGGGCTGCCAATCCCGACGTGGGTCGCGGCTCGCAGCTGCCGTGGGGAGAACCGCTCGAGGAGGACGCCCTGGGCCCGGACTGCCTCAAGAAACGCCTCCCGGTCGCGGTCGACCCGGAACAGGACGAAGTTGGTGCGGACGCGCGACGGGTCGAGGGGTCCATCGCCGGGCTGGGCGATGTCGCCGGGAGAGAGGATCCCGGGCATCGAGGCGAGCGCCTCGGCGAGGCGCCGGGCATTGGCGTGATCCTCGGCCAGGCGGTCGATCATGCCGGCGTCGCCGTCGCGCAAGGCCACCAGGCCGGCCGCGGCGATGATCCCGGCCTGGCGCATCCCGCCGCCGAGGAGCTTGCGGGCTCGATGGGCCCGGGCGATGACCTCGCGGGAGCCGACGAGGACGCTCCCGATCGGACAGCCGAGGCCCTTCGAGAGGCAGAACGTGACCGTATCGGCCGGGCCGGCCAGCTCGGTCGGGGCGACGCCCAGGGCCACGACGGCATTCCAGAACCGGGCCCCGTCGATGTGGAGGGGCGTGCCCCGCTCGTGGGCGATCGCGGCGACCGCCGCGGTGTAGGCCGGGGTGACCGGCTGGGCCATCGAGAAGGCGTGGGTGTTCTCGATGGTCACGAGCCCGGTGATCGGCTCGTGGGGGTCGGTCGGGTCGCGGAAGGCCTCCCGGATCTCGTCCAGGTCGATCGTCCCGTCCGGCTGCTCGGGGAGTGTCCGGATCGAGGCGCCGACGATGACCGCGTGGCCGGCGGCCTCGTGCAGGACCATGTGGTGATGCCGCCCGGCGATCGTCTCCTGGCCCCGGGCGAGGTGGGCGAGCTGGGCGACGAGGTTGCCCATCGTGCCCGAGGCGACGAACAGGCCGGCCTCCTTGCCGAGCAGCTCAGCCGCTCGCTCCTCGAGAGCGATGACCGTCGGGTCGTCGCCCAGGACGTCGTCACCGACCTCGGCGGCCGCCATCGCCCGACGCATCTCGGGCGTCGGCTTGGTGACGGTGTCGGACCGCAGGTCGATCGTGTCCATCGGCCCGCGGAGGATACCGCGTCGCCCTCGAATCGAGGCCGGCAGGCAGCATCGGCGAGGCGGCCCGCCGTGCCACGGTCCCGGTGGAGCGACCTGCCGGCGACAACGGACCGGAGGCCTGCTACCCTTCGCAGTCGCCGCACGGACCCGTGGTGTAGCGGCCCAACATGCCAGCCTGTCACGCTGGAGATCGCCGGTTCGAATCCGGTCGGGTCCGCCATCCACGCCGATGGCACGCGGCCATACCGATGGGCATCCGGCAGCGTTGCCGGCCTGCCGTCGCCGATATCGAATTCACCTGACGCCCCGTTCGCCCGCCCGAGCGGGGCGTCCCCTCGTCCGGGGTACCCTGCCGCCGTGGCATCTCATCGGCGCTCCAGCAGCCCGTCCCTCGGCCGGCGCCTGCGCTCCGTGGCCATCGGTCCGGCGGCCGCGGCCGTCCTGTCCGTCGTCCTCGTCATCGCCGGCTGCTCGCCGATCGCCGAGTCGACGGCGTCCCCGTCGATGGAGCCCACGCCGTCGCCGACGGTCGCGGTCACCCCTCGCCCGACCCCCACCCCGACACCCGCGCCGACCTCGATCGTGGAGCGCCGGCCGGTCGTCCCCGTCACCGATTTCCGGTCACCCTGGACGGAGACCTCGGCCGAGGAGGTCGCGGCGGTTCTCGCCGGGTCGTCTGATCGCTACGACGCCGTCGAGGTCGTTGCCGCCGAGCAGTTCCGGGTCCTGGCGGCGCTCGGGATCGGCTACCCGGACGAGACCGCGCACTTCATCGTCGCGCCCGACCTCGCGACGCTCCGGGCCGACCTCATTTCCAGCCGCAAGCGGCTCGGCCTCGTCTTCGCCGACGACATCGACCCGAGCGTCAAGGCGCTCGGATTCGAGGGCTCGTTCCTGTTCGGCGGCGACCGGGTCGCGACCGCCGACGCCTGGCCGCTCCAGGCGACGTTCACCTTCCGGCCCGGCCAGGCCACCGCGCTGCCCGCCCCCCGTTACGACCCGGCGACCGCCTGGACGCTCGTCGCCGGTGGGGACATCCTCCTCGACCGCGGCGTCTCGCTCGCCATCCAGGGCTCGGCGCGGGGATTCGACTTCCCGTGGGACGGCGGGACGGTGAAGATCACCTCGCGCTGCCGGGACTGCTCGGTCTTCGGCTGGGACCTGCCGCGGACGGAGCGGACCGGCGGCGAGGGAGCGATGCGCGAGCTCCTCACCGGCGCCGACATCGCCATCGCCAACTTCGAGAACCCGGCTCCG
>SCUO01000134.1 GCA_004297395.1 Chloroflexota bacterium | reverse complement strand
CATCGGCGTGGTCGAGGCGCTCAACAAGAAGAAGGGCCGCTTCACGCGGCGCGACCTCGAGCTGCTCGAGGCGATGACGGCGCAGGGCGCGCTCGCGCTGCAGGGCGCGCAGGTGATCGAGCGCATGCAGCAGATCCGCGCGCAGGAGCGCGAGTTCGTCGAGGTGGTGTCGGAGGTCACCGCGGACATCAAGCTGGGGTCGCTGCTGCAGCGCGTCATGGGCGAGGCGACGCGCATGCTCAATGCCGAGCGCTCGACCCTGTTCCTGAACGACGACAAGACGCACGAACTGTGGTCCGAGGTCAGCCAGGGGCTGGAGTCGATGCAGATCCGCCTGCCGAACAGCGTCGGCATCGCCGGCGCCGTGTTCTCCACCGGCAAGTCGATCAACATCCCCTACGCCTACGCCGACCTGCGCTTCAACCCGGCGTTCGACCAGAAGACGGGCTATTTCACGCGCTCGGTGCTGTGCGTGCCGATCGTCAACAAGCAGGGCAGGACCATCGGCGTGACGCAGGTGCTGAACAAGCACGGCGGCCCGTTCACCGAGGAAGACGAGACGCGCCTGCGCGCGTTCACGGCGCAGATCTCGATCGCGCTGGAGAACGCGAAGCTGTTTGCCGACGTGCAGAACATGAAGAACTACAGCGACTCGATGCTCGAGTCGATGTCGACCGGCGTCATCACGCTGGACGACGCGGGGCGCATCGCGACCTGCAACGCCGCCGGTCTGCGCATCCTGCAGCTGCGCGCCGACGACATCGTCGGCCAGGCGGCGGCGGCCTTCTTCACCGGCGACAACGCGTGGGTGCTCGACAAGCTCAAGCGCGTGGCGGAACGCGGCGAGATCGACGTCTCGGTCGATGCCGCGCTCGCGGTGCGCACCGACCGCATTTCCACCAACCTCACCGTGCTGCCCCTGCTGAGCGCGGAAGGCAAGCGCCTCGGCTCGATGCTGCTGATCGAGGACATCTCGAACGAGAAGCGCCTCAAGTCGACCATGGCGCGCTACATGGATCCCGGCATCGCCGACCAGCTGCTGGCGAGCGGCGCGGAAGCGCTCGGCGGGCAGGCGCTCGTCGCCACGGTGCTGTTTTCCGACATCCGCAACTTCACCACCTTCAGCGAGCAGCTCGGGCCGCAGGCCACGGTCGCCTTCCTCAACGAGTAC
>SCUO01000048.1 GCA_004297395.1 Chloroflexota bacterium | reverse complement strand
GATGTGGCCCATCCGCTCGCGGCGGACCTTCGAGCGGGTGACCTCGACGCCGCACTTGTCGCAGATGATGCCCTTGTAGCGGATCCGCTTGTACTTGCCGCAGTAGCACTCCCAGTCCTTGGTGGGACCGAAGATGCGTTCGTCGAAGAGACCATCCTTCTCGGGCTTGAGGGTCCGGTAGTTGATCGTCTCGGGCTTCGTCACCTCGCCCTTGGACCATTCCCGAATCTGGTCGGGACTGGCGAGCGAGATGCGGATCGCGTTGAAGTTGTTGACCTCGAGCATCGTTCTCCTCCGCGCCGCCACCTGGCTTCGGCGGCGCGATCCGGGCGTGTGGCGAGCGGTGGCGGGCCGGCCGGGACCCGCCGCCGCGTGAAGAAGGTTCGGAACTAGTCCTCGAACCCGGCGAGGTTGATCCCGCCGAGATCGGGCAGCAGATAGCCGGAGGCGTCGTCCTCCGCGAGCGGGATCTCCTCGTCGTTGGGATCGAGGATCTCGGCGTTGAGCCCCAGGCTGCGGAGCTCCTTGATGAGGACCTTGAACGACTCGGGCACCCGCGGGGGCTGGATCTCCTCGCCCTTGACGATCGCCTCGTACGTCTGGACGCGGCCCAGGACGTCGTCGGACTTCACCGTCAGGAGCTCCTGGAGGATGTTCGCGGCACCGTAGGCCTCGAGCGCCCAGACCTCCATCTCGCCGAAGCGCTGGCCACCGAACTGGGCCTTGCCACCGAGCGGCTGCTGGGTGATGAGGCTGTACGGCCCGGTGGACCGGGCGTGGATCTTGTCCTCGACGAGGTGGTGGAGCTTGAGCATGTAGATGTAGCCGACCGTGATCTGGCGATCGAACCGCTCGCCGGTCCGGCCGTCCCGGAGCCACGTCTTGCCGTCCTCGGGCAGGCCGGCCTCGGCGAGCTCGACCCGGATCTGCTCCTCGGTGGCGCCGTCGAAGACCGCGGTCGCAGCGGTCTCGCCCTTGGTGTGGAGGGCCCAGCCGAGGTGGGTCTCGAGGATCTGGCCGATGTTCATCCGGCTCGGCACGCCGAGGGGGTTGAGGATGATGTCGACCGGCGTCCCGTCCTCGAGGAACGGCATGTCCTCCGATGGCAGGATCTTGGCGATCACGCCCTTGTTGCCGTGCCGGCCGGCCATCTTGTCGCCGACCGAGATCTTGCGCTTCTGGGCGACGGCGACCCGGACCAGCCGGTTGACGCCGGGCTGGAGGTCGTCGTTGTTGTCGCGGCTGAACTCCCGGATCTCGACGACCTTGCCGCGCTCGCCGTGGGGGAGCCGCAGCGAGCTGTCCTTCACCTCGCGGGCCTTCTCACCGAAGATCGCCCGAAGGAGCCGCTCCTCGGCCGTCAGCTCGGTCTCGCCCTTGGGCGTGATCTTGCCGACGAGGATGTCGCCGGGGCGGACCTCCGCGCCGATGTAGACGACGCCCTCCTCGTCGAGGTCCTTGAGGGACTCCTCGCCGACGTTCGGGATGTCGCGGGTGATCTCCTCGGGCCCGAGCTTGGTGTCCCGGGACTCGATCTCGTGCTTCTCGATGTGGATGCTGGTGAACAGGTCGTCGCGGACGAGGCGATCGCCGATGACGATCGCGTCCTCGTAGTTGCCGCCCTCCCAGCTCATGAACGCCACGAGGACGTTGCGGCCGAGGGCGAGCTCGCCGTTCTGGGTGGACGAGCTGTCGGCGATGGCCTGGGCGGCATCGACCCGCTGGCCGACATCGACGATCGGGCGCTGGTTGATGCAGGTGCCCTGGTTGCTCCGGACGAACTTCAGCAGGCGGTACTCGTCGAGCTCGCCCGAGTCGGCCTCGATCCGGATCCGCTCGGCGGTCACGCTCGTGACCACGCCGGCCCGGGTGGCCACGACGACCTGGCCGGAGTCGCGGGCGGCCCGCTCCTCCATGCCGGTGCCGACGATCGGCGCCTCGGGCTCCAGGAGGGGCACGGCCTGGCGCTGCATGTTCGAGCCCATCAGGGCCCGGTTGGCGTCGTCGTGCTCGAGGAACGGAATGAGCGCCGTGGCCACGGACACGACCTGCTTGGGGCTCACGTCCATGTATTCGATCTGGTCGGGCCGCGCCTCGGGGAACGAGTCCCGGAAGCGGGAGGCCACCCGCTCGTCGAGGAAGTGGCCCTCGTCGTCGAGGCGCGAGTTGGCCTGGGCGACGACGTGCTGCTCCTCCTCGTCGGCCGGGAGGTACTTGATCTCACCGGTGACGATCGAGCGGATCGGGAAGGCGTTGGCCTTCTGGCGCTTCAGCTCGGCCGCGGCCTCGGGGGTGAACGCCTCGCCCTTCTTCAGGACGATCGCCCCGCCCTTGGCGGTGAGGTCGCCGCCGGCGGCGTAGGTCAGGAGGGCGGGGTCATCCCAGCCGACCGTGCGCTTGACGATCCGATAGGGCGTCTCGATGAAGCCGTAGCTGTTGATCCGGCCGTACGTCGCGAGCGAGCCGATGAGGCCGATGTTCGGGCCCTCGGGCGTCTCGATCGGGCAGATCCGGCCGTAGTGGCTGTGGTGGACGTCGCGGACGTCGAAGCCGGCGCGCTCGCGCGACAGGCCGCCCGGCCCGAGGGCGCTGAGCCGGCGCTTGGACGTCAGCTCGGCCAGCGGGTTGGTCTGGTCCATGAACTGGCTGAGCTGGCTGCCGCCGAAGAACTCCTTCATCGCCGCCACGACCGGGCGAATGTTGATGAGGGCGTTCGGGGTGGCCTTGTCGATCTCCTGGATCGTCATCCGCTCGCGCACGACCCGCTCCATCCGGAGGAGGCCGATCCGGAAGGCGTTCTGGATCAGCTCGCCGTTGGCCCGGATGCGACGGTTGCCGAGGTGGTCGATGTCGTCCTTGGGATGGAGGCCCCGGTTGCACTCGATGAGGTGGCCAACGATCGCCGCGATGTCCTCGCGGGTGATCGTCCGGCCCTCGCGCGGGAGCTCGATGCCCATCCGCTCGGCGGCACCCTGGAGCTTCTTGTCGAACTTGTAGCGACCGACCCGGCCGAGGTCGTAGCGGCGGAAGTTGAAGAACAGGCCCTCGACCAGCTGGCGGGCGTTGTCGCCCGTGGGCGGGTCGCCCGGCCGGAGCTTCTTGTAGACCTCGATGAGCGCCTCGGCCGGCGTCCGGGTGACGTCCTTGTCGAGGGTGTTGGCGATGAAGGTGTGCTCGGGGTCGATGTCGACGGCGCTGAACAGGGCGCCGATCTCGTCGTTCGTCTCGTAGCCGACCGCGCGGAGCAGGGTCGTCGCCGCGATCTTGCGCTTGCGATCGACCTTGACCCACAGCTGGTCCTTGTTGTTGGTCTCGAACTCGAGCCAGGCGCCGCGGTTCGGGATGACCTTGGCGCTGAACAGCATCCGGCCCGAGGCTGGATCCTCGAGCTCGCTGTAATAGACGCCGGGCGAACGGACGAGCTGGCTGACGACGACCCGCTCGGCGCCGTTGATCACGAACGTGCCCAGGTCCGTCATCCACGGGTAGTCACCCATGTAGACCCGCTGACGCTGGATCTCGCCGGTCTCCTTGATGAGCAGCTCGACGTTGACGTAGAGCGGCCGGCTGAACGTCAGGTCCTTGGTCCGGCACTCCTCCTCGGAGTACTTCGGGTCCCCGAACTCGTAGTCCAGAAACTGGAGCTCCATCACCTTGCCGGTGAAGTCCTTGATCGGGCTGATCTCGTCGAACAGCTCCCGGAGGCCCTTCTCGATGAACCACTGGAACGACTCCAGCTGGAGCTCGATCAGGTTGGGGACGGGGAGGACCTCGGGGATCCGGGCGTAGCGCTTGCGCGCCGCGGCCGGGTTCGAAAGGGTCGACGATTCAGCGGAAGACAGCATGAACGACCGCTCCTTGACGGAGGACGTGGGGAGATGGAAAGGCCGCGCTCACAGAACGGCTAAGGATACCGCGATTCCTTGCGTTGTCAAATGGTCATGATCGACGCTGGGGCGCGCCACACCCCTTCGCGGCCGGACCCGCTGGTGTGGGCCGATGCTGTCCGCACCACCGTGCTCCGCCGGTCCTGCTCCGCCGATCCTGCTCCGCCGGCCCCGCTCCCACGGCCCCTGGCCGAAATCTCGGTCATACGACGAAGGAGCCCGTGACGAGCCCGTGCTCAGCCGCCATTTGGCCGGTATTTCGGCCAACTGACGCCCGAAGTCCCCGGTGAGCGTCGCGCGGCGCCGTTCCTTCGTCGGATGGCCGGAATCTCGGCCACTCGCGAATGATGTGGCCGGTGCACCCCGAGGCGTGCCGGCAATCCGAGTCAGTCGCGTCGTCCCGGGCGGTCCAGGCGAAGGCGCCGGATGGGCACTGGCTCGTAGCGCGGATCCCGGCCGTCGCGGCGAAGGCGGAGCCGAGGACGGGAGCGAGCGCACGCAAACGTGCGTGAGCTCCCGCCCGCAGGCGACACCGCACGCCCCGGCGGCCGGGGCCGAGCTACTTGATCTCGACCTTGGCGCCCTGCTCCTCGAGGGCGGCCTTGATCTTCTCGGCCTCGTCCTTCGCGATGCCTTCCTTGACGGCCTTCGGGAACGCGTCGACGAGATCCTTGGCCTCCTTGAGGCCGAGGCCGGTGAGCTCGCGGACGACCTTGATGACCGGGATCTTGTTGGGCCCGATCTCGGTCAGGGTCGCGGTGAACTCGGTCTGCTCCTCGGCGGCCGGGGCGGCCTCGGCGGCGGCGGCGGCCGGGGCGGCGGCCATCGCCACGGGGGCCGCGGCGGTCACGCCGAAGCGATCCTCGAACTTCTTCTTGAACTCGGACAGCTCGAGGACGGTCATCGACTCGAACGCCTCGAGGAGCTTGTCGGTGGTCAGTGTTGCCATGGGGTTCGTCGTCTCCGTTGTCGTGTGTGGTTCGGTGTCTCGGGTGTCAGGTTCAGGCCGCGGCCCGCTTGTCGGCGAGCGCACCGACGAGACCGGCAACGTCCCGCAGCGGGGCGTCGAAGAGGCCGGCCGTCGTGGCCAGCGGCGCCGCGATGGCGCCGGCGATCTGGGCCAGGAGCACATCCCGCGAGGGAAGTGCGGCCAGCCGCGTGACGCCGTCGGCGTCGATCGCCCGGTCGCCGAGCACGGCGCCGGTGATGCGAACCTGCTTGAACGGGCGCATCGTGTCGATGACGGCCTTGGCGGTCCTGGTCTCGTCCGTGCCGAAGGCGATGGCCGTCGGGCCGACGAGCAGCGCATCGAGCGCCGTCCCGCGGGTATCCGCCGCGGCGATCTTCATGAGCCGGTTCTTGATGACCTTGTAGGTCACGTCCTGCTTGCGCAGGCTGCGGCGGATCTCGCCGATCTCCCTGACCGTGAGGCCCCGGTACTCCGAGACGATGAGCGTCGGGCTCTGGCTGAGCTGCTGGCGCAGCTCATCGACGGTCCGTCGCTTGGCCTCGGTGGGCATGGTGTCCTCCGTGCTTCCTGCGCGCAGCCGGCGCGCGGCGGTGGGCTCGGCGGCGAGCCGCCGGTTACCCCTGCGACGGTGAGTGAACGCCTACCGGCGTTCACTTTGGGCGAATGCCTTCCGGTATTCGCGGAGTGATGCCTTCGGCATTCACAACTGCCTTGATGCAGGGGCTGCACCCACCCGCGAGGGCGGAGGCATCCGTTCCTGCCTCGGCGTGGCGGAGTGAACGCCGCGAGCGGCGTTCACGTTGGGCGATTGCCTTCCGGCAATCGCCACGGCCGTTTAAGTCCCGGGGGACCCACGCTGTCTTCAGCGGTTCCGTCTGGTTCGTGTCGATCGGCCTGTGGGCCGGGCGACAGTATTCCCGATATTCAGATCCCGCGCAGGCGGGAGGTCAGGCGGCTGCGGCCGCCGCGAGGACGCCCGGGATGTCGACCCGGATGCCCGGGCCCATCGTCGAGGTGATCGAGAGCGTCTTGAGGTAGGTGCCCTTGGCGCCAGCCGGCTTGGCCCGGTTGATGGCGTCGACAAGGCTGGCCAGGTTGGCGACGAGCTGCTCGGCATCGAAGCTGACCTTGCCGACCGCGACGTGGACGATGCCGGCCTTGTCGACCTTGAACTCGACCCGCCCGGCCTTGACCTCGCGGATCGCCCGGTCGAGGTCGAAGGTGATCGTGCCGGCCTTGGGGTTTGGCATCAGGCCGCGGCGGCCGAGGATCTTACCGAGCCGACCGACCTGACCCATCATGTCGGGCGTCGCGAGGGCGACGTCGAACTCGAGCCAGCCGGCCTCGATCTTCTTGACCAGGTCCTCGCCGCCGACCTCGTCGGCGCCGGCCCGGAGGGCCTCCTGGGCCTTCTCGCCCTGGGCGAAGACGGCCGCCCGGACCACCTTGCCCGTGCCGTGTGGCAGGACGACCGTGCCGCGGACCATCTGGTCGGCGTGGCGAGGGTCGACGCCGAGCCGGAGGTGCGCCTCGACCGAGGCGTCGAACGCCACCGTCGAGGTCTCCTTCACCAACCGGGCGGCGTCCGCCGGGGTGTAGCTCTGGGTCCGGTCGACGAGCTTCGCCGCCTCGAGGTACTTCTTGCCGTGTGCCATGGGATCGTTCTCCTTGGTCGACCGGGGCTGCCGGTCTCCCCCATCTCGCGGGGTCCTCGCCGGGCGCTGGAGGCCCGGGGGTTGTGGGCCTGTCGGCGCTAGCCGACGACCTCGATGCCCATGCTCCGGGCGGTGCCCTCGATGAGCTTGGCTGCGGCGTCGAGGTCGTTGGCGGTCAGGTCCGCCATCTTGATCGTGGCGATCTCGCGGACCTGGTCGCGGGTGACCCGGCCGACCATCTCGCGCTTGGCGGTCGCGGCGCCCTTGTCCACCCCCGCCGCCTTGCGGAGAAGGTCGGCCGCGGGCGGCGTCTTGAGGATGAAGGTGAACGAGCGGTCCTCGAAGATCGTGATCTGGGCGGGAATGACCTGGCCTGCCTTGTCGGCGGTCTTCTCGTTGTACGACTTCGTGAACTCGACGATGTTGATGCCGTGCGGCCCCAGGGCCGTACCGACCGGCGGGGCGGGCGTGGCCTTGCCGGCGGGCAGCTGGAGCGTCAGGACGATACGGATCTTCTTGGCCACGAGGCTGCCTTTCTAGAGCTTCTCGACTTGCAGGAAGTCGAGCTCGACCGGGGTCTCGCGGCCGAAGATGCTGACCAGGACCTTGACCTTGTTGCGCTCGGGGTTGACCTCGTCGACCGTGCCGATGAACTCGGCGAACGGCCCGTCGGTGACCCGGACGCTCTGGCCCTTGGTGAACGCGACCCGGTACTTGGGCGTCTCGACGCCCATGTGCCGGAGGATCTGCTTGACCTCGGTCTCGTCAAGCGGGATGGGCTCGCTCCGGACGCCTGGGATGTTGGAGCCGCCGACGAAGCTGGTCACGCCCGGGGTGTTCCGGACGACGAACCAGCTGTCGGGGTCCAGGATCATCTCGACCAGGACGTAGCCCGGGTAGACCTTCTTCTGGACGGTGTGGCGCTGGCCCTGGCGGATCTCGATCTCGTCCTCCATGGGGACGAGGACCTGGAAGATCCGGTCTTCCATGCCCATCGACTCGATTCGGTGCTCGAGGTTGGCCTTGACCTTGTTCTCGTAACCCGAGTACGTGTGGATCACGTACCAGCGCTTGTCGGGACCCTTGGTCTCGGTCTCGCTCATGACCATGCTCATCGAAGGGCCTGCGACAGGAACCCGATGGCGCCCTGGAAGAGGCGGTCGAAGACGAACACATAGAGCCCGACCGCCAGGCTCACGCTGAACACCAGCACGGTCAGGTTGCGCGTCTGCTCGACGGTCGGCCAGGAGACCTTCCTGAGCTCGGAGATCGCTTCGGCGGTGAAGCGGCGAATTCGGGTCACGGGTTGCTGTCTTGCCTTTCAGCTAGTGGCAGGGGCGATAGGACTCGAACCTACAACCGCCGGTTTTGGAGACCGGTGCTCTGCCAATTGAGCTACACCCCTGCGGAAGGCCGGATGCTACTTCGCTTCGCGATGGAGCGTGTGGCGCCGGCAGCGCGGGCAGTACTTGTTGAGCTCGATCCGGTTGGGATCGTTCTTCTTGTTCTTGCGCGTGGTGTACGTCCGCTCCTTGCACTCGGTGCAGGCGAGCTGGATCGTGGGTCGGGCCTCGACGCGTGCCATGGGTTACTCGGTGATGCTCGTGATGGCCCCGGCGCCGACGGTCCGGCCACCCTCGCGGATGGCGAAGCGCTGGCCGGTCTCGAGGGCGATCGGGGTGATGAGCTCGACGCTCAT
>SCUO01000006.1 GCA_004297395.1 Chloroflexota bacterium | reverse complement strand
CCGGCCGAAGAGCCCGGACCCGGGCTTGGACCGGCCCGCCGGGCGCGGACGGGGGATCGCCGTCATCGCCCGACCCCCTGGCGCCGGAGGTTCCGGATGTTCAGGATCATGAGCGGCACGACCGCCAGGAACAGCACGACCGCGATGGCGCTGGCCCGGCCGAAGTTCTGGAAGACGAACATCTCCTGGAACATCCGGTTCGCGATCACCTCGGTCTCGAACCGCCCCCCGGTCATGACGTAGACGATGTCGAAGACCTTGAGGATCGCGATCGCGACGGTCGTGGCCACCGCCAGGACCGTCCCGGAGATCATCGGCAGGACGATCCGGAAGAAGACCTGCCGCTCGTTCGCGCCGTCGGACCTGGCCGCCTCCAGGACCTCGGTCGACACGCCCTTGATCGCGGCCGACAGGATGACCATCGCGAACCCGGTCTGGAGCCAGACCATGATGACGATGAGGGCCAGGGTGTTGATCGGCGGCTCGTAGACCTGGAGCCAGGCCACGGGCTCGTTGCCGAGGGCCGTCCAGGCCGCGTTGACGAGCCCGATCTGTGGCTCGCCCGGCACCTGCCAGGCATACATGAAGCGCCAGATCACGGCCGCGCCGACCATCGAGATCGCGAGCGGCAGGAAGATGAAGACCTTGGCCAGGGCCTCGCGCTTGATCCGATCGAAGAGGGCCGCGACCATCAGCCCGATGGCGACGCTCCCGCCGGTCCCCAGGACGAGCCAGATGATGTTGTTCCGGAACGCCAGCCACATCTCGGGCGAGGTCAGGACGTAGCCCCAGGTCGACTCGGGCGCGCCCGTCTCGGTCAGGCTCGCGACGATCGTCGCGACCGCCGGGACCACGAGGTAGCCCAGGAGCATGACGACGGCCGGGCCGATGAAGACGTACGGCCGCAGCCGCCTCGACCACGTTCGGCCCAGGAGCCCCACGAGGCCGTCGAGGCCGACGAACAGGCCCCACACGCCGAACACGCCGATCGCCAGGGCGATCGCCATGATCGTGAGCTTGGCGTGGAGGGGGTCGAGCCCGCCGTCCCGGAGCGCCGCCGCCGAGGTCGACTGGCCGAGCAGGTCCAGGAGCCAGGCGTAGAGCCGGGCCGGCCCCTCGGGATCGCGGATGAGGCTCAGCCCATAGACGACGGCGAGGACCGCCGCGAGGCCGCCGGCGAGCGGCACGAGCCGCTCGACGATGCGTTGCCGCAGGGTCGGGGCCGGGAGCGCCATCGCCCGTTCCGTCATCGATGTGGACCTCATCGCTCGTCGTCGCCGGCGTTCGCGCGTGACCGCGGAGAGACCGGAGGCGCCGGCCGTGGACCGGCGCCTCCGAACGCTACTCCGGGCTGCGGTTGCCCGGAGCCACCTGGAGGAGCAACCTGGCTACGGCCAGCTGGCCTCGATCTCGGCGAAGATCTCCTCGGTCCCCTCGCCGTTCTGCGAGACCCACTTGACCATGCCGTCCCAGAACGTGCCCTGGCCGACCGCCGCCGGCATGCCGTCGGACGCGTCGTTGCGGGAGACCGTCGCGTTCTGCGCGATCTCCGCGAGACCCGACATCGGGTAGCTGTCGTACAGGTCGAGCGGGACGGCGTTGCTGGCGGCCAGGAAGGATCCCGTGGCCACCCGCTCCTCGACCGACTCGACGGTCGAGAACCACTGCATGAGCGCCCGCGCCGCGGGCTTGTCGTTGAACAGCAGGAACATGTCGCTGCCGCCGAGGACCGGGTTGCCGAACTCCTCGTCGATCGGCGGGAAGTAGAAGAACCGGCTGTCCTCGCCCGCGACCGTGCCCTCGGGCCAGAAGTCGGGGATCCAGGCGGCCTGCTTGTGGAGCCAGCACTTCGGCGGGTCGTCGAACATCGGGGTCTGGCTGTCGCCGACCCAGGTGCCGTTGATCCGGGCGCTGCCGCCGTAGGTGTAGTCCTCGGTGAAGAGCATCTCGCCGACGAGGTTCGCGGCGTTGATGACCGCCGGGTCGTTGAACGGGATCTCGTGGGCGACCCACTGGTCGTACGTCTCCGGCGGAGCCGTTCGGAGGAGGACGTCCTCGATCCAGTCGGTGAGGACCCAGCCGGACGCGTCACCGTGCTCGATCGTCGTGCACCAGGGGTTGCTGCCGTCGGCCACGATCTCGTCGGACAGGGCGACGAGATCGTCCCAGGTCTCCGGGACCTCGTAGCCGGCCGCCTCGAACGCGTCGACCGGGTACCACACGATCGACTTCAGGTCCTGCTTGTAGAACAGGCCGTAGAGCGTGCCGTCGAGCGACCCGGCGTCGATGAAGCCGGGGCTGTAGTCGGCCCGGACCTGGTCGCCGTCGAGGACGGTGTCGAGGTCGACGAGCTTGCCGGCCTCGGCGAACTTCCGCATCGTGCCGGCCTGGGCGATCTGGGCGATGTCGGGCGCGAGCCCGCCCTCGACCCGGGCCGTCAGGACCGTCTCGTAGTTCGTGATGCCGGAGTAGACGACGTTGATCCCGGTCGCGTCGCGGAACGCGTCCAGGCTGTCGTCGAAGGCCTGGCCCTCGGCGTCGATCCACTGGGCGAAGATGTCGACGGTCTCGCCGTCGTACTCGCCGGCCATGGCCGCGGTGAGCTCGGCGTTCGGGCCGGACGGGGCGTCGGTCGGCTGCGGCTCCGCGCTCGCGGCCTCCGTCGGCTCGGCCGACGGCTCCTCGCTCGCGGCCCCCGTGCAGGCCGAGAACGCGAGGGCCAGGACGGCCCCCAGAACGATCAGTCTTCGTGCGCGCATCGATCCTCCTCGTTGGTTGGTGTCGGGGCCTGGGTCGTGCATCGCTCCTCCTCTCGATGCCTCATCGACTCGGGTGGGATGGGTCCGGCGCGGTGGCCGGGCGCGGGACGGCTCTACGCGTGGCCCACCTCCCTCCGTCGGTCGCCGGACGCGGCGATGGGG
>SCUO01000047.1 GCA_004297395.1 Chloroflexota bacterium | reverse complement strand
GACCGCGGTGGCCCTGCTGTTCGCGATGCTCGAGGTCCGGCCCGTGCCGTTCTGCGTCCTCGACGAGGTCGATGCCGCGCTCGACGAGGCCAATGTCGGGCGTTTCACGGCCGCCCTGCGTGAGCTCGCCGAGGCCACCCAGTTCGTCGTCATCACCCACAACCGGGGGACGATTGAGATCGCCGATGCGCTGTACGGTGTGACGGTGAGCGACGATTCGGTGAGCCGGGTCATCAGCCTCCGGCTCGACGAGGCGACCGAGCTGGCCGATCGACCGCGATCCGCCCGGGCCGAGCCGGGAGTCGCGGACCCGCGGCCCGGCGCGCTCACCGAGCCGGCCGGGGAGCCTGCCTGACGGTGGGGCCGGACACAGAAGTTACGACAGGGGTTGCGCCCGCGGTTGCGCCCGCCGACCTCGAAACGGGCCTTGCCCGCAGTCGTGGCGGGTTCATGAGCCGCCTCCGCGGCCTGTTCGGCGGCGCCGACATCGCGGACGCCGACTGGGACGGGATCGAGGAGGTCCTCATCGGCGGCGACGTCGGGGCCTCGCTCGCCGGCCGGATCGTGGAACGCGCCCGCAGCCGGCGCGACGCGCCATCCGCCGAGGGCGCGGTCCGGGCCGAGCTGGCCGCCCTGCTCGCGCCGCGCGATCCTGACTGGGACTTGCGTCCCGCGGTCGCTGGCCACCCGACTGTCATCCTCGTCGTCGGGGTCAACGGGACGGGCAAAACGACGACGATCGGCAAGCTGGCCCACCGCGAATCAAGGGCCGGCCGGCGCGTCCTGCTGGCCGCGGCCGACACCTTCCGGGCCGCCGCCATCGATCAGCTCCGGATCTGGGCGGAGCGTTCCCGGGTCGAGGTGGTCGCCCATGCGCCGGGTGCGGATCCCGGGGCCGTGGTCTACGACGCGCTCGATGCCGCCATCGCCCGGGGCGCGGACGTCGTCATCGCCGACACCGCCGGCCGTCTCCACACGAAGTCGAACCTCATGGACGAGCTGGCCAAGGTCCGCCGGGTCATCGATCGCCGGCTGCCCGGCGCCAGCCCGGAAACGCTCTTCGTCCTCGATGCCACGACCGGCCAGAACGGGCTGGCCCAGGCGGTCGCCTTCCACGCCGCCGTCGGCCTGACGGGGATCGTCCTGACGAAGCTCGATTCGACCGCCCGGGGCGGCATCGTTTTCGCGATCGAGGACCAGCTCCGGGTCCCGGTCCGGTTCGTCGGGGTGGGCGAGGGCATCGACGACCTGCTGCCGTTCGATCCCACGGCCTTCGTGGCCGCGCTGTTCGGTACGGCTCGCGGGTGAGGGAAGCGCGTCGTCGCCGGCCGCGACGCCTCGCCACGGCGATCGCGCTCGTCCTCGGACCCGTTCTCCCGCTGGTCCTCGGCGGCTGCCTCACCGACGCGCCGACGCCGGTCCCCGATGCGACCGCGTCGGTCGCTCCAGAGCCCACGCCGATCGTGACGGACTACCGCCTCGACCGGACGATCTGGTACGGCGGCTTCGTCCTCACCTTCCAGACGGCCACGGCGTCGATCGACGCCAAGGGCGGGCCGGTGGCCGTCACCCTGCTCCTCGGCAATCCCGGCGACGACGAGGCGTCGATGGACGGGCCGATCGCGCTCGTCGCCGGGGACGTGGCGGTCGAGCCGACCCGTGACAGCGTCCTGCCCCTGGTGCCGGGCCACACCCATGAGACCGTGACCCTGGTCTTCGACGTCGACGCCGCCTTCGACGTCGCCGCGGCCGCGATCCGGGTGGGCCGGGCCGAGGAGCACCAGGCGATCGTCCCGCTCGTCGGCGCCGCCAAGGCCGCGGTGACCCTGGCGCCTCGCTACGTCGACCTCGGCGTGACCGGCCAGGCTGGCAGCCTGGCGATCGCCCTCCAGCGCGTGGAGCTGCGGGCCGACCTCCCGGACTGGCGACAGCAGCTCGCCGCCGGGATCCTGGCCATGACCCTCACCTACGACGCGCGATACACGGCCGACTTCAGCGGTGGCTTCCCGTTCACTGCCGCGAACGTCTCCCTCCGGCTGCCCGACGGGACGCTCGTCGAGCCCCGCAGGGATGGGCACAGCCAGTCCGTCATGGTCATCGCCGCAGGGGCCAGCGCGCCCGGCCTCGAATCCCGCTTCGAGGTCCCGGCGCCGGGCCCGGGAACCTACGCGCTCATCATCAGGGACGGCGAGGCCACGGCAGAGCTGGCATTCGAGATCCTCGCGCCGCCGGGCGCCTGAGGCGCGCGCCCGGCACCGGGCCTCGCCTCGCCCAGCCCTTGGCCCGGACCTCGCCCCCGGTCGCGCCCGATCGATGCGCTACACTCGCGCCACCCGGTGTCGCCAGAACCCGCGCACCACCCGGCCCGCTCACCGCGGCGCGCCGGGCTCCAGCCAGCAGGAGGCCTTCTCGAGTCGTGTTCGACGCCCTCAGCGACCGGTTGCGCCGGACGCTCGCCACGCTCACCGGCCGGGGCCGGATCAGCGAGGCGGACGTCGATACCGCGCTGCGCGAGATCCGACTGTCCCTCCTCGAGGCCGACGTCAACTTCAAGGTCGTCAAGGAGTTCGTGGCCCGCGTCCGCGAGCGGGCGGTTGGAGCGGAGATCCTCGGCAGCCTGACCGCCGGCCAGCAGGTCGTGAAGATCGTCCACGACGAGCTCGTCGCCCTGCTCGGGGTCGGTGACCGGACGTTCCACCTCCACGGCAACCCGGCGGTGATCAGCCTGGTCGGCCTCCAGGGCTCGGGCAAGACGACCTCGGCCGCGAAGCTGGCCCGCCACATCGTGAAGGGGGGCCGCCGCCCGCTCCTCGTGGCCGCTGATCCATACCGGCCTGCGGCGGCCGACCAGCTCGAGACCCTCGGGCGGGCCCTCGACATCCCGGTCCACCGGGCCCCGGCCGGCACCCCCGTCGTCGACATCGCCCGGGGCGGCGTCGAGGCCGCCCGGCGACTCGTCCGCGACACCGTCATCCTCGATACCGCCGGCCGGCTCTCGATCGACGAGGCCCTGATGGCCGAGATCGGCGCGGTCAACGCCGCCGTCCAGCCGATCGAGACGCTCCTCGTCGTCGATGCCATGACCGGCCAGGAGGCCGTGGGCGTGGCCCAGGCGTTCGCGGCCGCGGTGCCCGTCACCGGACTCGTGCTGACCAAGATCGATGGCGATGCCCGCGGCGGCGCCGCGCTCTCGATCGCATCCGTCAGCGGCATCCCGGTGAAGTTCCTCGGCACGGGCGAGAAGAGCGATGCCCTGGAGGTCTTCCATCCCGACCGGCTGGCCGGCCGGATCCTCGGCATGGGCGACGTCATGACCCTGGTCGAGCGGGCCCAGGAGGTCGTCGACGTAGACCAGGCGGCCAAGCTCGAGGCCAAGCTCCGGAAGGCCGAGTTCACCCTCGAGGACATGCTCGAGCAGCTCCAGCAGGTCCAGAAGATGGGCCCGATCGGCAACCTGGTGTCGATGATCCCGGGGCTCGGTGGCATGGCCAAGGAGGCCCAGGCCGCCGTCGACCGCGGCGAGATGCGGCGGACCGAGGCGATCATCCGCTCGATGACGCCGCGTGAGCGGCGCGACCCGAACGTCCTCAATGCGTCCCGACGGCGCCGGATCGCCGCCGGCTCCGGCACCCAGCTGACCGACGTCAACCGCCTGGTCAAGCAGTTCGGCGAGATGCAGCGCGTCATGAAGCAGCTGTCGGGCATGCGCGGGAAGGGCCTCGCCGGCGCCTTCCCGGGACGCCGGTAGCGGAGAGGACCTGACCGTGGAAGCCCGACCCGACGAGACCCAAGGCAGCGCGCCCCAGGCATGGTCCGGACCCGATTCGACCGTCCCCGCCCCGACTGATCCCGTGCTGGGCGGGCCGGAGCCGGAGACTCTGGCGGCGGACGGTCCGGCGGCCGTTCTGGAGCCGATCGCGGCAACGCCGGCGGGGACTGCCCCCGGCGCCAGCCGCGGCCGCTGGCTCATCGGCGGCGGCCTGGCCGTGGCGGCCATCGCGGCCATCGCCCTGGCCGCGTCGTTCCTGGCGGCGAGCCCGTTGCCGGACGTCCTCAAGTACCTGCCGGCAGACAGCGCCGTCGTCGTCGAGCTGCGGCCCGAGCTGCCGGGCGATCAGCGCCAGCACCTCGGCAACCTGCTCGCCCACTTCCCGGGCTTCGAGGACCAGTCGACCCTCGACGCCAAGATCGACGAGCTCCTCGAACGGATCACGAGCGAGTCGACGGGCGGCCAGATCGACTACGCGACCCGGGTCAAGCCCCTGCTGGCCGGGCCGATGGCCGTTTCGGTGACCGCGGATGCCCTGACCGGGATGATGGCCGGGGGCGGCGCGGACGGGTTCCTCTTCGTCGCCACGACCGACGGGTCCGCGACCTGTGCCTCGATCTTCGGCTCGACCGATGACGCCGACGAGCATCGCGAGGTCGAGATCGTGCTGATCGCCGGTGACGTCGGCTGCGCGCTCCACGAGCGGCACCTCCTCGTCGGCGCGCTCGCCTCGATCCGCGACGCCATCGATGCCCGCCTGGACGCCGAGGGCGTCGACACCAACAAGACCTACCGTGAGGCTCGCTCGAAGCTCGAGGGCGACCAGGTCGCGTCGGTCTACCTCGACATGGACCCCCTCTACGATGCCCTCGTTGACGCAAGCGGTCCGCTCGGCGTCGAGATGCCCCGGATTCCCGAGGGGTTCTGGACGATCGGCGGCATCCGGGTCATCGACGACGCCCTCATCTTCGATACCTACCAGCCGGTAGACCGGTCGACCCTGCCGTCCGATGCGCCGACCTCCGCGCCGGCCGCGGAGAGCCGCTTCGCCAGCGCCCTCCCGGCCGATACGCTCGGCTATCTCGAGCTGCACGGCCTGGGCGCCTCGATCGAGCAGACCCTCGGTGTCCTCCGCAGCGAGCCCTCGATGCTCGAAGCGCTCGGCGGCCTCGAGGATGCGCTGGGCATGCTCGGCGGGACCGCCAACCTCACCGGCTGGATGGAGGATCTCGGCATCGCGGTGCTGCCCACCGACGATGCCCTCGGCGCGGTGATCCTGATCCGCGGCACCGACGCCGAGGTCGCGGCCGCGCGCCTCGGCCAGATCCGGAACCTGCTCGTCCTCGGCTCGACCGGCACGGACATCACCGTCCGCGACAGCGATCACGGCGGGGTGACCGTCACGACCGTCGACCTCGGTGACGTCTCGTCACTCCTCGGCTCGATGGGCGTGCCGGGCGCCGATCTCGGCCGGGTCGAGCTTGCCTTCGCCGTCCGCGGCGACCTGGTGATCATCGGCGGGGGCGGTGGCCTCGTCGAGCGGATCCTCGATGTCGAGGCGGGCACGTCGCTCGCCACCTCGGGGACCTACGATCGGGTCATCGAGGTCGCGGGCGCGAAGAACGACGTGCAGCTGTTCGTCGCCCTCGACGCCTCGCTGGCCCTGGCCGAGCGGTTCCTGCCGTCGACCGAGCTGGAGCTGTGGACGACGGAGCTCAAGCCCTACCTCGATCACCTGGCCGGTGCCGGCATGACCTCGATCACGTCGAAAACGGCCGGCCACTCGAGGATCGTCATCACCGTCAAGTGAGCCACCGGGCCGGCCCAAGGCCCGACTGATCTGGAGGAACCCGTACAGCATGGCCGTTCGTATCCGGTTGACGCGCATCGGCGCCAAGAAGCAGCCGGCCTACCGCGTCGTCGTCACCGACTCGCGGAGCGCCCGCGACAGCCGCTCGATCGAGACGATCGGGCATTACAACCCGCGGACCGAGCCGGTCGAGTTCGTCGTTGATGCCGAGAAGGCCAAGGCCTGGATCGCCAAGGGCGCCCAGCCCTCGGATACCGTCGCCCGCCTCCTGCGGGCGTCGGGCGTCCTGCCCGCCGCCAAGTAGGAGCCGCAGAGATGGCAGCCAGGGAACTGGTCGAATACGTCGCCCGGTCGCTCGTCGACGACCCCGATTCGGTCACCGTGACCGAGGTCGAGGACGCCGAGGGGACCGTCATCGAGCTCCACGTCGCCGAGGACGACATGGGCAAGGTCATCGGGCGGAACGGCAGCGTCGCCAAGGCGCTCCGGACGCTCCTCAAGGTCACCGCCGCCCGTGAGGGCGGGTCGGTGACGCTCGAGATCCTCTGAGCGACCCCGCCCCCGACCCGGACGCCGCAGGCGCTTGGCCCGCTGCGAGCGCCGAGTCCGGCTTGGACGCCACGCCCGATTCGGGAGCCGGGCCCGTTTCGCTCACGCGACTGGTCGTCGGCCGGGTCCGGAGCCTCCACGGCCTTCGGGGCGTGGTCCGGGTCGAGGTCCTGACGGACCGGCCCGAGGATCGCTTCGCACCGGGCCGGGTCCTCCACCGCGAGGGCTCCGTCACGCCGCTCACGATCGTCGCCTCCGGGCCTGTCGAGGACGGCCCGGGCTGGCGGCTCCAGTTCCGGGAGATCGCCTCCAGGACGGCGGCGGAGCGGCTTCGCGACGCCTGGCTGGAGGCGGCCGTGGACCGCACGCTGGACCTCGAGCCGGGGGCCGCGTACTGGCACGAGGTCGTCGGCAGCGAGGTCCGCGGCCTCGACGGCACGGCCCTCGGCACGGTCGTCGACGTCTACCGGGCCGGTGCGGCCGAGGTTGTCGTCGTCCGCGGGGGCTCGGTCGGCGAGTTCGACCTGCCGATCGTGAAGGGCATCGTCCGGACCTTCGCCCCCGAGCGGCACGAGATCGTCGTCGACGAGGCTGTCCTGGACCTCGGGTCGCCGGCCGTCGACACGCCCGCTGCCCGGCCGCCGCGGAAGCGCCCGCGCTGGTCCCGTCACGGCAAGGGCGGTCCCGGGTCGGCGCCCGGGGGCGACGCGACCGCAGGGCCGGCCGAGGACGGCTGACGTGCGGATCGATCTCCTGACGCTGTTCCCGGCGATGCTCGAAGGACCGCTCTCGGCCAGCATCCCGGGCCGGATCCGCGAGCAGGGGATCGCCGACATCCGTGTCCACGACCTCCGCAACTGGGGCCTCGGGCGGCATCGGAGCGTCGACGACACGCCCTACGGCGGGGGAGCGGGGATGGTCATGCGGCCCGAGCCGGTGGCCGCCGCCCTGGATGCGCTGCGAGGCCCGGGCTCAACCGCCATCCTCCTCGATCCGGCCGGCGAGGTCTTCCGCCAGGCCCGGGCGGCAGAGCTGGCCCGGCGCGACCACCTCATCCTCGTCTGCCCCCGCTATGAGGGCGTCGATGACCGGATCCGCGGGCTGGTCGACGTCGAGCTCTCGATCGGCGACTACGTCCTGACCGGCGGCGAGCTGCCAGCCCTCGTCGTCGTCGATGCCGTGATCAGGCTCCTGCCGGGCGCCATCGATGCCGCCTCGACGGCCGAGGAGTCGTTCGCCGACGGGCTGCTCGAGTACCCGCAGTACACCCGTCCGGCCGAGTTCCGCGGCCAGGGCGTGCCGGATGTCCTCGTCAGCGGCCACCACGAGGCGGTCCGGCGCTGGCGGCTCGAGGCCTCCCTCCGCCGAACCCTCGAGCGACGTCCCGATCTGCTCGACGGCCGTCCCGCCGGCCTGGAGGAGCGCCGGATCCTCGAGGCCATCCAGGGCGAGGCGCTCGAGGAGCCCGAGGCCTGATCGCCCGGGGACCTCTGCTATACTCCGCCCTCGGCCGCGCGCGGCCACCCCGATCCACTGATCCACCCGCGGCCTCGGGCTGCCTCCACGACCAGGGAACCGCCACCGTGAACGTGCTCGACGAGATCGTCGCCGATCAGCTCCGCACCGACCTGCCGGAACTCGCCACCGGCGACACCGTCCGCGTCTCCGCCCGCGTCATCGAGGGCAACAAAGAGCGGGTCCAGGTGTTCGAGGGCGTGATCATGCGGCTCCGCGGCGGCGGCATCACCCGCTCGATCACCGTCCGCAAGATCGCCAGCGGCGTCGGCGTGGAGCGGACGTTCAAGATCAACAGCCCGCGCATCGAGAAGATCGAGGTCGTGCGGCACGGGCAGGCCCGTCGCGCCCAGCTGTACTTCCTGCGCAAGCGGGTCGGCAAGTCCGCCACGCTGCGCGAGCGGCGCACGAACAGCTAGCACGGCAGCGCCGCGACGGCTCCGCCCGCCCAGACCCGACCCCGCCAGGCGGCGGGGTCGCTCGATTCTCCCAGCCTCGCGACTGCCCGGCGGGGTGGTCGTCCGGATTCGCCGGCCACGTCCCGGTCCCACTGCCGAGCGGCGGGCAGCCTCCTCGCCCGAACGGTAGGCTAGGGCCCGTGCCGCAGGCTCCCACACTCCGCTTCGAACGGCCCCTCTGGCGCTCCGGCGCGACCCGGGTCGTTGGCGTCGACGAGGTCGGGGTGGCCCCCACCTGCGGGGCGGTCGTGGCCGCGGCCGTGATCATCCGGCCGAACTCCCATCGCATCCGTGGCGTCCGCGATTCCAAGACCCTCTCGGCGGCGCAGCGCGAGCGGCTCGCGCCGGTCATCCGGGCCCGGGCCGTCGCCGTGGGCGTCGGGGCGGCGTCGGTCGCCGAGATCGACCGGCTGAACATCTACCACGCCACCCACCTGGCGATGCGCCGGGCGATCGCCCGGCTCGGCGAGCGCGACCACGTCCTGGTCGACGGCAACCGGATCGCGAACTTCGAGGCCCATGTCGGGCCGTACACCGCCATCGTCGACGGCGACGCGAAGTGCTACACGATCGCCTGTGCCTCGGTCGTGGCCAAGGTCGTGCGGGACCGGATGATGGCCCGACTGGCCGACCGCTACCCGGGCTACGGCTGGGAGCGGAACCAGGGCTACGCCACGCTCGAGCACCGCCAGGCGATTCGACGCCAGGGCCTGACTCCCTTCCATCGCCGGAGCTTCCTGGCCCTCCAGCGGACGCTCGCCGGCGATCAGCTGGGCCTGGACCTCTTCGGCGACGGCACCCCCGGGCTCGATGGCCTCGTCGGCGACGGCACGACCCCGCCGGGCATCGATGTCTCCGACCTGGTGGCGGACCTCGCCGATGGCCTGGAGCTCGAGGTCGCCGTCCCGGGCTGATCCTCGGGAAGCGCGCTGGGATCCGGACCCCGGGCCCCGATCAGATAAGTGGCAGTGAAGTGGCCCGGCGCATGCTCGTGCCGTGCGGACCGGATCACAGCAATCGGGCGACGCGGCCGAGCGGCTCGTTGCCGACCGGCTCAGGACCGCCGGCTGGACCATCCTGGGCATGAACGTCCACGTCGGTCGGGCCGAGCTGGACATCGTGGCCATCGATCCGGCGCCGCCGGCGCGGCTCGTGATCGTCGAGGTCCGCAAGCGGCGGAGCCGCGAGTTCGGCCTGCCCGAGGAGACCGTCGACGCGGCCAAGCGGACGCGGATCCGGCGTGGCGCCCAGGGTCTCCGCGAGCGCGGCATCCTGGCCGACGGGACACCCGTTCCGGCGCTCCCGCTCCGAATCGATCTCGTCGTCGTGGAGCCGCCGCGCGAGCCGGGAGGCGCGGTCCGCATCCGCCACCACGTGGCGGCGCTGTAGCGCCGACACCTACCGGCGCCGAGCGCGGCGCCGCCCCCGGAGATCGGCCTCGAACGGATCCCGTGCTACACTCCGCCGCGCCGCGGGACTCCCGCGACACATCGACCGCCCATCGCAACCCGCGATGGAGCACACACGCGGACCGTTCCGACCGGGACGGTGCCGGCCGGAACGACCGTGAGAGCGGCGCCCGGACGGTCCCCGGCGACGAGGCCCGCGGCGGTAGCAACCGAACAGGAGGATCTGCCCCGTGCCGTCCGTCTCGATGCGGCAGCTGCTGGAAGCCGGAGTCCACTTCGGCCACCAGACTCGCCGCTGGAATCCCAAGATGCGCCCGTTCATCTTCGCCGAGCGCAACGGGATCCACATCATCGACCTCGCCCAGACCGCGCAACGGCTGGAGGCCGCCCTCGACTTTGTCCGCGAGACGGTGGCCCGGGGCGAGCCGGTCCTGTTCATCGGGACGAAGAAGCAGGCCCAGGAACCCGTCGCCCAGGAGGCGACCCGGGCCGGGATGCCCTACATCAACAAGCGCTGGCTGGGCGGCATGCTCACCAACTTCGTGACGATCAAGAAGCGGATCGGGCTCATGGAGCAGCTCGAGGCGCGGCAGCAGGCCGGCGAGTTCGAGCGCCTCCCCAAGAAGGAGGCCGCCAAGCTGACCGAGGAGCTGACGAAGCTGACCGCGACCCTCGGCGGCATCCGCAAGATGAAGCGCCTGCCGGGCGCGGTCTTCATCGTCGACCCCCACCGCGAGCGGATCGCGGTGACCGAGGCAAACAAGCTCGAGATCCCGGTCGTCGGCACCGGCGACACGAACGTCGACCCCGACGAGCTGGACTACATCATCCCGGCCAACGACGACGCGATCCGGGCCATCCGGCTGCTGTGCTCGCTGGTCGCCGACGCCGCCCTCGAAGGTGCCAACGAGCGCGCCGCCCGGGCGACGATGGAGCCCGAGCCCGAGCCGACCGTGGCCGAGCCCGAGTACGACGACGTCGAGGCGAGCGACGCCCTCGTGGCGGCCCTCGCCGGTGGCGCGGCCCTCAGCTTCGCTCCGGACGAGGAGGAGGACCTCCTGCCCGGCGCCCCCGCGCCGGCACCGGCCGAGGACCCCGCCGCATCCGCGTCGGCCGAGGAGATCGCCGCCGAGCTGGCTCGCGAAGCCGCCGAGCGCGAGGCCGCCGGCCCCACCCCCGGCTGACGGCCGGCCAACCCGATTCGACAACCGCGGACACGCGTCCGCGCCACCAGGGAGCAGGAACCAAGCATGGCCACGATCAGCGCCGAGTCGGTCAAGAGCCTCCGCGAGCTCACCGGAGCGGGGTTCATGGACTGCAAGCGCGTCCTCGAGGAGACCGGCGGCGACGTCGACCGGGCGGTCGCGCTGCTGCGCGAGCGCGGCCTCGCGGCAGCCGCCAAGAAGGCCGGCCGGGAGGCTCGCGAGGGCCTCATCTCGAGCTACATCCACACCGGGGGCCGGGTCGGCGTCCTCATCGAGGTCAACTGCGAGACCGACTTCGTGGCCCGGACCGACGAGTTCCAGCGGCTCGTCCGCGACCTGGCAATCCAGGTCGCCGGGCTGGCCCCGCTGTACGTCGATGCCGAGGCCATCCCGGCAGCCGACCTCGAGGCCAAGCGAGCCGAGCTCGCCGCCGACCCGACCGCCGCCTCGAAGCCGGCCGAGATCCGCGAGAAGATCGTGGACGGGCAGCTCAAGAAGTGGCTCAAGGAGGTCTGCCTCCTGGACCAGCCGTTCCGTGACGAGGAGCGCACCGTCCGCGAGCTGGTGACCGCCCGGATCGCCACGATCGGTGAGAACATCCGGGTCCGTCGCTTCGTCCGGTACGCCCTCGGGGAGGACCTGTGACCGACGCCGCATCCGTTCCGGCGCGACCGCGCTTCGAACGGATCCTGCTCAAGCTCTCGGGTGAGGCCCTGCTGGGCAACCGGACGTACGGCGTCGACCCCGAGTTCTGCACCTTCATCGCCCGCCAGGTCGGGACCGTCCACGCCTCGGGCGTGGAGGTCGGGATCGTGGTCGGCGGCGGCAACATCTTCCGGGGCCTCGCGGCGTCGGCCAGGGGCATGGATCGGGCGACCGGCGACTATATCGGCATGCTCGCCACGGTCATGAACGGCCTGGCCCTCCAGGACGCCATCGAGCGGGTGGGGATCCCGGTCCGGGTCATGAGCGCGATCGCGATGAACGAGATCGCCGAGCCCTACATCCGGCGGCGGGCGGTCCGGCACCTCGAGAAGGGCCGGGTCGTGATCTTCGTGGCCGGCACCGGCAACCCCTACTTCACGACCGATACTGCCGCTGCGCTGCGAGCGGTCGAGATCGGCGCGTCGGTGCTGCTCAAGGCGACCAAGGTCGACGGGGTCTACGATGCGGACCCGATGACCGTCCCGACCGCCCGACGCTACGACCACCTCGAGTACGCCGACCTCCTCCGCGACCAGCTCCGGGTCATGGATGCAGCGGCGGTCTCGCTGTGCATGGAGAACGACCTCCCGATCGTCGTCTTCGACCTCAACCAGGCCGACAACATCGCCCGGGTCGCGAGGGGCGAGCCGGTCGGCACCCTGATCACGGCGGCCGGGGCGGAGAGCGTGCGGGCATGAGCCAGGAGATCGTTGCCGGAGCCGACCACAAGATGGCCCGTGCCGTCGAGGCCATGGAGCGCGACCTCCAGGGAGTCCGGACCGGCCGCGCCTCGACCAGCCTCGTCGAGCGCATCCACGTCGACTACTACGGCACCCAGACGGCCCTCAACCAGCTGGCCGGGATCAGCATCCCCGAGGCCCACCAGATCGTCATCCAGCCGTGGGACCGCAGCGTCCTCGGGGCGATCGAGAAGGCGATCATCAAGAGCGACATCGGGCTGACCCCGAACGTCGACGGGACGGTCGTCCGGCTCAACATCCCGCAACTGACCGAGGAGCGGCGACGGGACCTCGTCCGGGTCGTCCACAAGCGGATGGAGGAGGCCCGGGTCGAGATCCGCAACCTCCGCCGCGACGCCGCCGACCACCTCAAGAAGCTCGAGCGCGAGGGCGACCTCGGGACAGACGAGGTCCACAAGCTCCTGGATGTCATCCAGAAGACGACGGATCGTCACATCGCCGACGTCGATCGCGTCGGTGGGGCGAAAGAACAGGAGGTCCTCGAGGTCTAGTGACCCGCACACCGCTCGTACGCCCGATCGACGCGCCACCCACGGCCCACGAGCCGGGGGCCGTCGAGGCGCCCGAACGGACCGCCGGTCCGACCCTCGACGAGACGCCGGCCTCGGAGCTGCCCCGCCATGTCGCGATCATCATGGACGGCAACCGTCGCTGGGCCAGGGCCCGGGGGCTGCCCGAGCTCGAGGGTCACCCGGCCGGCGTGGAAGCGATCCGGGGCGTCCTCCGCCACGCCCGCCGGCGTGGCCTCCGCGTCCTGACCCTGTATGCCTTCAGCCGCGAGAACTGGGCTCGCTCGGACGACGAGGTCGTGGCGCTGTTCGGGCTCCTCGAGGCGGCCATCCGGAGCGAGACCGACGAGCTCCGGGCCCAGGGGGTGCGGGTCCGGATGATCGGCCGGACCGACGAGCTGCCGCCCGAAACCCGGGCTTCGATCGAGGATGCCCTCGACGCCACGGCGGGCGGCACCGAGATGCTCCTGAACATTGCCTTCAACTACGCCGGCCGGACGGAGCTCGTGGATGCCGTCCGTCGGATCGTGGCGGCCGGCCTCAGGCCCGACGAGGTCGACGAGGCGACGATCGCGGCGGCCCTCTACACGGCGGGCACGCCTGACCCGGACCTCGTCATCCGGACGGGCGGCGAGCAGCGCCTCTCCAACTTCCTGATCTGGCAGTCGGCCTACGCCGAGCTCGTCACGACCGAAACGCTCTGGCCCGACTTCGGGCCCGAGGCCCTCGACGCGGCGGTCCTCGAGTTCGCGTCCCGCCAGCGGCGCTTCGGCCGCTAGGATCCTCGGGTGCTCCGTGACCGGGCGCGGAGTGCCGCGCTCCTGATCCCGCCGCTCCTCGCCGTCCTATGGCTGGGCGGCCCGTGGATCGCCGTGCTCGTCGCCATCGCCGTCGCCATCGGTGCCCGCGAGGCATTCCGGCTGCTGGAGGCAGCCGGCCACCCAGCCTTCCCGGCCCTGGGCATCGTCCTGGCCGTGGCCATCGCCCTGGCCGATGCGGTGACCGCGGTGCCCGGTGGAGCCGGGCTGCTCGTTGCCGCGGTCGGCGTCGTCCTGGTGGGGACGGCCGCCATCGCCAGGTCCGACCCGCGCGAGGGCCTGGCGAGCTTCGGGACGACGGTGTTCGGGGCGATGTACGTGGGGCTCCTCGGCTTCGTGCCGCGCCTCGGGATCCAGGTGCCGGCCGTGCCCGACGGTGCGGTGCTCGACGTCCTGGGGCCGGAGCGGGGCTGGATCCTCCTCCTGATCCTGTGCGTCTGGGCCTTCGACACCGGGGCGTACCTCGTCGGCCGGCGCTTCGGGAAAAGGCCGTTCATGGCCCACATCTCGCCCGCCAAGACGGTCGAAGGCGTCGTCGGCGGGGCGGTTGCCGTGACCGTGGTGGCGACTCTCCTCGTCGCTGCCCTGGGCCGGCCGTGGTACACGGGCACGCTGCTCGGGCCGATCGTCGCCGCCGCGGCGCAGGCGGGCGACCTCGCCGAATCGATGCTCAAGCGGGCCGCCGGCGCCAAGGACTCGGGACGGCTGATCCCGGGCCACGGGGGGCTCCTGGATCGCGTCGATTCGTTCCTCTTCGCCGCCCCGGTCGTGATGCTGTATGTCGTCATCGTCTTCGACTGACATCGGGGCGACGCCTCGGCTCAGGATCGGCCTCCTCGGCTCCACCGGGTCGATCGGGCGACAGGCGGTCGATGTCATCGCCCGCGACGGCGCGTTCGAGGTCGTCGGCCTGGCGGCCGGACGGAACGGCCGGTTGCTCGGCGAGCAGGCTCGCCGGCTGGGCCCGGACGTCGTCGTCCTGGCCGACCCGGCCGCGCGCGCTGATCTGGGCGAGCTTCCAGCGGGGACCCGGGTCGCGGTGGGTGCGGCGGCGCTGGAGGCGCTCGCCGCACGGCCGGATCTGGACCTTCTGGTCGTCGGGACGGGTGGGATGGTGAGCCTCCGACCGGTCCTCGCGGCGCTCCGTGCCGGGACGGTGGTCGCCACGGCCAACAAGGAGACGCTCGTCGCCGGTGGGCACCTCGTCATGCCGCTGGCGCGGCAGCTTGCCGCGGCCGCGGCCGCGACCGACCCGCGCGGCCACCTGGCCAGCCCGCTCGGCTGGCTTCGACCGATCGATTCCGAGCACTCCGCGATCTGGCAGTGCCTCGTCGGCGAGGACCACGCCTCGATCGCCCGGCTGGTCCTGACCGCGTCAGGCGGCCCCTTCCTGGACCTGGATCGTGCCGCGATGGCGGGCGTGACGCCGGACCAGGCGCTTCGTCACCCGACGTGGCGGATGGGCTCGAAGATCACGATCGACAGCGCGACCCTGGCCAACAAGGGCCTCGAGGTCATCGAGGCACACTGGCTGTACGATGCCCCGTACGAGTCGATCGACGTCCTGATCCATCCGCAGTCGGTCATCCACTCGGCCGTCCTCTTCGTCGACGGCTCCCTCAAGGCCCAGCTGGGCACCCCGGACATGCGACTCCCCATCCAGTACGCCCTTACGCACCCGCGTCGTCGCCCGTCGCCGGCCGCCCCGCCCGATCTGGTCTCGATCGCGCGGCTCGACTTCCGGGCGCCCGACGAATCCCGGTTCCCGGCCCTCCGGATCGCCCGTGGGGCCGGCCGCCAGGGTCCCTGGGCAACGGCCGCCCTTATCGCCGCCGACGAGGTCGCGGTTGCGCGGTTCCTCGACGGCAGCCTCGACTTCCCGGGGATTCCGCGGCTCCTCGCCGCGGCCGTGGAGCGCTACGGGGCCGGCGGGGTCGGAACCGGCGGGGCGGCGCCCGGCGTCGAGGACCTCGTCGCCCTCGAGGCGGAGATTCACAACCAGTACGCAACGGGGTCGATCGCTTGAACGACATCGTCCGGACGCTCGTCACGATCATCCTGTTCTTCGGGATCCTCGGGATCCTCGTCCTCGTCCACGAGGTCGGCCACTTCGTCACCGCGCGACTGTTCAAGGTCCGCGTCCTCGAGTTCGGCGTCGGGTTCCCACCCCGGGCCAAGGTCCTCCGGAACCGGGGCGAGACCATCTACACGCTCAACTGGCTGCCGATCGGCGGCTTCGTCAAGCTCGAGGGCGAGGACGGCGACGAGGCCGAGGATCCGCGCTCGTTCGCCGCCCAGCCCCTCTGGAAGAAGCTCGTGATCCTGCTCGCCGGGGTCGCCATGAACATCGTCCTGGCGTTCGCGATCTTCGCCGGGATCGCGCTCACCGGGGACCCCGCGATCGGGGTCTACGTCCCGTATGTCGACCCAGGCTCGCCGGCGGAGGTGGCCGGCGTCCGCGTCGGCGACGTCATCGAGCGCGTGGACGGCCAGGCCTACGACGTGTTTGCGGGCCTCGAGCCGGTCCTCGACGACCTCCGCGAACGGACCGGCAAGACCGTCGTCCTGACGGTCCGGCGCGGCGACGCGATCCTCGACCTGACGGCGACCCTCCGGCCGGCCGACGAGATCGCCGAGGGCAAGGGCGCGCTGGGCATCGGCAAGGCCGCGGTCCGGGACGACGACGGCAACATCGTGGAGCCCGGCGTTCCCCTCGAGGGGCGCCTGTCGAAGGACAGGGTGACCTACCCGTTCGGGGATGCGCTGGGCCTCGGCGTCGAGCGGACGGTGACGGCAACCCGGCTGATCATCGATGGCGTAGGCCAGCTCGCCAGCGCCATCGTCACCCGGCCGACGGAGGCGCCGCCGGCCTCCGGACCGGTCGGCATCGCGACCCAGATCGGCGACGTCTTCTGGACGCTCGGCCCGATCGTCACGCTGTACCTCGCCGGGATCCTCTCGGCCAACCTCGCCGTCGTCAACATCCTGCCCTTCCCGCCGCTCGACGGGGGTCGGATGCTCATGCTCATCCTGAAGCGGTTCGTCGGCCAGCGGCTGTCGCTGCGGGCCGAGCGCCTGACCTACTTCGTCGGCTTCGCGATGCTGCTCCTGTTCCTCGTCTGGGTGACCGCCTTCGACATCGCCCGCGGGCTCGGCGGCACCTGACCGTGGCCGGCGCCGAATCCCTTCGCCCCCGGCGCCGGGCGACCGTGTCCGTCGACGTCGGCGGCGTCCTCGTCGGGGGCGCCCATCCGGTCGTCGTCCAGTCGATGACGAACACGGACACCGCCGACCCCGACGCCACCGCCATCCAGGTCGCGCGCCTGGCACACGCAGGCAGCCAGCTCGTTCGGGTGACGGTCAACACGGATGCCGCGGCGGCCGCCGTGCCCGAGGTGCTCCGGAAGCTGGCCGACCTGGGCGTCTCGGTCCCGGTCATCGGCGACTTCCACTACAACGGCCACCAGCTCCTGGTGGAGCACCCGGCCGCGGCCGCGGGGCTCGCGAAGTACCGGATCAACCCCGGCAACGTCGGCGGCAAGCGCCACGACGAGAACTTCCAGACCATCGTCCGAGTCGCCATCGAGCACGACAAGCCGGTCCGGATCGGGGTCAACTGGGGATCCCTCGACCAGGCCCTCCTGACCGAGCTCATGGACGCCAACGCCCGGGCCGCCGCGCCCCGTGACGCCCGGGACGTGATGATCGAGGCGATGATCGAGTCGGCGATGCGCTCGGCCGAGCTGGCCGAGGCGACGGGCCTTCGCCACGACCGGATCATCCTGTCGGCCAAGGTCTCCAACGTTCGCGACCTGGTCGACGTCTACCGGCTCCTGGCCGGTCGCTCGGACTACCCGCTCCATCTGGGGCTTACCGAGGCCGGGCTGGGGATGAAGGGCATCGTGGCATCGACGGCCGGCCTCGCGATCCTGCTGAACGAGGGGATCGGCGACACCATCCGGGTCTCGCTGACCCCGGCACCGGGCGGCGAACGCGAGGAGGAGGTCCGGGTCGCCCAGCAGGTCCTGCAGTCAATGGGTCTCCGCTCGTTCCTGCCCCAGGTCAGCGCCTGTCCCGGCTGCGGCCGGACGACCTCGACCTTCTTCCAGGAGATGGCCGAGCGGATCCAGATTCACCTGCGGGACCGGATGCCGGAGTGGCGGGAGACGCACCCTGGCGTCGAGGAGCTGACCGTCGCGGTCATGGGCTGCGTGGTCAACGGCCCGGGTGAATCGAAGCACGCCAACATCGGGATCAGCCTGCCCGGCACGTTCGAGGACCCGGTCGCGCCGGTGTTCGTGGACGGCAAGCTCGATCGGACACTCCGCGGCGAGGGCCTCGTCGACGAGTTCATCGAGATCCTCGAGGCCTACATCGAGCGCCGCTACCCGTCATTGGAGCGGCCCGGTCCGCCTGATCGCTGATCGACGATCCACCCACCCGGGTGTATACTCCGCGGCGAATCGAAACGGCCGCCTCGTGGACGTGGGTGACCCCCACGTATTTTTTTCGGCGGGGCTCGGAAACAGAACGATGATGATTGGAGGGCGAAGCGACCATGAGTCGAGATTTCGTCGGCGCCCTCCTCCAGCTCAACGCCGAGAAGCAGGTTCCCCGAGAGCAGCTCATCCGGACGGTGGAGGAGGCGATTCAGGCCGCCTACCGCCGGATCGCGAACGAAGAGGACATCTACGTCCGAATCGACGGTGAGAGCGGCAAGATCCGCGTCTTCCGGGCCCGCGTCGCCGTCTCCGAGGTCGAGGACCCGCTGACCGAGTTCACCCTCGACGAGGCTCGCGGCCACAAGGCCGACGCCGTCCCCGGCGAGCTCGTCGAGATGGAGCAGCTCGACGGCGAATCGTTCGGCCGGATCGGGGCCCAGACGGCCAAGCAGGTCGTCCTGCAGCGCCTCCGCGAAGCCGAGCGCGACGTCGTCTACGACCAGTTCGCGAGCCGCGAGGGCGAGCTCATCACCGGCACCGTGAACCGGGCCGAGCCGCGCGCGATCATCCTGGACGTCGGCAAGGGCGTCGAAGCCATCCTGGCCACGACCGAGCAATCGCCCCTCGAGCACTACCGCATCGGCCAGAACGTCAAGGCCTTCGTCCTGGAGGTCCGCCGCGGACCCAAGGGCCCCATGCTCATGGTCAGCCGGACCCACAAGGGCTTCCTGAAGCGGCTCTTCGAGCTCGAGGTCCCCGAGATCCACAACGGCACGGTCGAGATCCGGGCCATTGCCCGCGAGGCCGGCAGCCGCAGCAAGGTCGCCGTCTCATCGCGCCAGGAGGGCCTCGATCCCGTCGGCGCGACGGTCGGCCAGCGTGGCGCCCGGGTCCAGGCCGTCGTCGCCGAGCTCGGCGGCGAGAAGATCGACGTCATCCCCTGGAATGACGATCCGGCCCAGTTCGTGGCCAACGCCCTCTCGCCGGCCCAGGTCCTGTCGGTCGACATCGACATCGAACATCGGATCGCGAACGTCACCGTGCCCGAGCGGATGCTCTCGCTGGCGATCGGTCGTGAGGGTCAGAACGCCCGGCTTGCCGCCCGGCTGACCGGTTGGCGGATCGACATTCGGAGCGACGTCTCGGTCGCCGAGGCGAAGGCGGCCGAGGCCGCGGGGCCGTCGGTCGCCCCGGAGATCGCCACGACGGCCCCCGACGCCGGCCTGACGCCCGCCGAGGCCGCCGCCGAGCCGCTCGCCGCAACCGCCGAGACGGCCGAGGCCGCCGCCGAGACCGTTGTCGAGAAGAAGCCGAGGGCCCGGCCGCAGAAGGCCGCCGCGGAACCCACGAACGGGGTGGCCGAGGCCGCGATCGTGGAGGCCGGTGAGCCCGTCGCCACGGCGGCGACGACGTCGAAGGCCAAGCCGACCACGAAGGCAGCCAAGGCCACCAAGGCGAAGGCCACCACGGCCAAGGCGGCGGCCGCCAACGAGCCCGCCGCCGAGCAAGTGGCCTCGGAGCCGGAGCCGGCAACCGCTGCCAAGCCCCGAACCCGCGCCAGGAAGGCGGCCACCGAAGAGGTGGCGTCGTAGCCCCGGCTGCGGTCGTGCGTCCGGCGCGCCGGCCGGCGACGCGCTCGTGCGTGGCCTGCCGAACGACCCGCGACAAGCGCGAGCTCCTCCGGATCGTCCGCGCCCCGGGCGGCGGAGTCGCCGCGGACCCGACGGGCCGGCTCCCCGGCCGCGGCGCCTACGTCTGTCGCGACCTCGACTGCATCACCAACGCCATTCGCCGAGGAGCCCTCTCCAGGGCCCTCGAAACCCCGGTCCCGGCAGGGCTCCAGGAGGAGCTCGTCGAGACCGTCACGACCGACACCATCGGAGGAGGGACCCGTGGCCAGGAGTAGGAGCGGCACCCGCGGCCGTCGCGGGCCCCGCAAGCCGCCGCGTCGCGAAGGCGCGTTCGGTGCGAGCGTCCAGACGATCGATCCGCGCGAGCGCGGCGCGATCGAGCTGCCCGCGACGATCACCGTCAAGGAGCTGGCCGACCTGTTCGGCGTCAATCCCGCGGACGTCATCCGCGAGCTCATCAAGAGCGGGATCTTCGCCACGATCAACCAGCTGATCGACCGCGACACCGCGGCCCTCGTCGCCGGCGAGCTCGGCTACGAGGTCGCCGAGCCCGTTGCCGCCGCGGGCGGCGACGGCGCCGAGGATGGCGCCGACGGCGCCGTCTCCGAAGCATCCAAGGAGGAGCTCTTCACCGAGGTCGACGACGCCGACCTGGTGACCCGTGCGCCGATCGTGACCGTCATGGGCCACGTCGACCACGGCAAGACGAGCCTCCTCGACGCGATCCGCTCGACGACCGTCGCAGCCGGCGAGCGCGGCGGGATCACCCAGCACATCGGTGCCAGCGAGGTCACCAAGGATGGCCGGCGGGTCGTCTTCCTCGACACCCCGGGCCACGAGGCGTTCACCGCGATGCGGGCCCGCGGCGCCAGGGTCACCGACATCGCGATCGTGGTCGTCGCCGCCGACGACGGGGTCATGCCCCAGACGCTCGAGGCGATCAGCCACGCCAAGGCGGCGAAGGTGCCGATCATCATCGCCCTCAACAAGATGGACAAGCCCGACGCGAACCCGGATCGCGTCAAGACCGAGCTGACCGAGGCCGGTGTCGTCGTCGAGGAGTACGGCGGCGACACCCCGCTCGTGCCCGTCTCGGCGAAGAGCCGGATGGGCCTCGACGATCTCGTCGAGATGGTCCTCCTCGTGGCCGACCTCCAGGACCTCAAGGCCAACCCCAAGCGCTCCGCGATCGGCACGATCGTCGAGGCCCGCATGGACAAGAGCCGCGGCGCCGTGGCGACCGCCCTCGTCCAGACCGGCACGCTCCGGGTCGGCGACGTCATCGTCGTCGGCGAGACGTTCGGTCGTGTCCGGGCCCTCGAGAACGAGACCGGCAAGCGGATCCCCAAGGCCGGTCCCGCGACCGCCGCGGTCGTCCTGGGTCTGTCCGAGGTGCCCGAGGCCGGCGACATCCTGCGGGTCGTGGCCGACGAGAAGGAAGCCCGGGCCATGGTCGAGGCGCGCAGCGCCCAGATCGCGTCGAAGGGCGGCGAGGGGAGTGGCAGGGCGACCCTCGAGGACCTCTACAAGCAGATCCAGGCCGGCCAGGCCAAGGAGCTCCGGATCATCCTCAAGGCCGACGTCTCGGGCTCGCTCGGGGCGATCACCCACGCCCTCGGCCAGCTGGCCACGGACGAGGTCAAGATCAACGTCCTCCACGAGGGCGCCGGCGAGATCACCGACAACGACATCCTGCTGGCCTCGGCCTCGAACGCGATCGTCGTCGGCTTCAACACCCGGATCAGCGACACGGCCCGCCGTGCCGCCGAGACCGAGAAGGTCGACGTCCGCCTCTACGACATCATCTACCAGCTGACGGACGACATCGAGAAGGCCCTGTCCGGGCTCCTCGAGCCGGAGCTCGTCGAGGTCATCGAGGGCCGGGCCGAGGTTCGCCAGATCATCAAGGTCGGCAAGAGCCAGGTCATCGCCGGTTCCTACGTCACCGACGGGCGGATCGTCCGCGGCGGTGCCCGCGTCTGGCGGGGCGGCAAGGTCGTCGCCACGGACCGGATCGAGTCCCTGCGGCGCTTCCGGGACGACGTCCGCGAGGTCGCCACGGGCTTCGAGTGCGGGATCGCGCTGGCAGGCTTCAACGACCTCCAGGAGGGCGACGTCATCGAATGCTATACGTCGCAGATGGTTAGTCGATCGCTGGCTTCGTAGGGTCGCCACGCCAGACGACGATGCGTGTGTTGCCGGCTGCGCTCCTCGCTCACGCACGTTCGCGTGCGCTCGCTCCGGTGCTCGCCGGCGCCTTCGCCTGGCCGCCCGGCGTTGGCGATGACGCGGTACACCGAATCAGATGACCCAACGAACCGACCGAGTCGATGAGCTGCTGCGGCAGGAGATCGGGCAGCTGCTTGCCCGGGAGGTTGCCGATCCGCGGATCGGGTTTGCGACGATCACGGATGTCGAGACGACGCCGGATCTTCGGCATGCCAAGGTCTGGGTGAGCGTGATCGGGACGGACGCGGAGCGGAACGCGGCGGTCGCGGCCCTGGCCCATGCCGTGCCGTTCATCCGGCACGAGCTGGGGGTCCGGCTCCGGATCAAGCGGATCCCCGATCTCCACGTCCGGCTCGATGAGACGAGCGAGCGCGGGACCCGCGTCCTGCGGCTCATCAACGAGCTCGAAGCCGGCTCGGCGGCCGGCGCCGAGGACGGCCCGACCGAGGAGGTCCTGCCCACCCCGGTCGCGCGGCTGCCGCACGAGGGCGATGCGCCGGTCGAGCCGCCGATCCCGGAGCCGCCGACGTCCGAGCGTCGCCCGCCGCGACGGCAGCGCGCCCGCCAGTCCGGTGGTCATGCCGGCGGGGGAGCGGGTCGCGACGGCGGCTCGCGGGCCTCGCGCAAGGGCCGCCGATGAGCACCTTCCTGGAGCCGTGGCTGGAGGCCGTGCCGGCCGCCGTCGTGGCGGAGCTGCGGCAGGCCAGGTCCCTCCTCGTCGTGAGCCACGAGAACCCCGACGCGGACACCCTCGGGGCCGGCCTCGCCCTGCGCCTGATCATCGAGGCCCGCGGCGGCCGGGCGTCACTGGTCTGCACGGACGTCCCGCCGCCGCTGTACGCGTTCCTGCCGGGGATCGATGCCTTCCGGACGGACCCCGAGCCGGGCGTGGCCTACGACCTCGCCGTCCTCGTCGATTGCGGCTCGCTCGAGCGCGTCGGCGAGCTCCGGGAGCGCCAGGCGGAGATCCTGGCCCGCCTGCCGACGGTCGTCATCGACCATCACGCCTCGAACGGCGCCGCCGGTCCCGCGGACTGGGTGGACCCACGATCGGCAGCGACCTGCGAGCTCGTGACCCTCCTCGCCGCGGCGCTCGGCGTCCCGCTCACGGCCGGCGACGGAGCCCTCGCCACGGCGCTCATGGCCGGCATCGTCATGGACACCGCGACGTTCGCCCATCCCAACGCGACGCCGCGGACCCTCGCTGTTTCGGCGGCCCTCGTCGCGGCCGGCGCGCCGCTGTCCGAGATCTCGAATCGCCTGTATCGCACCAAGCCGGACGTCCAGCTGCGCCTGTTCGGCCGAGTCCTCGACCGGTTGCAGACGGCGGCCGGCGGCCTGGTCATCCACTCGACCCTCCTCACCGCCGACGTGACCGAGACGGGCGCCCTGAGCGCCCACTCCGAGGGGATCATCGATCTGCTGTCCCAGTCAGAGGCGGCGGAGGTCGCGATCCTGTTCAAGGAGGCGGGTCCGGCAACGCGGATCTCCGTCCGGACGAAGCCGGGCGGGTTTGATGCGACCGTCCTGACCGGGCTGTTCGGGGGCGGCGGGCACGCCCGCGCGGCGGGTGCCTCGCTCCAGGCCACCGTCTCAGAGGCGCGCGCGCTCGTCCTGCCGGAAGCGGAGCGGCTCGCGGCCGCCGTTCAGCGCTGATCGTGGCCGCCTGACCGTGGCCTGCTCGACCGGGACTCGCTGAACGTGGCACGCCGCACCGACGCGTCCGGGCTCGACGGCGTCCTCGTCCTGGCCAAGCCGCCCGGCCCCACGTCCCATGACGTGGTCGCCCTGGCGCGACGGCTCACCGGGACCCGCCGCATCGGCCATGGCGGGACCCTCGACCCCTTCGCCTCCGGCGTCCTGCCGCTCTTCCTGGGTGGCGCGACCCGGCTCGTGGAGTACCACCTCGGCGATCGGAAGGGCTACCGGGCGACGATCTGCTTCGGGGCCACCTCGGCGACCGATGACCTCGATGGCGAGCTGACCCCGGTGGACGGACCGCCGCTCTCCTCGGTGGCGGTGGAATCGGCGCTGGCGGGGTTCCGGGGCGAGATCCGGCAGCGGCCGCCGGCGTTCTCGGCCATCCAGGTCGGCGGCCGGCGCGCCTACGCCATGGCCCGCGCCGGCGAGGCCCCGGAGCTCGCCGAGCGCTCGGTCGTCATCCACGCCCTGGAGCTCACCGCCTGGAACGCCGACGATCCGGCCCGGCCGATCGCGATCGTCGACGTCGAGTGCTCGGCCGGGACGTACGTCCGCGCGCTTGCCCGGGACCTGGGCGCGGCCCTCGGCAGCGGCGCCTACCTCGGCGCGCTCATCCGGACCTCGAGCGGACCGTTCCGGCTCGAGGATGCCGTGCCGCTGGACGGGTTGCGAGCTGCCAGCGCGGAGGGCGCGGCGGCGATCGCCGGGTTGTTGCTCCCCGTCGACGCGGGCCTCGAGGCGATGCCCTCCGTCCGGCTGCAGCCCGGGGAGATCACCGACGCCGCGATGGGCCGCTTCGTCCGGCCCGCGGCCGGCCTGGCGGGCCTGCCGTCGGACGCGCCGATCCGGCTGCTCGACGGCGACGGCCGGATCGTGGGCATCGGGGCGCTCGACGGCCGACGCCTGGCGCCGGCGAAGATGCTCCCAGGTGCCGTCGCCGCCACCCGGGGTGCTTCGGCCGTTGGAGAACCCGAACCCGACGAGGTCCCCATCGATGCCTGACGCAGCGCGCGAGATGGCGGTCGTGGCAGGGATCGACGCCCTCGGCGCCGAGCACGGGCGACTGTTCGTGGTCGTCGGCGTCTTCGATGGCCTCCATCTCGGCCACGCCTACCTGCTCGAGCACCTCGTTTCCGAGGCGGCTCGCCGATCGGCTCGGCCGACGGTCATCACCTTCGATCACCACCCCGACGAGATCCTCACCGGCGCCGCCCCGCCGCTGCTGTGCGACCCCGACGAGCGCCTCGAGCGACTTGCCGCAGCCGGCGTCGAGGTCACCATCGTCCAACACTTCGACGTCGCCCTCCGGATGACCGAGTTCGAGGACTTCATCGGCCGGATCGCTGCCCGGACGGCGCTCGCGGGTTTCCTGATGACCCCCGAATCGGCCTTCGGCCACGATCGGCGCGGAACCCCGGAGGCCGTGGCCGCGCTCGGGGCCACGATGGGCTACGACGTCGCGATCATCCCGAGCCTCGATCTCGACGGCCGGCCCGTCCGGAGCGGCGAGATCCGCTCGGACATCGCAGCGGGCGACCTGGCCGGGGCAGCGAGGCTGCTCGGTCGTCCGTACGCGATCGTGGGGGAGGGGAGCCCTGCCCCCGACGGCCGCGCCCGCCTCGTCGCGCCGATGCCAGTAGCGCTCCCGCCCGCCGGGGAATACCCGGCCACCGTGGAGGGGCAGGGGGCCACCGGCGCGCTGACTGCGACGGCCGTCATCGGAGCGGACGGCGACCTGGCCCTGGTCACGGAAGCACCGATCCACGGGCGCCTGCGCCTGGTGTTCGCGAGGGATGGCGGTCGGGTTGGGGCCTGAGGGAACGCTGGGAGAGGCCCCGGCGTTTGCCCGAACCGCGATTGGCTGCTAGGATCCGTCGGTCAAAGTTGAAGGAAATGCATACAGTCACGTTCGTGTCGGAGGACCGAGTGCCGCTCGCGCGGGAAGAGAAGCAGGAGATCATCACGGGGTTTGCCGTCAAGGACGGCGACACCGGCTCACCGGAAGTCCAGGTCGCGCTCCTCACCGAGCGGATCAAGGACCTGACGGGGCATCTCCGGAGCTTCCCCAAGGACAACCATTCGCGTCGCGGCCTCCTCAAGCTCGTCGGCCAGCGCCGTCGCCTTCTCGCTTACCTCGTGAAGAAGGACAACACGCGCTACCGCGCCGTCATCGGACGGCTCGGACTCCGCCGCTAGGCTCGCTGCCACCGTTGACCCCGGGTCCACCCCGGGGTCGATCGCATCGGGCTCCCGGCAGGCTGATCGGCCAGGAACCATTCGTCGCCTCCTCCCACGACAGGAGGAACAGCACCCCGTGTCCACCATCTTCGAGACCGAGTTCGGCGGTCGTACCCTGACCATCGAGACCGGCAAGCTCGCCCGTCTCGCCGGCGGCGCAGTCACCGTTCGCTACGGTGACACCCTGGTCCTCGGCACCGCCAACCGGTCCGATCCGCGGCCGGGACTCGACTTCTTCCCGCTCACCGTCGAGTTCGAGGAGCGGATGTACGCCGCGGGCAAGATCCCGGGCGGCTTCATCAAGCGCGAGGCCCGCGCGTCCGAGGCGGCAACCCTGGCCGCCCGCCTCACGGATCGGCCCATCCGGCCGCTCTTCCCCGAGGGCTACAAGGACGACATCCAGCTCGTCATCACGGTCCTCTCGACCGACCAGGAGAACGAGCCCGACGTCCTCGGCACCGTCGCCGCGTCGGCCGCCCTCACCATCAGCGAGATCCCGTTCGCCGGGCCCGTTGGTGCGGTCCGGGTCGGCCGGATCGACGGCGAGTTCGTGGTCAACCCGACCTACAGCCAGCTCGCCGATTCGGAGCTCGACCTCATCGTCTCAGGCACCCGCGACGCGATCATGATGGTCGAGGCCGGCGCGAAGCTCCTGCCCGAAGACGTCATGGCCGAGGCCATCCTCTTCGGCCATCGAGCCCTCCAGCCGCTCATCGACATCCAGGAGCAGCTGCGCGAGGCGGTCGGCAAGCCAAAGAGCACGCCGTTCCTCGAGCCCGGCACCGGCTCGGTCCTCGAGTTCGTCGACGCCGTCGGGCGGGGTGACGAGCTCGTCGTCGTCGACGTCGAGACGACCGGCACGGATCCCAAGCTGGCCGATCTCGTCGAGATCGCCGCGGTCAAGGTCAAGAAGGGCAAGATCACCGACCGCTGGTCGACCCTCGTCAACCCCGGCCGCCCGATCGTCGGCAAGCAGATGCACGGCATCACCGATGCCGACGTCAAGAAGGCGCCGAAGCCGGCCGAGGCCGCCGCCCAGGCCCTCAAGTTCATCGGCAACTCCGTCGTCGTCGGCCACTCGGTGGGCTTCGACCTGGCGTTCCTCGAGGCCGCCCTCGCCGACGGCACCCACTTCGAGGCCGGCCGCTACCTCGACACCCTGCCGATCGCCCGCGAGGGCTACCCGGACCTCGAGAACTACAAGCTCCCGACCCTGTCCAACTTCTTCGGCATCGAGCTGGCCCAGGCCCATCGGGCCCTGCCGGACGCCGAGGCCACCGCCAACCTCCTGATCTGGTTCGGCAACGACCTGCCCGGCCGGATCAACGCCCTCCGCGAGGGCATCGCGAACGCCATCCGGGCAACCCGCTCGGGCGGCGACAGCAAGGCCATCCAGGAGGCGGCCCGCCGCGACGCTCGCGTCAGCAAGGGCCTCTTCAACCTGGTCCACAAGAAGACGGCCCGCAAGGTCGCCCTCGAGGACGGCATCCGGATGGACGGCCGCGGCCTGACCGAGCTCCGCCAGATCTCGGTCGACGTCGGGCTGCTGCCGCGAGCCCACGGCTCGGGGCTCTTCACCCGGGGCGAGACCCAGGTCCTGACGATCGCGACCCTCGGCGCGTCCTCGGACGTCCAGCGGATCGACACGATCAGCCCCAAGACCGAGAAGCGCTACATCCACCACTACAACTTCCCGCCCTATTCGACCGGCGAGAACAAGCCGATGCGCGGCCCCAGCCGGCGCGACATCGGCCACGGCAACCTGGCCGAGCGGGCGCTCATCCCCGTCCTGCCGACGAACGAGGACTTCCCGTACGTCATCCGGCTCGTGTCCGAGTGCCTGTCGTCCAACGGTTCGACCTCGATGGCCTCGACCTGCGGCTCGACGCTCGCCCTCATGGACGCCGGCGTGCCGATCTCGGCGCCCGTCGCCGGCGCGGCGATGGGCCTCATCAGTGAGCCCGACGGCCGCTTCGTCGTCCTGACCGACATCCTCGGCAAGGAGGACGCGGTCGGGGACATGGACTTCAAGGTCACCGGGACGAGGGACGGCATCACCGCCCTCCAGATGGACATCAAGGTCAAGGGCATCAACGAGGCGATCATTCGCGACGGCCTGAAGCAGGCCCTGGCGGCCCGCCTCGAGATCCTCGACAAGATGACCGAGGTCCTGCCGCAGGCGCGCGAGTCGATGAGCGACTTCGCGCCGCGGATCATCACCATCAAGATCAACCCCGAGAAGATCCGCGAGATCATCGGCAAGGGCGGCTCCATGATCCGCAAGATCCAGGAGGAAACCCAGACCGAGATCAACGTCGAGGACGACGGGACGGTCGAGATCGCCGCGGTGAGCGGCGAGAACTCACGCAAGGCGATCCAGTGGATCGAGAGCCTGACCCGCGAGGTCGAGGTCGGCGCCCTGTACCTCGGCAAGGTCACCCGGATCATGGGCTTCGGCGCGTTCGTCGAGATCCTGCCCGGCAAGGAGGGCCTCGTCCGGATCGGCGAGCTCGCCGACTACCACGTGCCGAGCGTCGAGGACGTCGTGTCCGTCGGCGACGAGGTCATGGTCGTGGTCGTCGAGATCGACCGCCAGGGCCGGGTCAACCTGTCGCGCAAGGCCGCGATGCAGCGTCACCTGGCCAAGGAACCCGTCTGAGTGCGAAGGCCGTCTTCGGCGGCCCCTGATCGATGCGAGCCGCGGGTCCGTCCCGCGGCTCGTCCGATTCCACCGGCGTCAGGTCGGGCAGCCATTCGCCTGGTGACTGGCAGCGCGGCGCGGTCAGCGTGTGCGACTGGCTGGCGCCTCCGTCGAACGTGAGATTCGGAGGCGTGCGGCCTTGGGCCCGGCTGAGGAGCGGCTGGTAGTCGGCGGGTGCATCCCGGTTCCGCTACGCGCCGCCCCGGGGCCATACCAGTCCCTCAGTCACTGGGTGACAGACCACGCGCGACGAGGAGCCTTCGACGCCGGGCGCCGAGCCAGCCACGTTGTCGCCGCGGGCGGTACGGCCTCGTTGGGCGGAAGGCTCGAGCGGGCCGGGTATACTCGCGCCGTGCCCGCCTGATCAGATCACCCTGCGGAGCCATGCCCGGATGAACCAGCGTTCCCCGCTCAGCGTAGCCGTCGTCGGCGCCACCGGCGTCGTGGGTCGGACAATGGCCCAGGTCCTCGCCGAACGAGACTTCCCGATCGGCGAGCTGCGGCTGCTCGCGAGCGGCCGCTCGGCCGGCCGGACGGTCGAGGCCGCGGGTCGGACGCTCGAAGTCGGGGAGGCAGTCCCGGACGCGTTCGAGGGCGTCGACATCGCCCTGTTCAGCGCCGGCAGCGATGTCTCGCTGGAGCTGGCGCCGGCTGCGGCGGCCCGCGGCGCGACGGTCATCGACAACTCGAACGCCTGGCGGATGGATCCGGCCGTGCCGCTCGTCGTCAGCCAGGTCAACCCAGACGACCTCGAATGGCACGAGGGGATCATCGCCAACCCGAACTGTTCCACGATGCAGCTCGTTCCGGTCCTCATGGCCCTCCGCGATAGCGTCGGGCTGGACCGGGTCATCGTGGACACCTACCAGTCCGTGTCCGGCACGGGCGCCGACGCGCTGGCCGAGCTCGAGGGCCAGGTCCAGGCCCACGTTCGCGGCGAGCCCAAGGTCGCGGCCGTCTATCCCCACCCGATCGCGTTCAACGCCCTGCCCGAGATCGACGTCTTCCTCGATAACGGCTACACCCGAGAGGAGTGGAAGGTCGTCACGGAGAGCCGCAAGATCCTCCACCTGCCCGCGCTGCGCCTGTCCTGCACCGCGGTCCGGATCCCCGTCTTCGTGAGCCACTCCGAGGCCGTCCACGTGGAGACGACGCGGCCGATCTCCCCGGACGAGGCGCGGGCGCTGTTCGCGAAGGTCCCCGGGGTCGTCGTCCAGGATGACCCGGCCAGCCACGAGTACCCGCTCGCGAGCACGGCGGCCGGCCGGGACGAGGTCTTCGTCGGTCGCGTCCGCCAGGATCCCTCGATCGACGGCGGCCGCGGGCTGGCCCTCTGGGTCGTCTCGGACAACCTCCGCAAGGGTGCCGCGACGAATGCGGTCGAGATCGCCGAGGCCCTTGTCGAGCGCGACTGGGTCCGGGCGCGCTCGCGGCGGGCAACGAACCCGGTCGGGGCGCCGGCGTGACGTCAGGCGAGCGCCTGGCGCTCGACGCCCCGGCCCAGGCGCCGGCCTCGCGGGCGGCGGCGCTCGAGGCCATCGCCGCGGAGGTCCGCACCTGCACCCGCTGCCGTCTCCACGCCGGCCGGACCCGGGCCGTGCCGGGCGAGGGCCACCCCGACACGGAGGTCGTGTTCGTCGGCGAGGGGCCCGGGATGAACGAGGACCGCCAGGGTCGACCCTTCGTGGGTCGAGCCGGCGACCTGCTCGTCCGCTTCCTCGCCACGATCGGCTGGCGGCGCGAAGAGGTGTTCATCACGAACGTCGTGAAGTGCCGACCGCCCGACAACCGCGACCCCGAGCCGGACGAGGTCGCCGCCTGCCTGCCGTACCTGCAGCGCCAGCTCCAGATCCTGGACCCGGCGCTCGTCGTGACCCTCGGCCGCCACTCGATGGGCCGCTTCATCCCGGGGGCCAGGATCACCCAGGCCCACGGGACGCTCCACCCTGTGGACCCCACAACAGGCGCCACCTCGGCCATGGTCTACGCGATGTACCACCCGGCGGCAGCCCTCCGCGCCCCCGAGGTCGAGCGCCAGAGTTACGACGACGCGACCGGCATCCCCGCGGCCCTGCTCGAGGCCCGCCGGCGTCGCACCACCGCCTCCGCGGTCGCCGGGGCGCCGGCCACGGCCGAGGCGTTCCCGACTCCGCCACCGGACGCTGGTCCGGTCGACCCGGCGCTCGACGCGCCGACCTTCTTTTGATCGGACCAGGCCCCATGCCCAGGAAATCCGCCGCACCGCAGCCGACCGGCACGCCCCTCAGGATCATCCCGCTCGGCGGGGTGGGCGAGATCGGCAAGAACATGTTCGTGTTCGAGTACGGCGACGACATCGTCGTCATCGACTGCGGCCTCATGTTCCCCGACGAGGAGATGTTCGGCATCGATCTCGTCGTCCCGGACATCACCTATCTCCGGGACAAGAAGGCGAACGTCAGGGCCTTCCTCATCACCCATGCCCACGAGGACCATGTCGGCGGCCTGCCCTACATCCTGCCCGAGTTCCCGGGCGTGCCCGTCTACGCGTCCACGCTCGCTCGCGGCCTGCTCGGCAACAAGGTCAAGGAGCACAAGCTCCACAACAACCCGCTGCTCGCCCTGGAGCCCGGTGACGAGCTCCAGATCGGGCCCTTCACGGCCATCCCGTTCCGGATCGGCCATTCGATCCCCGACGCGATGGGCATCGCCCTGCGGACACCGGTCGGGATCGTCGTTCACACCGGCGACTTCAAGTTCGACCACACGCCCGTGGACGGCAAGCTGAGCGACTTCCATACCCTCGCCAAGCTCGGCGAGGAGGGCGTCATCTGCCTCATGTCGGACTCGACGCGGGCGGAGAACCCCGGCTATACGCCCTCGGAGCGGACCGTTGGCGAGGCCTTCCGCGAGATCATGGAGCCGCTCGACGGCCGGGTCATCGTGGCTACCTTCGCCAGCAACATCGCCCGCGTCCAGCAGGTCCTTGACGCCGCCGCCACGTTCGACCGCCAGGTCACGGTCATCGGCCGCTCGATGGAGCAGAACTTCCGGATCGCCTCGGACCTCGGCTACCTGACCTACGACACGGGCCGGATCGTGGCCAAGGACAAGCTCAACGACGTGCCCGACGCGAAGCTCGTCATCTGCACGACCGGCGCCCAGGGCGAGCCGATGGCCGGCCTCGCCCGGATGGCCAACCGTGACCACCGCTTCGTCGAGATCCGCCAGGGCGACACCGTGATCGTCAGCGCCAGCCCGATCCCCGGCAACGAGGAGTACGTCAGCCGGACGATCGACAACCTGTTCAAGGCGGGGGCGAACGTCTTCTACCACACGATCAAGCGGGCCCACGTCTCCGGCCACGCCAGCCAGGAGGAGCTGAAGCTCATGCTCGGCCTGACGAAGCCGAAGCACTTCATCCCGATCCACGGCGAGTTCCGGATGCAGGTCCAGCACGGTCGCCTGGCGATCGAGACCGGCGTAGCGCCGGAGAACGTGTTCATCATCGAGAACGGCCAGCCCATCGAGTTCCTCGCCGACGGCTCGGCCCGGCGCGCAACTGCCGTCCCGGCCGGGTACGTCTTCGTCGACGGCCTGTCGGTCGGCGAGGTCGGCGACGTCATCCTCCGCGACCGGCGGGCGCTCGCCAACGACGGCATGTTCATGATCGTGGTGACCGTCGACAAGCAGACCGGTGCCGTCATCGGCACGCCCGAGATCATCACCCGCGGCTTCATCCACGGGGCCGAGTACGACCGGATCCTCGAGGCCGCCGTCGTGCGGGTCGTCGCCTCGGTCGAGAACCCCGGTGACCACATCAGCGAGATCGCCCTGCTCAAGACCCAGATCAAGGACGGCGTCTCGCGCTTCCTGTACGAGCAGACGAAGCGCCGGCCGATGGTCTTCCCGGTCGTGGTCGAGGTCTAGGAGCCGTGGCCACTCGCCGCCGGGCGGCACCACGTCGAAGCCGCCGACGCGGTCTCGGCCTGCCCCGGATCGCCCTGCCCAGCGTCGGGCCCGAGGTGGCCCGTTCGATCGTCGGGATCATCCTGCTCGTGGTCGGCGTGTTCACCCTGGTCGCCCTCGTCCTGCCCGGCCAGGGCCGCCTCACCGACTGGTGGATCGGCTCGGTGGGGCCGTGGTTCGGGAGCCTCCGCTGGCTCCTGCCGTTCCTGCTCCTCGGCGCGGGCTGGTACGTCGAGTGGGGTCCCGGCCGGCAGCCCTCGTCGGGCTGGGGCCTCACGATCGTGGGGATCGTCGTGGCCTACCTCGGGCTCCTCGGCGCGATCCAGATCGCCCCGCTCGGCGAGATCAGCGGCGGCCGCCTTGGGCGGTTCTTCGAGGACACCCTCGTCTCGCCGCTCACGGCGCCGGGGGCGTTCGTCCTGCTCGTCGCCGTCGGGGCGGTCGGGCTCATGCTCGCCTTCAACCTGCCCCTCCGCGAGCTGGTGAAGCCAGGCACGACGCTGGCCCACTGGCTCGGTGCCGCCGCAGCCGCCTCGATCCGGCGCGACTCGAGGCCTGGCGCCGACGAGGCCACCGGTCGGGGCCGCGGAAATGGCGCTGGTGCCGCCGGCCCCGGGACCGGCGTGGTGAACGATCGCAACGGCGGCGGACGGGGTGGCCGGGCCGGCAAGGCCGGCATCTCGGCCTCGCCCTCGAGCGGCCAGACGGGGATCTGGGGCGAGGACCACGGCGACCACATCCCCTCGGCCGTGCCGTCGGCGGTCCCGACGTCGGCCACGTTCGCGCCAGCCCGGAACGGGGAGCTCGCCGCTGGCGCCGCCGCAGCGACGCTCGTCGCGCCGCCGCGCCCGGTCCGCGCACTCGATGACATCACCTCGGCCTCGGATTCGCCGCCGACCCGGGACCGAATCGACTACGTCCTGCCGCACCTCGACCTGCTGGATGCGGCGGTCGAGCGAGTGGGCCTCGCCAACGAGGATGCCCATCACCGGCGGAACGAGGAGATCATCGTCAAGAAGCTGGCCAGCTTCGACATCCAGGCCCAGATCGTCGGCCGCAACGCCGGCCCCGTGGTGACCCAGTACGAGGTCCAGCCGGCCCCGCACGTCAAGGTCAGCCGGATCGAGGGACTGGCCGACGACCTGGCCATGGCCCTGGCGGCCCGGAGCCTCCGGATCGAGGCTCCGATCCCCGGCAAGAGCGCGGTCGGCATCGAGGTCCCGAACAAGGACTTCAACATCGTCGCCCTGCGGGGGATCCTCGAGCAGGTGGAGCTCGGCGGGGCGGGGACCTCGAAGCTGACCTTTGCCCTGGGTCGCGACGTCGCCGGCAAGGCCCAGGCGGTCGATCTCGCCAAGATGCCGCACCTGCTCATCGCCGGGGCCACCGGCTCGGGCAAGAGCGTCATGGTCAACGCCCTCATCACCAGCCTCCTCTGCAACGCCACCCCGCACGACGTCCGGATGATCCTCATGGACCTCAAGCGGGTCGAGCTGGCGGCTTACAACGGCCTGCCCCACCTGCTCGTGCCGGTCATCACCGAGCCGGAGCGGGCCAAGGCGGCCCTCAAGTGGGCGGTCAACGAGATGGAGGGCCGCTACCGACGCTTCGCCGGGGCGAGCTCGCGGAACATCCGGGCCTACAACGACACCCGGATCGACCCCGACGACCGGATGCCCTACATCGTCATCGTGGTCGACGAGCTGGCCGACCTCATGATGCGCGAGGGCAAGAACGTCGAGGACCCGATCGTTCGCCTGGCCCAGAAGGCCCGGGCGACCGGGATCCACATGGTCCTCGCCACCCAGCGGCCCTCGGTCAACGTGGTGACGGGCCTCATCAAGGCGAACTTCCCGAGCCGGATCGCGTTTGCGATGGCCTCCCAGATCGATTCCCGGACGATCCTCGATTCGCCCGGCGCGGAGGACCTCATCGGCCGCGGCGACATGCTCTACCAGCCGTCCGACCTGCCCCGTCCGATGCGCCTCCAGGGCGTCTTCGTCTCGGACGTCGAGATCGGCCGGATCGGGACCCACTGGAAGGACCAGATCGACGATCCGCATTACGACATGCAGATCATCGAGGGTGACGAGGAATCGACCGGCACGGTCGAGGACCTCGACGACGTCGACAAGGACCGGCTCTTCGATGATGCCCGTGATGTCATCCGGGAGTACGATCGAGCCTCGGCGTCGCTCCTCCAGCGACGACTCAAGATCGGCTACGCGCGAGCCGCCCGGATCATCGACCAGCTGGAGGCGCGGGGCTACATCGGTGCGTTCGACGGGTCGAACGCCCGGGTCGTGCTCCGGCGTGACGAGCCGGGAGGCGATCCGGACGACGGCGACGCAGGGGATGACTAGACAGACATGGCCATCGGCGACGAGGCGCGACGGACCGGGGCCGAGGCCCGCGCGGGTGCCCGCGGCGATCGGGCACCCATCGAACCGGACCTGACGCCGGCCCTGCCGGACCGGCTCGTCGCGGCCCGCGAGCGGAAGGGCGTCGATCTTTTCCGGGCCGAGCGGGACACCAAGATCCGGGCCCGCTACCTGGCCGCCCTCGAGCGAGGCGACTATCGCGAGCTGCCCGGCGCCGTCTACACCAAGGGCTTCCTCCGGAACTACGCCATCTACCTCGAGCTCGATCCCGAAGACGTCCTCCGGCAGTGGCGCCGGGAACGCGGCGACCAGGTGCCGACCGAGCCGGTCGTCGTGGCCCCCAAGGCCATCCTGGAGACGCCCCGGCCGCTGACGTTCTCGCCGTCGGTCGTGGCCGCGGCGATGATGACGGTTGCGGTCGTCCTGTTCGGCCTGTACCTCGCTTCGCAGCTCATGCGCTTCGCCAAGCCCCCGACCCTCGAGATCGTGCGGCCGGCCTCGGCCGTCGTCGAGGCGCCTGAATCCGCGACCACCTACCGGCTGGAAGGCACCGCCACGGCCGGGGCAACCGTGACCGTCGCCCTCGGCCCGAGCCAGCCACCGACGTACCGGGTCACGGCCCTGTCGGACGGCACCTGGAGCGTCGCCGTGGACGTCCGGCGGGGCCAGAACCAGTTCTACATCGACGCCCTGGATCCCGAGACCGGGCGGCACGCGGACGAGGTCAAGCAGCTGATCATCAACGTCCCGTACCTGGTCATCCAGGCGCCGACGCTGACCGTCACCCAGCCCCAGGACGGGACGACGTTCGAGAACGGGGCGATACCGGTCGAGGGCATGACCACCAACGCCTCCACGGTCGTCGTCCGCGCGACCTGGCTGGGCCCGCCCGATGGTTCGACCCCGCCGACACCCGTGCCCACGGCGGCGCCGGTACCGACGGTGACGCCGGTACCGGATCCGTCGGCCTCGGCACCGCCCGAGGAGCCCGATGGGCTGACCGTCCAGGTCGGGGCCGACGGCAGCTTCGCCACGCCCCTCGAGCTGACCGAGGGTCGCTGGTCGATCACGATCACGGCCACCTCCCAGGAGGGCAAGACGGCGTCCCTGACCAGGACCGTCACCGTCGCATACAAGGGCGTCAACCTGGTCGTGACCGTCCAGGGCGGCAATGCCTGGCTCAAGGTCTGGGTCGATGGCGTCGTGGATCCGCGCCTGACCCAGGCCGGGAAGACACTCCGATCGGGCGAGACGATCGTGTTCACCGGCACGACATCGGTCGAGGTCCGGACGGGTTCCTCGGGCGTCACGCGATACACCCTGAATGGAGTCTCGCTGGGTGCCCTCGGCGCGCCCGGCATCCCGGAGACCTGGCTCTTCCAGCCACCCGCGCCGCCGCAGCTCACCCAGCGCCGGTAGCGCGTCGTGGCTGACGCGGACCTGCGGAGCCTGGCCGAGCGACTCCAGGGCGTCTGCCTTGGGCGAGGCCTGACCGTCGCGGTCGCCGAATCGTGCACCGGCGGCCTCGTGGCGGCGGCGATCACCGAGATCCCGGGCTCGTCGGGCTACTTCGCGGGCGGCGTCGTCTCGTACGCGGATGCGGCCAAGGCCTCGCTCCTAGGTGTCCCCGAAGCCAGCCTCGCCGCCCATGGGGCGGTGAGCGCCCAGGTCGCCCGGTCGATGGCGACGGGAGCGCGGGATCGCCTCCGGGCGTCGCTCGCGGCGTCGGTGACGGGGATCGCCGGCCCCGACGGCGGGAGTCCGGAGAAGCCGGTCGGGCTGACCTACGTTGGCCTGGCCGACGCCCGCGGGACGGATGTCCGCCGGTTCACCTGGGGCAGCGACCGCGCCGGGAACAGGCTCGAGAGCGCCCGGGCAGTACTCGAGCTGCTCATCGAACGAGCCGAGGCGGCCGGAGGGTGACGCGGTCGGCCGCGGAGATCGGCGCGGGACTGGCGCAGGCCCGGGAGGCCCGGCCGATCCGGCTCGGCGAACGCATCCACGTCGTCGGGGCCGCCGGCGCCGGGGCATCCGCCGCGGCCCTCCACGCCGCCTGGGCCGGAGCCGTGGTGACCGCCTGCGATGCCGGCGGGCCGTCGCCGTACACGGCGGCGTTCGCCGAGGCCGGGCTCGAGCTGCTCACCGGCCATGCGGCCGCGCACGTCACCACGACGCCACCGCCGGACCGGCTCGCGGTCACGAAGGCGCTCACCGCGATCGCGCCGGACCATCCCGAGCTCCAGGCGGCCCGGGCCGCCGGCATCCCGATCGAGCCGTGGCAGCAGGTCGTCGCCGACGCCGCCTACGGCAAGCGGCTCGTCGCCGTCGCGGGGACGCACGGCAAGAGCACGACGGCGGGCTGGTTGCTCGCGGCGGTCCCACACGCCTCGGCGTTCGTTGGCGCGCTCCTGCCGAGCGTGGTGGGCGCCCCCTCGACCGCGATCCACCGCGCGGACGCCAAGCGCTTCGTCGTCGAGGCCGACGAGTATGCCGGCAACTTCGATCCCTATCGGCCGTCGATCGCGGTCCTGACCAGCGTCGAGTGGGACCACCCCGACGTCTTCGCCGACGAGCTGGCCGTCCGTGACGCGTTCGACGCGTGGATCCGCCGGAGTGCCTGGCACGACGGCCACCGGCCGGTGCTCGTCGCGAACATCGGCGACCGGGGAGCCCGCCTCGTCGCCGAGCAGCTCTCCGGCTGGGAGGGCGGCGTGCTCGCCACCCAGGTCCTCGACGAGGACGCGTCACCGGGCCCGGCCATCGCCGCCGCACGCGAGCGCTACCGGACCGGTGGCGGTCCGGCCGAGGCGATCGTCGCCACCATCACGGCGCTCGATCCCGGTGGGACGACCCTGGAGATCTTCGGCCTCCCGCGAGCCGGGGATCCGCTCGTCGTCAGGCTGGCGACGGCCGGCCGGCACAACGCGGCCAACGCACTGACCGTCATCGGCGTCGCCTCGCTCCTCGGCGGCGATCCCGTCCAGGTTGCCCGGGGGGTCGGCCGCTTCCGTGGCGTCGGACGCCGGCTCGAGCGCAAGGGCGAGGCTGCGGGCGTGGTCGTCTACGACGACTACGGGCACCACCCGACCGCCATCAGCGTGACCATCGCCGCCGTCCGCCAGCGCGAGCCCGGGCGGCGGGTGTGGGCCGTGTATGAGCCCCTGACGTTCCACCGGACGGCGGCCCTGCTCGAGGACTTCGCCGTCGCCCTGGCCACCGCCGATGCGGTGGCCGTCGCCGACATCTGGGCCGGCCGCGACACCGACACCACGGTCGCCTCGAGCGCCGCCCTCGCCGAGGCCGTCGCCCGCCGCCGGCCGGGGATTCCGCACGGGGCGCCGGGCTCGGTGGAGGCAACGGCCGACTGGCTGGCCGGCCAGGTCGCGGCCGGGGACGTCGTCCTCGTCATGGGCGGCGGCCAGAGCTACCGGATCGGCGAGCGGCTGCTGGCGGCGTTGAGCAAGCGGTGACGATCGGCTACGCCGAGGCCGGGGATCTCCTGGCCTCCCTGGCTCGCGCTCGTGAGACGTTCGACGGCGACCTCCTGGTCTCGATCCTTTCGCCCGACGCCGAGTACCATGTGGATCCGTTCAGTCCGCCGATCGTCGGCCACAACGCCCACCGGGCACACTGGCTGGCATTGGCGGCAAGGCAGGACCAGGTCGAGTTCACGATCGAGCGCCACCTCGTGAGCGGCGACACCATCGTGGCGATCTGGCACCTGGGCTACGTGTTCCGCGAGGACGGCGGACGGCGCCGAACCTCCGGGGTCATGGTCCTGGACACGCGCCATGGGCTCGTGGAGCGACTGCGCGAGTGGTCGATCCAGGCCCGGGCAGGTACCGTCGGCGGCGATCCCGCGGCGGGATGAGGAGGTGCTCGAATGGCCGGCGACCAGTCATTCGATGTCGTCAGCGAGTTCGACGTCCAGGAGCTCCGCAACGCCCTCGACCAGGTTCGGCGCGAGGTCGCCCAGCGCTTCGACTTCAAGGGCGCCACCGTCCAGCTCGAGCAGGGCGCCGATGAGCTCACCCTCCTGACCGATGACGAGTTCCGCGCGTCGGCGATCAAGGACCTCATCGAGTCCAAGGCAGTCCGGCGCAACCTGTCGCTGAAGATCTTCGACTGGGGCAAGGTCGAGGAGGCGGGCGGCAACAAGGTCCGCCAGCGGATCGGGCTGCGCAAGGGTCTGCCCGACGACCTCGCCCGGAAGCTCACCAAGCTGATTCGCGACGAGTTCCCCAAGGTCAAGTCGCAGATCCAGGGTGACGCGATCCGCGTATCCGGCAAGAGCCGCGACGATCTCCAGCGGGTGATCGCCCGCCTCCGTGAGCTGGACGAGGTCGTGCCGCTCCAGTTCCAGAACTACCGATAGGTCTGAGATGCTGCCTGGTGCGCGCTTCGGTCGGGTCCTCATGGCCATCGTGGCCCTGTTCGTGGTCATGAGCATGCTCGTGACGCTGCTCCCGAATCCGGCCAACTGATGGACGACCAGGAGGTCCGGGTGGCCGCCGATGCGCCCGACGCGGCCACACCTGAGGTACCCGACGCGGTCGAACCGGAGTTGTCCGACGCGGTCGCGCCCGCGGCCGAGGTCGAGGCGGTCGACGCGCCCGCGGCGGACGACGCGCCCGATGCAAACACGGAGATCGAACCCGATATCGATCTCGAGTCCGAAGCGGAGATCGCGCCCGAGGTCGACGTCGAGGCCGCCGCAGCGCCCGAGCCCGAGGCACTGCCGGAGGCTCCGGCCGGGCCGGTCACGGTCGGGCGGATGATCGCCGACGCCCTTCGCCGGGCCGGCGTTCGATGGGCCTTCACCGTGCCGGGCGAGAGCTTCCTCGGCCTCATCGACGGCCTCGATGCGGCGGGGATCCATGTCGTCGCCACCCGCCACGAGGGCGCCGCCGCGTTCATGGCCGAGGCCCACGCCCAGCTGACCGGCCGGCCGGCTGCCTGCCTCGGTACCCGGGCCGTCGGCGCGGCCAACCTGGCCATCGGCATCCATACCGCCACGGCCGATTCCAGCCCGATGTTCGCCCTCGTCGGCCAGGTCGAGCGCGCGGCCCGCGGCCGCGAGGGTTTCCAGGAGGTCGACCTGGTGACCACCCTCGGAGGCCTCGCCAAGTGGGCGGCCGAGCCACGTGATGTCGCGGAGGCCGTGGCCGCCGTCGAGACCGCCGTCAGCCAGGCGACGACCGGCCGGCCCGGGCCCGTCCTCCTCGCCCTCGCGGAGGACCTCCTCGACGAGACCGTGCCGGACGGCGGAGTCGCGCCGACCCCCAGGGTCGCGCCGCCGCGTCCGGATGACGCCGAGATCGCGGCCGTGCTGCATCTCCTGGCCGGCGCAGAGCGTCCGGTGATCCTGGCCGGCGGCGGAATCCTGCGGGCCCGGACCTCGAACGAGCTCGTTCGGCTCGCCGAGCTCCTGCGGGTGCCCGTGATCGCGGCCTGGCGCCGCGGCGACGTGATCTCGAACGACCATCCGCTCTATCTCGGCATGACCGGCTACGGCTCACCGGCGGTCGTCCGGGAGCGCCTCGCTTCGGCGGACGCGATGCTCGTCATCGGCTGCCGGCTCGGCGAGATCGCCTCCCATGGCTGGACGATCCCGGCGCCGGGGACGCGCTGGGCCCATGTCGACATTGCTCCGGGCCGACCCTCGACGGAGCTGGCCGTCCCGGATATCGCGGTCGAGGCTGACGCGAAGCAGTTCCTCCGGGCCGCGGTCGCGCGGCTGGAGTCACGCGGCGTCCTGGATGCCGCCTCCACGGACGCCAGGGTGGCTCGAAACGAAGCGGATCGCGCGGCCTGGGAGGCCGCGACGATCGTCGATAGCCACCCCTGGTCCGGGCCGGGCGTCCACCCCGGCAAGGTGATCACGATGCTGCGGGCCCTCCTGCCCGACGACGGCATCGTGGCGACGGATGCAGGCAGCTTCGGCAGCTGGGCCGCGCGCGGCTTCCGCTTCCGACGACCGGGCACGTTCCTGGGGCCGACGTCCGGGGCGATGGGGTATGGCCTCCCGGCGGCCATCGCCGCCGGTCTCGTCCATCGCGATCGGGCGGTCGTCGCCCTCGTCGGCGACGGTGGCCTCGGGATGACCCTGGCCGAGATCGAGACCGCCGTCCGGATGGGTCTTCGGACGACCGTCCTCGTCTTCGACAACGAGCAGTACGGCCTGATCCGTGCCCACCAGGAGCGGCGCGATGGCGGCTCCACCGCGGCGACGGACCTGGGGCCGGTCGATTTCGCCGCCGCGGCTCGGGCCCTGGGGGCCCGGGGTGTCCGGGTGGATTCGGACAGCGGCGTCGAGTCAGCCCTCCGCCAGGCGCTCGTGGCCGAGAAGCCCACGATCATCCAGCTGGCCGTGGACCGGCGCTGGACCGGAGTCGACGCGACCCCGTAGGACCCCGTGGCTCAGCCGCCGGGCTCGCCCTCGTCGAGCCCGATGCCGCCCCACACGACCCGCTCCCAGCCGATCTCGGGCAGGCCCATCTTCGCCCGCTGCTCCGGCGTCATGGCGGCAATCGCCGCCCTCGACCGACGCGCTTCCTCGACCTGCGAACGGGCCAGCATGTCGGCCGTCTCCTCCGCCTGGGTCCGGCTGCCGACCCAGGCCGTGAGCCACGCCTCCGCCGTCGCAGCGACCTCGCTGAAGGATCGCTGCCAGGCGGCCTCGCTCGAGTGCTCGCGAAGGTCCTCCGGATCCCAGTCGAGGACCCGCCCGCCGGGGACCTCCACGCAGTAGTGGCCCGGCTCGCGCTCGGTCAGCGGCAGCAGTACGGCCGGCCACGACGAGCGGCGAGGGCCGGGTGATTCGGCCCGGTAATCACGGTAGATGGCCAGCGCGGCCGAGAGCGGGAGCAACCCCGCGCCCGGTCCGAAGCCGCCATCGGCGACCTCGAGGTACGCCCTCCGGAGGGCCGTCGGCAACCGCCCACCGAGCTCGGCCTCGACGGCATCGACATCCCCGGGCGTCGCCGGCGCGGCCAGCGTCGGGTTGGCCGGCGTCCCCATCGCCGCAGCAACGGCATCGGCGGTCGCCCGTGACTGCGGGCTGGGCATGCCCGTCGTCCGGATCTCGCCCAGGAGCTGGTTGAGGCTGCCGGCGACCGAGCGTCCCATGCCAAGGAGGCTGCCGAGGTCCATGGTCCGGGCCGAGGCGCTGAAGGCGTCGACGATGACGTCGGCCCGCCGCTCCGGGTCGGCCGCGCGGGTCTTGAGTCGGACGATGAGCTGGTCGAGGGCGGCGTCGTGGTCAGGCATGGTGGCGATGCCGATCCTCCGTTGGCGGGATTCCGGGCTCCTGAGCGACCGCGGCCGTTGGCTCGAGCGCCCGCAGGTGCGTATCCAGCAGCGCCGCGAAGCCAGGGTCGGCGAGGACGGCGGCGGCGATCCGCCCGACCGCAGCATCGTCGAGATCGACTGCGACGTCCACGGCCGCATCGCCGACCGACGCCTCAGGATCGATCCCGGGAACGGCTGCCTCCGGCGCGCGGAAGCGTCGCTCGACGAGGGTCTCGAGGCGGCGCTTGATCGGCGTGAAGGTCGCGGCAATGACGAGCGTGGTGATCACGAGCGCTGCATCGGAGTTCTCGCCGGTCAGGGCGGTGAAGAGCGAGTTGAACAATCGAATCGAGGCTGTGTAGACGCCCGCCAGGATCGCGGTCAAGGTCCCGAAGACGAAGGCTCGACTCAGGATCGCGTCGATGTCGTAGAGGCGATAGCGACTGATGGCGAGCAGCAGGGCGATCGGGGGCAGGCCACCGCTCGCTACGAAGGCCACCATGATGAGTTCGCCAACGGGGGAGTCGTCGGGCAGGGACCCCAGGGCGGCGAGGAACGCGAGGAAGCCAACGGTCAGGCCGATCGCCGACGCGATGTACAGGCGAAGCTGTACCTGGAGCAGCTCGTCTGCCCGCCGATACCGTAGGAGCAGTGCGATCGACACCGCCACGCCGCCGAACGCCAGCAGCCCGATCCCGACGACGGTGGCCGCCGTGAGCCAGCCCGTCAGACTGGCATCCAGGGCCGCCGGGTTGCGGTACGCGGGGTAGAGGATCAGCCTGCCGGGCAGGAGGGCGATCGCCGCGGCCGTGATCACTGCACCCGCCAAGGCGAGGCCCAGGGCAACTCCCCAGCGGCGGCCGGGGAGACGCCCGTCCGGGAAGACCAGACCGAGGACCAGGGCCGTCAGGGCCCCGCCCGAGAAGGCGAACCAGGATGTGAACCAGGCGACCCAGGTGGGCTGCCACGGACCCACGACACCTTGCTCTGCCAGGGCCAGGTAGGCGTTCGCCACCATCGCCTCGCCGATCACGAAGGCAAAGATCAGGGAGAGCCGGCCGATCGGCAGGTCGGGCCGACGGACCGCCAGCACGAAGCCTGAGACGAGCTGGGTCGTGACGGCGAGGACGAAGGCGAGCATCCCGGCCGGCCCGAGCATGAATTTGTAGGGTGGCGTGGCAAAGTCGGCCCGTGCCCATAGCAGCACCGCAACCAGCACGAAGACGCCGACTGCGAACGCGATGGCCAGGGCGAACGGGCGGGCCAGGACGGCCATGGGCGAGTTGGGCGCTCCGGCGAAACGGGGGTGAGTGGCGGCGGATACGAAGATCGTCGTCGCTGCCGGCCTCGTCAAGTCGGCTCGTGACCAGCCGCCGCCGCGTCCGGTACGCTCTGGCGATGCCCGCCCGCTCGACGAAGGCCGGTACCCCGGCGACCCCGCCCGATCCCACGAAGCTGAAGCGGGAATCGGCCGGCCGCTACGTCAGCGGCGATGGCCGATTCAGCGTCGAGCAGTCGTCTGGCGGCTGGATGGTCAGCGACGCCGAACAGTCCAACGAGCTCGGATTGCCCCTCGTGCGCGGGCCCTTCGCGACCCTCGACGAGGCCCGGGCGGCGATGACGGTCGCCCGCCGTGGGCCGGCCCCGATCTCGAGCCTGACGGACCGGATCGCGGCGCGGAGGGCAGGCGCCAGGTCCACTGCAACGCGCGCGCCGGCGGGCGCCGCCGTGACGACCCCACCGCCCCGACCGGAGCCGCCCCCGATCGTCGTCCGCGAGTACCGGTCCGGCGACGGCCCGCCGCTCAGGGCCCTGTGGGACGCCGTCGGCTTCCGATCGCTCGGCGACGACGACGCGAGCTTGCGGGCCCTCGCCCAGCGGAACCCGGGCATGCTTCTCGTCGCGGTCCGCGGGACCCAGGCCGTCGGGTCAGCGATGGGCGGCTGGGACGGCCGGCGCGGCTGGATCTACCACGTGGCAACGATGCCGGACGAGCGACGGAGCGGGCTCGCGACGCGGCTCGTGCGCCAGATCGAGGCGCGCCTGGAGGCCCTCGGCTGCAAGAAGGTCAACGTCATCGTCCGCGACGGGAATGCCGACGGAGCCGCATTCTGGGAGGCGCTCGGCTACTCCCAGGCGCCGGCCCGCCAGTTCGGACGAGAGCTGTCAGGGTAGGCCGCTCCGGGTCAGGCCTTCGGGCGACGCCTGCGCCTGGGGACAGAGGTCGCGGCCGGCTCGCCGGCCGCCTTGCCCATCGCGTCCTGGATCTGCTTGAAGACCTTGCCCATGCCCGGGTTCATCAGGGCTCGCTGCTCGGCCTCGAGGTCGCGATCCCGCCGGCGGATCCGGGCCGCCTCCTTTGGATCGAGCTCGTCAGCCACCCGAGACCCCGAGGCACAAGCCGCCGAGGACCGCGACGAGCGCCGGCACCACCTGGATCGCGGCGGCTCGCAGGAACCGCGCGTTGTGGAGGACGAGGACGGCCCCGGCCGCGACCATCGAGCCGCAGGCGAACAGGACGATGGCCCGGCCGGCCTCGGTCGAGCCCGTGGCGACGAGCCCGAGCCCGAGCCCCACCCCGACCGCCAGGAACAGGTTGTAGAAGCCCTGGTTGAAGGCAAACGAGCGGACGATCCGCGCCTGCTCCAGCGAGGCCAGCCCGAACCGGGCGAAGACCCTCGGCCGCAGGAACCAGACGCTCTCCAGCAGGAAGAACCCGGCGTGGATGAGCGCGGCGATGACGGCGGCGGCTGCGGCAATGGGGTGCATCAATCGGCATTGTGCCGCGCGCGGCGCTCGAATGGGGCTTCAGCCGCCGGGCGACCGTCGATCCGGGCCGCCCGGCTTGTTTCAGGGGCTCGGAACGGCTACGGTCCGGTGATGTTCGATTCGCCGATCGTCGTCGCGCTTGCCGCCGTCATGATCGCGGTGATCGTCGTCCTGGCCGTGCGACGGCCGGCGACCCGCCGCTGGCTCGCGGCGGGCTTCGCCATCGGCCTCGGCCTTCTCGTGGCGTTCTACGCCGTGATCATCGGGGCGCTTGCCCAGATGGACGCCAGTGGCGGATTCCCGCCGGCGGCGATCATCGTCGCGGTGATCGCCGCCGGTGCCGGCCTGGGGGTCGGCACCTGGATCGTCCGCGCCGGCCGCTCCGCCGGGACCCCGCCGCCAGCGTCGACGGATCCCGACTGACGTCCCGCCAGGGGGGCCGGCCCTGACCCCCGGGAGGTTCCCATGCCCGCTGCCACATCGACCGCGACCGCGAGCCCTGGCTTCGCCGGCTTCCGGCCCGAGGCCATCCAGTTCATGGCCGACCTCGCCGTCAACAACGACCGGGCCTGGTTCCAGCCTCGCAAGGCGGACTTCGAACGGCTCCTCAAAGATCCCATGGAGGCGCTCGTCGTCGCTGTCGGTGAGCGCTTCCGAGCCCGCGGCATCCCGCTCCAGGCCGACCCGAAGCGATCGCCGTTCCGGATCTACCGGGACACCCGCTTCAGCCGCGACAAGTCGCCCTACAAGACGCATTACGCGGCGACCTTCCCCTGGATCGAGGGCGCCGGCGGGGCAGGGGAGCGGGCCGATGACAGCCCCCACGGCAACGGCGGCTACTTCAACTTCCAGCCGGGCGAGATGTACGTCGGGGGCGGCATGTGGATGCCCGAGAAGCCGCGGCTCGACGCCTTCCGACGGGCCGTGCTCGAGGCGCCGGACGAGGTCCGGGCCGCGCTCGAGGATCAGGGCTTCGTTGCCTGGTTCGGGGGTGCCCGAAGCCACGAAACGCTGAAGCGGGTGCCGCCGGGACTGGCGGCGGATCACCCGATGGCGGACCTCTTCCGTTGGAAGGACGTCGTCTTCGGGCGGCGGCTGGCGGACCGCGATGTGACCTCGCCGGACCTGCCCGATGTGCTCGCGGAGGGCTACGCCGCGGCGTTGCCGGTCTTCCGCTTCCTGGCGAGCCTCCGCTGACCCGAGGCGCCCAGGGCAACGGCGCGCCTTCGAAGCACTCGCGGCCACCGATCGCCGGGCGGTCGAGGTCGACCGCGCGAGGCCGTCAAAGCATTCCACGCCTGGCCCGGTCCGCGCGCGCTGCCATACTCGATGACGTGGATGCCCGGGTGCTGGTCGTGGAGGACGACCCATCGATTCGCGAGGTGACCGCGCTCGGCCTGCGGGCCGCTGGCTTCGAGGTCGACACGGCGGCCGACGGCGTCCTGGCCCTCGAACGCTGGCGAGCGAGCCCGCCGGACCTCGTCCTCCTCGACGTCATGCTGCCGCGCCTCGATGGCCTCGAGGTCTGCCGCGCGATTCGCAGGGAATCGATGGTTCCGATCGTCATGCTCACCGCCCGGAGTGACACGATCGACGTCGTGGTCGGCCTCGAATCCGGGGCGGACGACTACCTCCGCAAGCCGTTCGAGATGCCCGAGCTCGTGGCCCGGGTCCGGGCCGCGCTCCGCCGTCACGGCCACGACGGCAGGGCCGGGGCCGTTGGGGCAGTCGCCGCCGGGGCCGGTGCGTCGGGGCCGGGAGACGACTTCATCAGGCTCGGCCCGCTCGGGATCGACCCAGGCGGGCGAACGGTCGAGCGCGATGGGCGCGAGATCGAGCTGACGCGCACGGAGTTCGACCTCCTCGTCGTGCTCGCCCGACGTCCGGGCCAGGTCTTCACCCGGGAGCTGCTGCTCGACCGGATCTGGGGCTACGACTACCTTGGCGACTCGCGGCTCGTGGACGTCGCCGTCGGCCGCCTCCGGGCGAAGGTCGAGGCCGATCCCGGCGCCCCGACGCTCATCCTCACCGTCCGCGGCGCCGGCTACAAGGCGGCCCGCGAGCCGGCGCGCTAGGGGGCGCGGTGCGCGGGATCCGGGCGCGGCTGGCCGTCACGCTGGTTGCCCTCGTCGCGGTCACGGTGACGGCGATCGGGATCGGGACGTACGCCTTCGTCGAGGCTCGGCTCCGCGAGAGCCTCCTCGCCGATGCGAGCCGCCAGGCCCAGTTCGACCTGTCCGTGCTCCTGCCCGACCAGCTGCCGCCCGACGCGAGCCGCCCCGACTTCGAGGCCAGCGGCCTGGCCCAGGCATTCAGCCTCCGGGGCGACGTCGGCCTCATGGTCGACTTCGGCGACGCGGACCCGTTCGTCCAGCCGTCATCCCTCTTCCCGGTCCTCGCTGGCCTGCCCGCCGGCCTGCGCCAAACCGTCGACGCCGGCCGGCTCGGCTACTCGTGGCAGGCGGCGAATGGCCGGCCCTCGCTGATCGTCGGTGGTCGCCAGGGCGATGGGCCGGCCGTCTACCTGGTCGTCGATGCCAGCCCGTTGGAGAACGCCCTGGGGCAGCTCCGGGCCGGCCTCGTCGCCGCCGGGCTGATCGCCGTCCTCGTCGCCCTGGTGACGGCCGGCTTCATCGCCCGCCGGATCCTCCGGCCCATCGCCTCGGGCAGCGTGGCCGCCGGGCGGATCGCGGCCGGGGACCTCGGCGCGAGGCTGCCGGTGCAGGGCCGAGACGAGCTGGCTGCCTGGGCCGGCGAGTTCAACCGGATGGCCGATTCGCTCGAGTCCACCGTCGAGCGCCTCCAGGCGGCCCAGGGGCAGAACCGGCGCTTCGTGGCCGACGTCTCGCACGAGCTCAGGACGCCCCTGACCGCGCTCGTCGCCGAGGCCTCGATCATCGAGGCCGGCCTGGACCGCCTCGAGCCCGATGCCCGGCGCGCCGCCGAACTGCTCGTGGGCGACATCCGCCGCCTCCGGATCCTGGTCGAGGATCTCATGGAGCTGTCGCGGTTCGACGCCCAGGCGGAGGCCCCCCGCCTCGAGCCGCTCGATCTCGGCCGGGTCGTCAGCGCGATCGTCGCGACGCGCCTCCCGGAGGCGCGGACCATCCTGCCCGAGGCTCCGGTGGTCATCGAATCCGACGTCCGGCGGCTCGACCGGATCATCGGCAACCTGCTCGACAACGCTCGCGTCCACGCCCCGGGTGCGCCGGTCGAGGTGACCGTCTCGGCCGGTGACGACCAGGTCAGCGTCGTCGTCGCCGATCGAGGCCCGGGGGCCGCCGCGGACGCCCTCCCGCGTTTGTTCGATCGCTTCTACAAGGCCGATCCCTCGCGCGCCAGCTCGGCGACATCCACCTCCGGCCTGGGCCTTGCCATCGCGGCCGAGCACGCGACCCTCCTCGGCGGTTCGATCCGGGCCGAGACGAGGCCGGGTGGCGGGCTGGCCTTCACGGTCAGGCTGCCTGTGACCCGATCGTTACCGGCTGGCGATCGGGCTGATACGGGCCCGCGGGAGGCTTCGAGCATGTCGGAGCCCACACCGAGATCGGAGCCATGAACCGCCAGTCCGCCGCCAGTCGCCGACCCGCGAGCCTGCTCGCGGCGTTCGTCATCACCTCGATCGTTCTGAGCCTCGCCGCCTGCGGGTCCGGGACCGGCGATCTCGGTACGGTCGCCCCGCCGGTGTCGACGACCGCCCCATCCATCGACCCGCCCAGCCCCGAGCCCACCGCCGGCGGCACCTCGAGCCCGACACCCGCCGGCTCGCCTGCGGCGAGCCCAACCGGATCGGCCAGCGAGACCACCACGATCCGCGCCTACTTCTTCCTCGGCAGCTTCAGCCACGATGGCGGCCTCGTGCCGGTCCTGCGCGAGATCCCCAGGACCCAGGCGGTCGGCGCCGCGGCCATGGCTGCGCTGCTCGCCGGCCCGAGCGAACCCGAGCTGGCCGGCCGTCTGGCCATGTACACGACGATCCCCGAGGGCACCCGCTTCCTCGGCCTGACGATCGAGGACGGAGTCGCCACGGTCGATCTCTCGCGGGAGTTCGAATCCGGGGGCGGCAGTGCGTCGGTCCTGGGTCGCCTGGCCCAGGTCGTGTACACGCTGACCCAGTTCCCAACGGTCGATGCGGTGACCTTCCGGCTGGATGGTGAGCCGGTCACGGTCTTCAGCGGTGAGGGCGTCATCCTCGACCATCCCGTCGGCCGTGCCGACTACACCGACCAGCTGCCCGCCATCTGGGTCGATCGACCGGCCTGGGGCGCGGCCGGCGGCAACCCGATGCGCGTCACCGGATCGAGCAACGTCTTCGAGGCCAACTTCCGCATCGCGATCCTCGACGGCGACGACGACGTCCTCGTCGAGGTCGGCGCCATGGCCACCTGCGGCACCGGCTGCTGGGGCACGTTCGACGTGACCGTGCCGTACAGCGTCGATGCCGCCCAGTGGGGGACGCTCCGAGTCTTCGACTACTCGGCTCGGGACGGGACCCCGGAGAACGTCACCGATTACCCGGTCTGGCTGACGCCGGAGGGCTGATTCGCCGTCAAGTCGGCGGTACCTGCCCACCCCGAACGGAACGATCTGCGCCCATCTGCAAGACTGTCAGGGTCAGGGCTCGCCGGCGTCCCCGTCCACCGTCCCGGGGAGCCCGCCGACCGGCGCCGGACCATCATCGCGTCCACGGACCGATGAATCTGCCCGGCGCCGGCTGTCCCTATCGGTACCACTTGCCACGACCGGACCATGGAGGCCCCGATGAGCACCCCCACGGCGCCCGCGACCCGGGCGGCGATCGACCGGCTGCGCGCCACCCTGCGCGGCCGGGTCATCACCCCCGCCGATCCCGAGTACGACACCGCCCGCACGATCATGCTCGGCGGCACGGATCCGCGACCCGCGGTCATCGCCCGGGTCGCCGATGCCGGAGACGTGGCCGCGGCGATCGCCGCGGCGCGCGACCACGGCCTGGAGCTCGCCGTTCGAGCCGGGGGCCACAGCGGCGCCGGCCACGGCAGCGCCGACGACGGCCTGGTCATCGACCTCCGAGACCTGAAGACCCTCGACATCGACGCCGAAACGCGGTCCACCTGGGCCGGCGCCGGCCTGACCGCGGGCGAGGTCACGCCCGCCCTCGCCGAGCATGGGCTCGGCCTCGGCTTCGGCGATACAGGCTCGGTCGGGATCAGCGGGATCACCCTCGGAGGCGGGATCGGCTACCTCGTCCGGAAGCACGGCCTGACGATCGACAATCTCCTCGGCGTCGAGATCGTGACCGCCGACGGCCGCATCCTCCAGGTGGATGCGACGACCCACCCGGACCTGTTCTGGGCCATCCGCGGCGGCGGCGGCAACTTCGGCGTCGTGACCCGTCTCCGCTACCGCCTCCACCCGCTCGGCACGGTCGTCGGTGGGATCCTCGTCCTGCCGGCCACGCCCGAGACGGTCGCCGGCTTCATCGCCGCGGCCGAGGCGGCGCCCGAGGAGCTGTCCACCATCGCCAACGTCATGCCGGCGCCGCCGATGCCGTTCCTGCCCGAGGCGGTCCACGGCCAGCTGGTGATCCTGGCGATGATGGTCTACGCCGGCGACGTCAGTGCCGGCGCAGCCGTCTACGCGCCGTTCCGGGCGCTCGCGACCGCCCACGCGGATCTCGTCCGGGAGATGGCCTACCCCGAGATGTTCCCGCCCGCGGATGACAGCTACCACCCGACCGCGGTGAGCCACACGCTGTTCCTGGATCGGGTCGATCGGCCCGCGGCGGGCGCGATCATGGACCATCTGCGAGCCTCGGACGCGCCATTCCGGTTCGCCCAGCTCCGGGTCCTCGGCGGGGCAATGGCCCGCGTCCCCGCCGACGCAACTGCCTTCGCCCACCGATCCAGCAGGATCATGGCGGTCGTCGGCGCCTTCTACGAGACGGCAGAGGAGCGAAAGCGGCGCGAGGCCTGGCTGGCCGAGCTCCTGGCGGCGATCCGCCAGGAGGACCAGGGCGCCTACGTCAACTTCCTCACCGACGAGGGCGAAGCCCGGGTCCGGGCTGCCTACCCAGGCCCGACCTGGGATCGGCTCGCCGCCGTCAAGGCCGCGTACGATCCGACGAACCTGTTCCACCGCAACCAGAACATCCCACCGGCTGCGACCGCCTGACCAGCGCCCGCGGGAGGCCCACCATGCGATTCCGAGCCACCATCATGGCCGCCGGCAAGACTGCCGCCGGCTTCGAGGTGCCCGAGGCGGTCGTCCAGGTCCTGGGAGCGGGCAAGCGGCCGCCTGTCCGCGTCACCATCAACGGCTACAGCTACCGGAACACGGTCGCGGTCATGGGCGGCGCGTACATGATCGGGGTCAGCAATGAGCACCGTGCCGCGTCGGGCCTGAAGGCCGGCGACGAGGTCGAGATCGACCTCGAGCTGGACACCGCACCGCGCGAGGTCATCGTGCCGGCGGACTTCGGAGCCGCTCTCGACGCCGAACCGGCGGCCCGGGCGACGTTCGACAGGCTGTCGTACAGCAACAAGTCCTGGCATACCCTCCAGGTCGACGGCGCGAAGACGGACGAGACGCGGCAGCGCCGCATCGCGAAGTCGGTGGCGGCGCTGCGGGAGGGCCGGACCCGCTGACAGGCGGGGTCGCTCGGGCCGGGTCCGCTGACCCGCGTCCCGCCCTCGGCCACGGGATTGGAGGCGTCCGAGGGCCGCGCACAGCGGCCGCTGCCGAGCCACACTTCGACCGTGGATGAGCAGTGCTTCGCTTCGGCAACCTGGATGGCCGCAGCCGTCCGCGAGGGCCGGGTGACCTCGGTCGAGCTCGTCGAGGCATGCCTGGCCCGGATCGAGGCGGTCAATCCCGCGATCAATGCCGTTGTCCGATTCACCGACGACGCCCTCGATCGCGCCCGGCGGGCCGACCTGGGGCGCGCCGCCGGGACGATATTGGGCCCGCTGCACGGCGTGCCCTTCACGGCCAAGGACTCGCTCGACTCCGCCGGTGTCGTCACGACGGCGGGGACGATCGGCTGGCGGGATCGGGTGCCGGACGAGGACGCCACGGTCATCGCCCGCCTGAAGCGTGCCGGCGCGATCCTCCTCGGCAAGACGAACACGCCCGAGTTCACCTGGTCGGACGAGACCGACAACGATGTCTACGGCCGGACCTCCAACCCGTACGACCTCGAGCGGACCCCCGGTGGGAGCAGCGGCGGGGCGGCGGCGATCGTCGCAGCCGGCGGCTCGCCATTCGACATCGGCAGCGATACCGGCGACAGCATCCGACAGCCTGCCCACGTGTGCGGGATCGCCGGCCTCAAGCCGACGAGCGGGCGGGTTCCCCGGACGGGCCACTGGCCGGGCTTCGAGGGCCTCTTCCAGTCGTTCACCCAGCTTGGGCCGTTGGCTCGTCGGGTGGAGGATCTGGGGCTGATCCTGCCGGTCATCGCCGGGCCCGATGGACGGGATCCCCACGTTGCCCCGGTTGGGCTGCGGGACCCCGCGGCGGTCCATCTCGAGGGTCTGCGGGTGGTCACGTTCGCCGACAACGCCATGCGCACGCCCACGGCCGAGACGATCGCGGCTGTCGGGCTCGCGGCCGACGCCCTCCGCGATCGTGGGGCCCGCGTCGAAGCGCTGCTCCCGCCCGGCCTCGACGAGGCGTGGCGCGCCTGGAACGGCCTCATCCGGGCAGACGGTTTCGCCTGGCTGGAACGGCTGATCAGCGGCGCCGGGACCGCGGGGTTCGGGTCGTACGCGACGCGCGACTGGGTCGTCCGGGAGCCGGCCGTGGCGGCTCCCGAGCTGACCGCCCTCGTCGAGCGGGCCGACGCCATCCGAAGCCGCCTCCTGGCGTGGTTCCAGGGCCGCGACCTCATCGTCTGTCCGGCAATGCCGCAACCGGCCATCCGCCACGGTGAGAGCTCCGCGGCCTGGTTCGGCGACACGTACAGCGACGTTTACAACCTCACCGGCTGGCCGGCGGCCGTAGTCCGGGGTGGGACATCCGCGGAGGGTCTCCCGATCGGGATCCAGGTCGTCGGGCCGCCGTGGCGCGAGGATCTCGTCCTCGCCGGGGCCGCCGTCGTCGAGGCGGCCTCCGGCGGCTGGCAGCGCCCGTCGATCTGAGCGGGACCCGAACCGGCCGGGGTCGGAGCCGACCGGAGTCGGAGCGGGGCGACCCGGTCCGCCCTCGGGGCCGGGCGATGTCAGCCGCCTGAGACCGCCGGCACGATGTGGACGTCGGCCCCCGGCGGGACCCGTGTGTCGAGCCCGGCCCGCTCCGCCGCGACGTATACGTTGATGTGGGCCCTGATCTCGGGGCCGGCGTCGAGGAGCCGGTTGCGCATCCCCGGCACCTGGCGATCGAGGTCGTCGAGGACGTCGGCGACCGTCGCTCCGAACGCCTCCAGGCGGCGGGGTGCACCCGGGAAGAGCGCCACGAGCGAGCGCGGCAGGTGGACGATCGCCGGGGCGGCGGCGGCCATGGGCTGATCGGTCAACGGCCTGCGGTTGTCTCGACCGACCAGATCGGCGGCAGGTTGCCGGCCACGAGCGACCACGTCCGACCCTCGTCGGCGCTGCCGTACACCTGGCCGGTGCTGGTCCCGAAGTAGACACCGACGGGATCCAGCCGATCGACCGCCATGGCCTCACGCAGCACGCCCAGGTACGCGCCGTCCTGCGGCAGGCCCTCGCCCGACCGGACCCAGGAGTCGCCGCCGTCGTGGGTCCGCCAGACCGCGGCCTTCGCCTCGGGCATCAGGCGGCCCTCCTCGGGCTGGGTGAGCGGGATCGTCCAGACCGTCTGCGGGTCCCGCGGGTGCGCGACCATCGGGAAGCCGAAATCGGATGGGAGGCCGGCGCTGATCTCCTGCCACTCGCGGCCGCCGTCGCTGGACCGGTACACGCCGCAGTGGTTCTGCTGGTAGAGGTGCTCGCCGCCGTCGGCGGCCATGACCAGCTTGTGGACGCACTGGCCGAACTCGGGATACCGGTTCTCGGGGTTGAACTCGGCCCGGACGCCCCTGTTGCGGGTCTCCCAGGACGCCCCACCGTCGCGTGTCTCGAAGGCCCCGACGGCCGAGATCCCGACCCAGATCCGGCCACGGTCGGTGGGGTGGGGGACGATCGAGTGGAGGATGAGCCCGCCGTTGCCCGGTTGCCACTCGGGCCGCGTCGGGTGGTTGGTCAGGCCCTCCACGTGGGACCAGGTGGCGCCGTCGTCATCGCTCCGGAACAGGCCGGCCGGTTCCACACCCGCGTAGATCGTGCCGTTCCCGTCGGCCGTGACGTTCCAGACCGTCTTCAGCTTCGGACCATCGTCGCCGTAGGTCAGGCCCTCGCTGGAATGCGTCCAGGTCGCGCCATGATCGTCGCTGCGGAAGATGGCTCCGCCGTACCACGGGCTGCCGCCCCCGGCAAGGAGTGCGCCCGTCCCGGGTTCGACGGAAACATCGTGGATCGGCCACCCCTCGCACAGCGGCCCGCGGACGGCCCAGCGCCCGCGCCCGGCGTCGCCATCGAGGATGAAGGCTCCCTTGGGGGTCCCGATGAGCAGGGCGACGGGCGCGGTCATCGTTCCATGCCTCCGTTTCGCGTTGTTCGTGGACTCTAGCGGAGCGTCGACGACGCTGCCCTCCGCCGACGTGCGGGCGCAGGTCGACCGGGGTGCGACAATCCGGCCATGACCGAGGTGACGTCCCCCTCGACCGCGGGTCCGGCCGAACCGCTCGAGGCTGGCCGGGCGGCCCTCGCACGCCATGACTGGTCGTCGGCATTCGAGCGCCTGACGGCTGCCGAGGCGGCCGGTCCCCTTCGCGGCGCCGACCTCGAGGACCTCGCCACGGCCGCGTTCTTCGCTGCACAGGCGGACGCCGGCATCGCCGCCAAGGAGCGGGCCTTCAAGGCCTGGCTCGAGGAGGGTGACCAGGCGCGGGCTGCCTACCTCGCCCTCGACATCGCCCGCGAGTACGCGTTCCTGGGCAAGACATCGATCTCGACGAGCTGGATCCGGCGAGCGGAACGGCTGCTCGGGGACGGCGACAGCTACGCCCACGGCTACCTGGCCCTGACCCGCGCCGAGGCGGCGGCAGCGTCCGGCGACCCCGAGCGCGCCCTGGTGGAGGCAGCGCGGGCCGTCGAGATCGGGGAGCGGACGACCAACGGCGATCTTCGGGCCTTTGCCCAGGGAACCCTGGGCCAGCTCAAGATCGCCGCCGGCGATGTCGACGACGGCTTCGCCCTCCTCGAGGAGGCGGCCCTCGCGGCGGTCAGCGGCGAGCTTTCGCCGTTCGCCAGCGGCGTGACGGCCTGCCGGATGATCGGGACGTGCCGCGACCTGACCGACTATCGGCGGGCGACGGAGTGGATCGAGGCCACCGAGCGGTACTGCCAGGCGCAGGCCGTCTCGGGCTTCCCCGGCGTGTGTCGCGTCCACCGGGCCGAGGTCAAGGCGATCCGCGGGGCCTGGGCCGCGGCCGAGACCGAGCTGGAGGGTGCCACCACGGAGCTCGCCCGATTCAACGCCGGGCCGATCGAGGCTGAAGGCTTCTACGCGATCGGCGACGTCCGCCGCCTGCGCGGCGATCTGGAGGGCGCCGAGGCCGCGCTTCGGGAGGCACACGCGAGGGGCAAGTCACCCCAGCCGGCGCTCGCCCTGATCCGCCTTGCCGAGGGCAAGGTGAAGGCGGCGTCGACGGCGATCGAGGCGGCGCTCGCCGAGACCTGGGACCACTGGGCCCGGGCCCGGCTCCTCCCAGCCCAGGTCGAGATCGCGCTCGCGGCCGGCGACGCCGGAAAGGCCAGGGCAGCGGCCGCCGAGCACGCCGAGATCATCACCGCCCGACCGTCGCCGGCGCTGCGGGCCAGCCAGGCCGTCGCGCAGGGTCAGATCCTGCTGGCCGAGGGCAATGCGGTCGCCGCCCAGGCCGAGCTGCGAACGGCGATCCGGGAGTGGCGGGAGGTCGGCGCGCCGTACGAGGTCGCGCGGTCGCGGGCGCTCCTGGCCCGGGCCCTGTGGTCGACCGACGATGACGAGGACGCGGACCTGGAGCTGCGGGCCGCGCTCGACGAGTTTCGTCGACTGGGCGCACCCGGCGACATCCAGGCGGCCGAGCGCGAGCTGCGGGCCGCCCAGGAACGCCGGACCGGGCCGGTCCAGGTCCGGATGACGTTCATGTTCACCGACATCGTGGGCTCGACGAACCTCGCCGAGGCCCTCGGCGACCAGGCCTGGGAACGCCTCCTTCGCTGGCACGACGACACCCTCCGGGCGCGCTTCGCAGCCGCCGGAGGCGAGGTTGTCAACACGACCGGCGACGGCTTCTTCGTGGCGTTCGCCTCGGCTCGGCAGGGCCTCGACTGCGCGATCTCGATCCAGCGGGCCCTGCGCGACCATCGCGCCGCGACCGGATTCGCCATTACCGTCCGGATCGGGCTCCACGTTGCCGAGGCGAACCGGCGCGAGGCGGACTACAGCGGCATGGGCGTCCATGTCGCCGCTCGCGTCGCCGCGCTGGCCGGTGGCGCGGAGATCCTCGCCACCGCCGAGACCCTGGCCGAGGCCGGGGCCGGCGCGGCCGATGACGCTCGCGAGACGACGGTCAAGGGCGTCAGCGCGCCGGTCAGGATCGCCAGCGTTCCCTGGGCCTGAGCGTCAGCGGCTGCGGCGCCAGGCCTGGAAGGTCGGCCAGCCCCACGGGACCGCAGCAAGGGCGATGACCAGGCCGACCCCGAAGAACGTCGGGTGGAGGAAGCTGAACTCGCCGATGATCGTCAGCTCGATCACGATCCAGATCATCTGGCCGCAGCCGACTGCGAAGGCAAGGAACGGGGCAATGCGGGCGTGACGCAGGCCCAGGGCCGCGACGACGAAGGAGCCGATGCCGAAGAGGCCACCGAGGATCAGGCCCGGCACGAAGAAGTCAGTGAAGGGGCTGCCGCCGAGGATGGCCACGTCGAAGTGCATGACGCTGCCGTCCGGCTTCGATGTCAGGGCGATGCCACCAGCGACGGCCCCGAGGCCCAGCAGGCCCAGGAAGATGACGCTGAGCTTGCCGGCGAGGTGCAGCTCCGGGCGTGGGATCTCGAGGCCCGGCTGGCGAAGGTAGGCGCGAGTGGCCATGACGGTGTGGGCTCCTGTACGGGATCGGACGCCGCCGCTCATGGTCATCCGCGGCGTGTCGCGGGCAAGGCCCAGGTGGTCCCCGTCGGAGCGGCCGTCCGGCCCCAACCGGGTCCGGCGGGCGTTTCAGCCCGCTCCGGCGGCGTCGATGAGGTCGTCGAGCACGGCCCCGATGGAATCAACCGCGATCGACAGATGGCCGTGGTCCGGGAGCAGATGGGCCCGGACGGTCGGCAGCGCCCTCGAGAGCCACACGCCGTGGGCATAGGGGACCATCCGGTCCTGCTCACCCTGCCACAGGGCGACGGGTACGCCGATCTCCCGGAGATCGAAGCCCCACCCCTGGACGAAGGCCATGTCGTCGTCGAACCAGCCCAGGTAGCCGGGCTCGAGGCCGTTCCGGATGTTCGCCGCGAGCGAGGCGGCGTAGCCCCGTTCGATGGCGGCCCGATCCACCGCCGGGACGAGATCCCCGAGGGCGTCGGCGACCTCCTCGCCGGTCACGACCCGCAGGGTCTCCGCGTATCCCGCCAGGAAGGCATGGAGGGCCGCGGGTCCCTCGACGGCAGCGCCGAACTCCTCGATGTTCTCGCTGCCCATACCGGCCAGGAAGTCGACGCCATTCGCGTCGAACGGCGCGACGCAGCCGACCGTCCCCGCAGCCGAGACGCGCTCCGGGATGGCCGCCGCGCAGGCAAGGGCATGCGGGCCGCCGCCCGAGAACCCCAGGCTGAGGCACTGGGATGCTCCGATCGCATCGAGGACCTGCGCCGCGTCGTCGGCGACATCGACCACGCGCCGGCCGGGACGGCGGGTCGAGCCCGCGTAGCCCGGGCGGACGATGGCGACGTAGCGCAGGCCGCGGGCGGTCGCGGCCTCGACCATCTCCGGCGAGGGAAGTCCCGAACCCGGGGTTCCATGGTGGTAGAGGAGGACTCGGGCGTCGGGCTCGCCGTCGAGAACGACCTCGATGACGCCACCGTCGGACCTCGGGATCAGGCGATGTTCACGCATGCCCGGATGATGCACCGCCGTCGTCCGTCCCGCGGTCCCTGCCAGCAAGCCGGCGCACTGGGTGTTTGGGCAGCGTCGGGTACACTGATGCCAAGTAGTTGCGGATGCAACGGTTCGACGTGGAGCACCCGATGCCTGACACCGCCGCCGATCCCTGGGAGGAAGCCCTCATTGCCGACATGCGCGCCCACGGCGGCGCGGTCACGAGTGGTCCGATGGCGGGCCACCCGCTGTTGCTCATGACTTCGATCGGGGCGAGAAGCGGCCAGCCACGGCGGGCGATCCTGACCTACTCGCGCGACGCCGGCGAGTACATCGTCGCCGGCACTGCCGGCGGGTCGCCGACCGATCCGATGTGGGTGAACAACGTGCGCCGCACCCCGCACGTCACGCTCGAGGTCGGGACGCAGACGATCCAGGCGCTGGCAACCTTCGTCGAGGGCGCAGAGCGGGACCGCCTGTGGGACGCGCACGTCCGGGCCCTCCCGTGGTTCGCCGAGTATCCCGAGCAGTCGGGCCGGCGCATCCCGATGATCCGCCTCATGCCGACGGCCTGACGAGCTCCTCAGGCGCCCGCGGCTTCGGCTGCCTTGACGAGCGGGCTCTGCTGGACGGCCCAGCCGTTGCCATCCGGGTCATCGAAGAAGAAGAACGAGTTGTAGTCGCCGCCCGGGCCATCCACGAAACCGGTCCCGTCGTGGTGCTGGACCGAGCTCACTGGCACGCCCCGCCCGGCCAGCTCGGCGTGGGCGGCCTCGATGTCACCGACGCTCAGCTGGAGGCCGGTCAGCGACCCCGGCTCCATCTTCGCCATGCCCTTGCCGATCGTGACCGAGCAGCCGGACCCGTTCGGTGTCATCTGGACGACCCGGAAGTCGTCGTTCGGCTGGTGGTCGACGTCCAGGGCGAAGCCGACCTGGTCGACGTAGAAGGCCTTGGCCCGATCGACGTCGGACACGGGCACGACGACGACCTCGAGCTTGTACTGCATGTTCGGGGTACCTCGATGTTCCGGGCGCTCAGGATCAGCGTGGGTGGTCAGCGCGGGGCGCCGGCGCCTGCCGGCTCGTGCGTCGTAAGTCGCGCCATGAGCGCGTCGAGGCGATCGAAGCCGTCGTTGATGCCTTCTTCCATGCCCGACTCGACCATCGCGTTGCGGGCCTCGATCGACTGGTAGACGGCGTGGTTCCGGACGAGGGTCCGGTCGCCCTGGTCGATGAACTCGACCGATTCGAGGGACACGTGTCCCGGAGCGCCCTCGAACTCGAAGGTCTGGAGCATCCGCTCCTCGGTCTGGGGACCGTGGAAGACCCCGTGGAAGCCGTAGGCGCTGTCCGCGTCGCGGTGGATGTACCGCCATCGACCGCCGTCACGCGGCTCCCAGACCTCGATCTCCATGACGTACTTGCGAGGACCGAGCCACTGCTTCAGGAGCTCCGGGTCCGAGTAGGCGCGATGGACGAGGGCTCGTGGCGCCGCGAACTCGCGCTCGATGTCGATGAACGGCACGCCGGCCGGGGCCGTGATCCTGGTGGCTCCCATCGGGGACGCTCCTTTCGAGCTGCTGCGAACGAGGATGATCAGCCTTCGGGCTGTCGGGTCAGGGAGGCGAGGAGGGCGTCGAGCCGCTCGTGGCTCTCGTCCCAGAACGCCTGGTAGCGGGCCAGCCATTCCGTCGCCTCGCGGAGCGGCTCGGCCTCGAGGTGGCTGGGGCGAGCAGTGGCTCGCCGGTTGCGAGAGACCAGCCCGGCCCGCTCGAGGACCTTGAGGTGTCGCGAGATCGCGGGCTGCGAGACGCCGAACGGAGCCGTCAGCTCGGCGACCGTCCGATCACCGTCCACGAGGCGGGCAAGGATCGCCCGGCGGGTCGGGTCGGCGAGGGCTCCGAAGACGGCGTCGAGCTGGCGGTGCTGGTCCATGCGTCCCTTCATAACCATACTGTTATGGATGTCGCCAATTGAACCCGAGGCTGGCGGCGATGTCAAGCCTCCAAGGTCAGTCCCAGCGAGCGTGGTGGTGGCGATCGCGAGCGCTCCTGAGAGCATTTCGTATCGCAATCCGCCGATCGCGTGCCGCGATCGGGACGGGAGGCGGGCCATCGTCGTCGTGGCCGCAGCCGGCCGGTTCCACCGCGCCCGCGACTGCCGAGCGCATCGGAGGACGGGAGCCATGGACGAGACGGTCGTTCGAGAACGGGCTGAGGCCTTCGGCGCCGCGCTCGTCGCCGGCGACGTGGATCGCGCGATCGAGGATCTCAGCGACGAGCTTCGACGGAACCTCGGCGAGGTCCTGGCGCTCCTGCCGCTTCCCGCGACGGCGGTGACGGTTGAATCGATCGAGCGCAGCGGCTCCGGCTTCAACGTGGTCCTTCGCCTGGTGGGCGAGGCGAACGACGATCGGATTCAGGCTCGCTGGAAGGACCGGGACGGCCGACCACGGATCGTCGAGACCAGCCATCTCAGCCGGACGGAGCGGGCAATCGAGCTCGAGGCCGAGGCCGACGTGGTCGGCGGGCCAGCCGACAGGTAGGCCCGACGCGGCAGCGAGCCAAGCGTCCGCCGAGCGTTCTCCCTCGGAAGCTCTTGGGGTGACCGCGTGGGTGGCGGCTGGGAAACTGTCCGAACATTGAGTCGCCGCGCGCCCGGCGCAGCCCATACCGTTCGGACGTCGGCGAAGGGCCGGCGCCGCGGACGTGGAGACGCATGGACATCGAGCTCGTGCGCAGGGCGCAGCGTGGTGACGAGGAGGCCTTCGCGAGCCTCGCCGTCGCCGTGAGTGCCCGCCTCCATGCGGTGTCGCACCGGATCCTGCGCGACATCGATCTCGCCGAGGATGCGACGCAGCAGGCGCTGCTGAGCATCTGGCGGGACCTTCCGCTCCTGCGCGACCCGGCGAAGTTCGACGCCTGGTCGTACCGGCTCCTCGTGCGCGCCTGCTACGCCGAGGGACACCGGACCCGGGTCTGGGCGCCGAATCTCCGCCTGTTGCCGGCCAGAGGGCCGGCGACGCCGGAGGGCCTGAGCGAGGTCGTCGATCGCGACCAGCTCGAGCGTGGCTTCCGTCGCCTGTCCATCGACCATCGCGCGGTGGTGGTCCTGCACCACTACCTCGACCTGCCGCTCGAGGCGGTCGCCGAGACCCTCGGCGTGCCCATCGGGACGGTTCGTTCTCGACTACATCACGCGATGCGTGGCCTGCGCGCGGCCCTCGAGGCCGACGCTCGACCAGCGACGCGGGAGGCTGCCCAGTGAGCACCGATCGCGACGTAGACCGCATCGTTCGGTCGTGGCTGGAGGAGGGCGCCACGGCGCTCCCGGACCGCGTCCTGGACGACGTGCTCGACCGAGTCCCCGCGACCCTACAGCGCCGGTCCTGGTGGCCGGCGTGGAGGTTCGCCAATATGAACAACTTCGCCCGCCTGGCGATCGCCGCGGCCGCCGTGGTCGTGGTCGCGATCGTGGGCTACAACCTGCTCCCGGGCGGTTCCGGGCCGGGTGGTCCGGCCGCCACGGCGACGCCGAGCCCAACGCTCGCGCTGTCGCCACCACCCGAGCCGACACCGGCCACTACGTTCCCGGCCCTGTTTTCTACGCATCCCGGCGGGGGAGCCCCGCTGGCTCCGGGCGACTGGATCATCACCGCGGTCGAGCCGCTTTCGATCACCCTGACGATCCCGGAAGGCTGGTACAAGGGCCTGATCGAGTGGGCCGTCTTCCCGTTCCCGGAGGACGCGCCCTCGGTGGCAATCATGGCGGTCGCAAACCTCTATGTAGACCCCTGCGACCCGACCAAGGGCTTGCTCGAGGAGGCACCGGGCCCGGGCGTCGACGACCTGGTGGCGGCCATGTCGGCCGTGCCCGGGATCGATGCGTCGGCGGCCACCGACGTCACCCTGGGCGGCTTTGCGGGCAAGAGCCTCGAGCTCTCGAGGCCGGCGACCGCCGAGGCCTGTTCAGGGGGTTCGGAACCCTCGCTGTGGCCCGTCGTCGGCGAAGCCAATCCCGACCTCGTCGGCGCCCCGGCCCCCGCCCCGGGACAGACCTTGCGGTACTGGATCATCGACGTGGACGGGACCCGGCTCGTTGTCGCCCTCGTCGACGTCGGCTCGACGGCGCGGGCGACGGAAGCCCAGGCAATCGTGGACTCCATGCGGATCACGCCGTGAGCTGACGCTACCCTCATCCGTGCTTCGAGAAGTCGGTCTCCTTCACGAGCCGGCCGGTTCGATCGAACGTCCGCCAGACGCCGACCTGGCGGCCGCGGTCGAACTCGCCGGCTCGCATCATGCTGCCGTCCTTGCGGAAGAATTCCCACTTGCCGTGCATCTCGCCGTCCAACGTGAAGCCGCGCGACTTGAGGGTGCCGTCGCCGTAGCGGGCAATGTGGGGAGCGCGTTTGGAAGCCCTTGGAGGCGTCCGGCACGGCGCCGTCATCGAGTTGCGTAGCGTCGAACGGCGACGAGCGTCCAGACCGCCTCGACGACCCCGAACGGCCAAGTCCCGGAGGCGAAGCCGTAGGCGCTCGAAAGCGCGCAGCCGACGGCGAAGGCTAGGATGAACGCCCGCCCGCGCGATTCCAGCGCGTACATCAGCATCATGAAGGTCAGAGCCGCGACGCCGAAGGCGGTCAGGGCGTCCATCTCCGAACTCTACGTCGAGGGTGTGCTGCCGCGCCGACGGAGCCGCGACGACGCTGCCCGTCGGCGCTACGCTCAACCGATGCACGGGTCCCCCCAGCGCCTGGGCGACGCGTTCCGGGTCGCGCCCGGCACGTCGGTCCGCCTCGCGACGATGGACCCGGGCGCGACGCTCGGGTTCGACAAGGACGCCGCGCGCGACCGCACGGCCGCCGACCTCGATCGGCTGGAGGTGCTGCAGGAGACCGTCTGGGCCGAGCACCGCCATCGGATCCTCATCGTCCTCCAGGGCATCGACACGGCCGGGAAGGATGGCGCGATCAGGCACCTCATGCGGGCCTTCAACGCGATGGGCGTTCGGGCCGTGCCATTCGGCGTCCCGGTCGGGCCCGAGCTCGCCCATGACTTCCTGTGGCGCGTCCACGCCCAGGTGCCCGGCGACGGCGAGATCGTCATCTTCAACCGGTCGCACTACGAGGGCGTGCTCGCCGAGCGGATCGGGGAGCTCGTCCCCGAGGCGACCTGGGCCCGCCGCTACGACGCCATCAACGCCTTCGAGCGGCTGCTCGCGGTCGAGGGCACGACGATCATCAAGCTCTTCCTGCACATCAGCCCGGCCGAGCAGCTGGAACGATTGCGGGCCCGTCTCGCCGACCCAGCCAAACGCTGGAAGTTCCGGCGCTCCGACCTCCGCGACCGGGAGCGCTGGGATGTCGCGATCGCGGCGTTCGACGACGCCCTGACCCGGTGCTCGACCGCCGAGGCCCCGTGGTACGTCATCCCGTCGGACCACAAGTGGTTCCGCAACCTCGCGGTCGGGACGATCGTGGCGGATGCGATCGAGGCCCTCCAGCCGGCGTTTCCGGAGCCTGAAGGCCTGCCCGCCGACCTCCCGCTCAGCTGACGGCGCCGACCGGCTCGCGCGGCCGAAGCGAGTACACCCGGCCCCGCCGATGGTCAAGGTCCTCGAGCTCGGTCGTGGTCCGGACGTCGTAGGCGGCAAGCTCCACGAGCTCGGCGACCGGGAGATGGGCGCGCCCGGGGTCGCCGACGAGGACATCGATCCCGGCTTCGCCCGCCCGTCGCAGCCAGGGCAGGACCCGGGCCGCGAGGCCGGCCTCGTACCAGCAGTCGCCGGCCAGGATGACGTCGACGTCCGGCGGCTCGTCGTCCAGGACGTCGCGCTGGAGCACGGTCAGGCGACCGCCATTCGCCCGGGCGTTCAGCCGGATCGCGGTGACGGCGCGGACATCGATGTCGACGGCGGTGGCGGCCGACGCTCCAGCCTGGAGCGCCGCGATCGCGCACAGGCCCGAGCCCGACGCGAGGTCGAGGATGCGCCGGCCGGCCACCGTTTGCGGCCGGTCCCGAAGGTAGTGCGCGATCGCGAGACCGCCGCCCCAGGCGAAGGCCCAATAGGGGATCGGGGCGTCCGCATCGCCGGTTTCGAGCTGGACGGCCCGCCACAGGGCAAGCGCATCGTCGGCCAGGTGGAGGCGGATCGGCTCGAGGCCGGGCACCGGCCGGAGCCGGGTGTGCCGGAGGACGAAGGCGCGTGACGAACCGGCCATGCCGGGACTCTGACACGGATCTGTAACCCGGGGTGCGGCGACGGCTCGATCCGTGGTCGGGCCGCCCGGCGTACCTCTCGTATCGCACCGCACGTCGGGAGCGGCCGGTTCCGGCCGGTCGCGCTTCCCTTCGACACGGAGGTGCGCCACGATGCGCCGACGCCTCACCTCGGCCCTGGCCGGGCTGATCGCCATCCCCCTCGCCGCCACCGCCGTGCTGGCGGCGCCGTTCCCAGCCCGGGTCGACCTGGCCGGCGGCTGGGCGCCTGAAGGCATCGCCGCCGGACCCGGTACGACCGCGTATGTCGGCTCGCTCTCGACGGGCGGCGTCGCCAGGCTCGATCTCCGGAACGGGGAGGTCGAGGACGACTTCATCCCCGGTGTCGCCGGGACGGTCGCGGTCGGGCTCGAGTACGAGGCCGGGGCGGAGCGCCTGTGGGTCGCCGGCGGCCCGGGACAGCAGGTGCGCGTCTACGACGCCTCGAACGGCGATCTCCTCGAGACCTACCAGTTCACGTCGGGCTTCGTCAACGACGTCGTGGTCACGCCCGAGGCCGTCTACGCGACCGACTCGAACATGCCCCAGGTGCTGGTCATGCCGCTCGGCGACGACGGATCGCTGCCCGATCCGGCCGATGCCGTCGCCCTCCCGATCAGCGGCGACTTCGCCTACCAGGCCGGCTTCAACGCCAACGGCATCGCGGCGCTCGCCGGCTGGCTCATCGTCCCGCAGTCGAACACCGGCGAGCTGTTCGCGATCGATCCGCACACGGGGGCGAGCATCCAGCTCCTCGGCGAGGGGTCCATCCCATCGGCCGACGGCCTGGAGCTGGTCGGCAGCACGCTCTACGTCGTCGTCCGGGGTGCGGCGTTCACCGGCGTCGAGGTCCACCGGTTCCATGGCGGCGCCGTCGCCTTCCAGGGCCGGATCCCGAGCGACGACCTCGACGTGCCGACGACCGTCGCCTTCGCCGCCGGCCGGCTGTGGGTTGCCAACGCCCGTTTCGGGACCCCGGTCACACCGGACACGGAGTACTGGATCACCGGCCTGCCGACGCGCTGACGATCTTGGTGACAGCCACCGCCGCGCGCTGAGGCGTCAGCAACCAGACACGGGCGTCCTCCGGGCCAAGTTCCCGGTCAGAGAACGATTCGCCCCCTTCCGGCGTCGTGTCGGGAGAGAGGACGGGATCGACGATGATTGGCAGCCTGGTGGCGAACCGGCTCGAGGACTCCGACGCGACACGGCTGGGTGGCGAGAGCGCCGCCGCCGTCACCGATCCTCGGGCGGCCGCGTTTCGCCGGCTCGTCGGGGCCGACCTGGACCGAGCCTATCGCCTCGCCGCGGTGATCCTCGGCGATCGGTTCGACGCGGAGGACGCCGTCCACGACGCGGCGCTCGCCGCCTGGAGTCGATGGCGGGACCTACGGGATCCGGACCGGTTCGAGGCGTGGTTCGGCCGCATCCTGGTCAACGCCTGTCGCGATCGGCTGCGGCGACGACGACGGCGGGCCGTCGAGGTCATCCGGGCGCCACTCGAGGCAGAGCACCCGTCCGTCACGGACGCGACGACGGACAGAGCGCTGCGAGACCTGGTACGCCGCGCCCTCGACGGCCTGACGGAGGACGAGCGGGTCGTCGTCGTCCTTCGGTTCGAAGCTGACATGACCGTGCCGGCGATCGCCGATCTCCTCGGGATTCCCGAAGGAACCGTCAAGTCAAGGCTCCACCACGCGCTCGGTCGGCTCCGGGCGTCGATCCCGGAGGCAGACCGATGAGCGGCGGCATCGACGAACGCCTCGAAGTCGCCATCCGGGGGGTCCTCGCCGAGTCGCGGCCGGTGACGGATGCCCCGGCCGACCTCCGAGCCCGCATTGAGCTGATCCCCGCCTCTGCTCGGCCGAGCCGCCTGCCGTCGCCCGTCCGCGCGTGGCTGTCGGCCGTCGTGCCGGTCGCCGGGCTTGCCGCGGGGATACTCGCGATCCTCGCCTTCGGACGCATGGGCGTGCTCCGGATCCCGCTGGTGTCCCAGTCGCCGGGAGGGGGCACGCCGACGCCCCAGGCCTTCGACCCGACGATGGTCGGCCCGGGTGTCGTCGCGAGCGTCGACGAGCAGCTTGGCGTTGTCCCGTGGCTCGTCGCGATCCTCGGCTGGGTCGCGATCGCGGTGATCGTGCGCTGGGTGGCCAGACGCATCCGGCGGCTCGCGGCCCCGGTCATCGCCATTGGGCTCGCGCTCGGGATGCTGCTCGGTCTGGGCGCGAGGAGCCTCGCCGTCCATCCGGGATTCGAGTGGGGCGGTTCGTATGGCCCACGCCTGGGGCTCGATATGACGGCAGAGCCGCCGGCGGGATCCGACAGCCGGGACGTCTGGTACGTGACCGTCCCAAAGGGCGAGCCGTTCGCCTTCGGATTGGGTCTCAGAAACCCGGGTCCGTTGCCGATCCGCTTCCTCGGCATCGTGGAGCCCAACTCGCCGGGCGTGCTGTTCTACCGCTGGTCGGCGGTGTGGCAGCACGACGATCCGCACGGCTTCATGCCAGCGATCGAGGCCTCCTCGGCCTTCCACCCGATCGACGTGGCATCCGGCGACTTCGTGACCCTGTACCTCGTCGCCAGGGCGAGCGAGTGCGCCTTCGGTCCGGGCTTCGTCGACGAGGATCCGGATACGTTCGGGTTCCAGAGCCGCGAGTCGATCCTCGTCGCCTACAGCGTCCTCGGCCTGACCGCCACGAGCGAGATCGAGCTCCCGTTCATCGTGGCGGAGCCGGTTCGCAATAGCTGCCCCGCCTAGCCTCGGGGACGAAGCGGCTGCAGCGTGAAGTCCCGGCTGCGTGCTCGCCGGTAACAGGCGGGAGAATCACACGTCTCTCCGCCAGGCGCGGTGTCCCAGGCCGGTGTCCCAGGCCGCACAATGGCCGCCAGCTGGGGGCCGCCAGAGCGAGGGTCGTCCATGAGTCCCACCAACCATCCGGGCACCCCTGACGCCGCGGTCGCGCCCGACACGGCCGAAGCCCGGTCGACAGGAGCGATGACCGCCTCCGTGCAGCCCGGTCCGGAGAACAGGGCAACAGAGGGGATCGGGGCGGCCGCGGAGACGGTCGTCCGCCACTTCATGGCCTGGGCCTTCGGCCTGGGGCGGAACGCATGGCTCCTCCCGCTGGACCTCACGTTCCGGTTCATCGGCATTCGCTACGGCTGGCTGAAGGCCCTCTTCGTGACCATGCCGCCGGCCCTCCTGCGCCTCACCGGGCGGCTCCGGGCCGAGCGGGCCGCGTGGCGGGCGATCAAGCGCGTGCCGGCCTACCGGGCCCACCTCCGCGCGGCCGGCATCGACCACGACCGGCTGCCGCCGGCCGGCATCCTCGAGGCGATCCCGGAGACCGACAAGCGCTCCTACATCGACCTTCACCCCCTCGCTGAGCGCTGCGTCGACGGCCGGATCCGGTTCAAAGGCGTGACGATCGACGAGTCGAGCGGCTCCACGGGCACGCCATACAACTGGATCCGGGGTGCCGCCGAGCGGAACGTCGCCCAGCGCAACATCGCGTTCTTTGCCCGCTACGCCTTCGGTGACGAGGAGCTCGTGACCCTCAACGGCTTCTCGATGGGTGCGTGGGCGACGGGAATCACGATGTCCCAGGGCATGGTCCGCCATGGCCTGGTGAAGTCGATCGGCCCGGACATCGGCAAGATCCTGGCGTCGCTCCGTGTGCTTGGGCCAAGCGTCCGGTACCTCATCAGCGGCTATCCGCCGTTCCTCAAGCATCTCCTCGACGAGGGCGAGCGCGAGGGCTTCCCGTGGCCCGACTACCGGCTCAGCGCCATCGTCGGCGGCGAGGGCATGACCGAGGAGCTCCGTGATCGGCTGCTCGAGCGCTTCGACGTCGTCTATTCGGGCTACGGCGCCACCGACCTCGAGATCGGGATGGCCGCCGAATCGCCGGTCAGCGTGGCCCTCCGTCGGCTGGCCCGGGCGCGCCCGGACATCCGGGCCGCCCTCTTCGGCGCGGATCCGCGCCTGCCGATGGTCTTCCAGTACAACCCGCTGATCCATCACCTCGAGGTCAACGACCTCGGCGAGGTCCTGTGCACGGTCAGCCGCCTCGACCTCATGACGCCCCGCATCCGCTACAACGTCCACGACGCCGGCGGGTTGCTGCCGTTTGCGACGGTTCGCCGGATCCTTGCCGAGCACGGCATCGACATCGGCCAGCTCGGCGCGATGCCCGACGTGGCCGGCCCGCGCGGCCGGCTGCCGTGGAGCCGCCCCATCCCGTTGCCGTTCGTCTTCATCTACGGCCGCCGCGACGCCACGATCAGCGTCATGGGCGCGAACATCTATCCCGAGGACATCGAGACGATCGTCTACGGCAACCCGGCCCTTGCCCGCCGCCTCCAGTCCTTCCTCCTGACGGGCGCGACCGACGCAGACGGCACGCCCCGCCCTGCGATCGCCCTCGAGCTCATCCGGGGCGAGGCACCCGACGATGCCTGGGCGGCATCGCTCGTCGACTTCTTCCGGGATGGCCTCCAGGCCCTCAATGCGGACTTTCGCGAGGCCCTCGGTGAGTTCCCGGCGGCGATGCAGCCGGTCGTCACGCTCCATCAGACGGGCGCCGGGCCATTCGCCGACGATGCCGGGCGGATCAAGCCTCGGCGCCTGATCCCGCCGGCCTGACCGAGTCCCGGCGCGACGCCCCGAATCGTCGCCAGGCCCGCGAACCGGCTGATGCGCCGGGTGCGTCAGACGCCGCCCATCCACGCTTCGCCACTCCTCGAGATCGACCGGACTCGCCCGGCGCCACGCTCGTCTGTCGCGATCCTGATGCGGCGATCCTGATGCGCTACGAGCATCCGGACGTGGCCGCACGGCAACCCCCGGACGGCGGGGCTTACGGGTACGCCGCCGTGGCTGTCGATTCCGCCGGTGACTCAGCCAACGCGGCGGGCTCCGCGGCCATCGCCGCGGGCCGGCGCGTCGCGAGGACTGAGCCAAGGATGACGAGGGCGAAGCCGATGGCCATCGAGGCCGTGAATGCCTCGCGCAGGACCACCACGCCCAGGACCGCCGCCACCCCCGGGTTGACGTAGGTGATCACGGTCGCCCGGACGGGCCCGATCTCGTCGATCAGCGCGGCGAAGACGAGGAATGCCGCCGCCGTGCAGATCGTCGCCAGGATCACGACCGCCCAGATGACGTTCGACGATGGCATCGTCGTCGGCCACTGCACGGCGGCAATCGGCACGTAGATCAGCGCACTCAGCGCCAGCGACACGGCCATGATTCCGATCGACGACAGCCCGCCGAGGCGGCGGGCCAGGATCGCCGGCCCGACGGCGTAGCCGACGACGACGATCGCGATCTCGAGGAATGCCACCGGGTCGGCCGACCCGAGATCGCCGCCGACGATTGCGGCAACCCCGGCGAAGCCGATCAGAAGTCCCACCAGCCCAGTCCGGCCGAACCGGTCCGCACCGCCCGTGGCGAGGGCGATCATCGCGCCCACGAGTGGGACGCCTGCGATCAGCAGCCCCGCGAGCGAGCTCGAGATGTGCTGCTCGGCCGCGCCGAGCATGACCCACGGCACCGCGATCTCGACCGCCGTGAAGGCTACGACCCAGCGCCACCGGGCCAGGATCGGGCGCAGGTCGACGCGGAGGAGCGCGATCGGCATGAGGATCGCCGCGGCGATGGCCGTCCGGCCGAGGACCAGGACGGACGGCGAGATCTCCTCGACCGCGACCCGGATGAACAGGTAGGGGATGCCCCAGATGAAGGACATGAGGCCGAACAGGACGAGCCCTCGGCGGGTCATCGCGATGGCCGCGGGCGGGACGTCATGGCCAGATTCTCGCAGACTCGGCCCGCGGCCATCCGCGCCACCACCCCGTCGACTTGGGCCGGGCGCGACGGGCCATCCGGATCTGCATCGGCTGCCGCGCGTCCGGGTACCCTGTGGGCGTGGCCCTGATCTCGATCCGGAACCTGACGAAGCGCTACGGCAGCTCCATCACCGCCCTCGATGGCCTGACCGTCGACATCGAACCCGGGATCGTGGGGCTCGTCGGCTCAAACGGTGCCGGCAAGAGCACGCTCCTCAAGATCCTGCTCGGGCTCATCGGGGCGACATCGGGTGAGGCCACCGTTCTCGATCTCGACGTCCGGACGCGGGGCACGGACATCCGCCAGCGGGTGGGCTACATGCCCGAGCACGACTGCCTGCCGCCGGACGCGTCGGCGACGGATTTCGTCTCGCACATGGCCCTCATCTCGGGCCTGCCCCGGACGGCGGCCCGGGAGCGGACGGCCGAGGTCCTCCGGCACGTGGGGCTGTACGAGGAGCGCTACCGGGCGATCGGCGGCTACTCGACCGGCATGAAGCAGCGGGTCAAGCTGGCCCAGGCGCTCGTCCACGATCCCGTCCTGCTGCTCCTCGACGAGCCCACCAACGGCCTCGACCCGACCGGCCGCGACGAGATGCTCGAGCTCATCCACCGGATCGGGGCCGAGTTCGGGATCGCGGTCATCGTCGCGACCCACCTCCTCGGCGAAATCGAGCGGGTCGGCAGCCACCTCGTTGCCATCGAGGGCGGCAAGCTCCTCCGTTCGGCGCCCCTCGGCGAGTTCATCGAGCACACGGGCACCCTGGCGGTCGAGGTCGACGAGGGCAGCGAGACGCTCGCCGAGCGGCTCGCCGCCGACGGGCTGTCGATCGCCCTCGATGGCCGGGCCGTGCTCGTCGACGTGGCCGATGGGCGGCCCTACGACCTCGTTCGTGACGCGGTCGCCGATCTGGGCCTGCCGCTCGTCCGGATCGAGCGCCGGCGCCACCGGCTCGAGGACCTCTTCCGCGACGCCGCCCCGGTCCCTGCCGGCCCGGCCGGCCACGGGCCCGCTGCCGCCCGTGACCAGGTTGGCGTCGACCCGGCCGTCGGGGGCCCGTCATGAGCGAACCAGTGACTGCGGCGACCTCGGCGGGCGCGACCGGCTCGATCTACGACATCGGCTACCGTCGCTACGAGGGCACGCGCCTCGGTCGCGGCCACGCCGCCCGGTCCCTCTTCGTCCACAGCCTCCGGTCGTCGTACGGGATCGGGCGCGGCGGTCGCGCCAAGATCGCCCCGATCATCCTCGGGGTGATGGCCCTGATCCCGGCTGTCGGGATCGTCGCGGCCCTGACGCTCTTCGCCCAGTTCGGGGCCGGACGCGAATTCGATGAGCAGGTCCCGATCCGCTACGACACCTACGCCGGCACGATCTCGACGATCGTCATCCTGTTCTGTGCGGCGCAGGCGCCCGAGCTGTTCGGCCGCGACCAGCGCCACGGCGTCCTGGCCCTGTATTTCGCCCGGGCCCTCCGCCGCTCCGACTACGCCCTGGCCCGGATCGGCGGGTTCATCGCCGCCCTCCTCATCCTCGAGCTGCTGCCCCAGGTCATCCTGTTCCTGGGCCGCGTGCTCCTGACCTCGGACATCCCGGAGGCGGTCGCTGACGACCTGCCATCCGTCGGGCCCGTGCTCGCCCAGTCGGCCCTGGCCGCGGGCCTCCTCGGCGGACTGTCGATGGTCGTCTCGGCCTTCACCCCGCGGCGGGCCTACGCGGTCGCCGGGATCATCGCCCTGTTCACGATCCCGAACGTCGTCGCCGGCATCGTCGTGGGCCTCGGCTCGTCGACGATCGGGACCTGGCTGACCCTCGTGAGCCCGACCTCGATCCTCGACGGCACGAACGCCTTCCTGTTCGACACCCGGCTCGATTCCGACTTCTTCTTCGTCGACCTGCCGGGCATCGCCTTCGTCGGGGCGGCCCTCGTCGGGATCGGCGGCTCGATCGCGATCACGCTCCGCCGGTTCGCGAGGATCGCCACGTGACCGCCACGCCGCCGGTCGACCGGGGGCTCGTCTCGGGGCTCGGCGCGCCCGGCGCGCCCGGTTCAGGGCCCGGCTCGCCCGCCGGGGCCCTCGTCCTCGAGAGCGTCTCGCGCTGGTACGGCAACGTCGTGGCGGTCAACGACGTGAGCTTCGCCCTCGGCCCCGGCATCACCGGCCTGCTCGGCCCGAACGGGGCCGGCAAGACCACCATCCTGCACATGCTCGCCGGGCTCCTCCGGCCGTCGGCCGGCAAGGTCCTCGTCGGGGGCGTTCCGGCCTGGCACAACCCGTCCGTCTATCGAACCGTCGGCCTCGTCCCGGAGCGTGAGGCCGTCCACGCCTTCCTCTCCGGCCGGGCCTTCGTCGAGATGGCTGCCCGGCTCCAGCGCCTGCCGGACCCGCGGGTGGCGGCAGCGCGGGCGATCGCGACGGTCGACCTCGAAGGGGCCGCGGATCGGCCGGTCGGGACGTACTCCAAGGGCATGCGCCAGCGGGTCAAGATCGCGGGCGCCCTCGTCCACGAGCCAACGATCCTGCTTCTCGACGAGCCGTTCAACGGCATGGACCCGCGCCAGCGGCTGCACATGATCGGCCTCCTGCGATCGATGGCCGAGGCCGGCAGATCGATCCTCTTCTCGTCCCACATCCTGGAAGAGGTCGAGCGCCTGGCCGACGGGGTGCTGGTCATTCACGCCGGCCGGCTCGCGGCATCGGGCGACTTCCGCGAGATCCGGCGGCTCATGACCGACAGGCCCCACACCTTCGTCGTCCGCTCGTCGGACGACCGGAGCCTGGCGGCGGCCTTCATGGCCGAGCCCGCGGTCTTCGGCACGGAGCTGCGCGACGGCCGGCTGACCGTCCAGGTGGCCGAGTTCGGCGGCTTCACCCGGGCCGTGGCCCGGGTGGCCCGGGGCGCCGGCGTCTCGCTCTTCGAGGTCGCCCCGACCGACGATTCGCTGGAGAGCGTCTTCGCCTACCTGGTGAGCCGCCGATGACGATCTTCTCCGAGATCGCCACGATCACGCTCCGGGCCCTGCTCGGCCGGCGACGGACGCTCCTGATGCTCCTGCTCGCGGCCATCCCGATCCTCGTCGGGCTGCTCGTCCGGGCCAACGGCCGTCCGGGAGCCGTCGATATCGGGGCGATCCTCGACGGGATCATGATCCGCGTGGTCCTGCCGCTCGTGGCGCTCGTCTTCGGGACCGCTGCCCTGGGCTCCGAGCTCGAGGACGGGACCGCCGTCCACCTCCTGACGAAGCCGATCCGGCGCTCGACGATCGTCCTGGCCAAGATCACCGTCGCCGGCACCCTGACTGCCGCCATGCTGGTGCCCTCGACGATCATCGCCGGGCTGCTCCTGGCCGGGATGCTGAACGCCCGTCCCGGCGTGGACCCCGTCGCACAGGTCTTCGCCATCGCGATCGGCGTCCTCGTCGGGTCGTACCTCTACGCCGCAATCTTCGTTGCCCTGAGCATCGTGACCAGCCGGGGGCTGCTGGTGGGCCTCGGCTATGCGCTCATCTGGGAGGGGATCCTGGCCGGGCTCCTGCCGGGCAGCCAGGTCTTCAGCGTCCGCGAGTACGTTCGCGGCATCGCCGAGACGATCGAGCCCGCCGCGATCGAGTCGATCGTCGGCTCGACCGCCGTCGTCTACGCCTCGATCGCGCTCGTGGCGGCGACGGTCATCGCCTCGCTCCGCCTCGCGGTCTACGAGGTCCGCGGCGGCGACTGACGCGGGGTCAGGCTCCAGGTGAGGTGGCCCTCGAGCTCGCCGGTCGGCCGGAAGCCGTTGGCCTCCAACACCCGGATCGAGGCGACGTTGCCAGGGTCGGTCCGGGCGATCACCTCGCGGACGCCGTCGCTCGCGAACGCCCAGCCGATGAGCGCACCGACGGCCTCGGTGGCGTAGCCGCGCCGGCGTCGGTCCGGCAGGACGCTGTAGCCGATCTCGACGACGCCGTCGTCGCCCGGCGGGCCAAGGAACCCGGCATCCCCGGCGACCACGCCGGTGGCTCGCTCGACGAGGACCCAGGCACCGAAGCCCACGGGCGATGGATCGGCCGTGGCCAGGATCGACAGGATGTCCCGGAGGTCCTCCCCCGGCCAGTCGGCCGGCAGGGCGGCGCCGAGGAGCGCGGCGGCAGCCGCGCGATCTACGAGCAGCGCCGAAGCCGCGGCCGGGGACAGGGGTCGCAGCTCCAGTCGGTCACCGGCCAGGATCCTCGTCACCGGGCCAGCCTGCCACAGTCGCGCCGCGGCGGCGCAGCGTTGATTCCTAGCGGACCGCGGCGACGATGACGTACTGGCCGTACCACTCGTCGCGCCCGATTCGACCGTCGATCGGGTCGACCGCCGTCGAGTCGAGCTCTAGGTACGGACCGAACCGGACGGACTGCGAGCCCCCGACGAGGCCGGCCATGGGGACGTAGTAGTTGCGGTGGCCGTTCGGCTGCCAGGGGTCGGTCAGGTAGACGCCGTTCACGGCGAAGTCGAACGATCCGGCCCGCGGATCGCCGCCGTTCACATCCCAGCCATGGAGGACCACGGCGTGGGTGCCGTTGCCCATCAGCAGGCCGGTCGGCTTGCCGGTCGTCGCGGCGCTCACGATGGCCTGTCGGATCGCGGCGTCGAGGCTGCCGAAGGCGAGGTCCTGGTAGACGCCGCTCTCCATCGAGCCCCAGCCGAAGTGGTTGAGGGCGTTGCGCCAGCCATGCGGGTCGGAGCCCGCGGTGCCCGCCACCGGCTGGGTCATGTGCTCGCGCTCCCAGGCGAGGATCGCGGCCTGCACCTCGTACGACACGGTCGGCGTCCAGGCGAATCCCTCGGGCGCGGATGCAGCGCCGTACGCGGCGGCGGCGTAGGCCGCCATGTTGAGCATCAACATCGCGGCCGTCGCCGTGCACGCGGCCGGGTCGGGCTGCTGGAAGCGGACGGCCCGGCCATCGAAGGCGTTCCCGATCCAGCGCCCATCAGCCGGCTCATAGGGGAGTCCGGCGGCGTCGTGGGCCGTGGAATCGCGGATCGCCCCCGCCGCGCCGAGAACGATGATCCGCTCCGCGCCGAGCCTGACGATCTCGGCCCGGACGGCTGGCGGGAGGTACTCCCCGGGCGTCAGGAGCAGCGGCCCACGGAGCGGCGCGCCGGCGAGCGCGTCCGGGAAGTTCGCGCCGGTGGCGAGGTAGACGGTCGTCGCGGATTCATAGGTCGCGCGCGAGATGGCCAGGGACGTGTCGTAGCGATCGGTGCCGGCGATCCGAACGACGGACCCGGCGGTATAGCCCTGCAGCGTGTCCTGGACGGCCGCGGAAACGGCGCCGGTACCGCCGAGGATGACGATCTCGGCCGGAGCCAGGCGCTGCAGCTCCGCGGCGACGGCGGGCGGTACCCAGTCGCGGGCCACGAGGAGGACCGGTGCCCCGTTCCGGCCCGCCGCGGCCGCGCCACCAAGCGCGTCCGGGAAGGTCGCGCCCGTGGCGACGTAGGCCTTGGCCACGCCCGGGGCGAAGGTCGTTGCCGAGATCGCGGCTGCGGTGGCGTAGCGGTCAGCGCCAGCGATCCGGACGACGGGCCCGCCGGTATAGGCGCGCAGGGCGCCGGCGACGTTCTCGCCGACGACTGTCGGGCCCCCCAGGATGACGATCCGGCCCGGCTGGAGCCGGCGGAGCTCGGCCGCGGTCGCGTCGGGGATGGTCGAGGGCGTGACGAGGAGCGTCGGGGCGTTCTCGGCCGCGGCCGCGGCTGCTCCCGCAAGCGCGTCCGGGAAATTCGTGCCGGTCGCAACGTACGCGGATGAGACGCCGGGCGGGAAGGAAGCGGCCGAGATGGCCGCTGCGGTCGCATAGCGATCGGGGCCCGCATAGCGCACCAGGTCGGCGCCGTCGGCGGCCACCGGCGCCACCAGCGGGAACGCCGACAGGCCGAGCCAGACAGTCAGCAGCAGGCCGAACAGCCGCGGCGACCGCGCCAAGCGAACCCCCGTCTCGATCATGACCAGCCCACCGTACCCTCGGGCGCGACGCTCGCCGACCCCCACTTTCGGGGGACCTCGGGCGGCCGATCGTCGGGGGTCCGGGGCCGACGCGCCCGCTGGATCGCCGTGGGCTCAGCTGCTCGGATCGGCTGCGCCGGGACCCTGCGACGCGCATCATCTGGACGTGGAGATCGAGCCGCTCCGGGTTGTCATCGCCGAGGACTCGGCGCTCATCCGCGAGGGGATCGCCCGGCTGATCGAGGAGTCGGGCGGCACGGTGGTGGCCAAGGTCGGCGACGGCGAGGCCTTCGTCGAGGCGGTCGTCGCGCACCGACCCGATGTCTCGGTCGTGGATGTCCGGATGCCGCCGAGCCAGCGCGACGAGGGCCTCCGGGCGGCGATCGAGGCCCGCCGCCGGGTGCCAGGGACGCCGGTCCTCGTGCTCAGCCAGTATGTCGAGCGCCAGTACGCGACCGAGCTCCTGGCAGATCGGGCCGGCGGGGTGGGCTATCTCCTCAAGGACCGCGTCGGCGACGTCCGGGAGTTCATCGACGCCCTCCGACGGGTGGCTCGCGGCGGCACCGCGCTCGACCCCGAGGTCGTTGCCCGGCTCATGGTCCGGGAGGGGGCCGACAACCCGATTGCGGTCCTCACCCCGCGCGAACGGGAGGTCCTCGCGGCGATGGCCGAGGGTCGGACGAACGTCGGGATCGCGAGGCTCCTGAGCATCACCGAGGGCGCGACCGAGAAGCACATCAGCAACATCTTCGGGAAGCTCGAGCTGCCGGATTCGTCCGACGATCACCGCCGGGTACTCGCGGTCCTGGCGTACCTCAGCGCCTAGCCCGAGGGGGTCGGAGCAGGGGCCAGCGGGATCTCGGCCCTGACAAGGGTCGGGCCGCCGGGCGGACTCGTGACCGAGAACGACCCGTCCACCCCCGCGACACGACTCTCGAGACCAGCCAGGCCACCACTCGGCTCGAGGCGCGCACCCCCGGCGCCGTCGTCCCAGACCTCGACGACGAGTCGCCCGTTCTCGCGGCGGCACCGGATCTCGCAGCGTGAGGCGGCGCTGTGCTTGGAGACGTTCGTCAGCGCCTCGGTGACGACGAAGTACGCCGCCCGCTCGGTGGCGGGCGCGAATCGCTCGCCGGCGACGAGACTGCTCGTCAACGACGTCGGCACCGGCCCACGGCCCGCGATCGACTGGATCGCGGCCACCAGGCCCCGATCGACGAGGATCGGCGGCGCGATGCCCCGGACCAGGTCGCGGATCTCGGCGAGCGCCTCGCGCGCCTGGGCCTGGCCGTCGAGGATCAGCTGCTTCGCCGCGGCCGGGTCCTCGTCGATCCGCTCGCCGGCCAGGCCCAGGTCGATCGTCAGCATGACCAGCCGCTGCTGGGCGCCGTCGTGGAGATCGCGCTCGATCCGGTGGAGCTCGGACGCCTCGGTCTCGAGGACCGCCGAGCGGCTGACCCGCAGGGCCTCGACCTGGCGCCGCAGCTCGCGGCTCTCTGACGTGCACAGGAGCGACGTCGCAACGCCGCGATGCAGCCCGGCGACGAGCTGCGACACCGATGCGGTCACCGGCAGCAGTCCCGCCCCGAGGGCCGTGCGCAGGGCGACCGCGCCGGGATCGTGGCTGGAGAGCGGCCCGAGGCCCAGCGGCAGGCTCGTGCCGGCGACAGCGTCATACCAGGCCGGCATCGTCACGAGGTAGAGCGTGAGCAGCCACATCATGGCAACGACGGTGAACTCGATGAGCGCCAGCGGCAGGTTGATGCCGACGTACAGGACGTCGCGCCAGCGAGCCTCGTCGAGAAACTCCGCCCGAAGGACGGCGACGAAGCCGCCGCGGAGCGGCCGGTACGGATGGGCGAGGGGGCGGGTCGGCTCGCCGGCGAAGGCCCGCCAGCGTTCCACTCGGGCCGCCATCCGGGCCGCCTCGATGCCGAAGGCGACGAGGAGGATGCCGACCCCCGCCAGCAGGACCGTCAGGCCGGAGGAGATCAGCCCCACGACCATCCCGAAGGCGAGGAGCGCCGTGCATGGCCCGAGGGCGATCGCGCCCGTGGCGTACCACGTCGCGGGATGGATCGGTGACAGCAGGAACGCCCGGACCGGGTTGGCCGATCGCCGGGCGAAGGCGAACGGCCCGCCGCCCCCATCCGCGTCGTCGCCGGCATCCGCCCCGTCGCCGGGGGAACGGTCGACCCCCGGCCGGGCGAACGTCGCACGACCGGGGATCAGGGCTGATCCCAGCCCGGCCAGGATCAGGAGCAGTCCGACGATGAGGACCGCGGCGGCGATCAAGGCTCGGTTGGCTCCTTTCGGAGGGCGCCGAAGACCAGGAATGCGCCGATGCCGATGATGAACGTCGGCCACAGGTAGCGCCACGAATCCCATGCCGGGAGCACGGCATCCACGAGCGCGACGCCGCCGAGCAGGACCAGGGCGTAGCCGAAGAACAGCGACCAGCGGCCGGGCTGGCGCGGTGCGTGACGGTGGCCCGCGGGGGCGATCCCAGGCGCGTAGGCGACGCCCGCTCCGGCTCCGTCGGACGTTGACTCAACACCCGGAATGTCCGTGGCCGCACCGGCCATCGCGGCCGGCACGAACTCGGTCAGCGGTTCGAGCGGGACGATGAGGGCCATGACGATGTACACGAAGATCCCCAGCCCGCCGAAGAAGATCGACAGGAACCAGACGACCCGCACGACGGTCGGATCGAGGTCGAAGAACTCGGCCACGCCCGAGGCGACGCCGGCGATGCGCCGGTCATTGCGGCAACGATAGAGACGACGGTTCTGATTCACCTGCATCCTCCGATCGGATTGATTTCAAGGGCACCGAAATCGACGTTGACGTCGAGCTCGGCGCGGTATGTCGCCGACGCATAGTCGGGGCTCTGCCAGGCGTCCCCGGACCGCTCGACTCCACCCACGGTGACGGCGCCGGCGGCGGCGGACGATGTGAGCCGGAGCCCAACCCCGTCCGGGAGGCAGACGCTGGCGTGCCCGGCGTCCACCTCGAACGCGGCTCGGATGTCGCCGGCCGGGAGAAGGATCGAGAGGTCACCGAAGTTGACACCGACGGTCAGGTCGGTGACGGCGGCCGCCGAGGCATCGATGTCGACGTCCGAGGCGTTGGCGCCGATCGACAGCCGGCCGATCTCGGTCCCGGCCAGGTCGATGTCGCCGCGGCCCGCGTTCATGTTCAGGGTGAGGTCCGCGATCTCGCCCATCGGCAGGCGGAGGTCCCAATCATCGGGTTCGATCCCAAGCCAGCCGTCCTCACGGGTCGATTCAATCGACAGGGCGTTCGCGGCCGCGACGATGCGCGGGCCGAGCTCGGCACCGGCGGCACGCGCGTCGAGCCGCCAGAAGGTGCCGCTCCCGGTCACGACGTCGAGCGAGCCACAGTCGACGGTCACGAGGATGCTCGCCGGCTGGTTGAACGCGCCCTCCCGCCGCGCGACGTCGGGCACGCCATCAGCGGGGAGGCAGAGGTTGGGCATTCCCGGCACGACCGCGAACGCGCTGCCGAGCAGGAGGCCGGGAACGGCCGCGGCGAGCATGCCACCCGAGAGGCTGGCCCGCGTCCGTCGCAGGATCAGGCCCAGCCCGACCGCCATGACCGCGAGGGGCCACAGGCCCAGGGCGTCGGCCAGGATCGCCTCGTCCACGACGCCCAGGTCGGCCGCCACGACGACGCCGCCGATGGCGACGAGGAAGATCCCGAAGTAGAGAAGTGTTCGATTGACTCGCATCGAGTCGCCGTCCCTCCTGCGCCCACGATCGCATGCGCGACCTGGCACTGCTTCGCGCTCCCGAGGAGCGCTGCTCCGGCGCGTTCACTGCCCGGCCATCCGGGCGGTCCATCCGTGCACCCCGTAACCTTCGGGCTGGACGGTCGCGGCGCCCAGCCGGCCACCGGGCATCTTTGGGGTAGGGCTAGCCGCAGGCCGACCGGGTGGCTGGCCGGGTTGTCCAGCCGCGCGAGGCGGGGTCCAATACGGGCATCGCCAAGGGAGCAGCCATGGAATCGACACGAGCCCCGTTCCTGCCGCCGCGCTGGTTCGTCCGGATCGCCTGGGTGGTGCACCGGGCGATCTACAGCCTGACCCGCGGTCGGCGCGGCCTGTGGCCGGCGTCGGCCGACAAGTGGGGCACGATGCGACTGCATACCGTCGGGCGCCGCACGGGCAAGGCGCGGACCGCGATCCTCGGCTACTTCGAGGACGGCCCCCGCCTCGTGACGATGGCGATGAACGGCTGGGCCGACCCCGAGCCGAAGTGGTGGCTCAACCTCCAGGCCCAACCCGAGGCCACCGTCGATCTCGGTGATGGGCCGTTCGCGGTGACCGCGCGTGCGGCCACCGGTGACGAGCGCGACCGTCTGTGGGCCCGCTGGGAGCACTACGACGAAGACCTCGACGGCTTCGCCGCCCGGCGAACGAGGGAGACCCAGGTCGTCGTCCTCGAGCCGCGATCCGGGCGGCCGGCCGCGACGGCATGAAGGTCGCCCTGAAGGATCGGTACGGTCCGCCGGAGGTCGTCGCCGTCGGCGAGGTCGAGCGACCGATTCCGGAGGCGAACCGCGTCCTCGTCCGCGTCCGTGCCGCGTCGGTCAACCGGGCCGACCTTGATGGCCTGCTGCCACGGCCGTCCTTCGTTCGCCTGTTCATCGGCCTTCGGCGGCCCCGCAACCGCGGGGTCGGCCTGGACGTCGCCGGCATTGTCGAGGCGGTCGGACCGGAGGCGACCCGCTTCAAGGTGGGTGATCCGGTCTTCGGCGACCTGTCGTTGTTCCACGACGGGGCATTCGCCGAGTACGTCTGCGTCAGCGAGGCGGCGTTCCAGCCGATCCCGGCCGGGATGTCCTTCGAGGTCGCGGCAACGCTCCCGCACTCGGCGATCCTGGCCGTCCAGGGGCTCCGGCGCCGCGACGGCCGGACGATCGGACCGGGCGACCGGGTCCTCGTCGACGGCGCATCCGGCAACGTGGGGCCCTTTGCCGTCCAGATCGCGAAGGCACGGGGCGCCGAGGTCACCGGGGTCTGCAGCCCGGCCAAGGTCGACTTCGTCCGCTCGCTCGGGGCCGACCACGTCCTCGACTACACGACCGTCGACTACACCAGGACCGGCAAGCGCTACGACTGGATCATCGACACCGATTCCCACCACTCGCTCATCGCGGTCCGTCGCGCCCTCGCCCCCGGTGGCACGTACGTGACCCTCGGCGGGACGGCATCGCCGATCCTCGCGGCCCTCCTCCTCGGACCGCTGCTCTCGCGCTTCGGCAACCGGCGCCTGGGGCTCCTCACCTGGTGGGCCCCGTTCAGGGCCGAGGACGTGGCGACCGTGCTCGAGCTCGTCGGGACGGGCACGGTCAGGCCGGTGATAGATCGGCGCTACCCGCTGGCCGAGGTCGTCGGGGCCCTCCGCTGGGTCAACGACGGGCACGCCAGGGGCAAGGTCATCATCGAGCCCTGACGGCGCCGCGGGTGCAGCGCCACTGGAGACTCGCGTTGCTATCCTCCGCCCGGTGCGCCGCATGTCCGCCCGGATCATCGAAGCCATCGTCCCGGCGAGGCTAGGTCGCAGCTTCCGCTGGCTGCTCGCCTCGGCGATCGTCAACAACGTCGGCGATGGCATCGCCCTCGCCGCCGGTCCGCTCCTCGTCGCATCCCAGAGCCGCGATCCGTTCCTCGTTTCGCTGGCGCTGCTGAGCGAGTACCTGCCGGTCCTGCTGTTCGGCGTCATCGGTGGAACGATCGCCGACCGGATGGATCGGCGACGGATGGTCGAGCTCGTCAACCTGGCCCGGGCCATCGTGCTCACCGTGCTCGTCGTCACGATCGTCAGCGGGACGGTGAGCATCGCGGTGGTGCTGGTGACGCTGTTCGTCCTCGGCGCGGCCGAGACCTTCGCCGACGCGGCGAGCAGCGCCATCCTGCCGGGCCTCGTGGCGCGCAGGGACCTCGGCGTCGCCAATGCCCGGATGCAGGGCGCGTTCGTCCTCACCAATCAGCTCCTGACGCCGCCGATCGGGGCGTTCCTGTTCGCGGTCGGGATGGCCCTGCCATTCGCCGGGAATGCCGCGGCCTTCGCCCTCGGCGCCGTCCTCATCTCGCGTGTCGCCTCGAGCCGGCCAGATCGGGCCGAGGAGGGGGCGGGCACCGGGCTCATGGCCGACATGGTCGAGGGGATCCGCTGGCTCCTCGCCCACCCGCCGATGCGGACCCTGGCCCTGACCATCCTGACCTTCAACGTCACCTACGGGGCGGCCTGGTCAGTCCTGGTCCTGTACGCCGGGGACCGGCTCGGGATGGATGAGGTGGGATTCGGGCTGCTGACCTCGGCCATCGCCCTGGGCGGGATCATCGGGATCGTCTCGTACGGCCGGCTCGAGCGGCGCTTCGCCCTCGCCGACATCATGCGGGTCGGCCTGCTCATCGAGACCGGCACCCACCTCGTGCTCGCCCTGACGACCTCGTCGCCGGTTGCCCTGGCCACGCTGGTCGTCTTTGGTGGCCACGCCTTCGTGTGGGGCACGACGTCCACGGTCGTGCGCCAGCGGGCCGTGCCGGACGAGCTCCTGGGCCGGGTCGGCGGCGTGTACCGGGTCGCGATCGTGGGCGGAATGGTCATCGGGACGCCGCTTGGCGGCCTGTTGGCGCGGAGCTTCGGGATCACCGCGCCGTTCTGGTTCGGGTTCGTGGGCTCGGCCGTGCTCGTGGCGATCCTGTGGCGCCAGTTCGCCCACATCGCCCACGCGGACGCCACCTGACATCGGTGCGAGCCGCGGCGAGGATCGAGCCTCGCGCTGATCGACCCTTTCCAACGCCGCGCGATCGGTCGCGCGGGCGGCCTCGCTAGGATGGACCCGGACAACCGGACAACCCCAGCGGAGGCATGCGATGGCGACCGACCTGACCGTCGGGCTCGTGGACCGGCCCGGATCGCTGGCCCAGGCCAGCGATGTCCTGGGTCGCGCCGGGATCAACGTCGATGGCGCCGCCGGCTACGTCTGCGATGGCGAGGGTGTCTTCCATGTCCTCGTCGTGGACGCGGAGCGGGCTCGCCGGGCGCTCATCGACTCCGGCTTCGAGATCCAGGCGGAGCGCCAGGTCGTCACGGTCCCGGTGGCGAACCAGCCGGGCGAGGGCGCGCGCCTCCTGCGCCGCCTGGCCGATGCCAACGTCAACATCGACCTCGTGTACACGACCCTGGCCGGCGAGCTGGTCCTGGGATCCGATGACCTCGGTGCACTCCGGGCGGCGCTCGCCTGATGGCCGGACTCGTCGACGGTTCGGCCGACGGATTCGCCGAGGCGCTCGACGAGGGTCCGGTCGGTCGCCTGGCGTATCCCGACGCCCCGATCTCGGACGTGGTCGACGACTACCACGGCACCCTCGTCGCGGATCCGTACCGACCCCTCGAGGACACCGATTCGGCGCGGTCGCGGGCCTGGATCGCGGCCCAGAACGACCTGACCGAGCGGGTCCTCGCGCGACTGCCCGCGAGGGCCGCCATCCGGGACCGGCTGACCGAGCTCTGGGACCATCCCCGGGCGGGTGCGCCGTGGCGCCGTGGCAACCGCTGGTTCCAGCTCCGCAACACCGGCCTCCAGGACCAGGACGTCCTGTGGACTGCAGAAGCGCCCGACGCCGAGGGCCGGGTGCTGTTCGACCCGAACGTCCTGAGCGAGGAGGGCACGACGGCGCTCGGCTCGATCGACGTCGCCGAGAGCGGCGGGATCGTGGCGCTGGCCCTCAGCCACGCTGGCTCGGACTGGCGGCGATGGCGCGTTCGGGACGTCGAGACGGGCGAGGACCTGCCCGACCGGGTCGACTGGAGCAAGTTCACGTCGGCGGCGTGGTCGCCGGACGAGACCGGCTTCTTCTACGGCTGCTACCCAGAGCCGCCGCCCGGCGCCGCCTACGACGCCCCGAACGTCAACATGGAGCTGCGCTACCACCGGCTGGGCGCCGATCCGGCTGACGATCGGGTGGTGTTCGCCACCCCGAACCATCCGGACTGGGGCTTCGAGCCGGAGGTGTCCGAGGACGGCCGCCTGCTGGTCGTTACCGTCTGGCGCGGGACAGACCAGGAGAACCGCGTCTACGTCGCCGATCTCGGCGCCGGCGTCGAGGGTGCCGTGGTGCGCCCGGTCCTGGACGCGGCCGACGCGGACTACACCTACGTCGCCTCGATCGGCCGGACGCTCTTGCTTCGTACCGACAAGGACGCCCCGCTCGGCCGGATCGTGGCCCTCGACATCGACGAGCCGACGACGATGCGGGAACTCGTCCCGGAGCGCGACGAGGCCATCGAGGAGGTCAGGCTCGTCGGCGGCCGCCTGGCCGTGAGCTACCTCCACCACGCCCACAGCCGGCTCGCAATCTTCGAGCTGGACGGCCGCCACGTCGGCGACGCCGGCCTGCCCGGCATCGGCTCGATCCTCGAGATGGCCGGCGATCGACACGACGAGGACCTGTTTCTGACCTTCGCGACGTTCGTGGCGCCGCCGGTGGTCCTGGCTGTCCGGATGAGCGATGGCGTAGTTCGGCAGGCTCGCCCGCCGGCCCTGCCGTGGGACCCGGACGACTACGTCACTGAGCAGGTCTTCGTGACCTCGGCGGACGGCACCAGGGTGCCGATGTACCTGAGCCATCGCCGCGACCTCGCGCCGGACGGCGATGTCCCGACCCTGCTCCACGGCTACGGCGGATTCCGAATCCCTCAGTCGCCGGGCTTCAAGGCCGAGTGGCTTGCCTGGATGGAGCGCGGCGGCCTCCTCGCCGTCGCTTCGATCCGGGGCGGCGGCGAGTACGGCCGGGCGTGGCACGACGGCGGCAGGCTGGAGCACAAGCAGAACGTCTTCGACGACTTCGCCGCCTGCCTGCGCTGGCTGGCCGCGTCAGGCTGGACACGGCCCGCGCGCATCGCGATCAGCGGCCGTTCGAACGGCGGGCTCCTCGTCGGGGCTACGATCACCCAGCACCCCGAGCTGTATGGCGCGGCCGTCGCCGAGGTGGGGGTCATGGATATGCTCCGCTTCCACCGCTTCACGATCGGCTGGGGTTGGACGAGCGACTACGGCTCGCCCGATGACCCAGACCAGTTCCGGACGCTCCGCGCCTATTCACCGCTCCATAACGTCCGGCCCGGGGTGAGCTATCCGGCAACGATCGTGACGACCGCCGACCATGACGACCGCGTCGTGCCCGGGCACTCCTTCAAGTTCGCGGCGGCGCTCCAGGCGGCCCAGGCGGGCGATGCGCCCGTGATCGTCCGGATCGAGACGGAAGCCGGCCACGGCGAAGGCAAGCCAGTCGGCAAGCAGATCGATGAGCGGGCCGACGTGCTGGCCTTCCTCGAGCTCACGGTCGGGCGTCCCGGGACCCCCGGGCAGCCGGCCGCCGAGGCCTGAACGCTGCCCAGCCGAACGTCTCACCTACGGCCCGGCATGACCGATGGGTCACCGACAGCCGGTCCCTCGGAGCGCATCGTGCGTCCGCATCCAGTGATGGGAGCCTCGAGACGGGCCAGGTCCGCCGCCCCGCTCATCGCCGTCCTGGCGATGGTCGGCTTCGCGCTGCCCCCCATGGTGTGGGCGGGGATCGCGCTGCCACCGAGCGCGACGCCGCCGGGGGTCCAGGCCAAGCCGACCGACCTTCCGACCCCCAAGCCGAAGCCGACCGCGACCCCGGTCGCCACGCCGACGCCCGTGCCGACGGCCGCCCCGAGCTCGCCCGCCAGCCAGCCGCCAGGGCCCACACTGGCGCCGGCTCCCACCGCGGTGACCCCCGGTCCCACGGCGGCTCCCACCGCGGGGCCACTCGCGACCGGCTCGCCGGCGACGGCCGCTCCGGGCGGCGGCGTGCCGACCGGAGCATCCAGCCCCGCCCCCGGGGGGACGGGCCAGCCATCGCCGCTACCCGGTGAATCCGGTGATGCCGGCGGGATCCTCCTCCCCGGCCCCGGCGGGGGCTCGGCGAGCACCTCGCCCACGAGCTCGTTCGACGGCTGGCTGACGAGCGTCGGGGCGCCAATCGGGTACCTCGCCCTCGTCCTCGTCGTCGCCTTCGTCATCGGCCGCCGGCGCCTCGAGCGCTCCCAACGTGCCGCAGCCCCGCAGGCAGTGCTCGCGGGGCGAGGCGCGGGCCCTGTTCGAGATCCCGACAGCCTCCCCGTTGCCAGGTTCGCGTCCCGGACACAGCCGGAATCCCGACCCGCCGTGGCCGATGACGAAGCGGACACGCCCCGCTGGCTCCGCCCGTCCCTGCGCGCCGAGCGGTTCGGAGCAGATCTCGCGCCGGCCCGCTCATCGGAGCGGGCGCTGCCGCTGGGGCTCCGCATCGCCGGGCCGCCGGCGCGCACGCCACTCGCCTTCGGCGGCGCCCCGGCCGACCTCGATGATCGACGCCTTGTCCGGCACGATGGCGTCGCCCTCCTTGACCGGCCGGACGAGGCGGGCGGACGACGCCTGTCGCAGCTCGAGCGTGGCGACGAGGTCGCGGTCCTCGAGCGCGAGGCTGGCTGGGTGAACGTGCTGACACCGACCGGCGAAGCCGGCTGGCTGCCGGAGGCCGTTCTCGCCACGAGCGGGGCGGCGCAGGAGCGATCTCGGGCCACGCCGGACAGGCACGCGATGGCGTCGGGCGCCGCGGCGTCGTCAGTAGCCGGGTCGAGGATCACGGCGTCTCCAGCAGCGGCGCCACCCGACGAACCGCTTGACCTCGCAGCCCTCCTCGCAGCCGGGCACCGGGGCGGGCCCGAGCCGGACGCCACGACGCGCCCGGCTGGCCGCCAGCCGCCGGCAGCGGCACCCGAGGCCTGAGTCTGCCGGCCCGAAGGGCGCGGGGACTGATCTAGGGTCAGGCGGGGCCCAGCTCGAGGCCCTCGGGATCCGGGAAGCGGGCCTGCACGCCCCAACCGCCGAACGTCTCGGACACCGCGAGCACCAGCTCGTTGTCACCCGACCGGAGGGGCAGGAAGAGGGCGTCCCAGTACCCGATGCTGCCCAGGAACCGGTAGTCGCGCGAGCGATAGGTGTCATTCCCCCGGTAGAGCGCCTGGCCATTCAGGTAGACCACGACCCGGTCACTGAACCCGAGCTCGAGGACCTTGAGCGCGGCGACCGCGGACCGGATCGTGGTCCGCGCGAAGACCGTGTTCCGCGCCTCGGTCAGGCGCGTCACCCGGGCCAGGTCCGCCAGGCCCGACGGCTCCGCCTCGAGCGTGGTCCAGGTGCGGGCGTCGAGTCGTGACCGATCGAGGACCGGCGCGCCCGGGTACTCCTCTTCGGGGATGGGATCCGAGATCGACCACGCCGGAATGACGCCGGGGGCCCGAGCGACGGGCGCCGGGCCGGGCGAGCCAAGCGAGATCGGGCCGACCTCGTACCGGAAGCCGGCAACATGCAACCCGGGGCCCCCCACCTGGAGGCCGATGCGCCCGGGTGACGACCCGCGCTTGAGCTCCGCCACGACGAGGGCAGGCGTCGCCAGGTCCGCCACGTAGACCTCCGCGCGGGAACCCGCGAACACGACTCGGACGGTGAACCAGGCATCGATCGGGAACGTGACGGGCGCCCCGAAGCCGGGCCCGTGGTAGAGCTGCCAGCCGCTGACCCCGTGGAAGACCGGGGTGTACTGGATGGCGTCGGGATTGCCGACCTGGTGGGGCCGCACGAAGAACGCCTCATGGCTCTCGTCGTCGACGAGGCGCCAGACCAGCCCGTGGAAGGATCGCTCGCGGGTCACCGCGAGGTCGAGCTCGACGGCGCCATCGGAGATCTTGACATCCGCCAGCGTCGCGATCATGAGCGTGTCGGGGAACGCCAGGCAGCGACGACCAAGGAGCTCGGTGAGCGTGGGGCCCTCACGACCCCAGCTCCACCCCGCGGCGTCGAGCGGGACATCCAGGGTCGATCCCGTCGGCCGAGCCATCCTCAGCGGTTGCGCTCGGCGCGCACGAAAAGGAGGGTGCCGACCGCGATGAAGGCCACGAACGAAACCGCGATCACCGCGACGTTGACCTCGAACGGCGTGACGTCCGGGGCCGGTACGTCGCCGCCCTGGAGGCCGTAGAAGATGTTCCGCGTCAGCTCCACCGCATAGCGCATCGGCGACAGCGCCGAGAGGACGGCCAGCGGCGCCGGCAGGTCGTGGACGGGATTGAACACGCCGGCCAGGAAGAACTGCGGCAGCATCACGAACGGGAAGATCTGGCTGGCCGTCCGCTGGCTCGAGATGTTGGCCAGGATCAGGAGCCCGAACGCCCCGCCGTAGACGGCGATGACCAGCGACAGCGGGATCAGGGCGATGAGCACCGCCGGTGTCAACGGTGCGCCGATGACGAAGCCCATCACCAGGACGCCAAGGGCCGTCGGCAGGGCCACCAGCGATTCGCCGATGATCTTGCCGGCCACGATCGAGTAGCGCGATACCGGCGAGACGAAGATCTCCTGGCTGAAGTCCTCCTCGCGGTCGGCAATGAGCGAGATCAGCCCGAGGGCCGCCGACTGCCAGATCGTCTGGGCCAGGACGCCGGTGAAGACGAACGTCGTCAGGTCGAGCCCGCCCGGGGAGCCGAAGCCGGCCTGGAGGGCCGGGCCCAGCAGGACGATGAGGATGAGCGGGAAGGCCAGCTCGGAGACGAGCCGGACCCGGTCGCGCAGGAGCTTGACGAAGTCGCGGTGGGCGATCGCGGCGATCGCCGAGGCCTCGGCTGACCAGCGGCGGGGCAGGGGAGCCGGCGTCGTCGTGGTCGCGCCCGCCGCGACGATGCCCGTCGCCGCGACGCCGCTCGCTGCGGCGCCGGTGCGGTCGTCCGCGACCTCAGCCACTGGGCAGCTCCGCCCGGCTGACGATCTCGAGGTAGGCGTCCTCGAGCGACGGCGCGTGGGTCCGGACGACGGTCAGCGGCGTCTCGATCGCGCGCAGCGCGGCGTGGGCGTCGCGGGTGCCGACGTCGATCCGGAAGGGGCCGTCGCCGGTCGGCGCATGGCCCAGGCGGACCAGCTCGTCGCGGAGCCGCCCACGGTCGTCGGCGTCCACGACGAGCCACTCGCTCGCCAGCGCTGCCGTCAGGTCGGCCGGCGAGCCCGTGGCCACGATCCGGCCGGCATCGATGACGCAGATCCGGTCCGCCTGCTCCGCCTCCTCGAGGTAGTGCGAGGTGAGCACGATCGTCGTGTCGTGCTCGCGGCGGACGTCGCGGAGGTAGCCCCACAGGGCCCGTCGGCTCGGCGCATCCAGACCCGTGGTCGGCTCGTCGAGGAACAGGACCCGCGGCCGATGGACCAGGCTCCGGACGATCTCTAGCTTCCGGAGCATCCCGCCGGAGTAGGTCCGGACGGGATCGAAGATCTCGCGTCCCAGGCCCAGGAGCTCGGCCCACTCGTGGACCTGGCGGCGATAGCCCGCGGCCATCAGCCGGAACGCCGGCGCGTACGGGTAGAGGCCGTACAGGATGGCGTGGAACCGCACGTTCTCCTCACCCGTGAGATTCCGGTCGAGGCTCGGCTTCTGGAAGATGATCCCGACCCTGCGCCGCACCTCCGGTGCGGCGGTGACGACATCGAAGCCGTCGATGCGGGCCCGACCGTCGGTCGGCGAGAGCGTCGTCGTGAGGATCGAGAGGGTCGTCGTCTTGCCCGCCCCGTTGGGCCCGAGCAGGGCGAAGAACTCGCCAGGCTGGACCTCGAAGGAGATCCCGTCCACGGCGTTGCGCTCGGCCTTCCGGTAGCGCTTGACGAGCCCCTCGACCTCGATGGCGGGGGCGGGCCGGGACGCGAATGACGGGGCCGGCGCGGGAACGGCGGAAGCAGCAACGGTCGTTGGGGGATCCTCCTGGGACGGCGGAGGCGGGTTGGACGCCGACGATCCTAGCAGCGACGGCGCGATCAGCCGACGACGCGGCCCTTGTACTCCGCCACGACCGCCGGGCCCGGACGCCCGGTCCGCGGGGAGTTCCCCTCGCGGGATTCCCAAGGTAGGCTTGGGCGACGCACCGCAGCGGAAGGAGGACGGCCATGTCGATGCGGGAATCCCTGCTCCAGGCGATGCACCTGTCGCCCGAGAGCGACACCCTCCGCTGGCTCGGCGATCGGGGCATCGGGGTGGCCGACGAGGACACCATGAGCCGGGCCATCCATGACGTCTACTGCGGGATCCAGGCCGACCACCAGCACCCGAACGAGAAGGACCGGCTCCAGGCACGGGCGCTCCTGGCCGCGATCCAGAAGCACGGCGTGGCTCCCGGGTGAACAACGAATGAACCACGATCTCGCCCAGCGGCCCGAGCACGCCTGGGTCGCCACCATCTCCCAGCAGAACGGCTGATCGGCCCCTTCCACCACCAGCGTCGACGGAAGGGGCGGGACGGACGCAGGCCGCCGACGCAGCGCTGGCTGCGCGCGCCGCGCCGTCCCCAGCGATCAAGCGCGGGAGCGCGTTGGGAGACCAGGAATGCCGATGCCGCATCGGACCTTCGCCCAGGTGGCGAAGCGACGGCTCACAGGGAAAGAAGGCAGGGAGCGGGTCCGCGAGGTCCGGGCGCTCCTCGATGAGCTGCCGGACTACAAGAACGGCCCGTACGCCGACCTCCGGAAGTGGCTGCTCTCGGAGATCGAGGAGTCCCGGGTCCGCTCGAGCGCGGTCCACCGCGATTCGATCGCGGTGCGCCGCGAGGGTGCCGCCCAGATCGCCCTCGTGGGGCCGCCGAACGTCGGCAAGTCGTCGCTCCTCCAGGCGCTCTCCGAGATCCAGATCAAGACCGGCGACTACCCGTTCACGACGCTTCGACCGGTTCCGGCGCTCACCCGGGTCGGCGGCGTCCTCGTCCAGCTCGTGGAGATCCCCGGGCTCATCGAGGGCGCCAACGACGACCGCGGCGGCGGGCGGGCGCTGCTCGGCGTGCTCCGCTCGGCCGATGCGATCGTCTACTGCGTTCGGGCGAGCGCCGATCCGGGCGAGCTCCGGCCGGTCCGGGCCGAGGTAGAGCTGGCCGGGATCCAGAAGCCCGGGTTCCTTGCCGCGACCCGGGCCGACGAGGCCACGCCGGAGACGATCCAGCGGCTGGCGGCGGCGTTCCCGGACCTCGAGGTCGTCGCCGTCTCGGTCATCGATGAGGCCAGCCTCGACGCCTTCCGCGACGCCGCCTGGCGGCTCACCGGGCTGATTCGGGTTCGCCTCCGTTCGAACGGCGAGACGCAGCCGGAGCCGATCGCCCTCGAGCCCGGCGCAACCGTGACCGAGGTCGCGGACTGGGTCCACCATGACCTGGCGATGCGCTTCATCGGCGCCCGGGTCTGGGGTCCCTCGGCCCGCTTCGATGGCCAACGCGTCGGCCGGGACCATTCGGTCCAGGACGGCGACACCGTCGAGATTCTGCAGTGATCGAAGGGACGGCCCGTCAGCGAGCCCCGGGGTCTCGACCGCCGCCCGAGCGGGATGCCGGGAACAGCCGCCGGGCCGCTCCGACCGCGGCCATGACGGCCTTCATGACCGCGGATGCGATGAGCGTGGCGATCGGGCGGGCGGGCTCGTTCGCGCGTCCCGACCGCCCCGTTGGGACGGCGGGGATTGACCCAGCGGGTGGGTACGGGTCTCCGGAGCCAAGGGGTTCGTACAGCTCGCGGCCGTCGGGGCCGTAGATCCGCCGGCCCAGAGCGTCGACCGCGGGGCGTCCGAGATCCGGCTCGCCGCCCCAGCGAGGCCGGCGCCCCAGGACGTCGTAGTCCTCCTGCCAGCCACGAACGCCGCCGTCGACATGGGCGACGCCGACGGCATTCACCGGGTGGTGCCGACGCTCGTGCACGGTCGATATCGTAGCCCCGAGCGGAGGCGGCGGGAATCAGCCCAGGCCGAGCACGACCTTGAGCGGCGACAGGGCCTGGATCCAGACGGCCGCGGTCAGGCCACAGGCGACGATCGCCATGCCCAGGGCGAGGAGGCCCTCGATTCGGAGGCGCAGCTCGCGCCGCTTGGCGCCGCGCCCTTCAAACGGGTCGCGCAGGTGTCCAAGTCGTCCCGCCATGGGGTCCTCCGGCATGTGGTTCGGTCGGTCGCGACCTCGGGATCACATCGTCGCCCGCCGGGCGGACCCTGACCAGCCTGACCTTCGGGTGCCACGGCTGGCCAGTTCGGGCCGGGCCGCCGCCAAAACCTGTCACGCGCTGACCGCTTCCGGCCCCACACTCCGCGGGTGAATCGGTACCTGCGGCTCCTCCGGCAGCGTGACTTCGCACTGCTCTGGGGCGGCGCGACCGTGTCGGCGCTCGGCGACGGGATGTCGTTCGTGGCGCTCCTCTGGTTGCTCCTCGAACGCGGCGGTACGGCGACCGACGTCGGCTGGCTCGCGGCGGTCCACACGGCGCCAGTCGTCATCGGCGGCATCGCCACCGGCGTCATCCTCGACCAGTTCGACCCCCGCAAGGTCCTGGCCGTCGACAACGCGATCCGGGGCCTGACGGTGGCGAGCGTTCCCATCGCCGCGGCCTTCGGCGTTCTCACCACGGCCCAGCTCTTCGTCGTGGCGGCCGTTTACGGCCTCCTCTTCATGACGAGCGCGGCGGGAATCCCGAGCCTCATCACGCGGCTCGTCGGCCAGCGCGACCTGACGACCGCAAATGCGATGGAATCGCTGTCCTTCAGCCTGTCCGGGCTCATCGGGCCGGCCGTCGCCGGGTTGGTCATCGCCGGCTTCGGCGCGCCCGTCGTCCTCGCCCTCGACGCGATCACGTACTTCGCCTTCGTGGCGTGCCTCCTCCTGATGCGCGAGGGGAGGGGCTTGGGGCACGGGGAGGCACGCGAACCGGGGGCGCCGGGGGTGCCCGGGGTGCCGGCGACGTCCCGGGGCCTCGGACCGGCCGTCCGCTTCATCCTCGGCGCTCCGGCGATCGTCGCGATCACGCTCTTCTACATGTCGGTCAACATCGCCGGCGGGATCGTGACCGTCGTGATCCCGCTGTACGTCCGCGACATCCTCCACGGTGGCTCGGAGACCTTCGGCCTCCTCCTGAGCGTGCTCACAGCGGGGGATCTCGCCGGCCTCCTCGTCGTCGGCGCCGTCAGCTGGCGCTGGCCGCTGGGGCGTTCGATCGCCTGGGCCCTCTTCGCGAGCGGCCTCGTCCTCCTGCTCTGGCTCCTCCGGCCCCCGATGATCGCCCTGGGCGCCATCCTCTTCGTCTGGGGCTCGCTCTCCTCGTCGCTCACGCCCTGGGCCCAGACGATCCGGATGCGCCTCATCCCGCCTGAGATGCGCGGACGCGTCTTCGCCCTCCTCCGGACCAGCATGCAGTCGACCCGGCCGATCGGTGCCGTCGTCGCCGGGATCCTGCTGGCCCAGGGCGACCTGACGATCGCCATCGCGGCCGTCGCGCTGCTCTTCGGCGTGCCCGGCTTCATCGGCCTGTGGCTGCCCGCTCTCGGCCCCGGACCAACCGCGGAGCCCTGAGCGCCCGGACTACCTGACCGGGAGGGTGACCGTGGTCGGCCACGGACCTGGGCCGGCGCCGTCCTGGGGACGGCCGAGGAGGTAGCCCTGGCCGTACCAGACCCCGAGCCCGATGAGCGCCTTGAGCTCCGCAACGGTCTCGACGCCCTCGGCGACGAGCCGCAGCTTCCGCTTCGCCGCGAAGTAGCCCATGCCTGCGATGAGCGCCTGTCGCGCGGGGTCGGCGTCGATGCCCCTGATCAGCCCGATGTCGAGCTTCACGAAGTTCGGCGCCAGCTCGAGAATGTGGCGGAGGGAGGCATAGCCGGCGCCGGCATCGTCGACCGCCAGCCTGACGTGCGGCCCGAGCGCCGCCAGGTCCTCGCGGATTGACGGGTAGTCGTCGATCGCGTCGTGCTCGGTGATCTCCAGGACGATCTCCCTGGCCCGTCCGGCGAGGAGGTCAGTGACCCGGCCTGAACCGATCAGGCGGTGCGAGACATTCAGGCTCAGATACGCCGCTGCGGGGAGGACGGTTGCCGCTGCCAGGGCAGCCCGGATCGTTGCTTCCTCCAGCTCCAGCCCAAGGCCGCACCGAGCCGCCAGGGCAAAGGTGATGTCGGGCGGGACGCCGTCGGCGAATCGACTGAGCGCCTCGTACCCCGCGACTGCCCCAGTGTGCAGCTCGACGATCGGCTGGAAGTGTGGCCTGAAGGCGGCCGCGTCCAGGATGCCCTGGGTCCTCGCCCGGGCGCTGTCCTCGCTGTAGCGCGCCTCGATCCCGGGTGCCAGGACGGTGCCGAGGATCGCGGCGAGACCCGTGAGCACCGGGAGCTGTTCGATGAACGCCGCGTGGTTTCGCTGCTGGATTCCCAGCCCGACGACCCCGATCACGCCGTTGGGACCGTGGAGTGGCGCGTAGGCGACGGTCCGCATCCCTGCGGCGGCGATCTTCTGGCCGTATTCGCCGTCCTCGGGTCGAGCTCGCCACTCCTCGGTCCAGACGCCACTCGAGGCGCGCTCGTACAGGTATCGCGCACGCGCGGGGGGCAACCTGCGGTTGGACGCGAAGGAAGCTGCCACTGCCCCTTCCAGGGCGAGCAGCTGGCCCCGATCCTCGCCGTCGAGCTCGACCACGAAGGCCGCGTCGATCTCGGGCAGCCCGATCAGCTCCGCACACGCCGCCGCGGCGATCGCCTCGGGCGGCGAGCTCGGGTCGATCCTGGCCAACGCGGCCTCGATCACATAGCGTTCATGCGCGCGCCGCGCAAGGGACTCCTCGAGCTGGTGCTCTCGGGTGACGTCACGGTCGGTCTGCATGAAGCTGAGCGTCCCGTCGACAGCGCGAATCCCGGAGATGACGGCCTCCAGCTCCACGAGCGACCCATCCTTGCGCCGATTGACGATCAGGCCGGACCACGTCTCGCCCGACCGGACGAGCTCCCAGATCGCGTCGAAGAACCCGCGCTCGTGCCGCCCGCTGTCGACGATCCCGGCGTAGGCGCCGACGACCTCCTCGGGCGCGTACCCGTAGACGCGGCTGAACGAGCCGTTGACGTAGGTGATGATCCCCTCGGTGTCCTTGATCCAGACCGCGTCCGCCGTCTGCTCGACCGCGGCGGCGAGCATCGCCCGCTCGGCATCCGCGGCGACCTGCTCGGTGACATCGCGGACAGTCCCCACCATCCTGATCGTCGCGCCGTTCGGACCGAGGATGGCCTCGGCCTCATCGCGGATGAGCCGGATGGTCCCGTCCGGCCTGACGCCGCGGTAGTCCTGGGCGTAGCCGCCACCGCCGCTGATCGCCACCCGCTCGGATTCCTCGACCCGGGCCCGGTCATCCGGGTGCACGAACGCCAGGAACGCCTCGTTCGTAGTGGCGATGGTTCCCGGTTCGACCCCGTAGATGCGATGGAGCTCGTCGGAGCGCTGGGCGGTCCCGGTCGCGAGGTCCCACTCCCAGCTGCCGATGTGGGAGATCCGCTGGGCCTCGGCGAGGTTCCGTTCGCTCCGCCGGAGCACCACCTCGGCACGTCCGCGCGCCCGAAGGGTGTTCATCCCGAAGGCAAGATCCTCGGCCAGACAGGTCAGCAGGTCGACGTCGGCGGCCGAGAACGCGTCGGGTGTGGCGGCGTAGATCGACAACACCCCAAACGGGACCGTCTCGGTCCGGAGGGGAAGCGCGAGCGATGAGGCGAGGCCGTGCTCGACGGCCGCTTCGCGCCAGGGCGCCAGCTCGGGATCGATGGCAAAGTCACGCCCGAGCACCGGTCGATTGGTGCGAATCGCCGTCCCGGACGGACCACGACCCAGCGGAGTGTCGGACCAGGTCACCCGGAGCGACTCGAGGTAGCCGGCATCGGGCCCGGCCCAGGCGATCGGGCGGAGCGTCTGCCCAGGATCCTGGTCGGCGAGCCCCGCCCAGGCCAGTCGATAGCCGGCTTCGTTGACCGCGATCCCGCAGATCAGGTCGAGGAGCTCCGGTTCGTCCTTCGCGCGCACCAATGCCCGCTGCGCCGCCCTCAGGACGGCGAGGGCGCGCCCGGAGTCACCAGCCGCCGGGTCGCGGGCTGGAGGACTTCGTCGCGCCCGCGCCGACGCCGGCTCCGGAGCCGCGTTCAGGCGTCTGCGGGGCGATTGCGGATTGGGTCCGCTCCGGGATCCAGCCACGCCTTCCACCCTGCGTCTTGCGCATGCCGGTGCACGTGAATGGCACGCAGGGGCAGTCTGCCCGCATCCGGGAAGCGCGACATTACGGCCCGTCACAACCTGGCCGCCATCGTCCGCTACGGTCGGCCGGGCCGATCGGGCCTGTCAGACGCCAGGAGGACGAGCTTGAGCCAGGAACGTCCGAAGGGCCGGTTCAACGAGGCCAGGGGCGAACTCGAGGAGGACCTCGGGCGCGCCGCCGGCGACCACTCGGCGGCATGGTCGGGGAAGGTCGACCAGGTCAAAGGTTCGATGCAGGAGAAGATCGGCCAGGCGAAGCTGGACACGCGCCGGTTCGCTGACGGCCTCCGCACGCGCTGAAGCCGGACCGGGTCGCCACGTCGGGACCCTGATTCGGCGCCCGCCGCGCTCACGAGGCATTCGAGGCGGGGCCGTTCGGCCCGTGCGCCGCGGACCGGCGACTCTGGTCTGCCGCGGTCGCAGATGATTCGATTGGGGATGAGAGATGGAGGATCCTGCGATGCGACGAGTCCTGGTAGTCCACGCCTCCCGTCATGGCGGGACGGCGGGCATTGCCGAGAAGATCGGCGCGGTCCTGCGTGCCGACGGGGTCGACGCGGTCGTCGAGCCGGCCGCCCGGATGCCCGACCCAAGCGACTTCGATGCCTGCGTGATCGGCGCCGGCGTGTACATGGGCAGCTGGGTGAAGGACGGCGTCGACTACCTCGAGCGGTACGCTCCTAGGCTCGCCGGGCGCCCGGTCTGGCTGTTCAGCAGCGGGCCCCTTCCCGGCTCCTCGAAGGAGGCTGTCGACGCCGACGATCCCTACGAGGGCGCCCTCGGGCCGGCCGAAGGCCCCGGGAGCGGCGGCCGGAAGAAGGTCGAGGCGCTGTCGGCCCTGTTCGGTCCGCGCGAGCACCACGTCTTCCAGGGCGCCTATGACCCCAAGGACCCGCCGAAGACGATCTCCGAGCGGCTCGTCCGGCTGATGCCGGCCTCGAAGGACATCCTGCCGCCGGGCGACTTCCGCGACTGGGACGCCATCGCCGCCTGGGCCCACCGGATCGCGTCCGAGGTCGCACAGCCCGTGCCCCTCGGCTGACGCCCGCCCGGCCGGCGGGCCGCAACCGCCGTACCCTAGGCGCCGATGCCAGCCGAGTTCATCTACAGCACCTACCGCCTCGCCCGCCACTACCCGCCGGACCGGACGGTCCTCGAGGACATCTCGATCTCGTTCTACCCGGGCGCCAAGATCGGTGTCATCGGGCCGAACGGGGCGGGCAAGTCGAGCCTCCTGCGGATCATGGCCGGGCTCGACGACGGCTTCGTCGGCGAGGCCCGACTGACGCCAGGCTTCTCGGTCGGCTTCCTGAGCCAGGAGCCGCAGCTGGATCCGGCCAAGGACGTCAAGGCCAACGTCATGGACGGCGTCGGACAGGTGCAGGCGCTGCTCGACCAGTACACCGCCGTCATGGCCAGGTGGTCGGATCCGGACGCCGACTACGAGACGGTCGGCCTCGAACAGTCGAGCCTCGAGGACAGGATCAACGCGGCCGATGCCTGGAACCTCGAGCGCAACGTCGAGATCGCCATGGAGGCCCTCCGCTGCCCGCCCGACGATGCCGACGTCACGAAGATCTCGGGCGGCGAGAAGCGCCGGGTGGCCCTGGCCCGGCTCCTTCTCCAGCACCCTGACCTGCTCCTCCTCGACGAGCCGACGAACCATCTCGACGCCGAATCAGTCGAGTGGCTGGAGCACTTCCTCGGCGAGTACGCCGGCACGGTCGTCGCCGTGACCCACGACCGCTACTTCCTCGACAACGTCGCGAAGTGGATCCTCGAGCTGGACCGGGGCCGGGGCGTCCCGTTCTCGGGCAACTACTCGAGCTGGCTGGAGCAGAAGCTCGAGCGCCTGTCCCGCGAGCAGAAGCAGGTCGATGCCCGCCAGCGGTCGCTCGCCCGGGAGCTCGAGTGGGTGCGGATGGGGGCGCGGGCGCGACAGGCGAAGGGCAAGGCCCGCCTCACCGCGTACGAGCAGCTCCTCGCCGAGGCCAACGACGCGAAGGACACGAGCCGCGAGCTCGAGATCGCGATCCCGCCCGGCCCGCGTCTCGGCGACCGGGTCATCCAGGTCCAGGGCCTCCGCAAGGGCTACGGCGAGCGCCTCCTCATCGAGAACCTGACGTTCAGCCTGCCGCGCTCGGGGATCGTCGGGATCATCGGCCCCAACGGCGCCGGCAAGACCACGCTCTTCCGGATGCTCGTCGGCCAGGATGAACCGGACGCGGGCACGATCGAGATCGGCGAGACCGTCCAGCTGAGCTACGTCGACCAGTCCCGCGACGAGCTCGCGCCCGACAAGACGGTCTTCGACGAGATCACCCAGGGCGCCGAGGTCATCACGGTCGGCAAGCGCGAGCTGCCGGCCCGGGCCTACGTCTCGTCGTTCAACTTCCGCGGTGCGGACCAGCAGAAGCTGGTCGGGACCCTGTCCGGCGGCGAGCGCAACCGGGTCCACCTCGCCAAGCTGCTCCAGGCCGGCGGCAACGTCCTGCTCCTTGACGAGCCGACGAACGACCTCGACGTCGACACCCTGCGGGCCCTCGAGGCCGGCCTCGAATCGTTCCCGGGCTGCGTCGTCGTCATCAGCCACGACCGCTGGTTCCTCGACCGGATCGCGACCCACATCCTGGCCTTCGAGGGCGACAGCCAGGTCCGCTTCTTCGAGGGCAACGTCAGCGACTACGAGGCCTTCCGGCACAAGGAGCTGGGCACCGCCGCCGACCAGCCGCGCCGGATCCGCTACAAGCGCCTCGTCGCGTAGGCGACGAGCCGTCGCCTCGTCGGCATCCGGCCCGCGATCGCACCCGCCTCGGCCGGTTTACCGACCGGCTATGGTTCCCGGATGTTCGAGACCTCCCGTCCCGTCAAGACGGAGCGGATGACCCTTCGACCGTACGAGATGGGCGATGTCGAAGCCCTCCACGCCATGTTCGGACGGGAGGACGTGTGTCGCTACCTCATGTGGCCACCCATGGACCTGGACCAGGCGCGTGCCAAGGTCGAGGAGCGTGTTCAACAGACGCACGTCGAGGTCGATCGCGACGCGCTCCTGTTTGCGGCGGTGGAGGATGCGACGGGCCGGATGATCGGAGAGTTCATGCTCCGCGTCGCCAGCCTCGAGAGTCGTCAAGGCGAGATCGGCTGGAGCCTCCACCCGGATGTCCACGGGCGCGGGCTTGCCACCGAGGGCGCCCGCGAGTTGCTTCGCCTCGGGTTCGACGACCTGCAGCTCCACCGCATCGTGGCAGACACCGACCCGCGAAATGTCGCCTCCATCCGGGTCATGGAACACCTCGGGATGCGCCGTGAGGCCGAGTTCCTCGAGAACATGTTCCTCAAGGGCGAGTGGACGGGCGAGGTCGTGTACGCCCTGCTCGAGGACGAGTGGCGTGCCGGGCGATGATCCACACACGGCGTTCGCAGCCCGCGATCAGACGCGGGCCAGGAGCTCGAGCACGCGCTTCGTGAGGAGCGCCGCGGCGGCGGGGTCGTAGGACGGCAGCGAGCTGTCGGCGAAGTAGTGCTGGTTGCCGGGGTACAGGAAGAGCTCGGCGTCCGGAACGGTGGCGACGATCTCGCGGGCGGCATTGACGTCGCCCTCGCCGACGAAGAACGGATCGGCGTCCATGCCATGGATCTGGACCGGCACGCCGTCCGGCCACGGCCCGAAGGCCCACTCGCCGCTGATGGGAACGCACGAGTAGAGGAGCACGGCGCCGCGGGCTCCGGGACGGCGCTGGGCCAGCTCCTGCGCGATCACCTCGCCGAACGACATCCCGGCGTACACGAGCTCGGCGGGGTAGTCGTCGGCCGTGCGGACGCCCCTGACACGGAGCTCGTCGAAGCCCTGCTCGCCGATGTACGCCATGCCGTCGGCGATCGAGCCGAACGTCCGCCCGCCGAACAGGTCCGGGGTGTGGACGGTGTGCCCGGCCGCCCGCAACGCGTCGGCGAAGGCAATGACGCCGGGCGTCAGCCCCTGTGCGTGGTGGAACAGCAGGACCTCGGCCATGGATGCCTCCAGGTGCGACTGGCTCGACCGTCAGTGCGCCGCACCCTCCGCGAGTCGCTCGCCCGCCTCGATCCGGACCGACAGGCGGTTCTCGGCGGGCGTCAGCGGGCACGAGAACCGGGCGTCGTAGACGCACGACGGATGGTAGAGCAGGTTGAAGTCGAGGTCGTACGTTCCGTCGTCCTCGCGGTCGAGGTCGAGGTACCGCCCGGCCCCGTACGTCTCGCTGCCCGACGTCGCATCGAGGACCGGCACGAAGACCGCCCCGTCGTCGGGCTGATTCTGGAAGGTGTACGCCGTCAGGCGCGACGGGACCCCCTCGATCTCGAACCGGAACGTCCCGGCCCGGACCGCGGGGCGGAGCTTGCCGTCCGAGGTCGGGATCGCGAAGCTGACCGGCTCGTCGCCGTCGTACGGACGGAGCTCGAGGCCCTCGAACCGCAATCCCTCATCGATCGGGAAGTAGGGCAGTCCGGTGAATGTCGGCCGTTCGGACTCGGGCAGTGGGCTGTGGTGGCTGGTCCGGAAGAACTCGTCCTTGTCGGCCCGCATCTCCGCGACCGCGTCGGCGTACGAGACGGTGTGATGGTGGTGGTGATCGTTGTCGTGGGTGTCGTGATCGTGGGTGTCGTGGTCGTGGTCGGTCATGGCCGGTATCGTGGCAGGCCTGTCGCGACCGCGTTCAGCCGGCGGCTCGCTGCGCCGCCCGCGTCGTCGCGATGCGATCGTGAGCCTCGCGCAGCAGCGGCTTGACCACGAATTCGAACGTCTCGCCGCTAGGGTTCAGGATGGAGATCCAGTGCTGCCCGGCGTGGACGGGGTGGGGGACCCGATCGAGGGTCGCGTAGTCGGGCTCGATCGCCCTCCGGTGACGATAGGATTCGGTCATGTCCCGAGCGTCCGGGATGCATGTCAAGTGCTGCGCGCGAGGGGGGAGATGACCGCCATCGACTGGCTGCTCGCTGCCGATCCAGCGATTCGCTGGCAGGTCATGCGCGACCTGGCGCACGAGCCGGCCGACGTCGTCGCGGCTGAGCGGTCGAGGGTCGCGACCGAGGGCTGGGGCGCCCGGCTGCTCGCCCTCCAGGCGCCGGATGGACTGTGGGCCGGCAACGCCTTCTCCCAGGACCGGACCGATACGTTCCACGTGATGGAGCTCCTGCGGCGGCTGGGTCTCGATCCCGCGAGTGAGGAGGCCCGGCAGGCGGTCGGCCTCGTCCGCGAGCACGTGACCTGGGGCGACGGTGCCTGGTGGAACCCGCCCTGGGCTGACAAGGGCTTCTTCGAGGGCGAGGTCGAGCCGTGCATCAACGGCAACGTGGCCGCGACGGGCGCCTACTTCGGGGTCGATGTGACCCCGCTCGTCGAGCGGCTGCTCGGCGAGCAGCTGGCCGACGGGGGCTGGAATTGCGAAGTCGAGCGCGGCGCCGTGGTGTCGTCGTTCGGGACGACGATCAACGTCCTCGAGGGCCTGCTCGCCCACGAGCGCGCCGTCGGTGGCTCGGCTCGGGTCGCCGAAGCCCGGGCTCGCGGCGAGGCCTACCTGCTCGAGCGTCGCCTCTTCCGCCGGCGGTCAACCGGGGAGGTCATCGACCCCGGCTGGCTGCGATTCTCGTTCCCGACCTGGTGGCACTACGACGTCCTGCGGGGCCTCGACTACCTGCGCGACGCGGGCGTCGACCCGGCCGACGAGCGGCTGGCCGAGGCGATCGGCGTCGTCGAGGCCAGGCGCGACGGCGACGGCCGCTGGCCGCTGGAGCAGGTCCACGAGGGCGAGATGCCCGTCGACCTGGAGGACGGCGAGGGCCGCCCGAGCCGCTGGATCACCCACGTTGCGATGCGCGTCCTCGAGTGGTCGGCGGGGCGGCCGTGAGGCGGGCGTTCGCCCGCGGACGCTGAGGCCCGGGCTGCCCGACACTCAGGCCTCGGTGAGGACCTCGCGCAGCTTCGCCGCGAACGCGTCAGGGTCGCCCCGCTGCCCGTACTCGCCGCCGAGGAAGCCGCCGTGGTCGCTCGGGAAGGACACCGTTCCCTGCCCGAGGCGCTCGGCGGCCGCATGGGCGCCGCGGGACGCGAGCTGGCCCTCCGATTCGGCTCCGGCGGCCATCACGATCCTCGTCGAGGCAGCCTGGAGCGCGTCGAAATCCGGCTCGAAGTGGGTGCAGGTGATGATGTTCTGGAACAGCAGCGGATCGGTGCGGCTGCGGTCGTCGCCGGTCGGCAGGCCGAACATCGCCGGATCCGGCGCCGGCTGGGCGGCCATGTCCGGGCTGAACGGGCCGCGGTGGCCGACGACGCTGATGAACCGCGCCATGCCCGCGCCGAAGCCACCCTGCTGGTAGGCATCGCCGACAGCGCGGCAGGACGCGAGGGCAAACTCGCGATCCGGCACGATCGCCGCCAGCGGCGGCTCGTGAGCCACGAGCGTCCGGACGTCCTCGGGATGCGTCGCCACGAGGGCCAGGGCGTTGACTGCGCCACCGCTGCTGGCGAACAGGTCGACCGGCCCGGCGCCCACCGCGGCGATGATCCGGTGGAGGTCATCGGCGTGCTGGGCCGGCGTCGACTCGCTGGCCGGGTCGGCCTTGGTGCTCCGTTCGACGCCGCGGGGGTCGTAGGTCACCACGGTGCGATCCGTGAAGTGGCCGGCCAGCGTCACGAACCCGCCGGCACCCATCGGCGAGCCGATGAGGAACAGTGGCGGGGCCGCAGTCCCCGGGGCAGTCGCCTCGCGGACGTCATAGGTGATCGTGGCGCCGTCCGCGGCGAGCGTCCGGGTGATCGGTGCCGTCGTCGTCGTCGACATCGCGGCTCCTCCTCGAAATCGTTGGGGCGCGTCAGGCGGAGTGGACGGGGGTGTCGGCGAGGATCGCGTCGATCTGGCCGACGGCCAGGGTCAGCCCCTCCTCCATGCCCATGGCCAGGACCTGCTCCATGGCTTCGATGCTCGGGAAACGGCTCTCGATCGACATCCGCGTGCGGCCAGACGCGATCGGCTCGATGGTGACCCGGCCCTCGTTGCGCGGGAACTCGTCGTTCGGCGTGCCGTCGTCGTGGGCGAAACCGTCGACGAACACGAGACGGCGGGGCGGATCGGCCTCGACGACGTCCCAGAAGCCGTGGGCCTCGTCGCCGGTCGGCCCGGTCATGTGGTACTCGACGTGGCCGCCGGGCGCGAGGTCATGGGCCGTGAACGTGGCGGGCCAGGTCGGGGGACCCCACCAGCGCTCGAGCTGGCGCGGATCCGCCCAGAGCTGCCAGACCCGCTCGGGCGAGGCGTCGAACTCCGCGGTGAGCGTCATCGTCAGGGCGGCAGGGTCCTTGCGGACGGCGGTGACAGTCATCTCTCGATCTCCTTGCTGTACGCGATGAGGTCCGTCATGCGATCGATGCGGCCGCGCCACAGCGCCTCGTATTCGTCGAGCAGGCCGCGAGCCAGGCGGAGCGCATCGATGTTGGTGCGAACGACCTTTCGACGGCCGTCGCGCTCCTTGGTGACCAGGCCCGCCCGCTCGAGCACGGCGATGTGCTTCTGGATCGCCGCAAAACTCATCGGGTAGTGGGCCGCCAGCTCCACGACACCCTCGCGCGCGTCGAGCGCCCGAAGGACGATGTCGCGCCGCGTGGCGTCGGCCATGGCGGCGAAGATCCGATCGGCGTCCAGAACCGTGGTCATAGATACAACCATATGGTTGTATGTGACGGTTGTCAAGGCCCGAGGTCCGCGGATTGCCCGCCCGGGCCCGCCCGGGCTTGCGCGGGCCCAGATACGAACCCCCGTGGTGCGAGGCTGCCCCTTGACCCGAAATCGGGTCGATCCATCGCCACGTGCCACTGCTCTCGGCAGGTGGCTGGAAGTGACGGGGATCCGGGGCTCCCGTACCACGGGGATTGTTAGGTGACAGATGCGCCGCCTCACCGGCCGGCTGGCGCCAAACGACGGGCAGGGTCGGGCGCGGCGATCAGCGTCGGGCGCGGCCGTATGTCAGCCGCGCCAGATGGGCCAGCCGCGGCTGATCCCGGCCGACCGATTTCCGGGGCGCCTACTTCAGCTGGCCGCGGACCTCGCCGCCGGGGAACGTCGGGGTATGGACGTTCACGTAGAAGTCCCCCGGGTCGGCGGCGATCGCCGCGAGCTCGGCCGGCGTCATGGGCCCGCCCTCCGCGGCGGTGATACAGCCCGCGGAGGAGCCCGTGGCCCCCGACGGCGTCGCGAGCGGGACGGCAACCGGGCCGGCGACGTTGCGAGGCGCGGGGTGAATGTGCGCCGCGACCGGGGCGACGGTGAGGCCGGTCACCTCGAGCGTGTAACACAGCGTGTCGCCGTCGATCGTGTAGCTGAAGAAGCCGGAGCCGCCGCCGGTGGCGCCGGTCGTCTCCTGCTCGTTGTTGAGCGGGATCGCCGGGACGCCGCCGGCCTTGCCGAGGGCCGTTCCGGCGACCAGCAGGAGCACAGACACCGCTGCGAGCAGGGCTTGGAGCGTTCGGTTCATCGGGAAACCTCCTCCGCCGTGGCACGCTCGTCCGACCCTCGAGGGGCCGCCTGGCCACTGTATTCGGGTGTACGTCGTGGCCGCCCACGGCGGATCACGCATTCCCTTGCATCCGCGATTCACGGTCACCCAGCTCGTCGCGGGAAAACGCCGCTTCGCGGCCGCCTCGGGCGGGCCGCCACGGCAGTCCGGCACCCACGGCCTTGACGCGCATGCGAGGCTGACACGGTAGCGGCGCTCGAAGCACGAGAAAGGAGCGAGATGGGAGCACCCGTGTCCAGCCAGAAGGTGATCACCTCCCTGGGAGACATGAGGTCCCATGCGCACCCTCAACCTCGGCATTCTCGCCCACGTCGACGCCGGTAAGACAACCCTCAGCGAGCGGCTCCTCTTCACCGCCGGCGCGATCGATCACGTCGGCTCCGTCGACGCCGGCACCACCCAGACCGACTCCCTCGAGCTCGAGCGCGAGCGCGGGATCACGATCCGCTCCGCGGTCGCCACGTTCCTGGTCGGCGACCTGGCGGTCAACCTCGTCGACACGCCCGGTCACCCCGACTTCATCGCCGAGGTCGAGCGCGTCCTCGGCGTCCTCGACGGTGCCGTCCTCGTGGTCTCGGCGGTCGAGGGCATCCAGCCCCAGACGCCGCTCCTCTTCCGGGCCCTCCAGCGGCTCCACGTTCCGACCCTGATCTTCGTCAACAAGATCGACCGGGCCGGGGCGGACCCCGCGAAGGCAGTGCGGGAGCTGGCGAGGCGGCTGACCCCGGCGGTCGTGCCGATGGGCACCGTAGGCGGCGCCGGCCGACGGGAGGCGTCGTTCGTCGCCTTCGTGCCGGAGGACGAGGCCCACCGCTCGACCGTCGCCGAGGTCCTCGCCGAGCGGGACGAGGCGATCCTGCGGGCATTCGTCCGGGACGAGGCCGCGATGTCGCCCGTCCGGATCCGCGAGCAGCTCGGGGCGCAGACGAGGCAGGGCTGGGTCCACCCCGTGTACTTCGGGTCAGCCGCGATGGGCGTCGGCATCCCGGAGCTCCTGGCCGGCATCGCCGAGCTCCTGGCCGGCGGCAACGGCGACCCCGAAGCGCCCGTCTCGGGCCGCGTGTTCAAGATCGAGCGAACGCCCGCCGGTGAGCGTGTCGCCTACGTGCGCCTGTTCGACGGCATGCTCCGCCCCCGGCAGCGGGTGGAGGTCGGGGGAGGGGAGGAGGCCAAGCCGACCTCGATCAAGGTCTTCGCCCCGGCTGGCGCACCGCGTCGGGACACGCTCGGGGCCGGCGAGATGGCCGCGGTCCGCGGCCTGGGTGCGGTCCGCGTCGGCGACGCGATCGGCCGGCCACCACCGGGCGAGGAGGTCTCTGCCCGCTTCCCACGGCCCGCGCTCGAGGCCGTCGTGTTCCCGCTCCGGCCCGAGGAGGGCGGGAGCCTCCGGGCGGCCCTTGGCCAGCTCGCCGAGCAGGACCCGCTCATCGACGTCCGCCAGGACGACCACCGCCACGAGATCGCGGTGTCCCTGTACGGCGAGGTCCAGAAGGAGGTCATCCAGGCGACGCTCGAGCGCGACTACGGCATCGCCGCCGACTTCCGCGAGACGACGACCGTGTGCATCGAGCGCCCGGGTCGCGTCGGCGAGGCCGAGGAGATCATCCGGGCCAAGACGAAGTCGAACATCACCGGCCGCAGCTCGCCGTTCAGCACGAACCCGTTCCCGGCAACGCTGGCCCTCCGGATCGAGCCCGGACCACCGGGTTCGGGGGTCGAGTTCCGGGCAGACGTCGAGCCTCGCTACGTCCCGCTCTACCTCTTCAGGACGCCCGAGGTCTTCACCGACCAGATCGAGGCCTACGTCCACGAAGCGCTCGCCGAAGGACTCGCCGGCTGGCAGGTCATGGACTGCCGGGTAACGATGACCGACTGCGGCTATGTCGCACCGATCACGAGCGCGGCCGACTACCGGCGCCTGACCCAGCTCGTGCTGGCCGAGGCCCTGAAGCGCGCCGGCACGTGGGTCTGCGAGCCGCTCGCGGATCTCTCGCTCGAGATCCCGGCCTCGACCGCGCAGGGCGTCCTGGGAACCCTCGGTCGGCTCGGCGGTCGAGTCACGGGGCAGTTCTCGGCGAACGGCCTGACCCGTGCCTCGGCGGTCCTGCCGGTCGACCGGGTCCGGTCGCTCCAGCACCAGCTGCCGGGCCTGTCGATGGGGGAGGGCATCCTCGAGTGGCGCCCTGGCGGCCACCAGCCGATCGGGGAGAACCCGCCGACACGCGCCCGCACCGGCCCCAGTCCGCTCGACCGCGACGCCTGGCTGGGATGGTTGGCGAAACGCGGGTAGGCGCGGAGAGTGCGGCGGCTGGCGCGCACCGCTGATGCAGTAGGCGCATCAGATTCGAGTCTCGACCGTGGCCCAGCACCAATCCCGACGGATCGAGGGGTCGGCGGAGCGTGGCTGTGCGCCGAGCGATGATCCAAGCGCATCAGAGCGTCGCGGCGGGTCGGGAGCGCGACGGGTGCGTCTCATGGCCCCGGACCGACGGGGCGCCTCGTGAACCATGACGCCCACGGTGGCCGATTACCTGTCGCTCAGGCCTATCGAGATCCGCGATCGCTGAGCCCGGAGGATCACCGGCCGAGCTCGAGGCGGGTATCGTCGGGCCGACATGACCAACAACCCCGCTCCCGCACCTCCCACCACCGTCGTCGTGTGCCTGCCCGACCTGCCCGAGCGGGCCCACATGGGCGCGCTGCCGGCGAACGTCGAGGTCCGGCTGGTGGCGCCCGACCCGGCGCCGCTCCCGGATCTCACAGAAGTCGACCTCGTCGTGCCACTCCAGCGCATCCGGAAGCCGCTGCTCGAGATCCTCGCCGGGCCGCCGAGCCGGCTGCGCGTCATCCAGACCCTGAGCGCCGGCGTCGATTGGCTGATCGGGCGCGTGCCCGAGCACGTCATCGTCTGCAATGCCCGCGGCGTCTACGACGCGCCCCTGGCGGAGTGGGTGGTTGGCGCGATCCTGGCGATGCAGCGAGGGCTCGTGCGGGCTCGCGACGCACAGACCAGGCGCGAGTGGGACGAGATCGAGCCGCCCGAGCTGGCCGGCCGGCGGGTGGTGATCCTGGGCATGGGCTCGATCGGGACGGCGATCGCCGACCGACTTCGACCGTTCGGCGTCGACGTCGTCGGCGTGGCGAGAACGGCGCGCACCGGCGCGCGCGGACTCGATGAGCTCGACGACGTGCTCCGGGAGGCCGCGATCCTCGTCAACATCCTGCCGCTGACCTCCGAGACGCGGGGGATCCTGGACGCCCGACGCCTCGGCCTTCTGCCCGACGGCGCGCTCGTGGTCAACGCCGGTCGAGGTCGGACGGTCGTGGGCGACGCGCTCCTCGAGGAGCTCCGAGCTGGCCGGCTGCGGGCGGCCCTCGACGTGCACGAGATCGAGCCCCTCCCCGCTGACCACCCGCTGTGGGACCTGCCGAACGTCCTCGTCAGCCCGCACATGGCCGGCGAATCACCGGACAGCACGAGACGCGCGTTCGAGCTCGCCGGCGACCAGGTCCGCCGCTTCGCGAGGGGCGAGCCGCTCATCAACGAGGTCGCCCGCTACCTCCTCGAGTGACCCGGCACCTGGGTGGCGCGAGAATGGCGCACACGCATCAGAATCGAGCCGTCCGTGCGTGGCCGAGCCCGAAGTCCGTCGATTCCGGCCCAGTGCGGAGCGTGGCTGTATCCGACTCGATGAGTCACGCTGCTCGCCGACTCTGAGCCACGTAGACCTCGGCCTGATCTGCCGTCAGTCACCGATCTGGGACGAGAGGACGCGGGTGACGAGGAAGACGATGACCGGCAACAGCAACGCCGAGATGAAGCCGCTGACCACCTGCGGCGGCCACGGCCAGGTTGGCAGCCGGGAGATCCGCTCGCGCAGCGTCACCGTCCCGGCGAGGGTGTCGGTGATGGTCTTCGTCGCCTCGAACTGGCCCGCATCGATGCGCGCGTACATCTCGGCGCCGAGGCGGCTGATGCGGGCCTCGACCTCGCGCTGGAGCCGTTCCTTCTCGTCGCCGAGGCGACCGTGGATGCCCCACAGCGGCACGACGAAGCAGGCCACGCCCAGCACGATCGCCAGCCCGATCGAGGCGAGCGAGACGAGGTTCCCAGCCTGGAACGAGCCGTTGACCGTCAGCGAGTAATACGCCACGACCAGGAATACGAGCCCGGCCTGGGCAGTGAGGCGGGAGAACGCGTAGACCGGGCCCCGGTCGAACGGGTCGATCGCGCGGGCCTCGCGGTGGATCCGGGCCACCAGGCGCAGCTGGCGCCAGGCGTGGACGAGGGCGGCCGGTAGCATCGAATAGCCCATCAGCAGGGTCGGCAGATAGGCGATGGGAATCAGCGCCCGGTTGGCGTCGCGGGCCTCGGGGAGGGACGGCGGGGCCCCGACATACGCGCCGATCGCGACGACGACCCCGAAGACCAGGCACCACCAGCCGTAGCCGCCGGGCGTCGTCACGAAGCGATACGTCCAGGCCGCGCGCTCCGCCTCCGGCCAGCCGGTTGCCGGCCAGAAGGCGGCGATCGCCCGCGCGGCGACCCCGTTGAGGTAGGCGAGCGCGGCCAGGGTGAAGGGGCCGTAGGCGACGCCGACCGCGATGAGCGGGTCGATGGCGCCGAAGGGAAGCACCCCCGACGCCCAAAGGACGCCGTGCCCCCACAGGAAGAGGACGGCGACAATGCCCGGGTAGACCCACCAGCCGTGCCACGGCAACCCATCAACCCAGGCGACGAATCGACTCACCGCGCCCGCTGGGTACGGATTGGCCGTCGGTTCGCTCACGGTGTGCGGCATCGTACGCGTGCCATGCGGCGCCACGCCGGGTGTCCGCGCATCGCCGGAACACGCGCTGCCACACCCGGACCGATGAATCGCGGGTGGCCGAATCGTCTACCCGTCAACGAGCCCGACACGAAGGAGCGTCGATCATGAAGCTGACGGCATCGATGATGGTCACCCTCGACGGTGTCTACCAGGGCCCCGGAGGCCGCGAGGAGGACGAGCGCGGCAGCTTCGATCGCGGCGGCTGGACCGCGGCCTACGCCGACCCTGACGGTTGGGGCTGGCTCACCGCCTGGTTCGAGCGCGCCGATGCGTTCCTGCTGGGGCGCAAGACCTGGCAGATCTGGGAGCCCTACTGGCCCCTCCACGACAGCGGCGACCCGGTGTCCCACGGCATCAACGTCCTGCCCAAGTACGTTCCATCCACGACGCTCAAGGACCCGGCCTGGCAGAACACCCACGTCATCACGGGCGACATCGAGGCGGCGATCCGCGAGCTCAGGGCCAGGCCCGGGCGGGAGCTCCAGGTCCATGGCAGCGGCGTGCTGCTCCGGTGGCTGCTCGAGCGCGACCTCGTGGACGAGCTCAACCTGCGCCTCTATCCGGTGGTCGTCGGCGACGGGCTGCGGCTCTTCCCGGAGCGGGGCCAGACCCACAACCTGGAGCTGGTCGAGTCGCGATCGCTGTCGTCGGGCGTGATGCTCCTGACCTACCGGCCGGCCGGCCGGGCGACCTTCGGCGACGCCGGGGAGTAGCTCTGCGGCAACCAGCCTGTTCGCGGCCAGATCTGATCTCCCGTCAAGGAAGGAGCTCGAGCCATGTCGCTCGTCCGCGTCCAGTTCTTCTCCGTCTCGCTCGACGGATTCGGGACCGGCGAACCCCAGAGCCTCGAGGCGCCGTTCGGCCACGCCGGCGAGCGGCTCCACGAGTGGATGTTCGAGACCCGCTGGTGGCACGAGATGGTCGGCCAGCCGGGTGGCAGCGGCGGCATCGACGATGCCTTGCTGCGGCTCCACGATTCGGGCGTCGGTGCCGAGATCATGGGTGCCAACAAGTTCGGGCCGCCCGGCTGGCACGAGGACCCCGAGTGGACGGGCTGGTGGGGTCCCAACCCGCCGTTCCACACGCCGGTATTCGTCCTCACCCATCACCTCAGACCGCCGCTCGACATGGAGGGCGGTACGACCTTCTACTTCCTTGAAGCGTCCCCGGTCGAGGCGCTGGCGACGGCCCGAGAGGCCGCCGGCGGCCGGGATGTGCGCATCGGCGGGGGTGCCTCGACGATCCGCGGGTTCGTCGCGGCCCGGCTCATCGACCACATGCACATCACGGTGGTCCCGATCCTGCTCGGCCGAGGCGTGCGCCTGTGGGACGGACTCGAGGGCCTCGAGCAGGACTACGTGATCGAGGCGACCTCCGCGCCCAGCGGGGTGACCCACCTGACATTCACCCGCGCGGCGCGATAGCGAGCTGGCAGGTCATGCGGCCGCGAGTTTCGTAGGATGCCCGGAGCACACCACCTTCCTCGTCGTCGAGACCGACGACGCCGCGAGCCTCCAGGCGTTCCTGCGCCCCGGAGCCAATCGCTGCACCGCGGAGATCACCCCCGTCACCGACCGCCCCGCCTCCTGACCCTGGAGCCCGGTCGAGGCCGTGGCAGCCTCGATGTCCGACGTCAGCTCACCGGCACGATGAGCAGGTAGCCGGGCGGGACGCGGAGGTCGATCCGGCCGCTGGTCCGAGCGACGAACTGCTCGCCGAGCTGGGCCGGTGTCAGGAGGCTGTTCGGCTCCGGCGAAGGTCCCCACCTTGAGCTTCCGTGCGGGTAGAGCGGGTCCAGCACGTTCACCCCGGTGACCTCGAAGTCGTCGGTGGCGGCGGGATCGCCGAGCGAGGTGAAGCCGGTCATGACCCAGGCATGCCGGCCCCGCCACATGACCAGGCTGACCGGCCGATCGGTCGTCCGGATCGCCCTGGCCGCTTCGCGGACGGCCTCGTCGAGCGTCGGCACGGAGACCAGCCGCCACTCGCCGATGTCGAGCTCGTTCAGGAGCGGCACCCAACCGTTCGGATTCGCCCCGCCGAAGGGGCTGTCCGAGAGGTCCCGGGCCCGCTCCCAGAGGCGCTCCTGCGTCGCCCGCGTCCGGTCGTCCGTCGGCCTGAGGATGTTGAGGGTCATCTGGACGCTCGCCCCGACACACCACTCGAACGTGTACTGACCGATGAAGTCGCCCTCGCGGTAGAGATCCAGGGCGAACGGCTCCGGCGGCGGCGTCGGGAGGGCAGGGGAGGGCGATTCCGTGGCAGGGGCCGGTGTCCGCGCCCGCGGTGTGGCCGCCGCGCCCGGTGCTGCTTCGCCGCCGACGTCATCCGGGCCTGGGATCGGGACTGCGGACGCGACCGCGACAGGGCTGCCGGTGCTCTCGTCACCCGGTTCGCGGACGCCCGTGGCGCACCCGACGACGAGCAGGCATGTTGCGAGCGGAAGCCAGAGCCCCAGGAGCTGCGCGCGGATCGAGGAGAGACGCATCGGGCGGCCCATTCTTCCACAGGCCGGCCGATGAGCCTCCCGGACGGCCGCCTCGGAGCTGAGCTAGCTTCGAGGTCCAGCCGTCGGGCCGCGTTGGTCGGGCCGGTGGTCACCTTCCGTTCGTCGGCTCGACCCTGGACAGCGCCTCCAGCGGCCCGGACTGCTGGTCGGCGGCCGGACTCGGACCCTCGTTCGGGGCCACGCGGGTCACAGAAGGCGCGTCAGTGCCCAGCCCCAGCCGTCTCCGTCGTCGTCCGACCACAAGGTGTCGCTGCCCGGATCGCGGTAGAACCCGATGTCGAGCCAGCCCTGAGACACGGACCCGCAGGTCGTGTCCACGTGAATGAACAACATTCCCGACGCCTGCTCGTACGTCCCTCGCCCGACGCCGCTGAACGATGTCGGCAGACCCTGATCGGCGCAGAGGCTTGAGTACGTATCGGCGAAGAAGACATGCGGATTCGCGCCGCGACCGACGGCGAGAATGATGGTGCTCCCGTCGCCCCAGACATCGCAGTCGACGACGTGCCCGTCGGGCGTTTCCTCCCACCAGGTGGCGCAGTCCACCGCGGTCCAGACCCCCGCGAATCCAAGCGGTGGGCCGCCGGCCGATGCGAACCCTGGAACCGCGGCAAGCAGGAGCGCCGCAGTCAATCCCGCCGTGAGCATCCGCTTCATGCGAAGCCTCCCAGACGCCTGCATCCACTTGGGCTTGGCACGGCCCACCAAGGCGTTACCTGATGAGCCGGAGTAGCCCGTCGATGACGAGGAGACGCCGGCCAGCCATATTCGTTTCAGGCGCTGGGCTATCGGTTCATCCTGGGTCCGTGGCCCTGGATGTTCACGGTGTACGAGCACCATGCGGATCAGGACCTGGTCGGAATCGTGACCGTCCAGGACGCCAGGGCCCTGGGCGCCGCAACCAGCTCCGATTGAGCACCGTGGGCGCGTCCTATGATCCGTAACGTGGACCAGGCCGACGTCGACCTCCGGAACGCGACGTACCGCACGTTCGCCGAGCTCGGCCGAGCGCCGACCGCGGCCGAGGTGGGCGCGACGACCGGGGTGGGGGAGGACGGCGTCCGCGCCGCCTGGCGTCGACTCCACGAGGCCCACGCCCTCGTCCTCGACGATGCCGGCGAGATCCGGATGGCCAATCCGTTCGCGGCGCGGCCGACCGACTTCCGGGTCCAGGCCGGCGGGCGATCGTGGTACGCGAACTGCGCCTGGGATGCGTTCGGGATCGGCGCCGCGCTGCACGTGGACAGCCGCTTCGAGACCCACTGTCCCGATTGCCACGACCGCATCGAGATCCACGTCCGCGACGGCCAGCCCGACGATCAGTCGCCGGTCTTCCACGTCCTCGTGCCGGCTGTTCGCTGGTGGAGCGATATCGGCTTCACCTGAGGGACGATGCTGCTCTTCCGGTCGGAAGCACACGTCGATCGCTGGCTCGCCGGGCGCGAGCCGGGCGCCACCATCCCGATCACGAAGCTGGCCGAGCTCGCCGCCGCGTGGTGGCATGATCGGCTGTCGTCCGACTGGCAGCCACGCAGCCGGGAGCAGAGCCAGGCGATCCTCGATCGACTCGGCCTCACGGGCCCGTTCTGGAGCCTGGGCTGACCCGCGCCCCACAGCCCACGTTGGGCTGGTCCACGCCGTACGGCGTTGGAGCCCGAACGTTCCCGATCGAGGACGACGATGTGGGCCCGTCCGAGGCGTCGACCTCGGGACGCCAACTTCGTGTATCGTGCTATATCGTCGCACGTAATAGTTGGGGTGCCTCCGATGTGGGCCAGCTCGGGGTCAACGGGTCGGCTGTCGTCGCCGATGCAGGTGGCACTGGCGGCGGCATTCCTCGCGGGGTCGTGCACGACCACGACCACGACGCCCAGCCCGACGGCGGCGCTGGCCCCTCTCGCCGCGACGAGCACGGACTGTTCCGCCTTCTCCCCCGATCCATCGGACGAGTTCTTCACCCCGGTCGACGTCTCGTACCACGATCCGACGCCCCTCGACTGGCCGACCGGCACGCCGGCGGAGGTCGGGCTCGACGCGTCGCTCCTCGACGCGGCGGCGGAGAACGTCGCGCTGTCGACCGACGTTCGGAGCCTGCTGGTCGTGCGCCACGGCAAGCTCGTGTACGAGCGCTACTTCAACGGCGGCGACGCGGCCCGGGCTCTCACGATCGCGTCGGCGTCGAAGTCGATCCTGTCCATCGCCACCGGCATCGCCGTCGAGGAGGGCCTGCTCGACCTCGATACCCGGATCGACGCGTTCCTGCCGGCCGACCTGGTCGGAGCACACGGCGACCTCACGATCGAGCACCTGCTCACGATGTCCGGTGGGCTGGCGAATAGCGAGGACGTGGAGTACCTGGCCGATGCGGGTCCGAGTGACCTGCCGGGTGAGCCCTCGTTCATTCGCGAGGTCCTGAAGTGGGAGAGCCTTGAGCCGGCCGGCACCGAGTTCGCGTACAGCACCGGGCTCACCCAGGTCCTCGCGGCGGTGCTCACCGAGGCCACCGGCGAATCGCTGTGCGCCTACGTCACCGAGCGCCTGCTCGGCCCGATCGGCATCGACGTCGAGCAGTGGTGGGTCGAGCCAGACGGGTATTTCGCCGGTGGCCACTCCGTCTTCGTGACCCCGCGGGAGCTGGCCCGGTTCGGTCAGCTCGTGCTCCAGCACGGAACGTGGGCCGGCGAGCAGCTCGTTGACCCCGCGTGGCTCGATCGGTCGCTCGACGAGCGCTGGGATCTCGGCTGCCGACCCGGGCTCGGGGCGCACCAGGGCTACGGCTTCCTGTGGTGGCTCTACGACGCCGAGGGCTACGAGGTCTGGAACGCGTCGGGCTACGGCGGGCAGGAGGTGTGGATCGCGCCGGATCTCGACCTCCTGATCGTCGTGACCCACGATGCGTCCAGGGTGGGGGAGCCCGACCACCACGAGATCGGACCCGGTACCGTGGCCCGCGCCGCGATCTTCCCGATGACCGAAGCGCCCCGTCCGCCGCGGTGCCCGGCGCGCGCGCTGGTGGCCCACACGATGCGGTCCGATGGGAGTGGTCGGTCCGCGGTTGCCGAATGGCCGGCCGGCGGCCTGCCGACGTCCTGGTCGGGCGACGGCTCCCACCTCACCATCCAGCTGGATCGGCGCGATCTCAACTCCGAGATCTACACGATCTCGCCGCAGGGAACGAGCCTCAGCCGCCTGACCCACGACCTCGCCTTCGACGGCCTGCCGGCGTTCTCGCCCGACGGCTCGCGCGTCGCCTTCACGCGAGGAGAGCCGGCCTCCAGCGACCTGTACCTCGTCGACAACGACGGCGCGGGCCTCGCCCAGCTGACCGACTTCGATGGGTTCGAGAACTCGCCGACCTGGTCGGCCGACGGTACGCGGGTTGCCTTCGTCTGGGGCCACGACGACGTCCGCGGCTTCGGCGAGACGGGCCAGCTGTGGGTGATCGATTCCGATAGCTCGAACCGCGAGCTGCTGCTCGATCGCCCCGTGGGCTACCCGGTCTGGTCGCCCGACGGCACCCGGATCGTGCTCGAGCTCCGCGACGACTCGCACATCGGCGTCCTCGACCTCGCGACAGGAACCGTGACGGATATCGGGCCGGGCTACGTGCCGAAGTGGTCGCCGGACGGCACGCGCCTGACGTTCATCCGCGACACGAACGACGCCTTCGACATCTACGTCATGCGCGCCGACGGCGGCGATGTCGTCCGCCTCACCGACGACGCTGCCTTCGACACCTTCCCGATCTGGTCCCCGGACGGCGCCACCGTCCTGTTCCTGTCTGAAGGCGACGCCTGATCCGATCGTCCGATCAGCGATCAGGCCCGGATGACGGCGAGGCCGGGGAGATCGACGTAGTCGTCGTCCTGGGTCACCACCGCGACGTCGAGGGCGATGGCCGTCGCGGCGATCCAGGAGTCGTTGACGGGCATCCGAAGGCCGCGATCTCGGAGGTCCAGGCGCAGGCGCGCCCATGCGGTGGCAACCCGTTCGTCGATTGGGATCGGCTCCAGCGCAAGGGCAGCCGTCAGCGTCCCGAGCCGGCGATCGCGGGCCGCCAGGTTGGGCGCCGCGAGCACGCCGGCCCACAGCTCGCCGATCGTGATGACCGAGACAGCCAGGCGATCCGGTAGGGCCTCGACGCGCAACGGCCGGCCGGTCTCGTGGGCGATGAACAGGCTGGTGTCCGCGATGCCGTCGGTCATCGATCGGGCAGGTCGTCGGTCAAGTCCGGAGCGAGCTCGCGGAGCTCGGTGCGCAGGGCAGGATCCGCCTGGACGGTGTCGAACCGGCGAACGAACGCCTCGCGACTCACCCAGCGCGGGCGGGCACCGAGCTCACCACCACCGCCCGTGGCATTCCTCGGCTCGCCGGCGGCAGCGGCCGGCGCCTCGCGCGTCGCATGGCCGGCGAGCAATCCCTCGATCCCGTCCCGGATGAGGCGTGCTTCGCTCCGGCCCTGCTCGCGAGCCGCGGCCGCGAGCCCGGCCTTCTGCGCTGTCGTCAGGTAGACGGTGGTCTTCTCCATGCCACCCAATCTACCATATATCGGTGGCACTCCCGGTGTTCCGGGCGTGGAGCATCGACCGTCCTGGCCGGAGGCGGCATCATCGAGCCGGCATGATGGAGACCGTTGTGAGCCCTGCGATTTCTGAAGAGACGCGAGTCGATCGCTGGTTGTGCGCCGTCCGGCTCGTCAAGACCCGGCCCGTGGCGACCCAGCTGTGCGAAGGCGGGCATGTCCGCGTCAACGGCACCCCGGCCAAGCCGTCGACGAAGGTCCGTGCCGGCGACGTGGTGCATGCCCTGATCGCCGAGCGCGAGCGGATCATCGAGGTCGTCCGGGCCATCGAGACGCGCGTCGGCGCGCCGGTCGCGGCCACCTGCTACATCGACACCAGCCCACCGCCCGTCGTCCGCGAGATCGCGCCCGGCATCAAGGCGATCCGCGGCGAGGGCCGGCCGAGCAAGCGACTTCGCCGCGAGCTCGAGCGGATGCGGCGGTCCGGGTCGGGCTAATGGTGGTCCACTCAGGCATCCGCTGGCCGAGGACTGGTCCCACCCGGCCCCCTGTCGCTTCGCGGTGGCGTATCGGTTGAGCCGGCTGACCGACGGCGCCTTCCGGGCTCGGGCCGGCGCAAGGCGGGCCCACAACGCGAATCCGGATGCTGCACAATGCGGCAGTCGAGTCGGTGCCTGGCAACCGGCGCGTCCCGCCACACCGGCCCGCACCTGGGAGCGCATCCCAGCCGAATGCGGATGCGATGGAGGGATGAACGGTGTCGGACCTGGGTGTGAGAGCGGCTGAGGACCGCTACGAGCAGGAGCTCCACCGCGGGCTCGGGGTGCTCGGCAACATCGCGATCACGGTGTCGGCGGTCACCCCCGCGTCATCGGTGTTCATCATCGTCCCGTTCATCATCCTGACCGCTGGCTCGGCCGCGGTCCTGTCGATGATCTTCGCGGCGATCATCGGCGTGGTCATGGCGTTCTGCTGGGCCGAGTTGTCCGCGGCGTTCCCGGTCGCGGGCGGTGACTACGCCCTCGTCTGGCATGCCTTCCGTGGGCGCTGGGGCCAGCTCGGCAGCGCCCTGAGCTTCGTGACATTCGCGTTGATGCTGTCGAGCGTCGCGTTCATCCCGGCCGTCATCGCCCTCGGGACCGCCGAGTACCTGTCCTCGGTCGTGACACTCGACACGGCGATCGCCGGGGCGGCGGTCTGCCTCATCGCCGCGGTCGTCGGGATCCTCCGGATCCGGACCAATGCGCTGCTCACCGGCATCTTCCTGGCCATCGAGCTGATCGCGCTCCTGGTCCTGACGATCCTGGGCCTGGCCAACCTCCACGTCGAACGCGTCGGCGACTTCTTCAGCGGTGTCATCGGCAACTCCAGCGGCGGCCTCGATGCCGTGCCGCTTGCCGTCGTCTTCACCGCCACGGCGTCCGCGGTCTTCGCCTACAACGGCTACTCGAATGCCGTGAACTTCTCGGAGGAGACCCAGGGCTCGAGCCGCCGCATCGCCACGGCCATCCTGTGGTCGCTGGTCATCACGGTCATCGCCGAGCTCGTCCCGACGATGGCCGTCCTGCTCGGCGCCCCGGACCTGGCGGCGATCACGACGAGCTCCTCGCCCATGATCGACTTCATGAAGGCGACGTCGAACGACACGATCAACAACCTCGTGTCACTCGGAGTGGCGCTCGCGATCTTCAACGCGACGCTCGCGATCATCCTCGAGTTCGGGCGGATCCTCTATTCGTCGGCTCGCGATCGGGCGTGGCCGGGCGTCGTCAACGACTGGCTCCGGTCGGTCCATCCGCGCTTCAAGTCGCCCTGGGTCGCCACGGCCCTGGTCGGCATCGTCAGCGCGACACTCTGCCTGACGGTCGACCTCAACACCCTGATCACACTGACCGGCGCGAGCCTCGTCGCCGACTACGCGCTCATCTCGCTCGCCGGGCTTGTCGGGCGACAGGGGGGCGCCACCGCGAACAGCCCATATCGGATGCCGTGGTGGCCGCTCCCGCCGCTCGTGGCCCTGATCGCGCTGGTCTACATCGTCACCCAGCAGACGACCACGGCCCTGATCGTCACGGGCGGGACGATCCTCATCGGCTTCGTGTACTGGCTCGTCGTCATCTATCCGCAGCGCGGCCGCGCCTGGAACCTGAAGGAGCCCCTTCGGGACGAGACCGCCTGACGAATCGCGATCGACATTGGCGCAGTCGCGCCCAATCGCCGGAAAGGCAAGGTCATGGCAGAGCAAGACGCGCTCCTCCGGACCACGTCCGGAAAGCCGCGCGCCCGGTCGCTGGGGATCCCGTTCGACGGGGTCCCCGGGACCTGGAACGCGATCACCGACGTCCCCGGCCTGGAGCTTGGGTACGCCACGCTCATCGAGGGGACCAACGTCCGGACCGGCGTGACCGCGATCCACCCTCGCGGCCGGGCCAACCCCGGCGACCCGTGTGCGGCGGGCTACCACTCGCAGAACGGGAACGGCGAGATGACCGGCGTCTCATGGGTCCATGAATCCGGGACCATGGCCGGACCGATCTGCATCACGAACACCCATGCCGTCGGCGTCGCCCACGGCTCGATCGTCCGATGGACCGCGATCCATCATCCCGACGTCGCCGAGGCCTGGCTCCTCCCGATCTCCGCCGAGACCTGGGATGGCTACCTCAACGACATCAACGGCGGCCATGTCACCGAGGCGGTCGGCGTGCGGGCCCTCGAAGCGGCTGCCGCCGGACCGATCGACGAGGGCTCGGTCGGCGGCGGCACCGGCATGAACTGCTACAACTTCAAGGGCGGGTCCGGTTCGGCCTCACGCGTCGTCGAGTACGGTGGCACGGACTACACCGTCGGCGTCTTCCTCCAGGCGAATTTCGGGGCCCGACCGGAGCTGGTGATCCGCGGGGTGGCGATGGGCTCGCTGCTCGCCGATGACGACCCGATGGCCGAGTTCTTCGGTGGCGGCGGCTCAATGCCCGGCGCCGGCTCGTGCATCGCGATCGTCGTGACGGATGCCCCGCTCCTGCCCGACCAGTGCCGCGCGTTCGCCCGACGGGTCACGCTCGGGCTGGCTCGGACCGGCACGACCGGCTCGCACTTTTCCGGTGACCTCTTCCTGGCCCTGTCCGTCGCCAACCCGGGCGCCTTCACCCCGGGCGCCCGCAGCCTCTACGGCGGAAACCGTGGCGCCCTCGATGGCCTCCGCTTCATCCCGTGGGGCTTCCTGGATCCGTTCTACGAGGCGGTCGTCCAGGCGACCGAGGAGGCCGTCCTCAACGTCCTCGTGACGAACGACGAGATGATCGGCTTCCGAGGCCATCGGACCCCGGGCCTGCCCAGGGAGCGTGTGGTCGCGATCCTCCGGGAGCGGGGGGTCATCCCGAGCTAGGCGACGATCGCGTCATCGGCCCTCAGCTGGGCGCCGTCCCCGCCGACGGAGTGGCCTCGAGCTCGATGATGCGGCCCTCGATCCGCCCGGCGTCCGGATACTCCTCGCGGTGCCCCAGGCCGATCCCCAACAGGCCGAGCCCAGCCGCCGCCGCGTCCGTCAGGAACAGGTAGGGGCGGTGGCCGATCCGCTCCCGAACGGTGTTCTTGAGCAACCGGTGCGCGACCGTGACGGCCGGGCCCAGCAGGTCGCTGCCGGCCCCGACGGACTGGCGCACCGCCGGACCCCGATGGAGCACCACCTTCAGGTCCAGGTGCGCCACGGCCGGGCAGGCGGTACACACGTGGTCGCTGGACGGGATGGCACGCGTCCGGCTCTCGACGAACGCCCGATAGGTCGCTCCGATCAGCTCGACGACCCTGTCACCCTCCCCGTCGAGGCTCTCGGCCGGGGCCGCCGCGAAGACCGCGTCGCCCTCGAGCTTGACCAGCGCGAAACCGGGCTCGACGCCCTCGATGACGGTGTCCAGCAGCGCCCCCAGGATGCCGTAGGCGGCGGGAATCCCGCCGCTGAAATCGACCCCATGCTCCCGTTCCACGCCGGACATGAAGCCCGTGTAGCCGGAGATGTCCGCGAGCAGGAGGTAGCGCTCGCCGGCCAGGGCGTCAGCGGTCGGCGGTGATCCCGATCGGCCTGCCTGTCCCATTACGAGATGGTAGCGCCCTGCCTGCTACGTCTTCGGGGGCGCGCCTCGCCTGCGTAGGCCTCGAGGAGGTCGCGCGCGACCTCGCTGATGCTTCGTCCTTCGCTCGCGGCACGCGCCACGATGGCCGGGTTCGATCCGCGGACCCACGCGCCCGTCAACGGTTGGCGGACGCGCGACCTGCGTTCAGGCGTTCGTCGGGGACGCCTCCATGCGCTCGAGCAGGGCCACGGTCGTCGCCCAGCTGCGGATGGTCATCGACTTGTAGGCCGGGGTGCCCACGATCTTGCTGAGCCGGCTCTTCGTCCGCTGCGCGCTGAGCCGCTGCGAGTAGATGACGCCCTTGCCCGGCCAGACCTCGTCGACGCCGGGCCGCGGGTCGAAGACCT
>SCUO01000133.1 GCA_004297395.1 Chloroflexota bacterium | reverse complement strand
GTTGAATGCCGGCCAATAGAGATCCCCATAATGGACCTGGATGAAATCCACCACATGGCCGAATCGCAACCGGTCACCGAGATTGCCGATGGCGCCGCCCAGCACCAGCGCCAGACCCAGACCCTGCCGGCACTCGGTGCGCGGCAGCCGCCGCAAGACCACGACAATGGCCACACTCACCACCAGCGCGATGCCGCTCAGCAGCCAATGCTGCCAACCGCCCGCCTCGCTCAGCAGGCTGAACGCCGCGCCGCGGTTGTGCAGCAGGGTGAGATTGAACAGCGGTGTGATGACGCGCGGCACGCCATAGTCGAGCAGGCTGCTCGCCAGGCTCTTGGTCCACCAGTCGAGGACGATTACCAGCGCGACGACCAGATAAAGACCCAGCCGTTGCGCTCTGCCGAAAGTCGCGGTCGAATCCATTGCGGCACCCATTCAGGCGGTGCGCCGCGCTTCGCCGGTCCCGGCAACATTCGTCACGCAGCGGTCGCAGAGCTCAGGGTGCCCGGCACATATACCGACGGTGTCACGGCGATGCCAGCAGCGCACACATTTGGCGTGCGTGGACGGCATCAGCGCCACCTTGAGCCCCGGCACGGCGGTGTCATCGGCCCCGGCGACGGGCGCCGCCGCCAGCGGCTGCACCCTGGCTGCCGAAGTGAGCAGCACGAAACGCAACTCGTCACCGAGCTTGTCGAGCAGAGCTTGCAGCCCGGGGTCCACGTAGAGCACTGCCTCGGCGTCCAGCGAGCCGCGTATTGCGCCGGCATTGCGCCGCTCTTCCAGGGCCTTGTTGACCGCTTCCTTGACGCGCATCACCTGCGCCCAGTCGTCGCGGGAGAAGAGTTCGCCCTCCCCCAGACTGGGCAACGGGAACCATTCCGCCAGCAGCACCGACTCCTCGCGTGCGCCCGGCAGGCACTGCCAGATCTCCTCGGCGGTGAAGCTCAGGATCGGCGCGATCCAGCGCACCAGGGCCTCGGCGATCTGGTGCAGCGCGGTCTGCGCGGAGCGCCGCGCCAGGCTGTCGCGCTGGCAGGTGTACTGGCGGTCCTTGATGATGTCGATATAGAAACCGCCCAGATCCGCGACGCAGAACTGGTGCAGTTTCTGATAGATGTGGTGAAAGCCGTAATCCTGGTAGCGGGCCGCGATCTCGTCCTGCAGCAGGCGCGCGCGATCCACCGCCCAGCGGTCAAGATGCAGAAGCTGGTCGAAGGGCACCGTGTCGCGCGCGGGATCGAAGCCTTCCAGATTGGCAAGCAGATAGCGCAGCGTGTTGCGAATGCGACGATAGG
>SCUO01000046.1 GCA_004297395.1 Chloroflexota bacterium | reverse complement strand
GGCCCTCGTCTTCACCCGCACCAAGCACGGCGCCAACCGCCTCGCCGAGCAGCTCGAGCGGGACGGCATCAAGGCCGCCGCGATCCACGGCAATCGCAGCCAGTCGCAGCGCGTCCGGGCTCTCAACGACTTCAAGGCCGGCCGGGTCTCGATCCTCGTCGCCACCGAGGTCGCCGCCCGGGGCATCGACATCGAGGAGCTGCCGCACGTCGTCAACTTCGAGCTGCCGATGGTCCCCGAGGACTACCTCCACCGGATCGGCCGGACCGGCCGGGCCGGCTCGGAGGGCGATGCGATCTCGCTCGTCTGCGTCGACGAGGACGGACTGCTCCGCGACATCGAGCGGCTGCTCGGTCGCCGAATCGACGTCGAGATCGTGCCCGGCTACGAGCCCGACCGGTCCATCCGACCCCAGGCGATCCGCCTCCGGACGGGCATGGGCGGCCAGGTCGGACCTCGCCCCGGCCGGCCGATGCGGCCGTCCTTCGGCGGTGGGACGGCGGCCCGTGGTGGTCCAGGCGCCGCCGCGTCGCGCGGTGGCGTCGGCGTCGGCTTCGGGGCCCGGCCGAGCGGGCCGCACCCGCATGTCGGCGGCCAGCACGTCGGCGCCTCGCACGTTGGCTCCTCGCACCTCGGTGCCCCGCAGGGATCGCGGCCGCAGGGATCGCCCCCGCATCGCAACGCCGCCCGGCGCGGACCCGTTGGCGCGGCTCCGTCCCGCCCGAGCACGCCCTGGCGCAACGGCGCTCCCCCGCCGGTGAACCCGTCGGGCCATGGTCCGCGACCGTCCGGTGGACCGCGACCGAGCGCAGGTTCCGGGCGTCCCACCGCGACGGGCCTCGGCAACCGACCGTTCTCGATGCCCGGCGAGCGACTCGCCCGCCACGCCGGCCAGTCGGGCCGGCCCAACCGCTAGGACGCGCCCGTCGTCGGGCGCGGTCGGCCTCGACCGTCGGCCGCAATTGTCACCTACCAACCCCCGTGGCCGGAGATGCCAAATTCGGCCCCTCCCGGGGGTGTGACGGCCTCGCCCACGCTCGATATCGGGCCCTGGAGGTCCGATTCCGGCCGCGCCAGGCCCGATTCCGGTTGGGAGCGGCGGCGCCCACTACCGGGATTGCTATCTGGCGAATTCGCGCCGGGTCGCGGCAGGGGGACGACCTTCCAGGTCGGCCCGTCGTCTGCCCGCCTGGTCGGCCGGGGGGGACTCGCCACGTCGGCCGGGGAGCGACCTCGCTAGGTCGGCTCGGGTCTGACCCGGAGGCCGTTGGGGTCGAGGCGGGCGCCGTCCAGGGCCGCGAGAATCCGCCACAGGGCAAACGCGACGTTGACCACCGCCACGACCGGCAGGATGCCCGGCGTGACGAAGAACTTCAGGAAGCCGATCCCGCCGACGGCCAGGTACGTCCCGACGAGGGCGCCGACGATCACGGCGGTGGGAATCAGGAACAGGAGGGCGTCCCGACGGCGACCCACGAACAGATGGCCGGCGCCCGGGACGATGAATCCCAACAGGCCCGCGATCCCGAAGCGCACGGCCGGACTGTGATGGCGGCCCCCGAAGCCCGTCAAGCGCCGGACGGCCCACCGCAACGGGCCGACGCGACCGCCGACCTGAAGGCCCTCCGTAGGGCGCCAACGTATCCTTCCCCGATGCCAACCAACCGCCGGGCCACCGCCCGCCACCACTCGATCCCGGTCGTCGCGCGGCCGGCCGGCGCGACCTGCCCGATCGTCGCGCGGCCGACGGAGGCGCACCGGTGACCGCCTCGGCGGCGCCCCTCTGCCCGGCCTGCCACAGCCCGACGGCGTCCTGGGAGATCGACAGCCCGGTCCGGGCCATCGATCGCGTGGTCCTCGATCCCGGTGGCCTCCGGGTGCTGGGCCTGGCCGCCCCCAAGGAGGGGCTCGAGCCGGTCGATCGACCGGACATCCGCTGCGCCGCCTGTCGCGCGCCCGCCACCGACGGCGCGCTGCGTGACCAGGTCCTGACCGCCGCCACCGCCGCGACCCGGGGCGAGCCACCCCGCTTCGACGCCTGACCGCGGCGACCGGGAAGGCGGTCCGGCAACCGGCGTCGGCGCCGCACCACCGGCCAAATCAGCCCGCCGGGGAATCCTCGATGTTGATGCTGACGTCCTCTGACCGGACCGGCTCGCTGAACGTGAGGTTGAGGACCCGGTCATAGCCCACGGCATCCGAGTCGATCGGCGGGCCCTTCTGGACGATCGTCAGCTCGAGGTCCTCGGCGCTTCCGGTGATCGAGATCTCGACCGTATCGTCGAACGGCAGGCCCACCCACGTGAGTCGCAGCGTCATCTCGTTGACGTTCTCGAGGAGTGAGTCGTGCCAGCGCACGGACATCCCGTCGCCCGGCTGGCCCGACTCGGCCGACGCGAGGACCGATGACTCGTCGATGATCCGGGCGGTGACGGCGTGGTCCGTCGCGTTGGCGAGGTCCACGACCACGGTCCCATCGGGCGCCGGCGTGGCCGGTCCGTCGGTCGGCTCGACGGTCGGCTCGGCGGTCGGCTCGGGGGACGTCGCCATCGTCGGTGTCGCGCTGGGCGAGTCGGACGGCGAGTCGGATCCTGGCCCGCCGGCCCCGCAGGCCTGCAGCGCGATGAGGGCGATGAGGCCGACGGTCGCTCCGGCTATCCGTGCCTGACGATCGGGACCAAACATCTCGAGGTGCTCCTCCACTGGGTTTGGGTTGGATCGGCGGGACTATATCCGGGCGCACATCGCGCGTGCAGGCCCGTTGCGGACGGCGCGCATCCGGCACACTCCGGTCCAAGGAGACCCTGCCCATGCCGCCGATCCTGATCCTGGGCCGCGATGACTGCGAGGACACGATTCGCTCCAGGGCGCACCTGGCTGCCCGCGGCATCCCGTGCGACTACCGAAACGTGACCCACGACGCCGAGGCCGACGCCCTGAACCGCTCGTACAACGGCGGCAACAGGGTCACGCCGGTCATCCTCATCGGCGACCCGGAGCGACCGGGCCGGGTGCTCATCGAGCCCTCGAACGATGCGCTCGATGCCGCGATTGCGGAGGTTGACTTGACGGGCTGACGCCCCAGGCCTCAGCCCCCGAAGCGTTCCCGGATCGAGTCCCCGAGGTGGCCGAAGAACCGCGATGACCGGTTGAGATAGCCCGAGTGGACGCCGGGGAAGGCACCCCGCTGGACGGCCCGCCGGTCGCACACGTCGCCAAGGTGCTCGAAGACCGCCCCGACCGGGTACGACAGGTAGTCGTGCTCGTGCCAGACGTTGAGCCAGGGCGTGAACAGGCGTGGATGGAGGACGTCGCGCGGGGCCGAGGGCATCACGCCCATCGCCCGGAGCGCGGCCGACTGCGAGCCCACCGTCACGAGCAGGTCGGCGGCCCGGCGCTCCGACTCCGGCAGCCGCTCGTCGGCCAGGATCGAGGCCAGGGTGTCGACCATGATGATCCCGCCGAGGCTCAGGCCCACGGCCACGACCGGCCGGCCGCCGGCCCCGCGGCGGATCTCGACCAATCGCTGCGCGATTGGTTCAATGACCGCCGCCGGATCGCGGAGGTAGCCGAGGACGTCGGCCATGGTGATCCCGGCGTAGTCGACCATGGCGTGGTGGACGACGCGCATCGCCGGCCGGGTCAGCGGATCGAGTGAGCGGCGGCCGTCGCGTCGGCCCTCGGCCACCGCCGCGCGCTCGGCGGCCGTGGCGGCGAGGTCGCTCCGGGCGGGGTAGGTCCTCGGCGATCGCGGCGTCCTCGACGAACGGCCGGCTGCGGTCGCCGGCGCGACCTGGGGCGCGACCTGGGCTGCCGGGGCGACGCGCATCGACGCCGCGCGGGCGACGCTCGCGCCCGTGTCGTCGCACGGCGCCTCGGCGTCGCGGTTCCGCACGAATCGGAGCAGGTGGGCCTGTGGCGAGGGCAGGTACGGCCGCCAGTCGACCGGCTCGAAGTCGTGCTCGATGTCCGGCAGGTTGTCCCGGAAGGCGACCCGGGCGTCACCGGTCTTCCAGTCGCTCGCGCCGTAGGCGTAGGCGATGACGACCGACGGCCGGCGGCTCATGCGGCCGGCCACGAGCGCTTCAGGTGGGCGAGCTCCGGGTGGACCCGCTCGAGCCGGCCCAGGTTCGGTGGGACCGTCCAGCGGCGGCCGGCGTCGAGCTGGGCGAGGTCCTCGATCTCCGACATCGCGTTCCCCTGCCTGCGTGTCCGTGGATCATGCCCCAGTGCGCCGTCGGGGGCCGAACGGCCCTCGAAATCAGGCCCGTTTTCGGCGTGAATTTCAGGGTCAGGCACCTCGTTTTCCCGTATGCCCCTGCTATAGTGGGCCCAACGTTCGGAATTCCTTGCTGCAAGTTCTTGCATACCCCACCGCGGGAGGACTGACCCATGACCGCAGCCGCGATCGAGGCCACCGGCAGCCGCATCGACACGACGATGCGCGTCGGGGTCATGGCCGGCGTCCACGACATCAGCGTCCAGGACCTGCCGACACCCGTCCCCGGCCGTGGCGAGGTCCTCGTTCGCCTCCGGGCCACCGCGATCTGCACCTGGGAGCAGCGCAGCTTCTCGGGTGCCCAGGCCAACAAGTTCCCGTTCGTCGGCGGTCACGAGATGGCCGGCGAGGTCGCCGCGATCGGCGAGGGCACGGATACGGACCTCCAGGTCGGGGAGCGCGTCGCGATCGGCTCGGCTTCGTGCGGCAAGTGCCACTGGTGCAAGACCGGCCAGGACCGGGGCTGCAAGCAGCACTACGGAGTCGTCTCGAAGTACGGCCCGGCCTGGGGCCCCGGCGGCTTCGCCCAGTACAAGGTCCAGACCGCCGACGGGGTCTACCGGGTCGGCGATGCGCCGTTCGAGACGGCGGCCCTGTCCGAGCCGCTGTCGTGCGCCATGCACGCCAACCGGCTCCTCGAGCTCCGCGTCGGCCAGGACGTCGTCGTCATCGGGGCCGGCGTGATGGGCCTCATGAACGTCGTTGCGGCCCGCCAGTACGGCTGCCGCGTCATCGTCAGCGAGGTCGATCCCGAGCGCCTCGCGATGGCCGCCCGGATGGGCGCGACCGAGCTCATCGATGCCTCGAAGGTCGACCCGGTCGCCCGGGTCAAGGAGCTGACCGAGGGCCGCGGGGCCGAGGCCGTCATCGCCGCGATCGGCCACGAGAAGGCCAACGAGCAGGGCATCGCGATGCTCAGCGATCGGGGGCGGTTCGTCCTCTTCGCGGCCGCCCACCCCGAGCCTGCTTTCACCTTCGCCCCGAACGAGATGCACAACCGCGAGACCGGCGTCTTCGGTGTCATCTCCGGCGACAAGCAGGACTTCTACGCCGCGACCCGGCTCATCCGCTACGGGCTCGTGGACCTGTCGCCCCTCATCGACATTCGCTACCCGCTCGAGGAGATCGGTGCGGCCCTCGAGCACGCCATCAAGCCGGGTACCTACCGCGTCATCGTCGAGATGCCCTGAACCGGCGAGCCGCCCTGAACCGGCGAGCCGCGCGGACCGCCACCAACCCCACCCAGCGTTCGAGACGAGATCGAAGGAGATCGAAGGATGAAGCGTCGGATGCATCGGCTGCTCCGCGAGGACGGCCGGATCCTCATCGTGGCCATGGACCACACCGCGTTCATGGACGCGCCGGTCGACGGCCTCGCCAGGTACGGCGACACCTGCCGGGCGGTCGTGCCCGCCGGCGCGGACGCCTTCCTCTCGCCGATCGGCTCGATCATCGCCTACGGCGACGCGATCGGCCCGGCCGCGGCGATCGCCTCGTTCGACACCACCCCGCCGTACCTCGAAGTCGCGGTCGAGCGAGCCCTGGCGGTTGGCGCCGACGCCGTGAAGTCGATGCTCTACCCGTTCACCGGCGACGACTCGATCCGCCAGGCTGCCCGGCTCGCTGCCGACGCCGCCCGCTACGGCCTGCCGTACATCGCCGAATCCGTCCCGGGTGGCTTCGCGGCCGCCGACATGCACACCCCCGACAAGATCGCCGCCGGCGCCCGGATCTCGGCCGAGACCGGCGCCGACATGATCAAGACCTTCTACACCGGTGACCCGGAATCGATGCGCAAGGTCGTCGAGTACGCGATGGTCCCGACGGTGATCCTCGGCGGCGCCAAGAAGGGCAACGTCCGAGACCTGTTCCAGGACGTGTACGACGCGGTCATCCTGGCCGGCGCCTGTGGCGTCGCGATCGGCAACAACATCTGGCGGGATCCGGATCCGGCCGGCATCACCCGCGGCCTGGCCGCGATCATCCACGGCGGCAAGTCCGTCGACGAGGCGATGGAGATCGCCGGGCAGCTCGTCGCCAGCTGACGAAGGGGGCTTCCGATGGCGGTCAACGTCCAGGCCGGCGCGGACCCGCGCTGGTCGCTCATCGCCGGTGATCCGTACCGGCTGCTGATCGGGGGCCGGCTCGTGCCGGCCCGCGACGGCGCCTTCTTCGCCTCGATCAGCCCGCGCGACAACCAGCCGGTGGCGACGATCGCCCAGGCCGGGGTCGCCGACGTGGCGGATGCGGTGGCGGCCGCGCGGGAAGCGTTCGACAACGGCCCCTGGGGCCGGACGACGGCCAAGGACAGGACCGTGTTCCTGCTCCGGATCGCGGATCTCATCGAGCGCCACGCCGACGAGCTGGCGTTCCTCGAGGCGGTCGATGCGGGCAAGCCGATCTCGTCGGTCCACTACTCCGACCTCGCGATCTCGCTCGACTCGCTCCGCTACTTCGGCGGCCGAGCCCGGGTGACCCAGGGCGCCGCGGCCGAGATGCCAGATGCCTCCGTGATCCATCACGAGCTCATCGAGCCGCTCGGCGTCGTGGCCGAGATCCTGCCCTGGAATGGCCCCCTCTGGACCGGCGTCCAGCGGATGGCCGCGATCCTCGCCGCCGGCAACACGGCGATCATCAAGCCCGCCCAGATGGCGTCGCTGACGTTCATGCGCGTCGCCGAGCTGGTCCTCGAGGCGGATCTCCCGCCGGGGGTCGTCAACGTCCTCGCCGGCCCCGGCGGCGTCGTGGGCGATGCGATCGTCGAGCACCCGGGGGTCGACATGGTGTCGGTCACCGGCGGCATCGAGACCGGAGCCCGGGTCCTGGAGGTCGCCGCCTCCCAGGTCAAGCGGATCTCGCTCGAGCTCGGCGGCAAGAACCCGAACCTCGTCTTCGCCGACGCCGATCTCGACACGGCCGTCTTCTGGAGCGCCCTCGGGGCCTTCGGCAATACCGGCCAGATCTGCGTCTGCGGGTCCCGGATCCTCGTCGAGCGACCGTTGGTGGAGCGCTTCACCGCGGCCCTCGTCGCGAAGGCCGAATCGATGCTCGTTGGCGAGCCCCTCGATCCCGCGACGGAGCTGGGGCCGGTCATCGCCGCCTCGCACGGGGCGAAGATCTGGGAGTACATCGAGATCGGCAAGGGCGAATCCACCCTCGCCAGCGGTGGCTTGCCGTACACCGACGAGCTCCGCTCGAAGGGCGCCTACATCCCGCCGACGATCTTCACCGGCGTGACGCCGTCATGCCGGGTGGCCCGGGAGGAGATCTTCGGGCCGGTCGTGGCGATCGTGCCCTTCGACACCGAGGCCGAGGCCCTGGCGATCGCCAACGACACCCGCTACGGGCTGTCGTCGGGCGTCTTTACCCGCGACCTCGATCGGGCCTGGCGGGTGGCCCGAGGCCTCCAGGCAGGCCAGGTCTACGTGAACCAGTGGTTCTCGACCGGCGTCCTCGAGCAGCCGTCGCAGGGCTACAAGCAGTCCGGCTACGGCGGCGTCGGGATCGAGAAGTACCAGCAGTCGAAGAACGTCACGTTCCGGGTCTCGGATCCCGCGCGGTGATCGCGCCGCGTCCCACGGACCATACGCCGGCCACCGCGGGGGCCCAGACCCCCGCGCGCCGGCGAGGCGTCCCAGTCCCGCCGGCTCGGATGTCGGTGGTTCTCCGCGCCCCGGGGCCGACGACATGAGCGGCCTGACCGGGGTCGAGCTCCACGTCGCCGACGTCGAGGCCTCGATCGCGTTCTACGCCGCGCTTGGCTTCCGCGTCGCGCGGCGCTGGGAGGACTGGGTCCGCCTGGATCGGGACGGCGCCGAGCTGGTCCTCCAGGGCGATGCCTACGTCCGCGGCCACGACCACTACTTCACGCCCCACATCGATCGCGCCCCGCGAGGCACGGGCGTGGAGATCACGATCGAGGTCGATGACGTCGATGCCGTCCACGCGGCGGCCGTCGCCGCCGGCCTACGGATCGTGAAGCCGATCCAGGACCGGTCCTGGAAGGCCCGCGACTTCCGCCTCGCCGACCCCGACGGGTTCTTCGTCAGGGTCACGTCGCCGCTCCGCCACGAGACGACGCCGAAGGCGTAGCCCGGGGCCGCCGTCCGGAGTGGGGCTGGCGCGAGCCGGCGCGGGCCTTGCCGGGCGGTGCAGGCCTTGCCGAGCCGGCGCGGGCCTTGCCGGGCGGTGCAGGCCTTGCCGAGCCGGCGCGGGCCTTGCCGAGCCGGCGCGGGCCTTGCCGAGCCGGCGCGGGCCTTGCC
>SCUO01000132.1 GCA_004297395.1 Chloroflexota bacterium | reverse complement strand
AGCCCGCCACGGCGCAGACCGTGCTCCTCGGCGTCACGAAGGCGTCGCTGTCCACGAGCTCGTTCCTCGCCGCCGCCTCCTTCCAGGAGACGACGCGCGTCCTCACCGAGGCCGCCGTCATGGGCCAGAAGGACCGGCTGCTCGGGCTCAAGGAGAACGTGATCATCGGCAAGCTCATCCCCGCCGGCACCGGTCTGCCCTCGCGGCGCGAGCAGCTCGACTGGATGCCGAAGCCGCGGCCGCTGGCGGCCGTGTTCGGGACCGAGGAAGAGGAGCTGCCGACGCTGCCGCCGGAGGAGCTCGACCTCGAGAGCCTCGAGGACGAGGACGAAGAGGACGACGAGACCACGGACATCCTCGATGAAGAGGGTCCGGCGGAGATCACCGAAGAGAAGGAATAGGCCACGACCACAGCGCTCGAACGAGAGGCCGGCCGAGAAGGCCGGCCTCTCTCTTGGTACCGCACCGTCAAGATCGTCGCGGCCACGCAGGTCGTGACGCTGGTCGGGTTCAACTTCTCCTTCCCGTTCCTCCCGCTGTTCATCCAGGAGCTCGGCGTGACCGACCGCTCCGAGCTCGCGCTCTGGACGGGGATCGCCATCGGCGGCAGCGGCCTTGCGATGGCGGTGGCGTCGCCGATCTGGGGAGTGCTCGCCGATCGCTTCGGCCGGAAGGCCATGGTGGCCCGCGCGCAGTTCTTCGGGGTCGTGGTGCTCGCGGCGCAGGCCGCCGTTACCAACGTCGGCCAGCTCATCGCCGTCCGCCTCGCGAACGGCGCGCTCACCGGCGCCCAGACGGCCAACACGATGCTCATCGCGGGGATCGCGCCCCGCGAGCGGACGGGGTTCGCGCTCGGCCTGTTGAGCACCGCCGTGCAGACCGGGAACCTCATCGGCCCCGTGCTCGGCGGGTTCGCGGTCCTCACCTTCGGGCTGCGTGGCTCGTTCCTGCTCGGTGCCGCACTGCTCGTGGCCTGCACGCTCGCGACGATGCTGTTCGTCGACGAGGGCCGGCGCCCGCGCCGCGAGGATCTCCCGACCGGCGTGCGCGGGAACGTGCGCGACGTCTTCGTGCCGTTCTCATGGCCGGGGCTCCGCGGCGTGCTCATCGCGGGGCCGATGTTCCACGTGACGCTCTCCGGCAGCGCCGCGGTCATGGCCATCTACATCCAGGACCTCGTGCGTCCCGCGTGGCTGAGCCTCGAGCTCGCCGTCGGCCTTGCCTTCGCCCTGAGCGCGCTCGCGGCCGGAGCCGCGATGCCGGTCTTGGGCAGCCGTGCCGATCGCCGCGACCCGCGGCGCCAGCTGATGGCCTCGCTCGCGGTGATCGCCGTGTCACTGCTGCCGCAGGTGCTCGTGCCGAATGCGGTCGTCTTCCTGCTCTGCCGCATCCCGGTCGGCATCGGCGTCGCCGGCGTGACGTCGGCGATCTCCG
>SCUO01000045.1 GCA_004297395.1 Chloroflexota bacterium | reverse complement strand
CTTGATGTCCTCGGCCGTCCGCTCGCCGAGGAACAGGTTGTACTCGCGGCGGGCGAAGTTGACGATGTCGACGTCCATCTCGTCGCCGCCGATCCGGATGGACTTCGAGACGACGATGCCGCCGAGGCTGATGACCGCGACCTCAGTCGTGCCGCCGCCGATGTCGACGACGAGCGAGCCCGACGGTTCGCTGACCGGCAACCCGGCCCCGATGGCGGCGGCCATCGGCTCCTCGATGAGGCGGGCCCAGCGGGCGCCGGCGTTGAGGGCCGCGTCCTTGACCGCCCGCTTCTCGACCTCGGTGACGCCCGATGGGATGCCGACGAGCATCCGGGGCCGGGCGATGAGCCCGATCCGGTCGTGGACCTTGTCCACGAAGTACTTGATCATCTGCTCGGTCACGTCGAAGTCGCTGATGACCCCGTCGCGAAGCGGCCGCACCGCGATGATGTTGGCCGGCGTCCGGCCGACCATCCGCTTGGCCTCGGCCCCGATCGCCAGGACCCGTTTCGTCCGCGCCTCGATCGCCACGACCGACGGCTCGCTGATGACGATCCCGCGATCCCGCACGTGGACGAGCGTGTTCGCGGTCCCGAGATCGATGCCGATGTCGCGGGAGAAGATGCCGAGCAGGCGGTCGAGCATGCGGGAAGGGTCCTCTGCGGAGCGTGGGCTCGTGGGGCGGGGTGGCTGCGGGCCCGGATGAGCCCGAGGAGTATACCCGGCAGTCCCGCTCGGGCGACCGCGGCGCACGGATGGCCAGGCGGGGCGGCGGCCTCATGCCACCGGTTCGAGGGCCTCCTCGAACTGGCTGGCGTAGAGCTCGTGGTAGAAGCCCCGGCGGGCGAGCAGGTCTTCGTGGCGGCCCTGCTCCACGATCCGGCCCTGGTTCATGACGAGGATGAGGTCGGCGTCCCGGATCGTCGAGAGCCGATGGGCGATGACGAACGAGGTCCGGCCGCGCATCAGCCTGGCCATGGCCCGCTGGATGAGGACCTCGGTCCGGGTGTCGACCGAGGAGGTCGCCTCGTCGAGGATCAGGATGGGCGGGTCGGCGATGAATGCCCGAGCGATGGTGAGGAGCTGCTTCTCGCCCTGGCTGACGTTCGTGGCCTCGTCGTCGAGGACCGTGGCGTAGCCGTCGGGCAGGGTCCGGACGAAGTGATCGACGTGGGCAGCCTCGGCCGCCTCGTGGAACCGCTCCTCGCTCACCGGTCCGTCGGCGCCGTAGGCGATGTTGTCGCGAATCGTGCCCTGGAACAGCCAGGCGTCCTGGAGGACCATCCCGAACGTCCGCCGGAGGTCGTCGCGGGTCATGGTCCGGGTGTCGACGCCGTCGATCGTGATCCGACCGTGGTCGACGTCGTAGAAACGCATCAGGAGGTTGACCAGGGTCGTCTTGCCGGCGCCGGTCGGCCCGACGATCGCCACGGTCCGGCCCGGCTCCACCAGCAGGTCCATGGCCTCGATCAGCGGCTTGTCCGGCTCGTACCGGAAGGCCACGTCCTCGAAGGCCACCCGGCCGCTGATCCGGGCGGGCCTGGCGGGCGGCACCGGGTCGGCGGTCTCCTCGGCCTCGGCGAGGAGCTCGAAGACGCGCTCGGCGGAGGCGACGGCGCTCTGGAGGACGTTGGCGATCGAGGCCGCCTGGATGATCGGGAAGGTGAACTGGCGGGAGTACTGGATGAACGCCTGGACGTCACCCAGGGACATCTGGCCGCTGGCCACGCGGACGCCGCCGATCACGCAGATGGCGACGTAGTTCAGGTTGGACACGAACGTCATCGCCGGCTGGATCATGCCGCTGATGAACTGGGCCCGGTAGCTGGCCTGGTAGAGCTCCTCGTTGAGCTCGTCGAAGCGGGCGATGGCCTGCTCCTGGCGGCCGAAGAGCTTGACGATCGAGTGGCCGGTATGCATCTCCTCGATGTGGCCGTTGAGGTCGCCCGTCCCGGCCCACTGGGCCACGAACTGGCGCTGGCTGCGACCGGCGATCAGGACGGTGATGACGATCGAGAGGGGCACGACGAGGATCGAGACGAAGGCCAGCAGCGGGCTGATCGTGAGCATGATCACGAGGACCCCGACGACCGTCAGGACCGAGGTGATGAGCTGGGTCAGGCTCTGTTGGAGGCTCTGGCTGATGTTGTCGATGTCGTTCGTGACGCGGCTCAGGATGTCGCCCCGGGAGTTCCGGTCGAAGTAGCTGAGCGGCAGGCGACCGAGCTTCTCGTCCACCCGTTGCCGGAGGCGGTAGACCGTCCGCTGGGTGATGCCGGCCATGATGTAGCTCTGGCCCCAGCTGAAGATCGAGCTGAGGACATAGACGACGGTCACGATCACCAGGATCGAGGTCAGGGCCGCGAAGTCGACGCCGACGCCGGGCGTCACATGCATGCTCATGAGCATGTCGGCCATGTTGTCCTGGCCGTTCGCCCGGAGGCCCGCCACGACCTGGTCGATCGTGACGCCGGCCGGGAACTGCTTGCCCACCACGCCCTCGAACAGGACGTTCGTGGCGTTGCCGAGGAGCTTCGGGCCGATGACCGAGAAGAAGACGCTCACGACCCCCAGGACGAGGACCGCCACGACGCCGCGGCGCTCGGGCCGGAGCTCGCCGACGAGGCGCCGGAAGGAGCCCTTGAAGTCCTTCGACTTCGCCGCCGGGGCCTGCTGGAACATCATCCCCGGCCCCCCGCCCATGGGCCGTCGCGGTGGCGGGGCGGCGGCGCTCGGAGTCGGGGCGGGTGCCGGCGTGGTGCCGCCGGACCGGCCCGTTGGGCCGCTCATGCGACCTCCTCCTCGGTGACCTGGGACAGGACGATCTCGCGGTAGGTGTCGCAGGTCGCCATCAGCTCGTCGTGCGTCCCGATGCCGGCGACCCCGCCGTCCTCGAGCACCACGATCCGGTCGGCGTGCAGGATCGTGCCCACCCGTTGGGCGACGATGATCACGGTCGCCCCGCCGAGCTCCCGCCTGAGGGCTGCCCGGAGGCGGGCGTCGGTCCGGAAGTCGAGGGCCGAGAAGCTGTCGTCGAAGACGTAGATCTGGGGCCGCTTGGCGAGGGCCCGGGCAATGGCCAGGCGCTGGCGCTGCCCGCCCGAGAGGTTCGTCCCGCCCTGGGCGATCGGAGCCTGAAGGCCCTCGGGCAGCTCCTTGACGAAGTCCTTCGCCTGGGCGATCTCGAGGGTTGCCCAGATGGCCTCGTCGTTGGCCTCCTGGTCGCCGTACCGGAGGTTCGTGGCCACGCTGCCGCCGAAGAGGAAGGCTTTCTGGGGCACGAACCCGATCCGGGACCAGAGGTCCTGGCGATCCATGTCCCGGACGTCCACGCCGTCGATGAGGACCGTGCCCTCGGTCGCGTCGTAGAAGCGGGGCAGGAGGTTGATGAGGGTCGATTTGCCGCTGCCGGTGCTGCCGACGATCGCCGTCGTCTCGCCCGGATTGGCCGCGAACGAGATGTCCCGGAGGACCGGCTCCTCGGCGCCGGGGTAGCGGAACTCGACGCCCCGGAACTCGACCCGGCCGCCGCGTGGCGGCGAGATCGGGCTCGGCGGATCGACGATCGCGGGCTCGGTGTCGAGGACCTCCCGGATTCGGCCGGCCGAGACCGCGGCCCGGGGAACCAGCACGAACATGATGACCGCGGTCATGATCGCGAACAGGATCTGGAGGATGTACTGGAGGAACGCGGTCAGGTTGCCGATCGGCATCTCCCCGCTCTCCACCCGGTAGGCCCCGAAGAACAGGATCGCGACCGTCGAGAGGTTCATGATCCCGAGCAGGGCGGGCAGGGTGATCGCGAAGAGGCGGTTCACGGTGAGGCTGGTGTCCATGAGGTCCAGGCTCGCCTCGTCGAAGCGGGCCTCCTCGTGGCGGGTCCGGACGAATGCCCGGATGACGCGAACCCCGGCCAGCGTCTCGCGCATCACGAGATTCAGGCGGTCGAGCTTCTCCTGGACGGCCTGGAACAGGGGCACGGCCCGGGTCAGGACGAACCCGATCAGGAGCGCCATGAGCGGGATGATCACGAGCAGCAGCCCGGACAGGGGCACGTCCTGGCGGAGGGCCATGATCACGCCGCCGATGGTCAGGATGGGAGCCGAAATCATGACGTTGAGGGCCATCAGGACGAGGGTCTGGACCTGCTGGACGTCGTTCGTGTTGCGGGTGATCAGGCTGGCCGCGCCGAACCGGTTGACCTCGACCTGGCTGTAGGTCTCGACCTTCCGGAAGATGGCCGTCCGGAGGTCTCGCCCGAAGCCCATGGCGATGCGGGCGGCCCAGTAGACGCCGATGATCGAGGCCACGCCGAGGGCCAGCGTCACGGCGAGCATGAAGGCACCCGTCCGGACGATGTAGTCGGTGTCGCCCCTGGCGACGCCGTTGTTGATGATGTCGGCGTTGAGCTCCGGCAGGTAGAGGTTCGCGATCGCCTGGACGAGGAGGAGGGCGAGGACGAAGGCGATCGGCCGGACGTACGGCGCCAGGTAGGTCCGCAGGATCGGGATCATCGGCGCGTCGCCTTCGGCCGGCCGGTGTTTGTCGCGGTCGCGGCGCCCCGCTTCGTCGGAACCGATCCCCTGCGCGCCGCGGCCGGCCCCGTGCCGTCGGCGAACGCGTGGGCGGCGGCCGGGAGCCGATCCAGGAGGCGCTCTCGGGCGCGTCGGAGGGCCTGGCTGCCGCGGAGGAAGCCCTCGAGCTCGTCATCGCTGAGCTCGGCCAGGACGAGCGCGAGGCGCTCCCGGCGCTCGGCCGCGATCGTCGCCAGGAGCTGCCGGCCGGGATCGGTGAGGGCAACCCTGATCACCCGCCGGTCGCCCGCATCGCGGACCCGCGTCACGAGGCCGCGCTGCTCCATCCGGTCGATGATGCCCGTCGCGCTGGCCTGGGAGACGTCGAGGGCCTCGGCAAGGAGGTGCATCGCCTGGGGTCCCTCGCCGTCGAGGAGCATCAGGACCTGGAGATGGACGAGGCTGACCGGCCCTGACGGCCATCGGCGCATGAACTTCATGAATCCGGACGGCGCGTGCAGGGTCAGCTCATCGAGGACCTGGATGAGCATCGTTCGACGGTCCACCTGGCGATCAGCGACCCCTTAACGGCGCGTAGATGATCAATGCAGCGTTGAGCATATCGCTGGAGGCCGAATCGCGCGCGGTGGGGCGGCAGGATGGGCGCACTGACGGCCGCGAGGGTTCCCTCGCTTGCTGCATTCCTCCGTTGCCGCGGGGTCAGGCGGCCGGCGGCAGGCCCGGACGGTCGAAGTCGATGCCCCGGTCCCGCATCGAGACGAAGGCGTCGTGGCCGATCACGAGGTGGTCCAGGACGGCGATGTCGAGAAGGCGCCCGGCGGCGAGCGCCTCGGCCGTCAGGTGGAGATCGTCGGGCGATGGCGTTGGGTCGCCGCTCGGGTGGTTGTGGACGAGGATGACGCTGCTCGCGGTCAGGCGAACGGCATCGCGGAACAGCTCTCCGACCCGGACGAGGGAGGCGCTGACGTTGCCCTGGTACGTCGTCGTCACCCGCAGGACGACGTTCTTCGTGTTGAGCACGACGACCCGCAGTTCCTCGCGTTCCAGGCGGCCCATCTGGAGGACGAGCCGGTCCGCGACGTCGCGGGGTGAGCGGACGGTCCAGCGGGCGGCCGGCCAGTCGGCCAGGAGCCGGCGTCCGAGCTCGAAGGCCGCCTGGAGCTGGGCGGCCTTGGCGCTCCCGATGCCGGGGATGGCCTCGAGCTCCAGGCCCGAGGCTCGGGCCAGGCCGGTCAGGCCCTCGAACCGGGTGATGGCGTCCTCGGCCAGGTCGACGGCCGACCGGCCGCGGCTTCCCGATCCCCAGAGCAGTCCGACCAGCTCGGCCGATGACAGGCCGGCCGGTCCGCGCAGCTCGAGGCGTTCGCGGGGTCGCTCCGCAGCCGGCAGCTCGCGGAGGGCTCGGCCGCGCGGGAACGGCACCAGTGCGCCCGGTCCGGCGCTGCCGTGGGTCACCCTCGCCTCCGGTTCGACACTCCTGGATGGGCGTCCCCGGGACCCGGACGACGGAAGCCCGCCGATTCCCCCCGCCATCCGGACCCGAGGACGCGGCGCAGCCTAGCGGGCAGGGCTCACCGCCCGATCACCGCCCGCTGCACCCCGGATCAACCGGTTGCGATCCGGCCGGTGCGAGGGTCGTCAGCCGGCGGGGAGGTCGCGGAGGGCGGCCTCGGCGACGACGAGCAGGATCCCGTTGAACGCGGCATGGAGCCCGACCGAGGCCCACAGCGATCCCCTTCGGACAAAGACCCAGCCGAGCACCAGCGCCACCGGCAGCCTGCCGGCCGCGCCGACGATCGCGATCGCGAACGCCTGGCCGAAGGTCTCGCCGCCCTGGGTGAGGACGTGGGCGACGGCGAACAGGATGGACGTGCGCAGGATCGCGGTCGCGGGGCCGGCGACCCGGGCCCAGGCCGTCGTGGCGAAGCCCCGGAACAGCAGCTCCTCGTAGAGGGGGGCGATGACCGCCCCGGCGACGAGGTTCAGGACCAGTCCGGTCGATGTCCCGGTCGGAGGCAGCGGGCTCTCGGGAGCGCTACCGAGCACCGTCACCAGGATGCCCACTGCGATCGACGTGACGATGATCACGGGCAGGGCGAACGCGGCGCCCCAGACGAGCTCCCGGATGGCGCCCGGCACGCTTGCCCGGAGGCCCATGTCCGACCACGACAGGGCGCCCGGGCCGACGACGAGGAGCCGCAGGATGAGGAGCACCACGGCCGCCTGGATGACGACGCCGACGAGGTTCAGGATCGGTCCATCCAGGCGGACGCCGAGGATCTCGAGCGGTGTCGCCACGACGACGACCGCGAGATACAGGCCCACGATCGTCGCGCCGAAGACGAGGATCGGTGACGGTCCCGGGTAGATGAGCCCGGCCGCGCGCCGTTCGACGAGCTGGGAGCCGCCGAGCAGGAGGAGCCCGGCGAACAGGACGCCGAGGCCGACCACGAAGACGATCGCGCCACCGAGGGAGGCGCCGGCCAGGATCCCGACGAGGCCGGCGCTTCCGCCGACGAGCGACGCCAGCCAGCCGGCGACGTACAGGCCGGGCGCCTGCCGGCCCTCGATCGTGAAGCGGAAGAGCCCGATGGGAGCGCCGGGAACGGGCTCGGGCCCGGGCCCTGCCTCGGACCCGGGAGCGGTCAAGATTCGGCGAGCGGGTCGGCGCTGCGGGCGGCCGCCGGCCCGGCGCCGGTGGGCGCGCCGGCGCCACGAGCGGACGTCCGGATCGAGGCCGGCACGGCGCGACGGGGCGCCGGTTCGGGGAGGGCCTCACGGACCGGCGCGCGGACGATCGGGGCCTGGACCCCGGCCGGGGCCTGGATCCCCACGAGCTCGTGGCGCTCGAAGTCCTTGCCACACCAGGCGCACAGCGACCAGTCGAGGCCGACGAGCTTGGTGCAGTTGGGGCAGACCCGGTTCAGCCGGGTTCGACAGGTCGGGCAGATGATCCACTCGGCCTCGACTCGGCGATCGCATGACGGGCAGTGCCGGATCGCCTCGATCTCGGCGAGCATCGCCTCCTCGGCCAGGTTCCGCTCGTAGATCTCGCCGATCTTCTCCTGCGGCCGGACGATCCGGTAGGCGAAGACGGCGAGGGGGAAGAGCGGCAGGGAGATGATGATCCCGGCGGCCGCGAAGTACGGTGCGATCGGGTTCTCGGTCCGGAGCTGCATGTCCCGGAAGGCCCAGTACGCTGCCGCCAGCCAGAGCAGGACGAGGTAGGCGAGCGCGATCTGGAAGCCGAGCTGGACGACCGGGTTCCCGAAGATCGAGCCGATCGCGTCTCCGATCGTCGTGAGGATCTCGTCCATTCGCGCGGGTGGTGCCTCCCTGGACCGGGCCGATCAGCGAGCGCAGGCGCGTCGATCGCCCGGCAGTGTAGCAGGGGCCCTCGCCCCTTCCGCCTCCGCCCTCCGACGGCGCAGCGGACCGCGGCGTGACGCGCCGGCCGTTCGCTTGGGGCTACGACTAGGCGTTCTCGTGGGACCGGGCGGTGCGACCCGGGGCGACGGCGATGATGCCGCCGGCGATCAGGAGGACCGCGGCGACCGCCGAGAGCAGGGCACCGAGCTGTGAGGCGTCGCTGCCGAGGTACAGCCACACGACCCCAAAGAGGATCCCGCCGCCGACCATGCCACAGACGCCGCTCCGGACCCAGGTCGCGACACGATTCGGCAGGACGGCGAGGGCCGTGACGATGACCAGGAAGGCAAAGAGCGGGAGGTGCGACAGGTTCCCGAGGCCCCAGCTCCCGAAGTAGCCCTCGAGGCCCGAGCCGAGCGACGCGGTCCATGGCAGCAGGAAGCCGATGATCCCGAGCCCGCCGCCGAGCGCGATCAGCCAGCCCTCGAGCTCGTCGGGAGCGTCGAACGGGAGATCGGCCAAGATCGATGCCCGGCCCGGCACCGTCGGGCGTCCCTCGCGCGGCGAGGCCGCTGCGGCAACCTGACCGGTGGCGGGACCAGCGGCCGATCCGCCCGCCGCCATGCCGGCGCCGGCCGAACCCACCGCTCCAGGAGCCGGCGGGATCCAGCCCGCCGTCGCGGCCGGCGGCACGGACGATGCAGACGGTGCCCAGGTGGGCGGCCCACCCGCGACCGACGGCGTGGACGCGCCGGGGGCGGCGGCGCCGGGCCGGTGCACGGTCGACGGTGGCAGGTACGAGCCGGGCACGGCCGGGGTCCGGGCGCCGCCGTCAGCCAGGGCCCCCGGAACCGGGGATGGCCACGCCGGCGCGGGCGTGACGCTGGCCGTGGCCTCGGCGGACCACAGGGGCTCCGTGGCCGGCGCTTCGGGAAGCTGGACTTGCGCGTCCGTGGCAACGAACGCCACGTCCGGCTCGGCGGCCGCCGTCGAGACCGCCGGTGCCGAAGGCGGCTCCACCACGGGATCCGGCGACCAGACATCGGCCTCGGCCGAGGGGCCGCCGTCCTCGACGTCGACACCGGGGTCCGGGCCGGCCGCCGGTGCGGATTCGGCCCGCGAGACCGCGGCGACGAGCGCCCCGCACGACGGACAGGCGAGACGCCCGAGCGGCACGGGCTGCCCGCAGCTGGGACACGGAACTGGACCGGACATCCGAAACTCCCCTGGACGCTTCGACTCCTCGCAGCTCGAGCCGCTCGGCCGGAGCATTCAGGGTGCCAGAACGGCGAGCCGGGCGAAAGACCCCCGTGAAGTCAGGGCCCGTGGGGCTCGATGGTCCCGGCCGGCCGGCGCAGAGCCACCTCGAACGTCCAGGCCGTCGATCGCCAGGTGACCGCCAGCGAGATCAGCCACAGGCCGGCCATCCACGTCAACGAGAAGACGAGCAGGGCCAGCCGGATCTCGTTACCGGTCGCGCCGTCGGTGAGGACCACCCGGAGGCGATCCCAGGTGATCCCGGCGGCCATCGCCGAACCGACGATGACGCCCACGAGCACGCCGTTCGTGAGGACCAGCGTGGCCAGCCCCGACGGCCGCAGCAGGCTTCGGACGGCCCGCCCCAACGATCCGACCACGGATCCGCCCCATGCCAGATGGCGGACGGCGAGGCCGCCGACCGCCTCGCCGACGAGCCATGTCGCGGCGAGGAGGGCCACGATCTCGGGGATCCGGAGCGCCACCCGGAGCGCTACCGGGACCGCGGCGTCGCCCGGGCGGATGAGCTCCGCGTAGCTCGCCTCGACCAGCCGCACGGAACCGATCACAATCGCCGCCCCCGTAGGAAGGTGGGCCAGCATCCGGACCGCGAAGGCTCGGCCTGGCCCACCCGAGCGGGGCTCCAACCCAGCCTCGAGCTCCTCGTCGCGAGCCGCTTCACGGACGAGCGCGAGGTCGAGGCCGGCGCCGAGCAGGCCGCCGGCCACGAGCCAGGCGATCGAGACGATCGCGATCGTGGCCACCGCGACGATGAACGCCGCGGACGGGCCACCGAAGACGAAGCCGACGAGCGTCGGCCCGAACGCGTTCGCGAGCCCGGCGACGGTCGGGAGGGCGACGATCGGCAGGAAGACCACGAGGACCCCGCCGCGGACGAGGAACGCCGCCAGGGCCATGGCCCACCAGGCCGGGCGGGAGAGGGTGGCCAGGAGCGCGGCGGCCAGCGACCCGGCCAGGGACATGTCGGACCCGCGGGCGGGAGCGGTCAGGGTGCCGGGGTGGGGCCGGCGAGCTCGTCGAGCTGGGCCAGCGCCTGGCGGACGAGCTCGATCTCGCGACCGTAGGCGGCGAAGTCCCCGGCGCGAAGCGCATCCTCGGCGGCCTCGAAGTGGGCGTTCGCATAGGCGATCAGGCCCGCCACGTCGGCCGGCAGGTCGGTCCCTGGCGTCGGTCCCGGGGTGGCCGTGGGACCGGGGCTCGGGGTCGCGCCCGGTGACGGCGAGGGGCCCGGTCCCGGGCCGGATTCAAGGAGCAGGCCGAGCGCCTCGGCCAGCGTCCGGCCCCAAACGATCGTCGTCGGTGAGGCGACGACGATCCGCTGAAACTCAGGAAGCTTCGACGAGGTCGACTGGAGGTAGACCGGCTGGAGGTAGATGATCGTGTCACCGACCGGGACGACGATGAGGTTCCCGCGCACGACCTCGCTGCCGGACTGGTTCCAGAGGGTGACCTGGGCGCTGATGGTCGGGTCCGAATCGATCCGCGCTTCGATCTGGATCGGCCCGAAGACCGAGGTGTCGGTCGGGAACTGGTAGTACCGGACGGCGCCGTAGGCGGCCTGGTCGTTGCGGGCGGCGACCCAGGCGATCATGTTCGGCCGGCCCACCGGCACCATCGGCTGGAGGAGCAGGAACTCGGGCTCCGGCTCGCCTGGCATCCGCATGATCACGTAGTAGGCCTCGGACGGGAGGCTCTGGTCGTTCGTCGTCCCGCGAGGGACGGTCCATCGATCGGTCTCGCTGAAGAATGTCTCCGGCTCGGACACGTGGTAGCGGCCGAAGACCTCGGTCTGGACGTTGAAGAGGTCCTCGGGCACCCGGAGGTGCGGCCGGAGGTCGGCCGGCAGCTCGTCGAGGGCGTGGAAGAGGCCAGGGAAGACACCCTGCCAGGCGCGGATGAGGGGGTCTGAGGGATCGGCCACGTAGAACGTCATCGTCCCGTCGTAGGCGTCCATGACGACCTTGACGCTGTTGCGGATGTAGTTGATCGGGCCCGTCGAGATCCCCGTCTCGGTGACCGCCCCGGGATCGATCGCCTCGGCGTTCGGGAAGTGGTCGCTGGTCGTGTAAGCGTCCTGGATGTAGACGAGCCGGCCGTCGTCGGTCACGACGACGTAGGGATCCTTGTCGTAGGCCAGGAACGGGGCGATGAGCCCGAGCCGATCGGACAGCGAGCGGTGCATGAGCAGCTGACTGTCGCTCGTGACCTGGTCGCTGATGAGCAGGTCGAGGTCGCGGAACCGGAACGCGAACAACAGCCGTGACAGGGTCGTGTCCAGGCCGATCCCGGTGTCGCCACTCCAGCGCGTCCGGATGATCGTCTCGTTGCCGTCCGATTGGCCCTGCGGATAGTCGAACTCGTCCTGGCGGGCCCTGACGATCACGTAGTGCGACGGCCGCTCGCCGAAGTAGATCCGCGGCTGGGTGACCTCCGGCGCACCTTCCGCCGAGACGGGCGGCAGGTTCCGGACGAGCAGCAGCGGCTGGCCCTCGCGGGTGACCTCGTTGACCGGGACCATCGCGATCCCGATGCCGTGGGTGTTGATGATCCGCTCGTTGACCCAGCCGGTGGCCTGCGGGTTGGCGGCGAGATCCAGCTCGCGGGCCGAGAGCATGACCTGGCGCGCCTGGCCGTCGATGATGTAGCGGTCGGTATCGACGTCGGTGAAGACGTAGTAGCGGCGAACGACCTGGAGCTGCGCCAGGGTGTCGCCGAGCGGTCGGTAGTCCCACAGCCGGGCGTTCGCGAACGTCGCCGCCTCGGCATCGATCTGGGCCTGGGTCAGCTCCTTGTCGCCCTCGTAGCTCCGGCGCTCCCAGTCGGTCAGGCCGAAGGCCAGCCGGGTCATCGCCATGTTGTTGGCGATGAACCGCTGCTCCTGCTGGAACGTGTTCGGATCGACGGTCAGGCGCTGGACGGCCTCGGGGTAGAGGCGCCCGACGACGAGCGAGGCCACGAACCAGGCGGCGACGGTGAGGCCGAGCGGCCAGGTCCAGCGGGTGAAGGCCCCGCCGACGAGGAACGCCGCCGCGAGCCCGGACAGGACGGTCAGGAGGTCGTAGGCAAAGAACTGGGCGTTGAAGTCCGCGTAGCTGACGCCGGTGATCCCGAGGGCCCCGCGGGTCGAGTACACCAGCTCGTACTTGTCCAGCTGGTAGCCGAACGCCACCGACAGCAGGAACAGGCCGGCCAGCACGGCCAGGTGGACGCGAACGGGCGTCGGGAACGACAGGCCTCGCTGGGGCGCGCCGGCGAGGTAGCGACCGAAGGCCACGATGAGGCCGCCGACGACGAGGGCGTTGAAGGTCGACTGGACGGTCCGCAGGAACGGCAGGTCGAACAGGAACCAGGAGATGTCGCGGCCGAACACGGGATCCACGGCGACCCCGCCGGCGACCCCCTCGAACGGCACCCGGTTGATCCACAGGAGCACGGTCTGCCAGCTGGCCGCGGCGGCCGCGCCGATGATGACCGCGCCCAGGATCGACAGCCCGGCGAGAACCACCGAGACGGTCGGGGCAAGGTCCGGGATCGATTCCGGACCGACGGCAACCGGGCGGGCCGGCTCGTCGCGCGGGTTGAACCGATCGCCCTGGCCGGCGAGGCCGGCTTCCGCCAGGCGCTCGAAGAGGTCACGAAACGAACCGGGGACTCCGTCCAGCGGCGGCGCCAGGCGGCGGGCGATCCAGAGGTTGCCGAGGAAGACGACGAGGGCAAGGATCGTCAGGCCAAGGAAGAGGCCGGCGCCCGCCCCGATCCGGGTCCAGAAGATGCCGTCGAAGCCGACGCTCCGATACCAGATCGCATCGGTCCAGAACTCGAGCAGGCCAGCCCCGAAGAGCAGCACCAGGACGATGGCGGCACCAAAGATCCAGAGGCGGAGCGATGGGCCGCCGCCGCTCATCCGAATGACGCGAGTGGCTCCCGGACGCCCGGCGCCGGGTCCGCCGGGACGCGGGGCCCCGAAGTTCGGCCGGACGGGACCGGACGGTTCGTCGTCGTCGTGCATCGGGTGGAGTCTACGCTGCGGCGGGCCGTCGCCCCCCCAAGCCCTCAACCGAGCGCCGGAAGGCGGTCAATACCTCGCTCGCCAGCTGGTTCGGGCGCATCGTCGCGGCGCGGGCCGGTTCCCAGCGGAACCCGGCGCGGATCGCCAGCGGGCAGCGCCACGGCCGGTCGGGGTCGTCCGGCGCGGCGACGAGGCCCAGCCGGATCGCGAGCCGCCCGTCGTCCTCGAGGATCAGACCCGAGAGCCCGCCCGAGAACGCCGGCCCCAGGCGAGCGAGGGGCAGCTCCGGCGGCGGTCCGGCGGACGGGGCGGCGTCCCGAAAGGACACGATCCCGGTCTCGTCGCGGACCCACAGCACCGCCAGCCACCAGTCGTCCGGCCCGACCGAAGGCCGGCTCATGCCGGCATGCCACGTCTGGTCGCCAACGTGGATGGGCTGCTCCTTGAGGAACGAGGGGCCGGGCGGCGGGAGGCGGTCGGGCATGGCCGGAGGATATCCGGCGCGCCCGTCAGGCCTTGTCGGGCTCGTCCTCGGCGTCGGAGGGCCCGCCTTCGTCGGCGTCGGCGCCGTCCTCGGCGCTCGCTGCCCCGGCGTCGGCCGCGCCCCCGGGATCTGCCGCGGCCTCGGCGGATTCGGTGGCAACCCCGGCGTCGCCGAGGCCCAGGTCCTCGAGGTCGACGGGCTCGCCGGTCTCCGTGGCGACCTCGGCGACGACCTCGACCTGGCGTGCCAGGACCTCGGCCTCGAGGGCCGCCAGCTCAAGGCGGAGCATCTCGCGACGGACGGCCTCATCGGGCGGCTCGAGCGTCCCGGGCGGCGGGGCATCGGGCGCCGCGGCCTCGTACTCACCGGACAGCCAGCCGATGATGCCCCGCGGCTTGGGCGTGGGTGCGCGACCCTTCAGGATGGCGTTGACGTCGATCTGGGTGACGCCGGGAACCGCCGCGTCGGGCTCCTTGAGGGCCGCGCCGCAGGCAGGGCAGCGCTCGACGTCAGCCGACGGAAGGGTGGCGGAGCACCACGGGCAGACGAGGGCCGGATCCGGCGTCGGTCCGCCCCCGGACAGCTGTGGCTCGGACATGCCGGAACTGTAGCGCCCCGCGGCACTTCGGGAATACCCCAATTGGGCCATCCGGAAGGTCCCCCCCGGCCAGGCTTGCGCTCCTGCCCGACGCGGGGCACGCTGTGGCGACCGTGACCTACTCGATCGTAGCCCTCGACCCGGCGACCGGAGAGCTCGGGGTCGCCGTCCAGACCCGCTGGCTGGGGGTCGGCGCGCTGGTGCCGTGGCTCCGGCCCGGCGTCGGGGCGATCGCGACCCAGTCGTTCGTGGACACCCGCTACGGCTTTTCGGGCATCGAGCTCCTGGCCGCCGGCCGGACCCCTCAGGACGCCCTCGCCGAGCTGCTCGCGGCGGACAGCGACCCGGGCGTGCGCCAGGTCGGGATGGTCGACGCCGCCGGCCGCAGCGCCGCCCACACCGGCGCCGACTGCGTCGTGGCCGCCGGGCACCTGACCGGGCACGGCGTCACCGTCCAGGCCAACATGATGGAGCGCCCGACGGTCTGGCCGGCGATGCTGGCAGCCTTCGAGGGCACGTCCGGTGACCTCGCCGATCGCCTGGTCGCCGCCCTCCGCGCGGCCGAGGCCGAGGGCGGCGACGTCCGGGGTCGCCAGTCCGCCGCGCTCGTCGTGGTGCCCGGCCGGGCCGACGCCCATCCCTGGGACATCCGCTACGACATCCGGATCGACGACGCCCGCGCGCCGCTCGACGAGCTCGACCGACTCCTCGCCCTCAACCGCGGCTACGAGGCCCTCGACGGCGCGTTCGAGGCGCTCGCTGTCGGTGAGACGGCGGCGGCGCTGGCGTTCTTCGAGCGGGCCGCGGCCCTCGCGCCCGACGACGACCAGATCCGGCTGTGGCAGTCGCTCGCCGTCTTCGATTCCGGGGACGAGGAGCGTGGCCGCCGCCTCTACCGCTCGGCCCTCGCGATCGAGCCGCGGTCCGGCGAGCACCTCCGCCGCTTCCTCGCCGCCGGCCAGCTGCCGGGCCGCGAGAAGCTCGTCGCCCGCCTCACCGACGAGGGCTGAGGGCCGTCGCTACTCCCATTCGATCGTGGCCGGGGGCTTGGAGCTGATGTCGTAGACGACCCGGTTGACGCCGGGCACCTCGTTGACGATGCGGGACGAGATCTTGCCGAGGACGTCGTACGGGAGCTTGGCCCAGTCGGCGGTCATGCCGTCCTCGGAGGTGACGGCCCGGATCGCGACGACGTTGGCGTAGGTCCGGCCGTCGCCCATGACCCCGACGCTCCGGACCGGGGTCAGGATCGCGAAGGATTGCCACACGCTGCGGTAGAGCCCAGCCGCCTTGATCTCGTCGATGACGATCCAGTCGGCGTCGCGGAGCGTGTCGAGACGCTCGGCCGTGACCTCGCCGATGATCCGGATGGCGAGGCCGGGCCCCGGGAACGGCTGGCGCTGGACCATGGCGTCGGGCAGCCCCAGCTCCATGCCGACGAGCCGGACCTCGTCCTTGAAGAGGTACCGGAGGGGCTCGATGAGCTTGAACCGCAGGTCCGCCGGCAGGCCGCCGACGTTGTGGTGGGTCTTGATCTTCTGGGCGGCCTTCGTCTCCGAGGTGGCGCTCTCGATGACGTCGGGGTAGAGCGTGCCCTGGGTCAGGAAGTCGATCTGGCCGAGCTTCGTGGCCTCCTCCTCGAAGACCCGGATGAACTCGTCGCCGATGATCTTCCGCTTGGCCTCGGGGTCGATGACCCCGGCCAGGCGGGTCAGGAAGCGCTCCCGGGCGTCGACCATCACGAGGCGCATCCCGAGGTGCTGCTCGAAGGTCGCCCGGAGGAGCTCGGATTCCTTCTTCCGCATCAGCCCGTGATCGACGTAGATGCAGGTCAGGCGGTCCCCCACCGCCCGATGGACGAGCGCCGCCGCGACCGCCGAATCAACGCCGCCGGACAACGCGCAGATGACCTTGCCGTCCGAGCCGACGGCGCGGGCATGGGCGTCCACCCGCTCACGGATCTCGGCGACCGTCGATTCGATGAAGTTGGCCGGGGTCCATGTCGGCTGGGCACCCGCGATCCCGACGACGAAGTTGCGGAGGACATCCCGGCCGCGCGGCGTATGCGCGACCTCGGGATGGAACTGGATCCCGTAGAGGTTGCGAGCCCGGTCGACGAGGCCGGCGAAGGGCGTGGAGCCGGAATGGGCGGTGGACGAGAAGCCCTCGGGCAGGCGGGTGATCGAGTCGCCGTGGCTCATCCAGACCGGCTGCTCGCGATCGATGCCGGCGAACAGCGGGTCGTTGGCCGTGATCGACAGCGTCGCCGGGCCGTACTCCCGCTTCGAGGCCGGCAGGACGTCGCCACCGAGCTCGAGAGCCATGAGCTGGGCGCCGTAGCAGATGCCGAGGACCGGCAGGCGCCCGCTCCAGATGGCCGGGTCGGGCTTGGGCGCGCCCTCGTCGTAGACCGACATCGGACCGCCCGAGAGGATGATCGCGGTCGCCCCGCGGCGCTCGAGCTCGGTCAGCGGCGTGTCGTGGGGCAGGAGCTCGGAGTAGACGTTCAGCTCGCGAACGCGCCTCGCGATGAGCTGCGCGAACTGGCTCCCGAAATCGAGGACGACGACCGTGCCGTGGTCCGTCGTGGCCGGCCGGTCTCCGGCCGCGCGCTCCGGGGCGGGCGCGTTGAGGGCGGTCTCGAGGTAGGCCTCGACCTCGGCGTCGTCCGGGGCGAGGACCCGGTGGCCGGCGTTGGCGGCCTCGCCGTGGACGGTCTTGCCCTTGCCCGCCACCCTCGATCGAGCCCTCCCTGCCGGCGGGGTTCCGCCTGTCGAGGAAGTGTACCGGCCCGGCCCGGTCCATCGGCTCGACCGTGCGCGATCACTCTCGATCTGATCCGACCGGAGGTCCCGTACCCGTGGTCAGGATCCGGCCATGACGGCCGGAGCAGGAGCCGGGAGCGGCTCCGGGGCGGCCATCCGGGTCGGTGAGCCGCCTCCGGCGAGGCTCGGCAGGATCGCCAGGAGCAGGATGATCGCGGCCAGGAGGCTCGCCGGACCGACGATCGATGATTCCTGTCGCCGACTCGCGTGGTGGGCGAAGGCCAGCGATCGGGCGGTCGGCGAGATGGTCAGGGCCTGCATCGGGTTGTCCTCCTGGGGGTCGGGGCTCGATGGGCCCAACGTAGGCGCGCCGTGGCCGCGCATCGACAGGGCTGACTCGGGGCTGCGCACGGCAGATCCAAGGGTCTGCACCGGTGCCCGAGGCTGGACGGCGGTGCGAGGATGCGGCCGTGCAGCGAACCACCCGTAACCTAGTGCTCCTCATCGCCGTGGACCTCGCCTTCCACCTCTGGAGCACGTTCGGACCGTTCCTCGTCTGGCCGGGTCCGTATCACTGGAGCGTCACCCCGACGAACTCGGCGATCAACCTCTCGCTCGGGTTGCTGTGGGTCGCCGTCCTCGGCATCACCTACGTGCGCGACCCGGGCGGCCGGATGTGGAAGCTGCTCCTCCTGAGCGACATTGCCGCCGGGACGTGGGCGCTCGGCTATCTCGACTCCCCGTGGGGCGCGACGCTCGCCGAGCTCTTCGGCCCGCTGGAGGCCGCGATCCTCCTGCATCTCGTCCTGGGCTTCCCGTCGGGCCTCCTCCGCGACCGCCTTGACCGCGGCCTCATGGCCATCGTCTACACGATCGTCCTGCCCATCCAGCTCCTCGGCTTGATGACCCTGGATGGCGACTGGAACACCCTCCTCGTCTTCCCGAACGACGACCTCAACTTCCTGCTCGGCCGCTTCGGACTCCTGTCGCCCGTCCTGGCCGTGATCGCTGCCATCGAGGTCATCCGCCACTGGCGCGACGCGAGCCCCGTGATGCGTCGGGTCCTCGCCCCGGTCGCCTTCGGGATGCCGCTCGTCTTCCTCGTCCTGGGGGCCTGGTGGGCGGCGCCGGCGCTCGATCGGGATGACATCCGGGTCTTCATGCTCCAGAACAAGATCTTCGACGTCCCGGCCTACCTGACGCCGATCCTGTTCCTGCTGGGCACGCTCCGAACCCGGATGGCCCGTGGCGCGATCGCGGAGCTGGCCATGGAGCTCGGCCGCGGGATCCCGCTCGGCGGGCTCCGGGACGCGCTGGCCCGCACCCTCCGCGATCCGACCCTGCAGCTGGCGTTTGCCGCGCCGACCGGCGGGGGCCTGGTGGACTCCGACGGCCAGCCCTTCCAGGCCCCGGCGGATCGCCGCGCGACCCGGCTCGAGCGCGAAGGCGAGCTCCTGGCCGTCATCGTCCACGACCCCGGCCTCGAGCGGGAGGATTCGCGCTTCGTGGAGGCCGTCGGCTCGGTGGCGCGGCTGGCCCTCGAGAACGAGCGCCTCCAGGCGCAGGTCCGGGCGCAGCTCGAAGAGGTACGGGCCTCCCGCCAGCGGATCGTGGAGGCCGGCGATGCCGAGCGCCGTCGCGTGGAGCGCGACCTCCATGACGGCGCCCAGCAGCGGCTCGTCGCCCTGGCCATGCGTCTCGACGCCGCGCGCGGCACGACCATCGAGGCCCGGGCCCTCATCGACGCCGCCACGGCCGAGCTCGGCGTCGCCATCAGCGAGGTCCGCCAGCTGGCCAGAGGCCTCCATCCCACGATCCTCACCGAGGCCGGGCTCAAGGCCGCCATCGAGGCCCTCGCCGAGCGGACCCCCGTGCCCGTGGAGGTCGAGGCCGACGCAGCGCGGTATCCCGCGACGGTCGAGGCGACGGCCTACTTCGTGGTCGCCGAGGCCCTCACCAACGTCGCCCGATACGCCGCCGCCTCGCACGCCACGGTCCGAGTTGCAGCTGAGGGAGGCGCCCTGGCCATCGAGGTTCGCGACGACGGGCGGGGCGGGGCGGATCCGGGACGCGGGTCCGGCCTGCGTGGCCTCTCTGACCGGGTGGCCGCGATCGGCGGCACGCTCGAGGTCGATTCGCCGCCGGGCGCCGGGACGGTCCTCCGCGCGCACCTGCCGCTCGAGGCCGTCGCCACGTGACTCGAAGGGCAGCCGCCGCTTGACCCGGATCGTCCTCGCCGACGACGCGGTCCTCCTGCGCGAGGCGCTGGCCGCCGGGCTTCGGGCCGGCGGCTTCGAGGTCGTCGGCCAGGCCGCCGATGTCGATGGCCTCCTCCGGCTCGTGGAGGCCGAGTCGCCGGATGTCGTCGTCGTCGATGTCCGGATGCCCCCGACCCACACGACCGAGGGCCTCGAGGCCGCACGCGCGATCCGGGCGCGCCATCCCGGGATGGCGATCCTTGTCCTGTCGCAGTACGTCGAGACACGCTACGCGGTCGACCTCATCCGTGACGATCCGGCCGGGATCGGCTACCTGCTCAAGGACCGGGTGACCCGGCTCGACGACCTCGCCGATGCGGTCCGCCGCGTGGCGGCCGGCGGCTCGGTCATCGATCCCGAGGTCGTGGCCCGGCTGCTCGGCCGGCCGCGGCGCCACTCGCCGCTCGACGAGCTGACCTCGCGCGAGCGCGAGATCCTGGCCCTGATGGCCGAGGGCCGCTCCAACCAGGGCATCGCCGATCGACTCGTCCTGGAGCTCAAGACCGTCGAGGGCCACGTCCGCCAGGTCTTCTCGAAGCTGGACCTGGAACCGTCCTCGGAGGACCATCGGCGGGTCCTCGCGGTCCTGACGTTCCTCAAGCCGGAGTAGGTCAAACGACGCGGGGCGGCCGTAGCCGCTCGGCGGTAGCGGCAAGTCGAGATGGGGGTAGATGGGACCTCCGTGACGGTCGTCGAACGTCCGACTGAACAGCCGCAGGCTCACCGCGAAGGGGTCCAGGCGCACAGGGCGGACGCTGATGTCCGTGCCGGTGGATGTCCGGGCTCATCCGCGGTGCGATAGGCTCGTCGTCGTGCCCTCGCAGCGCTTCCCGATCCGCATCGGCCGCCGCTCGGCCGGGATCCTCCGGCTCGTCTTCGGCGTGCGCGCCGGGAACGCCTGGGCCGAGGTCGGTGAGGCCGGCCTCGCGATCAGCTTCGGCCGGGCAACGTTCCGGACGCCGCTTTCGAACCTTCGCCGTTGGCGAATCGAGGGTCCCTTCCGGTGGATCACGGCCATCGGGATCCGGATGAGCGTCCGCCACCGCGACGTCGTTCGCGGGCAGTCCCCACGGCGGTGTCCGGGTGGACTTCCGTCGCAGGGTGCGCTGGGGACCATTCGACGTCCCGGCGGTCTACGCCGGCGCCGACGACCTCGAGGGGTTCGCTGGGGCCCTGCGAGCGGCGGGCATCGAGGGCGAGGACGCCCGGAAGCGCTGACGCCGACCATGTGCCGGAGCGAACGCGATGGCGCTCACTCCTGGTTGCGCATCGCCTCGGCGGCGGTGTCGAAGTAGGCGAGCAGGCGAGCGGCGATTGGATCGGGCGGATCCATGTACGCCACCGCCTCCCGCATGTGGACCAGCCATCGATCCCGGGCCGCCGGATCGATCGGGAAGCCCCGATGGCGCATGAACAGGCGCGGGTGGCCGCGCTCGTCGGAGTAAGTCGTCGGACCGCCCCAGTACTGACCGAGGAACAGCGCAAGCCGCCGACGGGCGCCCTGGAGATCGGCGTGATCCGGGTAGATCGCCAGCAGCTCCGGGTCGGCCTCGACCCCCTGGTAGAAGCGGTCGACGAGGGCGTCGAAGAAGGCCTGGCCGCCGGCGAGGGCAAAGACGTTGATTCGAACGCCGGGGTCGGCCGCCTCGTCGGGTCGCTCGGGCCGAACGGACAGGCTGTCTGGCATCGAGCCGATGGTAGCGCCGCGTGCCGGAAGACCCCGCGGAATCGCCGCCCTCGCCCGGGCCGCCACACGCCTCGCGGGTGATCCATGCCGCCGGGCCCGTACCGCCGGCAGGCTCGGTTCAGCGCCGCCGCGTCCCCGTTCAGTCTGCCGCGCGGAGCCGGAAACCCGGACCGCGACCGAGCCGCTCGGCCGGCGTTCCGTACCGGAGGATCAGCAAGGTCACGGCGCGCGCCGCCTCGTCCCGGGAAAGTGGCTCCGCGATCGCGGCCCACGAGCGCTCGCCGACCGTCACTTGACAGGCGGGGTCCGCCTCGAGGTTGCGGGCCCAATCTGCGTCGGGGTCACCGGCCGCGACGAGCAGGGAGCGATCCGGCTCCTCGACGTAGCCAACCGCGACGGCCACCTCGTGACCGGAGACGCGGCCGCGCGTGGCGATCCGGACGACCTTGCCCCAGTCGGTGAGCTGGTCGCCGACCTCGTCCGGCCTCGACCGGCCGCCCGCGTCCGTCAGCGGCCCTTGATCTGCCAGGACTTGCCCTCGGTCACGACCGACGGGGCATACACGATCTCGACGCCCTGCATCTCGCGGAGTGTCCCGGCCCCGAGCGCCGCCATCGACTGGCGAAGCGCGCCCATGAGGTTCTGCGAGCCGTCGGTGACCGTCGCCGGCCCGAACAGGATCTGCTCGAGCGATCCGATCGTCCCGACCTTGATCCGGGTGCCCCGCGGCAGGACCGGCGACGGCGCCGCCATGCCCCAGTTGACGCCCCGGCCCGGCGCCTCGGCGGCACGCGCCAGCGGCGAACCGAGCATCACGGCGTCTGCGCCGGCGGCAATCGCCTTGGCGACCTCGCCGCCCCGGCGCATCCCGCCATCGGCCACGACCGGGACGTAGCGGCCGGTCCGCTCGAGGTAGGCGTCGCGTGCGCCGGCAACGTCGGCGATCGCGGTCACCTGGGGCACGCCGATGCCGAGGACCTCGCGGGTCGTGCACGCGGCGCCGGGACCGACGCCCACGAAGACCGCTGCCGCGCCCTGCTCCATGAGCAGGAAGGCCGCCTCGGCGTTGGTGGTGTTGCCGACGGCGACCGGGATCGGCATGAACCGGGTGAACTCGCCGAGCGACAGCGGGTCGTAGCCCGAGGCAAGGTGGCGGGCGCTGCTGACCTGGCTCTGGACGAGGAACAGGTCGGCGCCGTGCTCGGCGCAGAACGGGCCCCACTTCCGGGCCGCGCCGGGGGTCGCGGCCACGGCCGCCTTCGAGCCGGCGGCCCGGATCTCCTCGAGCCGGCGGGCCACGAGCTCGTCCCGGATCGGTGCCGCGTAGGCCTCGGCCAGGAGGTGCTGGACCTCGTCGTCCGGGGCCGTGGCGATCCGCCCGAGGACCTCTCCAGGGTCGTCGTAGCGGGCCTGGACGCCTTCGAGGTTCAGGACTGCGAGGCCCCCGAGGCCGGCGAGCGCCCCGGCAAACGCGGGGTCGACGACGGCGTCCATCGCCGCCGCGAGCACCGGGACGGCGAGGTCGATGCCACAGAACGACTGGCCAAGCTCGACGTCGTTCGGCTCGATCGTGCTCGTCCCGGGCGCGAGGGAGACGTCCTCGAAGCCGTAGGTCGGGCGGATCGCGTCGAGCTTCGAGCGGAACGCGGGCAGCGGCCCCGAGGTCGGTGCACCGCGCTGGTCGATCATTCGGGGCGCCTCCTGTCGCTCGCCGCTGGGTGCCGGGAAGGATACCAGCGAGCCGGCATCAGATCGGATCCGGAAGCCGGAACGTGCCCGCCTTTGCCGGGTTCGCCAGCAGCCACTCGACCGTCTCGATGGCTCGGACGTAGGCCGGCCAGGTCACGAGCGCCCGGGCCTCGCCCGGTGGGAGCCAGCGCAGGTCGTCGTGCTCGTGGGAGAGCTTGATCGCCGCGTCCGCTCGGACCCGGGCCGCGAAGACGGCCTCGCTCAGGAGGGCGTCGAGCGAGGCCTCGTGGAACCAGTTGACGAGGTCCAGCCCATAGAAGGCCTCGATGTCGGGCGAGCCCAGACCGGTCTCCTCGGCAACCTCGCGGCGGGCTGCCGCGGCGATCCGCTCGCCCGGCTCGAGCTTGCCGGTGACGCACTGCCACAGGCCCGGGTACAACCGGTCCGGCGCGCGCCGGATCAGGAGTATCTCCAAGTCGCCGCCGGGATCGAGACGGAAGAGCCAGCAGGCGACGAGGTCCGGGCGGGCGCTCATGCCCCGGTTCCCGGGCCCTCTCCGAGCGAGGGCGAGAACGTCGCCGCGATCCCGTGGAGCTGCTCGAGGTGCATGAGGTCGTGGACGCCCGCGAAGAAGAGCCACTCGCCGCAGCGGAGCCGGCCGACCTGCGGATGGACGAGCGGACAGGGGTCCGCCTCGTGGCCGGCGATCGAGCGCGCGGCCCGCTCGACGACCCGCTGGCTGACCGCGATCCGGCGGGCGAGCGCCTCCCGCCCCAGGCCCCGCTCACCGGGGATGCCCTGGACCACGGCCGGTGCATCTGCGGGAAAGCGGCCCGTTGCGGCGAGGGCCCCGGCCATCGACAGCCCGGCTCGCGAATCGGCGGTGTGCCCGATGGCCTCGGCCACGTTCCAGTCGCCCTCGCCGCCGGGCGCCGAGAAGGCGCCATCGGGCAGGACCCGGACGAGGGCGGTCAGCGCCTCGGCGATCGCGCCGAGCTCGATGACGACCGGCTCGGCGGTCCCGGGGCCGGCCCGCCGTCGAACCTCGCGCCGGACCGTGAGGAAGCGGCCCTCCTCGATGCCCCGGTAGGCAGCGACGACGTCCGGTGCTCCCGGCTCCAGGTCGTCGAGCCAGCGCATCGAATCGGCGGGCATCACCGCGTCAGGCGACGGATGCACTCGACGCCGCGCGTCGTCGGGTCAGGCCGAGGCCATCGGCGAGCGGCCGGCGCCCCGCCAATTGGCGAGCCAGACGTACAAGGCGCACAGGACGGCCCCGGCAATGAGGATCGCCACGACCGTCACGGCCACGGGTCCGTAGCCACCATCCGCCGGGTCGAGGAACGGGTACGGGTACCAGCCGGCGATCGGACCCCGGATCATCGTGTAGCCCAGCCAGGCGAGCGGGTAGACGAGCCACAGCAAGCCGTCCGAGATCGTCAGGCGGGTCCGGGGCGGGTCAATGAGGTAGTCGGCCACGATGACGACCGGCACGACCTTGTGGAGAACGACATCGACCCAAGGCAGCTGCAGGCCAACATCCGTGTGCGACAGCAGGAAGATCACGACGAAGAAGGTCACCGTCAGGTAGACCGCCGCCGCCCCGCGCCACCAGTTGACGCGGCCCGATCGCTGGGCACCCGCGCGCACGGCGAGGTAGAGCAGCACGGCAACCCCGATGAGGTTGCTCTGGATCGTGAAGTAGCTGAAGAAATTGACCGGGTTCAGCGCCCCGGCGTCGAAGGTGCGCTGCAGCTGGGCGCCGATCGCCACCAGCGCCAGCACGGCTGTGAAGGCGCGCATCTGGGTCAGGGTGCCGAATCTGCTCATGCGCGGCACGGTAGCACCCAGTGGCACGACGCCGTGGCCGAGCTGCTTGCCTCAGCGCCGCCCGCTCGCCATCCGGACCGCCTCCGGGCGGGCCCGAAGCCGCCACATCGCGACGATCCCGACGAGCGGACCGAGCGCCAGCGACCCGAAGGCCAGCCGCCAGCCGAGGGCGTCGGTCGGCGCCAGGAAACCGACGCCGATGATCGTCACGCCGGTCAGGACGAACCCCGCGGCGACCTGGAGCGAGAGCGCCGAGCCGGCCGTCCCGCGCGGCGCGAGCTCCGAGACGGCCGTCGAGAACTGGGCCGAGTCGGCGACTACCGTGATGCCCCAGGGAATCGCGATCGCCAGGAGGAGCACCGGGGCCGCGCCGAAGGTGAAGCCGACCGCGATCGCGCAGCTGCCACTCGCGACCATGGCCGCGATCGTCATGGTCGTCCGGCCCAGGCGGTCCGCGAGCGCACCGGCGACCACGCAGCCGATGCCACCGGCCGCGACGACGGTGAACGAGGCCAGCGACGCCACGCCAGGGTCCCGCTCGCCGGCGGCGAGGAATGAGGCGGCGATGAAGGCGGGCACCCAGGTCCACATCGCGTAGAGCTCCCACATGTGGCCGAGGTAGCCCAGGTTCGCGAGGCGAACGGCAGGCTCGCGGAAGGCGGCGGCAGCGACCGTCGGGCTGAACCGCGAAGCCGGGGTCTCGAACGGGCCCGGTCGGGCGAGGATGAGGACCAGGAGCCCGCCGGCGACCGCCGCAACCGAGGCGGCGCCGACGACCCAGCGCCAGTCGAGGCCGTTCATCGCCCCGATCGCCCGGAACAGGTGGGGCAGGGCCGAGCCGATCGTCAGCGCCCCGATGAGGACGCCGATCGCGAGGCCGCGGCCGGCCCGGAACCAGCCGGCGATGAGCTTCAGGGCTACCGGATAGACGGCCGCGATGCCCGCCCCGGTGAGAACCCGGAACGGCAGCGCGCTCGCCGCGTCCGTCGCGAGGAGCGCGAAGCCCAGGTTCCCGGCGGCGGCGACGGATGCGCCGACGAAGAACAGCCAGCGGCCCGGGACGACGTCCGCCGCCGCCGACGCCGCGAGGACCAGAGCCGCCGCGGCGAAGCCCAGCTGGACGGCGACGGTCAGGAGCGGCAGTTGCAGCCCGGTCGTGTGCCACTCGGCGGCGAGGAGCGGGGCCACGGCCGAGGCGCTGAACCACGGCGCCAGGGCGAGCAGCGTGCCGGTGCCGAGGACCGCGAGGGCCGCCCAGCGGCCGGCCGGCTCGGCGCCCGTGGAAGGGCCGGCGCCAGGGGCGGGCCCGAGGCCGGCGGCGGGCTCGGGGCTCGAGGCGAGCTCGGCCGGGGACGCGGCCGCGGGCATCGTCTCGGCTACAGCCGCTCGAAGCGCTCGACCGGCAGGACGAAGACCGTGGCTCCGCCGACCTCGACCTCCAGCGGGTAGGGCATGAAGAACTCGCCCGGCTCCATGATCGGCGGCATCGGATTGACGACCTGGGTCCGGGAGGTGCAGTTGGCCCGGACGATCTCGAGGATCGCATCGACCTTGTCGTCGTCGGCGCCGACGATGATCGTGGCGTTCGACTGCTTCAGGAAGCCACCGGACGAGTGGAGCCGGGTCGCCCGGTGCTCGCCCTCCAGGAGGGCGTCGACGAGGGCGCCTGCGTCTTCGTTGTGGACGATCGCGACGATCAGCTTCACGCCGCGAGTATAGGGTCGGTGTCACGCTCGCCGAGCCGCTTCCCCGAACGCTCGCCGAGCCACTTCCCCGGGGCGCTCCCGGAACGCTCCCGCGGCGATTCGCCCGGCGTGCTGCGGTGTACGATGCGGCCCGCTCCCGAGCGCGGCGACGACGACGCCACGCGCCCGGGCCCAGCCGCCCGCCATCGTGCAGGAGCCCCGATCCGTGATCGATCGAGCCAGCCCGGACAGCACTCCGGAGACCATCCTCGCCTCGGCGATCGCCGTCGTCGCCCGGGGCCGAACGCCCGACGAAGACCTGGCCCGGCTCGTCGCGCTGGCCCGCGGCGCGGTTGCCGGCGACCTGGGCTCGGTCTTCCTGTGGGACGCCGAGCGTGGCGCCCTGGCCCTGGCCGCCGCCGCCGGCCTGCCCGACGGCGCCGCCGCGGCCTACGAGGCGGCCGTCGCGTCGAGCGCCGACCACCCGATCGCCCGAACGGCGCACGGCCAGACGGCAATCCTCGGGGCCGAGAGCGTCGGACCCGACGGCCGGCCGATGACGGTCGCGACATGGCCGCTCCGCGTCGCCCACGACGGCGTCGAGGAGCCGATCGGGGCGCTCGCCATTGGCCGCGCCGGCGGCTGGGCGGTCGGCGAGGCCGACGCGACCCTCCTCGCCGCGTTCGCCGACCTCATCGCCATCACCGTTGACCGGACCCGCCTCGTCGAGGTGGCGAGCGAGCGGGCCGACTGGGCGGAGCGCATCTCCCACACCGACGCCCTGACCGGCCTGGCCAACGCCCGGACGCTGTCGCGGGTCCTGGAGCTCGAGGTGGCCAGGTCGAGCCGTCAGGGCACCGATCTCTCGGTCGTGCTCTTCGATGTCGACGGCCTGGCGGCCGCCAACGACGCCGGCGGCCCCGCGGTCGGCGACGACATCCTGCGCGAGGTCGCGGCGGTCCTTGCCGAGACCGTCCGGCTCGTCGACACCGTCGCACGCTGGGGCGGCGACGAGTTCCTCCTCGTGGCCCCGGGGGCGGCCGGCATGATCGTCGCCCAGCGGGTCCTGGATGCCGTGGCCGCCCGCCCGGCGATCGCCGGGCGGGCCTACTCGGTCTCGGCCGGCGTGGCCCGCTTCCCAGCCGACGGCGCCAGCCCGGACGAGCTCGTCGCGGCCGCCGGGGCGGCGCTCGCCACGGCGAAAGGCATGGGCCCCGGGGCGCTCGCGTCGGCGGGTGCTGCCTGACCGATCCGTCGCGTCGGCGGGACGTCCTGGCCGGCCGCGCTAGCCGCTCTCGCCCAGCGCACCTACGGTCAGGACCGGCGGGTTCGGGATCGTTGCGCCCGGGGCGGCCTCGAGCGTCAGCGCCAGGATCGCGCCTGGCTCGGCCAGGGCCGTGGACCCGCTGAAGACGCCGGTCCCCGCCGGGCCCACTTCGAAGCCGCCCAGCGGCACCGGTGCGTTGTCACCGACGATGACCCAGGCCTCGTAGACCTGCGTCCCGGTCGTTGGCACGAGATCGTGCATCGAGATGACGACCGTGCCGTCGGTTCCGGTCGCGGCCAGGCCCGCTGCCCTCGTCGGCGCATCGGGGGTTGCGGTGAGGATCGCCACCTGGGCGCCGTCCTGGGTGGCAACGGCGAGGACCCGGGCAACGCCCTGCTGATAGGCCGTCGCGGCGGAGAGATCCTCCTCGACCCCGCTGAGCCGGCCCTGGAGCTGGAGGTTCCAGGCCCCCAGGACCGCGACCGCGAGAACCGCGGCGATGCCCATCGCCCACGTCCCGAGCCGGGGCGGGTGGGCGGCGGCCCGGACGGAGCGCTCGGCGGCCGTCGGGAACGGCAGTGGGGCCGGGGCGGAGGGCGCCGGCGCGGCAGCGGGCGTCGCCGCCGAGGGCGTGGCCGCCGAGGGTGTCCTGGCCGTGGCGTCGATCGGGGCCGGGCGCTCGGCGGCGGCAGCCACGAGGATCCGGGCCCGCAGGCTCGCGGGCGGCTCGACCGGATCGACCAAGTCGGCGAGGTACGGCACCACGCCGCCGAGCTGCTCGATCTCGGCGTGGGGCTCGGGGCAGGACGCGAGGTGGTCGCGCACGGCGGCCTCCTCCTCAGGCGCGAGGGCGCCCAGGACGAACCCGGCAGCGAGGTCGAGGACGTCGTCGTGGGTCAGGTTCATGGCTCGGCGCCTTCGGACATCGGATCGTGCCCCTCGCCGGTGAGCGCTCGGCGCAGGCCCAGCAGGCCCAGCCGCATCCGGCTCTTCACGGTCCCGAGCGGCGTGGCGGTTCGCTCGGCGATCTCGGTCTGGCTCAGGCCGCCGAAGTAGGCGAGCTCGATCGCCTCGCGCTGGACCTCGGACAGCGTGGCCAGGGCCGTCTGCACGGCCACCGCGTCGAGGCGGCCGGCGACCTCGGGCCAGACGTCCGCGGCCACGAGCTGGGGCGGCGGCGGGAGCTCCGGGTCGGGCAGCTCCACGGACGGGCGCCGGCGGCGGACGGCGTCGATCGCCCGGTGGTGGACGATCGAGAGGAGCCAGGTCTTGACGCTCCCTCGCCCCTCGACGTACCGGTCGGCATGCCGCCACACGCCGAGGAAGGCGTCCTGGACCACGTCCTCGGCGAGGGTGGCATCGGCGGTGATTCGAAGGGCGATGGCGAAGGACATGGCTCGATATCGGTCATACAAGGTTTCCAGCGCCTCGAGGCGACCCGCGCCGAGCTCGGCGAGGATGCGCCGGTCGGCATCATCCACCGGCGAGGCCGCGCGGAGGGAGCCCGGCGCGGTCTGGTCGGTCATCGAGGGATGCGCGCCGCGGGCGCCGCCGGTTCACCGGGTGGTCCGGCGTCCGCCCCGATGGCGGCACGAGCCTCGGCCAGGACGTCGGCGAAGACGGCATCGATCGGGCGATCGGCGTCCACCACCGCGAACCGCTCCGGCTCCCGCCCCGCGAGGTCGAGGAAGCCGGCCCGGACCCGCCGGTGGAACTCGAGGTCGAAGGCCGCCTCGAAGCGGGTGTGGTCGTCGGGCGCCTTGCGCCGCAGGCCGGCCTCGACCGGCAGGTCGAGCAGGATCGTCCGATCGGGCGCCAGCCCTCCCGTGGCGACGGCCGCGAGATCGCGGAGGGCATTGCTGTCGAGGCCCGAGGCGTAGCCCTGGTAGGCCAGCGTCGAATCGGCGAAGCGGGCGCAGACGACGACGCGCCCCGCCTCGAGGGCGGGGCGGATCACCTCGGCCACCAGCTGGGCCCGCGCGGCGTTGAACAGGAAGGCATCCACGAGGGGATCGATGGCGGGCCCGTCGCGGGCCAGGAGCAGGTCTCGCAGCCGCTCGCCAAGCCGTGTCCCACCGGGCTCGCGGGTCAGCAGGACGTCGGTGCCCTCGGCCAGCAGCGCGTCGGCGAGCCGCTCCGCGAGAACGGTCTTGCCCGCGCCCTCGGGTCCCTCCAGCGTCAGGAATCGGCCGCGCCGCCGGTCGATCGGGCTCACGTCGGCGAGTGTACCGGACCGCACCACGGCCCCAGCCGGCGCCGTGGCGACCCCGGGTGATCCGCCGCGCCGCGTCCCGCGTACCCTCGGCGCCATGCCAGTCCCCACCGTCCGGCGCCGTCGCTCCGCGATCGTCGGATTCCTTGTCACCCTCGCCACGCTCGCCGCGCCGGCGACCGTCGCAGCCCATCCGCTCGGCAACTTCACGATCAACCACTACGCCGCGCTCCGGGTCGGCGAGACCTCGATCGCCCTGGATGTCGTCATCGACTTCGCCGAGATCCCGGCCTTCCAGGAGCGGATCCGGATCGATGCCGACGGCGACGGCGACGTCGGCGACGCGGAGGCGGACGCGGCCCGCGAGCCTGCCTGCCTGGCCCTCCGGCCCAGCCTCGAGCTCCGCGTCGACGACGCGCCCATCGACCTCCGGCTCGAGGGCGCCGGGCTCAGCTTTCCGGCGGGGGCCGGTGGCGTCCCCACGATGCGGCTCGTGTGCGAACTGGTTGCGACCCTCCCGTCGCCGCTCCCGGCCGGGTCGGTCGTGCGTTTCGGCGATGCCTCCTACGCGGAGCGGATCGGCTGGCGCGAGATCGTCGTCATCGGCGACGGCCTGACGATCGGCGGCCTCGAAGATGGCTCCGCGCCGACCTCGGCGGACGTCTCGGCCAGGCTGACGGGGTATCCCGAATCGCTCCTGGCCCAGCCCCTCGACATCCGATCGGTCGGCTTCACGGTCACGCCCGGAGGTCCGACCGCCGAGCCCTTTGCGGCGCGTGACGCGGCGCCCGTCGCCAATGTCCCGGACCCGGGATCGGGTTCGGCGACGCCGGACGCCTCCGCGCCGCCGGCGGGCCCCCTCGCCACGCCCGGCCCAACTCCGGGCAGTGCCGCGGTCCCGGGTGGGGTCGGTGGCGAGATCCCGGACCTGTTCCGGGTCGCCGACCTGACGCCGCTCGTGGCCCTGGGCTCGATCCTCCTGGCGATGGCCCTCGGGGCCGGCCACGCCCTCACGCCCGGGCACGGCAAGACGCTCATGGCCGCCTACCTCGTCGGGACCCGCGGCACGATCCGGCACGCGGCCGGGCTCGGCCTGGCCGTGACCGTCTCGCACACGCTCGGGATCCTCGTCCTCGCCGTCCTCGTCACGGGCGCCGAGTCGGCGCTACCGGCCGACGTCGTGATCCGGACCGTCCCGGTCGTGGCCGCCGCCGGGTTCGTTGCGATCGGGGCCTGGATGGTCGTCGCGGAGGGCCGACGCCGGCGGCGGCGAGCGCATCTCGCCGGTGCCCTGCTGCGAGCCCACGACGAGGAGCACGCCCGGATGCACGCCGCGGAGCTGGGCCACGAGCTTGGCCGCGAGCACGACCACGGTCACGGCCACGGCCACGGCCACGCTCAGGAGCACAGCCACGGCGGGCTGCGCCACTCGCACCTGCCGGCTGACGACCGGACGATCTCGTGGCGGAGCCTGTTCGCCCTGGGGCTGGCCGGCGGGATCATCCCCTCGACCAACGCCCTGATCATCCTGCTCGGCACGATCGTGGCCGGCCGGGCGCCGTTCGGGATCGTCCTCGTCATCGCGTTCGGCCTCGGGATGGCGCTCGTGCTCGGCGGGGTGGGAGCGGTCATGGTCCTGGCCCGGGAGCGGCTCGAGCGGCTGCCGTCGACGTCGCGGCTTGGCCCGTGGGCTGCCCAGGCCCCGCTCGCCGCCTCGATCGCGGTACTCGGCATCGGCCTGTGGCTGACGGCGCAGGCGCTCACCGGGAGCCCGATCCTGTAGCCCGAGGTGAGGGGCCACGGATAGGGCGTTCGCCGCAGGGACGGACCCGGAACCGCCCTGCTACGCTCCGGCCCCCGCCATGCGAGACCTGACCGATCGCGCCCTCGACACCGCCTCCGGCCTCGGCGCGACGTACGCCGATGCCCGCATCGTTCGCCGCCTCGAGGAGTCGATCGCCATCAAGTCCGGCCGGGTCGAGGGCGTAGCGTCGGGCGAGACCGAGGGCTTCGGCGTCCGCGTCCTCGTCGACGGCGCCTGGGGCTTCGCCTCCTCGCACCGCCTCGACCTCGATGAGGCGGATCGGGTCGCCGGGCTGGCCGTCCGGATCGCCCGGGCTTCCGCGACCGCCCTCCGGGATCGCGTTGCGCTCGACGGCCGGCCGCCGGCCGTCGGGACGTTCGCGACACCGGTCGAGGAAGATCCGTTCGAGATCCCGCTCGAACGCAAGATCGGCGACCTCCTCGCCGCCGACCGGGCGGCCGGCGCCGTCGAAGGCGTGACCTTCACCGAGTCCAGCTACGGCGCTCAGCGCGAATGGAAGACGTTCGCCGCGACCGACGGCAGCTTCACCGAGCAGTTGATCACCCACATCGGCGCCGCGGTCGAGGCCAACGCCATCGATGGCGACGAGCACCAGCATCGGAGCTATCCCGACGCCGGCGGGGGTTGGGGGGCCGGTGGCTACGAGCTCATCCGGCGGCTCGACCTGCTCGGCAATGCCGAGCGCCATGCCGAGGAGGCGGTGGCTCTCCTCAGCGCGCCGCAGTGCCCGGCCGGCCGGACGACCGTCGTCCTCGACCCCAGCCAGCTGTACAACCAGGTCCACGAGAGCTGCGGCCACCCGACCGAGCTCGATCGCGTGTTCGGCACGGAGGCGTCCTACGCCGGGACGAGCTTCCTGACGACCGATCGCCTCCAGGAGGGGTTCCGGTACGGCTCCGACCTCATCACGATCGTCGCCGACGCCACGGCGCCCGGCGGCATGGGGACCTTCGGCTGGGACGACGAGGGCGTGGCCGCCCAGTCGGTCGATCTCGTCCGGGACGGGATCTTCGTCGGCTACCAGACGTCCCGCGAGACGGCGCCCCGAATCGGGCGGGCCTCGGGCGGCGGGATGCGGGCCGACGGCTGGAACCGGATCCCGCTCATCCGGATGACGAACATCAACCTCCTGCCGGTCGACGGGCTGAGCCTCGACGACATCGTCGCCGACACGGACGACGGCCTGTACCTGGCGACCAACCGCAGCTGGTCGATCGACGACCGGCGCCTGAACTTCCAGTTCGCGACCGAGGTCGCCTACGAGATCAAGGGCGGGAAGAGGGGCCGGCTCTTCAAGAACCCGACGTACACCGGCATCACCTACGAGTTCTGGCGGTCCTGCGATGCCGTCGGCAATGCCGGGAGCTACGTCATGCTCGGTACCCCGAACTGCGGCAAGGGCGAGCCCAGCCAGAGCGCCCACGTTGGCCACGGTGTGTCCGGGGCCCGCTTTCGCGACGTCCAGGTGGGAGTCGGGAAGTGGTGAGCCGGTCGCCCGATCGGATCGATCCCGGCGCGCGCGCTGCCGCCGGGCTGGCCCTTGCCGACGACATCGTGGCGAGGGCCCTGGCGGCCGGTGCGACCGAGGTCGAGGCCCTGGTCACGTCCGAGGACGCGTACCTCACCCGCTTCGCCAACAGCGAGATCCACCAGAACGTCGCCGAGGCGAACATCGGCGTCAACCTCCGGTTCTGCCTCGGCCGGCGGATCGCCGTGGCCGCGACCGGGCGGACCGACGACGACGGCCTCCGGGCCCTGGTCGAGCGGGCCGCCGCCACCGCCCGGAGCGTCGCCGAGCTCAAGGACTGGGGCGGCCTGCCGGGGCCACGTGACGCCGCGGGGCGAGGAATATCGGGCTCGGCATCGGCATCGGCGGTCGGCTACGCGGCAGCCACCGCCGAGGCGTCACCGGAGTTCCGGGCCGACGGCGCCCGGGCGGTCATCGCCGCGGCCGACGCAGCCGGCGTCCTGGCCTACGGCTCGTTCTCGACCACGCGGGAAGGCATGGCGGTCGCGAACTCGGCCGGGATCCGGGTCGCCCACGAGCGGACGACGTCGCAGCTCCTGACCGTCCAGATGTCGCCCGACGGCGGCACGGGCTACGCCGAGGCAGCGGCCACCGACGCCACCACCATCGACGCCGAGGCGATCGGACGGGAGGCCGCGGCCAAGGCGCAGGCGTCCGCGAACCCGGTCTCGCTGCCGGCTGGCGACTACCCCGTCGTGCTCGAGGAGTACGCCGTCCTCGACATCGCCGACATGCTCGGCTACCTGGGCTTCTCGGCCCTCGCCGTCCAGGAGGGCCGGTCCTTCGCCGAACCCGGCAAGCGGATCGGGTCGGAGCTCATCACGATCGTCGACGACGGCGCCGATCCGGCCGGGTTGCCGATGACCTACGACTTCGAGGGCGTGGCCAAGCAGCGGGTCGTCCTCGTCGAGCGCGGCGTCTGCCGCGACGTGGTCTACGACGCCCAGACCGCGTCCCGGGACGGGCGGGCCTCCACCGGCCATGGCCTGCCGGCCCCGAACCCCTACGGGCCGTTCCCCCTCAACACCCTCATCGAGGCCGGGGCCACGCCACGCGACGAGCTGATCGGCGGGCTGGAACGAGGCCTCCTCGTCACCCGCTTCCACTACACCAACCCGGTCCACCCGAAGCTCGCCATCGTCACCGGCATGACCCGCGACGGCACCTTCCTCGTCGAGGGTGGCCGGATCGTGGGCCCCGTCCGGAACCTCCGCTACACCCAGTCGTACCTCGAGGCGATCGCCGGCGTCACTGCCGTCGGGCAGGAGCGCAGGTCCCTCCGCGGCTTCCTCGGCAGTGCCGTCGTCCCGGCCCTGCGCATCGACGGCTGGACGTTCACCGGCGCCACCGAGCACTGACCCGGCCCGGGTCTGATCCGTCCAGCCCGGCACCCGCTCGCCTGGCGAGTCATCGACAGCCTGCGCGGCCCGATTCGCTCGCCCAGCGAGGCGACTGGCAGCTGCGCCACTCGCCGAATTGTGGTCCCGCTCGTAAGGCGAGCCAACCCGCGCCCGAAACGGCACGGTGACTCGCGCCGCGAGCGCCCAGCGACGCCCAGCGCCGGCGCGCTCGCACTGTTCCGCTGCGAAGGGTCCGCTGATCCCCGGATAGGTGGTGCCTGCGAGACTCGGGCATGGCCTCACAGCGGGAAGTAGCCAATCGCGCGGCCTGGCTCGCCCGCGACATCCGGATCGCCCTTGGCGCCGACATCAAGGAGGCCAGGCTGGCGGCAGGCGTGAGCCAGGATCAGGCAGGCGCAGCCGTCGGCATGTCGGGCCTGCAGTTCGGTCGCATCGAGCGCGCCGAGATCCCCGGTCTGAGCATCGAACAGGTGGCACATGCCGGCGCGGCAGTCGGGCTGAAGTTCGGGGCACGACTGTATCCGGATGGCGATCCGATTCGCGACGCCGCCCAACTCCGACTGCTCGAGCGCTTCCGCAAGTGCCTCCCGCCCGGTGCGGGCTGGTGGACCGAGGTCCCCATGGCCCATCCCAGGGGACCGCCGGGCCTGGGATGCGGTGGCCAGGGTCGGAGGCGTGCGGTTTGGCGTTGAAGCGGAGACTCGACTCCGGGATGTCCAGGTACTGACCCGGAAGCTGGAACTCAAGCGGCGGGACGGGGACGTCGCCGAGGTGATCCTGATCGTATCCGCGAGCCAGGCGAACCGACGCGCCCTGGCCGAGCACCGCGAAGCCCTGCTACCAGGACTGCCCCTCGATGGTCACGCCATTCTCAGGGCCCTCCGCACGGGCCTGGCGCCGGGCGGATCCGGCATCGTCGTCGTATAGGCCGGGCGGCTACGATGCGACCGCGATGTCCACGATCCAGGCACGCCTCGCGCGCGGTTTCGATCCGGTCGAGCTGCGCCGGATCAAGCGGCTCTGGGTCCGTCATTCGATCGCCGAGGACCGGCGCGACATCGAGGGCCTCGTCGCGACGCTCGCCCCGGATTGCGTGTACGAGCTCGTGACGACCGGCCAGCGTTGGGAGGGCCATGCTGGCGCACGGGCCTTCTACTCGGAGCTCTTCGCGGCCTTCCCGGACAACGCCTTCGACCTGACCGAGATCGTGATCGGGCCGCAGGGCGTGTTCGAGGTCGCCCGGCTGACCGGCACGAACCTGGGGCCCTGGGCCGGGGCGCCGCCGAGCGGCCTGGCCGTTGACCTCGAGGTCCTCATCCTGTTCCCGTGGGACCCGGCAAGCGACCTGTTCGCCGGCGAGCGGATCTGGATCGGCCGGCCGGTCCCGACCCCCTGAGGGCCGGCGTCAGCCCGCCCGCACCCGGCAGGCGGCCTCGAACCGCAGGGCCCGGCTGATCGCCCGTCGATTCCCGGCCACGAGCCCGTAGCCGATGCCGATCAGCCAGGCGACGGGCGGCAGGCGGCCGACCAGCGAGGGAATCCGGCCGCCGGGCAGCCGGCCGACGATCTCCACGAACGCCGCCCCGCCCGAGCGCACGACCCCGGTCGCGGCGTCGACCACGTGGAGCTCGTCGTGCAGTGGATGGCCGACCGCGATGTCGCGGACCAGCTGGCGCGCATCGGCCGTCGCTGACTGGAGCGCCAGCAGTTCGAGGCTGCCTCGCCGGTCCCAGCGCCGCAGGCGATTCGCGGTCGCGGTGCAGATCCCACAGTCGGCGTCGTAGAGCACCAGCAGCTCCCCGGGCGGCCCGTTCTCTCTCATTCGGCGGAGGCGATCGGGGGCGGCGCTGTCACCGCGGGCGACGGTGTCACCAGCGCGGCCGCGGTCGCCGGGTCCGGGGCCCGGCCCTCGCGACGCAGCCGCCGGACGAGCAGCACGGCGGCCCAGCCCTCGGCGACGAGGAACCCGGCGGCCGCCGCCACCCAGGCGGCGACGAAGGCCCACAGTCGTGCGGCGGGATCGACCGCGATGCTGGCGGAGCCATTGACGGCCGGGAAGACCCGCTCGCCGATGGCGACGCCGACCGAGTTGAGGAGCGCGTGGGCGAGCAGGGCAACCGCAAACCAGCCGAGCGAGGCGCGCCATCGACCGCCCAGGAGGGTCACCAGGCCAACCCCGGCGATGGCCGTGAACAGGGCGTGGTTGGTGAACCCGAACGCGAACAGCTTCGCGATGAGCTGCAGCTGGGTGATGATGCCGATCAGCTCCCAGTCGATCCGAAAGACGCCGTCCAGGTCGACGAAGCCCCGTTCGAGGACGATCGTCGCGATCCGGTGCGATCCCTCCGACAGGCCGAAGGCGAGCCCGACCACGCCGCCGACGGCGGCGCCGACGGCGGCAGTCAGCCGCACCCCGGCCCGGCGCGCGGCGATGAGGACGACCAGGACACCGATGAGCTTCGCCGGCTCCTCCACGACCGGGGCGATGACGGCCCCCGGGGCGGCCAGGGCAACCTCCGATCCCAATGGCGCCGCGACCGACCCGATCACGACCGTCAGGGGCTCGAGGGCCGCTTCGAACGTCAGCGAGATCCAGGCGGCCGCGAACAGCCCCCAGGCCACCCCGAACGCCAGCCAGCGCCAGGCAACGCCACGCGCCCGCGCGGCCAGCACGAGCACGGCCAGGGCCGGTGCTGCGACCAGCGCTCCGACGAGCAGCACCGGCGCTCGGACCTCGGCCAGGAACCGGGCCCCGAAGAACGTGCCGGACGCGGTGGCAACGACGAACGCCACGAGGGCGGCGATGCCGAGCCCGCGGACGCCGCCGCGCAGCAGGCGGCCGGCCGGGGCGCCAGGCGACGCCGGCATCAGCGCCAGGCGGACTTCGCGGCGTCGGGGTAGAGGCGGACCCGGCGGTACGGCTCGCGGCCGCGGGAGCGCGACACGAGGTTGGCCCGCTCCGCCATCTGGTGCTGGAGGCGTCGGATGTAGGCGTTCTGGGGCGACAGCTCGACCGGCTCGGAGTGCTGCAGGACGAGCCCGATGGCCTCCTCCGTCTCCCGGAGCGCAGCGTCGCGCGGATCGATCTCGAGGGCGAAGATCGAGGTCAGGGAGGCCTGCATCTGGAGGATTGTGTTCGTCTTCAGGACGTAGATCGGCATGGCCCGTTCCTCGGCCTCGCGGATGAGCGGCGTCTTCTGCTTGTACTCGGTCCGGAGGGTCATGACGACGTCGGCGTCGTCGACGTCAGGGACGATCTCGACCGGCAGCTGGAGCTCGCGGATCGCCTGCTCGAGCCGCTTCCGGCTGATCCCCTGGGGCAGCACCCGAAGGGTGGGCAACCCTTCCGCGCCGGTCACGCGCAACGCACCGTCCTCGCCGGCCGCCTCGGTCCCGGCCGCGACGGCCCGGTCCGCGGCTGCCCGGTCCACGACCGCCCGATCCGCGAGTGCCTCGGCATCCGCCACGAGGTCCGCCGGATTCACCGGCGCCGTCCCCTCGTCCACCCGGAGGGCGTCGATCGCCTTGGCCGCCGACTGGCGCCACTCGCGCTGCCGGGTGAGCTCCCGAGCCTCGCGCGCCCGGGGCTCCGGCACGGCCACGCTGCCGCGCTCGAGCGGCCCGCGGTCCGCGATCTCGCCGGCTACGAACGGGGCGTCGACGAGGGCCGTCGGCCCGCTGTGGCCCGGCATGCCCTCCGACCCGCCGCTGCCTCGGCCAGAGGGCCCGCCACGGGTCGGCCGCCACGAGCCGGATGCGCCGGGGCGGTAGCCGGGCCGCGCACCGGTTCGATCCGCGCTCGGGAAGGCAAGGCCGCCGTAGCCCGGCCGGTAGCCGGCCTCGCCGCGCCAGCCGGGCTCCATCCGCCATGACGAACCGGACCCCACGAGGCCCGAGAACCGGTCGGGCGCTGCCCCCTCGCGCGGCGATGGCTTGGGCCGCGACTGCGAGCGGTGGACGCCCTCTTCGTCCCGCCAGCGCAGCTCCGGCGCAACCGGGTCGCCCCGGAGGAGATTGTCGACCGTGTCGGCCACGTCGGCGTGGACCAGGACCCGCTCGCGGTCCTGGATCTCGATGATGACGTCGAAGGTCGGCGGGGCCTTCCGCTCCAGGACGCTCTTCTGGGTCCGGCGGCGACGAGCCTCCTCATCGCCGAGGGTGACGCTCTGGATGCCGCCGATGAGGTCGGACAGGGTCGGGTTGAGCATCAGGTTGTCGAGGTTGTTGCCGTGGGCCGTGCCGATGAGCTGGACGCCGCGCTCGGCGATCGTCCGGGCAGCCTGGGCCTCCAGCTCCGTCCCGATCTCGTCGATGACGATGACCTGGGGCATGTGGTTCTCGACCGCCTCGATCATGACCTCGTGCTGGAGCGATGGCGTTCGGACCTGCATCCGCCGGGCCTTGCCGATGGCCGGGTGCGGGATGTCGCCATCGCCGGCGATCTCGTTCGAGGTGTCCACGACGACGACCCGCTTGCCGAAGTCGTCGGCCATGACCCGGGCCGCCTCGCGCAGCATCGTCGTCTTGCCGATGCCCGGCCGGCCCATGATCAGGATCGACTTCCCGGTCTCGACGAAGTCGGCGATGATCTCGATCGTGCCGTAGACGGCCCGCCCGATCCGGCAGGTCAGGCCGACGATCTTGCCGTTGCGGTTTCGGATGGCCGAGATCCGGTGGAGCGTCCGTTCGATCCCAGCCCGGTTGTCGTCGCCGAACGTCCCGATGTGCTCGACCACGTGGGCAATGTCCTTGTCGGTGATCTCCCGCTCCAGGAGGGTGACCTCGGAATCGGGGAACCGGGCCTCCGGCCGGCGGCCCAGGTCGAGGACGACCTCGATGACCGATTCCTGGTCGGGCAAAGTGTGGATCGCGGCGACGATCTCGACGGGCAGCGACGACAGCAGGGCATCGATGTCGTCGATCGTCTCGCGCCGCTCGGCACGCTCCTGCGACTCGGCTCGTTCCTCAGGAGCCACGCGTGACCTCCAGGCTGCGGACGCCGCCGGGGACGAGCACCGGCTCCGCGACGCGGACGAGGGTCTCCCGAAGGAGCAGGGTGACGGTCGAGACGGCGGCGAAGCCGGCCGCCTCGAGCCGCCGGTCGATGGGCGATTCGTACGTCCGTACCGGGGCGATGACGCCATGCTCGTCGGGTCGGTCGCCGGACCGGCCGGTCCGCGACCGGATGTCGCCCAGCCCGAAGTCGATGAGCTGGCCGAGGTCCACGTCGGGCCGGCCCAGGACCCGCAGGTAGTGCGGCTGGGCCTCGCGGGCCACGCCGATCTGGATGAAGCCGTCCAGCTGCGGCCGGTCGGGCGACTCCAGGACGTAGGCCTCGATGTCGGCGAACCGCAGCAGCGGCGCGAGGCTGCTCCGGGGGACCCGCCAGTTCGAGCCCTGGCGCTCCCAGTCGGGGATGCGGAAGCCCTCGAGCCGCTGGACCGGGGCCGGCGTCACCGCGGCGTAGAGCTGCATGAGGGCCACCGCATCGACCGGCCGGGCGGCCCGGATCCCGGCGGCCAGGGCCCGCTCATCCGACCACGGGTCGGGCAGCGCCGGGCCTGCCGGCCGGTGGAGGACCCGCTCCTCGCCGTAGCGGGCGAAGCCGGCCTGCATGAACAGCTCGACGTTGCCCCCGGCGTCGGCGCAGGCGACGTGGAACCGTGCGGCGCCACGCTTCTGGCCCTCTCGCAGGACCTGCTGGACGAGCCGGAACCGGATGTCGCCCGCGCCCGCGCCGGGGAGCCCGGCGATCGCGTCGAGCTCGACGATGGTCCAGTCATCGCGATGGCTCTCGCGCTCCACCCGGACGAGGCCGGCGACCCGGTGGTCCTCCTCGTAGACGAACAGCAGGTCGTTGGGCCGAAAGGCGCCCAGGGGCAGCCGGAAGAGGCTGAAGACGCCGATCCGCGGCCCGCTCACCGGCAGGCCCAGGGAACGCCCGCCGGCCGCGTCGTCCTCGCACAGCTCGGACAGCTCGCCGAGGGCGGCGAGATCCGTGATCCGGGCGGCCCGGACCTTGCCCGACGGGCGGGCCGGTCGCAACTGGGTCATCGGGCCAGGCCCGTGCGGCGGGTGGGATGGTGCCGCCGGCCGGACCCCTCGCCGGGGTCGTCGTGCTCGGCGGCCATCGTCGCCACGAGGCGGTGAAAGCGGGTCTCGCCGGCCAGCTCGGGGTGGAATGCCGTGGCCACGACGTTGCGCTCCCGGACGGCCACGACCCGCCCGTCCTCGAGGCGGGCCAGGACGTCCACGCCGGGCCCGACGCGCTCGACGATCGGGGCCCGGATGAAGACGGCGTGGATCGCCCGGTCGCCGAGCATCGGGACCGACAGCTCCGTCTCGAACGAATCGAGCTGGCGCCCGAAGGCGTTTCGGCGGACGCCGATGTCGAGCAGCGGCAGGGTCGTGGGGTCGCCGTCGACGATGTCGTCGGCCAGGAGGATCATCCCGGCGCAGGTGCCGAACAGCGGCGCGCCGGACCGGGCGAGATCAAGGATCGGTTCGCGCAGACCCCAGCGCTCGATGAGCCGGCGTTGGGCGGTCGATTCACCGCCCGGCAGGATCAGGCCACTGATGTCCTCGAGATCGGACGGCAGGCGCACCTCGACGCCCTCCACGCCGATGGCGCCGAGGGTCGAGATGTGTTCGGCAAACGCCCCCTGGACGGCGAGGACCCCGATGCGCATCGGCCCAACCCCGCCGTCGCCGGCGCGGCGACCTACCAACCCCGAACGGCCAGCCGATCCGACTCGGCGAGCTGCTCGAGGGCAATGCCCCGCATCGGGGCACCGAGGCCGCGACTGACGTCGGCCAGGATCTGGGGGTCGTCGAAGTGGGTGGTCGCCTGGACGATGGCATTTGCCATCCGGGCCGGATCCTCGCTCTTGAAGATGCCCGAGCCGACGAACACGCCCTCTGCCCCGAGCTGCATGACGAGGGCCGCATCGGCCGGCGTCGATATGCCGCCGGCCACGAAGTTCACGACCGGCAGCCGGCCATCGGCGGCGACCTGCTTCACGACCTCGTACGGCGCCTGGAGCTCCTTGGCCGCGACGAACAGCTCGTCCTCACGCATCCCCTGGAGGCGGCGGATCTCGGCCAGCACGTCGCGCAGCTGATGGACCGCCTCGACGACATTGCCCGTCCCGGCCTCGCCCTTCGTCCGCATCATCGCCGCGCCCTCGTTGATCCGTCGGAGGGCCTCGCCGAGGTTCCGGCAGCCGCACACGAACGGGACCTTGAAGGCGTGCTTGTCGATGTGGTTGCGCTCATCGGCCGGGGTCAGGACCTCGGACTCGTCGATGTAGTCGACGCCGAGGGCTTCCAGGATCTGGGCCTCGACGAAATGGCCGATCCGGGCCTTGGCCATCACCGGGATGGTCACGGCGTCCATGATTGACTGGATCATCGCCGGGTCCGACATCCGGGCGACGCCGCCGGCGGCACGGATGTCGGCGGGCACGCGCTCGAGGGCCATGACGGCCACCGCGCCGGCGTCCTCGGCGATCTTGGCGTGCTCGGCCGTGACGACGTCCATGATGACGCCGCCCTTGAGCATCTGGGCGAGACCCTTCTTCGTCGCCCAGGTGGAGGTCTCGACGGTCATGTTGGGGCTGCTTCCTCAGGTCCTGCCGCGGGTCCGCCGGTCCGCCTGCCTCGGGGTCGTCGCCCGTTCGGGCCGGGCCGGGTCGCCGCAGCGCGGCGATTATCGCACGGGTTCCGCGCGATTCCTCTCCCGGGCCCGGCGACCTCAACGACCGATGGTGCGGACGACCCCCGACATCAGCTTCGTGGCCCGGCGAGCGGCTGCCGGTGAGAGGTGGCTGACGGCCTCGACCAGGCCGAGGACGTCATCGTCGGGCAATCCGTCGAGCAGCCTGACGAGGCGCAGGACCGCGTCGTCCGGGACCTCGCCAAGGAGCCGCAGGGCCCGCTCCAGCTCGCGCGGCTCCAACCGCGGGACCAGGCCGACAGCGCGGTCGAACAGCCGGACGAAGACGAGGAACGTCGCGAGCCAGTCGCGGAGCCCGGCGAGGTCGGGGTCGGCGGGATTGGCGGCGGCCGCCGCGGCAACCTCGGCGGCGGTTCGCTCGAGGACGTCGATGATCGGATCGCCCTCGCGGACCTTCCGCTCGGCGACGACCCGGCCGAACCAGCGCCAGTGGTCGCCTATGGCCTGGTACGCCGCGCCGGCAGGCCCGCGACGGCCGACACGGCGTGGCTCGGAAACGCGTTCCACGAGGCCCCAGGCCTCGGCGTCGGCGAGGGCCAGGCTGGCCGCCCGGTGCGACAGCCCGAGGGCCTCGCGAACCTCGCGCTCGGTGAGCGCGGCCTGGCGGGCCATGAGGTAGGCATGGACGCGGGCGATGGCCGGGGCGACGCCCCAGGCCGCGCCCATCTCGCCCCAGGCATCGGCGAGGCGCAGCCGGATCGCCTCCGCCGCGGGCGATGGATCGGCGACAGAAACGTGCGACTTGACAGTAGCCGGTTGGGCAGTCATAACTTGCTATGACAAGGTAGCACAAAGGGAGCCCGAGATGACCGCGCTCCGTCCATCAAATGATGCTCCGGGCCAGCCCCTCGCGACAGGCCGACGCGTCGTCATCGCCGGCGGTACGGGCATGATCGGCCGGGCGATCACCGCGTCGTTGCGGGCAGACGGCATCGAGGTCACCGTCCTCAGCCGCGGGACGAGGCCGGGTGTCACACCCTGGGATCCGTCCGATCCGACGTCCGCGGTGGAGGCGCTTCGTGGCGCGGACGCGGTGGTGAACGTCTGCGGGGCGGCCATCGGCCCACTCCCCTGGTGGCTGCCGGGCCGGCGCGCCGCCATCGTCCGGAGTCGGGTCGGCGCGACGGCGACGCTCGTCGCGGCGATCGAAGGCCTGCCGGCCGGCGAGCGGCCGCGTGTCCTCGTGAATGCCGCCGGCACGGACGGCTACACCGGCCTCGACGCCGAGCCGGCGACCGAGGCGACGGATACCGGCCAGACGCCGGGGTTCCTTCCCCGCCTCGGCCGTGACTGGGAGGCGGCCGCATCCCCGGCGGAGGCCGCGGGCGTCCGGGTCGTGGCCGTTCGAACGGCCTTCGTCCTGGCCGCCGGGAGCCCGCTCCTGCGCCTGTTCGCCCTGCCCACCCGGCTGTTCCTCGGCGGTCCGATCGGCGGCGGGCGGCAGTGGTTCAGCTGGATCCACATCGACGATCTCGTCCGGGTCTACCGGCTGGCCCTCGATGACGAGCGGCTGCGCGGGCCCGTCAACGCGGCCGCTCCCGGCCCGGTCCGCCAGGCCGACGTCGCCCGGGCGATGGGCCGGGTCCTCCACCGGCCGTCGCGCTTTCCGGTCCCGGCCTGGCCGCTCCGGCTCGTGCTGCGCGAGGAGGCCACCCTGGTCCTGGGCTCCCGGCGGGTCGCGCCGGCCAGGCTCGAAGAGCTCGGCTTCCGGTTCGACTACCCGGAGATCGAGGCGGCGCTAGGCGCGACCCTCTGACCCGGGCGCGCTACTCGGTCGGGAGCGAGATGAAGCTCTCGAGGACGGCGGTGACCGCCGCGAACAGCGGATGTCGCGGATCGACCTCCGTGACGCAGGACTCGATGCGCTCGACGCCACCGCTCGTCGTGAACTCGTAGACGACCTCCTGGCCGTCGAAGGCGACGGGACAGGTGTCGGTGAACGGGTGGGCCCGGATCGCGGCGAAGTCGGTCGACTCGATGAGCGCGGTCATCCCCGCGAGGTCCTCCGGGGAAATGGTCCCAAGCTCGTTGGGTGGCTTCTCCCCGGTTCGGACGCGGCCGTCGCTCTCCAGGACCACGATCGCACCGCACGTGCCGCCGATGCAGTGACCGCCGCGCGTCTCGACGGACAGGAGCGGGCCGGGCGAGGCTGTCGGGCCGGGCGAGGTGGTGGAGCGCGACAGGTAGCTGCAGCCGGCAGCCACCGTCACGAGAAGGATCGTGCCGACGATTGCGGCGACTGGATGGAAGCGACGGGCAGGACGGAGCGGTGATGTCATGCCCGTTCGGACGGACACGTCGGCCGTCCGGTTCCTTGACCGGGACTCAGCCCGGCGCCCCGCGGCGCCCGCGGGCGGGCGACGACCGGTCGATCTCCTCGCGGAGCGCCCCCAGGATCTCGAGCTCGACCCGATCCTTCGGTCGCCCCGCGGCCCGCTTCATCGCGATGAGGTCGTCGAGCGACGCGATTTCCACCCTGACGCCATTGATCTCGCCGACGCGGGCGTTGGCCACGAGCGTGTCGAAATTCAAGCCCGGATCGGGAGCTGCCAACAAGTCGAACCGCCCGAACCGAGTGGACAACGTGAAGACCGCACCGGCGAGCAGGGTTCGCGCGTCGAGCGGCGGCAATGGCGGCGCGTCACGCGTGACACCGTGACGAATCGCTGCTGTGTCCGAAAGCACAGCCGCCACCCTCTCCAGGTTCTCCCGGTCCCAGGACGGCACGATGTCGAGGTCACCGGTCAGCGATGGCGACCCATGTGCCTGGGCCGCCAGGCCGCCGATCACAACGAAGCGGACTCCGGCAGCCCGCAACCGGCGAATGATCTCCTCGGGGATGAATCGAGGCTGTTCGGTCACTCAGCGACCCACTTGAACGCTGCCCGGAATGCAAGCATCAGCCGATCTTCCTCGATGGCCCTTGTCAGCCGATCACTCGGCGACAACGCCAGGCGTTCGTGGAACTGCGGCCGGTCGATGCCGATGCCGAGCCGCGGGAGGTGCTCGAGGCCGTAGCCGCAGCCCTCGAGCAGGCGGTCGAGCGTCTCGACCCGCGGGTCCGAGCGGCCGGACTCGATCCGGGCGATCGTCTCCTGTGGCACCCCGGTCTTCGCCGAGAGGGCCCGCTGGGTGAGCCCCGCGCTCCGGCGCGCGTGCCGGAGCATTCGAGCCGCCATGCCCATGGCTCCACCTCCTGATGACGAGAACATCATCACCCGAGGGCGCCGGCCCGTCAACGGCCCGGTCCTACACTTCAGGTCATGCCCGTCCTGCGCAGCCGACTCGATCCCGCGAGCCCGGAGGCCCGCGCCAACCTCGAGGCGATGACGGCGCTCGTGGCCGACCTCCGGGCCAGGACCGCGGCCGTGAGCGAGCGCGGCGCCGGCGGCGACGACCGCTCCATCGCTCGCCACCGCGAGCGCGGCAAGATCCCGGTCCGGGAGCGGATCGATCGGATCCTCGACCCGGGCGCGTCGTTCCTCGAGCTCAGCGCCCTCGCCGCAAACGGCATGTACGAGGACGACGCCCCGAGCGCCGGCATCGTCACCGGCCTCGGCCGGATCGAGGGGACGCTCTGCGTCATCGTCGCCAACGACGCCACCGTCAAGGGCGGGACCTACTACCCGATGACGGTGAAGAAGCACCTCCGGGCCCAGGAGATCGCCCTCGAGAACCGCCTGCCCTGTGTCTACCTCGTCGACAGCGGCGGAGCCTTCCTGCCGCTCCAGGCCGAGGTCTTCCCGGACCGCGAGCACTTCGGCCGGATCTTCTTCAACCAGGCCCGGATGTCGGCCGAGGGGATCCCGCAGGTCGCGCTCGTCATGGGTTCCTCGACCGCCGGCGGCGCATATGTCCCGGCCATGAGCGACGAGACGGTCATCGTCAAGGGCACCGGCACGATCTTTCTCGGCGGGCCGCCGCTGGTGAAGGCCGCCACCGGCGAGGACGTCGATGCCGAGACCCTCGGCGGGGCCGACGTCCATGCCCGGCGCAGCGGCGTCGCCGACCACGAGGCCCTCGACGACGAGCATGCCCTGGCCCTCGGTCGGTCGATCGTCCGGCATCTCGAGCGGAAGCCGCCGGCCACGCCCTGGGACCGCCGCGAACCCGAGCCGCCGGCCGTCGACCCGGCGCCGGCGGAGGGCGATGGCGGGGCCCATCTCTACTCGGCGGTCTCCCTCGACGCCCGGCGGCCCGTACCCGTCCGCGAGCTGATTGCCCGCCTCGTCGACGGGTCACGGTTCCACGAGTTCAAGCCCTTGTACGGCGAGACGCTCGTGACGGGCTTCGCTCACCTCGACGGCTGGCCCGTCGCGATCCTGGCCAACGACGGGATCCTGTTCAGCCAGTCGGCCTTGAAGGGGGCCCATTTCATCGAGCTCGCCTGCCAGCGCCGGATCCCGCTCGTCTTCCTCCAGAACATCACCGGCTTCATGGTCGGCCGGGAATACGAGGCCGGTGGGATCGCCAAGGACGGGGCCAAGCTCGTCACCGCGGTCGCCACGGCCGCGGTCCCGAAGTTCACGATCCTCATCGGCGGTTCATTCGGGGCCGGCAACTACGCGATGGCCGGCCGCGGCTACTCGCCACGCTTCCTGTGGACCTGGCCGAACGCCCGGATCAGCGTCATGGGCGGCGCCCAGGCGGCCCGCGTCCTGTCGACGGTCCGCGGGGAGTTTGCCTCCGCGGCTGAGCGCGACGCCTTCGAGGCGCCGATCCTCGAGGCCTACGAGCGAGAGGGCAATCCCTACTTCGCCACGGCTCGCCTCTGGGACGACGGGGTCATCGACCCGCTCGACACCCGCCGCGTCCTGTCGATGGGCATCGAGGCGGCCGTCCACGCCCCGATCCCCGACACGAAGTTCGGCGTCTTCCGGATGTGAGGCGCTAGCATCCCGGGCATGGCCGGTCGCGTCGCGTTCGTGAATGTCTCGCCGGGTGGCGTCCCGAAGCTGCCCGTGGCTTCCGCCTGGGTCGGGCGACTGGGCCTGGACGCCGACGCCCACGACGAGCCCGAGCCGGTCCACGGCGGTCCGGACCAGGCGGTCTGCCTCTACTCCATCGAGGCCATCGCCCGCGTGGCCGCCGACGGCCACCAGGCGTTCCCGGGGGCGTACGGCGAGAACCTGACCATCGAGGGCATCGACTGGGCCGCCCTGCGCGCGGGTGATCGCCTCGCCATCGGCGACGACGGCCTCGAGATCGAGCTCACCGACATGGCCGGGCCATGCCAGACGATCGCCCACTGGTTCGTCGAGCGTCGGATCGCCCGGATCTCGCCGAAGCTCCAGCCCGAGGACGCCCGCTGGTACGCCCGGGTCGCCGTCGAGGGTCAGGTCAAGCCGGGCGACCGGGTCGATGTTCTGCGACCCGTCGAGGAGGCTCGATCGGCTCGGTCCGGTTAGTCGGAATCGGGGCCGCGGCTCGATCCCCACCCCTTCGGCTGCGGCTGCCTGATGCGGCTGGCTCATCGGACTCGCGACAAACGAGCGTGACCAATCGCGAGTCCCGTCGGATCAACCGGTCGGCGGAGCATGAACGTGCGCCGTTCGATGAGCCAGGCGCATCCCAACGGCGTGGCGCGGCGCAGTCGGCGACGTCGCCGGGCACGGCTCAGCGCGCCTAGGCGGGATCGGGGGCGCGGCGCTCGGGCAGGTCCGCCCACGGGTCGATGGCCGGAGGCGTCGGCCCGGCTCCGGACGGTGGCTGGCCAGTCGGCGGCGGATCAACCTCTGCGATCTCGTCGGCCGACGCGGTCGGAGCGGCAGCGCCATCGCGGTCGAGCTTCTCGACTGCCTGGAGGGCCGCCTCGCTCGGCTTGCCCACGGTGTCGAGGTCGGCGTCTTTCAGGCCGAGCATGCCCTTGACCGTGTCCTGGCCGAGGATGGCCGCCGCGGCGGCCAACCCGAGCGTGGCATTGACCTGGCTGACCGCGTTGATCGCGTTGAGCGTGCCCTGGCTCCGCAGCACCGGCGAGGCGAGCGAGCTCTGGGTCCCGAGCAGGTTCGGGTCAACGCCGGTCACCCCCGGGACGACGACCCCGCCAAGATCGTCGCGCTGGGCGATCGCCGCCCCGCACGTCGCGCACTGGCGCGCCCCGGGAGCGTTCCTGCCCGAGCACCAGGGGCAGACGCCGGGCGGCGGAGGCGCATCCCACGCGTCGGTCATCGAACCCTCCCTGGCGATTGCCCGAAGGGTAGGGCCGCCGGCCCGCTGCGGAAAGCCCCATCTGCCATGGGCGTCCCTGGGCCCGAGGATCCGTGGCGGCCTTGTTGGTCAGCCGCCCTCCCGCATTCCCCATGGCGAGCCGTACTCGGTCAGGAGGTCCAGGAACGGCACGGCATCGAAGGCCTCCGGCCCGAGCACGCCGGCCCCGGACCACGTGCCGCGGGCGAGGAGCTCCAGTGCCACGACCGGGTTGACGGCGGTCTGCCAGACCACGGCCTGCGATCCGTACTCGCGCATCGACCAGTCGTTGTCGACGACGTGGTAGAGGTAGACCGCGCGGGGGTTGCCGTCCTTCCCGCGACCGGTGACCCACGTCCCGGCGCAGGTCTTGCCGTGCATCCGGTCGCCGAGACCCGCTGGATCGGGCAGGCCGGCCGCCACGACATCGCGCGGCGAGACCTCGACCCCGCCGACTCGGATCTTGGCCGTCCGGTCGAGGCCCAGCATGTGGAGCGTCTTCAGGACGTTGATGAACTCGTCGCCCAGGCCGTACTTGAAGGTCACCCGCCTGGCCTTGACCCAGCGCGGGACGAGGAGGACCTCCTCGTGCTCCACGTTCACGCACTCGACCGGGCCGATGCCCTCGGGGAACTCGAAGACCTCGGGCTCGCTGAACGGCGGCGTCGTGTGCCAGCCGCCGTCCTGCCAGATCACCGGCGGGTTGAGGCACTCCTCGATCGTCGTCCAGATCGAGAACGACGGGGCGAAGTCGTAACCATCGACGACCAGGTTCGCGCCGTCGCGGATTCCGACCTCGTCGATCTCGCTGAACAGATGGTCGGCGGCGTAGCGGGCAAAGACGTCCGACAGCCCCGGCTCAACGCCGATTCCGACGAGCGCCAGCCGACCCGCGGCCTTCCACGCATCCGCCTGGGCGAACTGCTCGTCACCGAGCTTCACGCCCGACAGCTCGTGGGGCCGTTCCGGATGGGGGTGTGACAGCGACATCGCCATGTCGAGGTAGTCGACGCCGGCCGCCGCGCAGCCGTTGAAGATCGGCATGACGAAGCGCGGATCGACGGCGTTCAGGACGTGGGTCGCGCCCGATTCGCGGATCAGCGCGGCGACGGCCTGGGCCTTCGAGGCGTCGACCCGGGCGGCCGAGACGCGTGGATCGGCGGCACGGGCAACGGCGGCCTCGGCACGGCCGACGTCGTAGTCGGCGACGACGATGTGCTCGAAGAACGAGCGTCGCAGGGCCGTTGGGACGAACGCGCTCCCGACGCCCCCGGCGCCGATGACGAGGATCCGCATGGAAGACCAGCTCCTGCTCTGCCGTGCCTGTTGCGCGCTCGAGGCGCCAGTCTGCTCCCGAACCACCGGTTCGATCGCCGGGTCTCGGCGGGCGGTCCGTCCCGTACGATGCGCGCCATGGCCACCGCGGTCCGACTCTCGCGCTCCGGGCCTGGCGACGTGGTCGCCCGGGTGACCCTGGCCCGACCGGATGTCCACAACGCCTTCGATGCCTCGGTCATCGCCGAGCTCGCCGCGACCTTCGCGGCCCTCGCCCGCGAGGTGCCGACCGCCCTCCGGGCCGTCGTGCTGGCCGGCGACGGGCCATCGTTCTGCGCCGGCGCCGACATCGCCTGGATGCGCGCCGCGATGCTGCTCGATGTCGAGGGCAATGAGCAGGACGCGATGGCGATGGCCGAGATGTTCGAGGCGATCGACACCTGCCCGGTGCCGGTGATCGCCCGGGTCCAGGGCGCGGCCCTGGGCGGCGGCATGGGCCTGTGCGCGGTGGCGGACCTCGTCATCGCCGAGTCGGGCGCGCGGTTCGGGTTCACCGAGACGCGCCTCGGCATCCTGCCGGCGGTCATCGCCCCGTTCGTGATCACCAAGATCGGGGAATCCAACGCGCGGGCCCTCTTCCCGGGCGGTCGCCGCTTCGACGCCCCCCGGGCCCAGCGCATCGGTCTGGTCCACGAGATCGTGGAGGGCGAGTCGGCCCTCGATGCCGCCGTCGAGGCGGCCATCGCCGACATCCTGGCCGCCGGCCCGACGGCCGCTCGCGCCGCGAAGGCGATCGTGCGCGAGGTTCGGGGCCTGGGCCACGGCTCGACGAAGTGGCATACCGCTCGGGTCATCGCCCGCCAGCGGACGAGCCCGGAGGCCCAGGAGGGGTTTCGAGCCTTCTCGGAGCGGCGCCACCCTGCCTGGGACGAGCGGCCAGAAGACCACTGAGGCCCGGCGGCGCAACGGATCTGCGACAATCGCGACACGGTGCAGGACGAGCTGAGCCCCAGCGAGGTTGCGCGGCGGATCGGGACGACGACGCGGAGCGTCCAACGCTGGATCGCGAACGGGAAGTTGCCCGCCCGGCGTGTTGGCGGCCGATGGCGTGTCGCGTCTGACGCGTTAGACGCGTTCAGCGCGGCGTCGGTTCCCGCCGTGGCGCTCCTCGCGCCCGGACGCCCTGTGATCTCGGTCCCGGGCGGATGGGCAGCCGCCCCCGTCCGCCACGTCTTCGTCGCAAACCGCGGTGAGATCGCGCGGCGGATTGGTCGGACCGGCGAGCGTCTCGGTGTCCGTGTCACCGTGCCGCCGACGACCGGCGCCGGCGCGCTCGATCTCCTCGACATCGGGGCCGTCGTCGCGGCGGCCGTTGCGTCGGGCGCGGATGCCGTCCATCCGGGCTTCGGCTTCCTGGCCGAGAACGACGACTTCGCCCGGGCCGTGGTCCGGGCCGGGATGCGCTGGGTCGGGCCGCCGGCGGCCGCGATCCGGGCGATGGGCGACAAGGCCGCGGCCAGGCGGCTGGCGGTGGAGCTGGGCGTGCCGGTGATCCCCGGCTACGACGGCGAGCCGCAGTCGGATTCGGCCCTGGTCAGGGCGGCGGCACGGACCGGATACCCGATCCTCGTCAAGCCGGCAGCCGGCGGCGGCGGCAAGGGCATGCGCATCGTTCGCGAGCCCGCGGGCCTGCGCGAAGCGCTCGCCTCGGCCCGCCGAGAGGCGACTGCCGCATTCGGCGACGCTCGTCTGATCCTCGAGCGGCTCGTCGAGGGCCCGCGTCACGTCGAGATCCAGGTCCTGTTCGACGAGCAGGGCCATGGCGTCCACCTCGGCGAACGCGATTGCTCCATCCAGCGCCGCCACCAGAAGGTCCTCGAGGAGACCCCATCACCGGCGCTGACGGCGGCCCTCCGCGAACGCCTCGGGGAGGCCGCCCTCCGCCTCGCCGGGGCCGTCGGCTACACAAACGCGGGCACCTGCGAGTTCCTCCTGACCGACCGGGGCGAGGTGTTCTTCCTCGAGATGAACACCCGGCTCCAGGTTGAGCATCCGGTCACCGAGCTCGTCACCGGCCGCGATCTCGTCGCCGACCAGCTCCGGATCACTGCCGGCGAGCCGCTGGGCCTGACCCAGGCACAGGTCGACGCCGCCATGACGAGCGGCGGCCACGCCGTCGAGGTCCGCCTCTACGCCGAGGATGCCGAGGCCGGGTTCCTGCCGGCCACCGGCCGGATCGAGCGCCTCCGGTGGCCGTCGGGCGAGGGAATCCGGGTCGACGCGGGGATCGACGAGGGCGACGAGATCGGCGGGCGATTCGACCCGATGCTGGCCAAGATCATCGCCCACGGATCCGACCGGCCCCAGGCTCTCGACCGTCTCACCGCCGCCCTCGACGCGACGATCGTCCTGGGGATCACGACGAACCTCCGGTTCCTGCGCTGGCTGGTGCGCGAGCCGGCTGTCCGGGAGGGCCAGGCCCGGATCGACACCCTCGACCGGATCTGGCCCCCGGACGACTGGCCAACCCGGTCGGCCGTTCCGGACGGCGCGTGGAATTCCGCCGCCCGCGCTCTCGGTGGCGGCGGCTGGCGCCTCAACGGCCCCGCCCGGGCGCGCCTCGCGACCGACGACGGCACCGAGCGCTCGGTCGACCTCGGGGCTCCTGCCGGGGACCGAGCGACCTTCGAGGTCGCCGTCGTCGGCGGCACCGCCCACGTCGACGTCGATGGCCGGAGCGTCGCCTTCCGGCTGGCGCCACCACCCGACGTCGATCGCGCCGCGCGAGCGGCCGTCTCGCACCATACCGGTGGCCCGAGCGAGATCATTGCCCCGATGCCCGGCAGCGTCCTGTCGGTCCACGTCGCGGTCGGTGCGACGGTCGAGGCCGGCGATCCCGTCGTGACCCTCGAGGCGATGAAGATGGAGCACGCCGTCGTCGCCCCGGTCGCCGGCACGGTTGCCGAGCTCCGCGTCCGCCGCGCCGACCAGGTCGCGCGGGGCCAGATCCTCGCGATCGTCGAGCCATAGCGCTACCCTCTCCGCGATGACCACGACGAAGGCACACCGCGACGCCCCCCTCCCGGACACCCGGGAGGCCCTCCTCGTCCTCCATCGCGAGGCGCGCCGCCGTCGCGACGCCGCGCCCCTGCTCAGCCATGAGCGCGCCGAGGCCTCCGAGGAGATCGCCCGGATCGAAGTCCAGATCGCCCGGGTCGAGCGGGCGATGGACCCGCCGCTCGGCTGACGAGCGGCCCGACCTCGACCGGCTCCGCCGTGGACCCCGCCTCACCACCTCCGCCCGACACCGTACGGGACACCGTCCGGATCTACGAGGTCGGGCCGCGGGATGGCCTCCAGAACGAATCCGTGCCGATCCCGACGGTCGCGAAGCTCCGCTACGTCGAGCTCCTCGTCGCCGCGGGGCTCCGCGAGATCGAGGCCACGAGCTTCGTCTCGCCCGCTGCGATCCCGCAGCTGGCCGACGCCGGCGAGCTCGTGCCTCTGCTGCCGGCGGCGGATGGCGTCCGCTACCCGGTCCTCGTGCCCAATGAGCGCGGGCTGGCGCGAGCGGAGGCCGCCGGCGCCCGGGCCGTCGCCGTCTTCACCGCGGCAACCGACGCCTTCACCGAGCGGAACATCGGGATGACCATCGCGCGCTCGCTCGAGGCGGCCGCGCCGGTCATCCGGCGCGCCGGCGACCTCGGCTGGTGGCGGCGGGGCTACGTCTCCACGGCGTTCGGCTGCCCGTACACCGGCGCGGTCGAACCTTCACTGGCCGTGGATGTCGCCATCCGGCTGCTCGAGCTCGGCGTCGACGAGGTCTGCTTCGGCGACACCATCGGGGTGGGGGTGCCCGGCCAGGTCGCGGCCCTAACGGGCGCGGCGAGGGCCGCCGGCGTTCCCCTGGATCGCATCGCGTACCACTTCCATGACACGCGCGGCACGGCCCTTGCTAACGTCGCGGCCGGCCTCGATGCCGGCGTCCGGTGCTTCGATGCCTCGGCCGGCGGTACCGGCGGCTGCCCCTACGCCCCGGGCGCGGCCGGCAACCTGGCCACGGAAGACCTCGTCTACTTCCTCGACGCCTCGGGCTGGACGCACGGCGTCGATCTCGAGGGGGTTCTCGCAGCCGCCCGGTTCATCGCCGCGACCCTGGGGCGTCCGCTCGCGACCAAGGTCGGCCAGGCCGGCGGCTGGGATCCCACGTCCGGTGCGCCGACCGGCCGGCCCGCTGGGCGAGCGTGAGGAACGGTCCGTTGCTAGCATCCCGCGCATGAACGGCATCGTCCTCGTGCTGAACCAGGACTACGAGCCGCTGAATGTGACGAACCTTCCGCGGGCGTTTCGGCTCGTCTTCGGCGAGAAGGCCGAGGTGCTCGAGTACAACCACCAGATGATTCGGACGCCGCGGACCGAGTTCCGGGCCCCGTCCGTGATCCGCCTCCAGCACCGGATCCGCCGGCCGCGCCCGCGGGTCAAGCTGTCGCGCCGGGAGGTCTTCATCCGCGACCGGCACACCTGCCAGTACTGCGGCCGGACCGCCCACGACCTGACCCTCGATCACATCGTCCCGCGGCATCGCGGCGGGCTGCACACCTGGGACAACCTCGTGGCCGCCTGCAAGGGCTGCAACCACCGCAAGGGCAGCAAGACCCTCGACGAGGCCCGGATGC